>NZ_ARWA01000001.1:2845268-3540358 GCF_000385335.1 Methyloferula stellata AR4 | reverse complement strand
AATTCTCTTGGGTTACCTGCCGGTTAAGGGAATAGCGTAGAATCGCGGCAAGCGTCTCGCATTGACACTCTTGTTGCAGTGCAAAAAATTCCTCTTGACGAAATTTGTGCAGCGCACTAAATTCCAGTCATCGGCAGGCCCGCCGATCCGCCGACCTGACATATTCAGGCCCAATCCGACGAGGAACACCATGGCTACCAATTTCGACGAGTTCCAAAAATTCGGCAAAGAGCAACTGGAAGCGGCCACCACCGCTGCTGCGTCCCTTGCCAAGGGTCTGCAGACGATCGCCGCCGAGGCGACCGACTATTCGAAGAAGTCCCTCGAGAGCAACTCTGCCTTTTTCGAGAAGCTCCTCGGCGCCAATTCGCTCGACAGCGCGATTCAGATCCAGTCCGAATTCGCCAAAACCTCTTACGAAGGCTTTGTCGCTCAAGTGACGAAGTTCAGCGAGATCTATTCGAATCTCGCCAAGGAAGCTTTCAAGCCGGTTGAAGGCGTGATCGCTAAGGCCCAATCGGCCGCGAAATAATTTTCCGCAGATTTGCACGCTTCGGCAAGGTCTGTTGCAAGACCTTGCCGCGCTGGCGGTTTTCGCGAAGGCTCGACGGATGTCGGGCCTTTTTTATTGGCTTTTTGCCTTAAACCGCGGCGCACCGCTCGAACCGCTTCGTGCGGAGGGCGTTGGGCGGAAGAATCGGCCGGCCAGGGGCAGTCCCAATAACCATACGTGACCATAAACGAGGCTGCGGAAGGCTTTCCACAGCGATCTGAGGCGCCCGTTAAGCTCTGCGACCAGATGTCTTTTGTGCAAAAAGACCTGTGGTCCATATTAGGAAGTGGAGGTAGTCTGAGAATCCGGTGCAGGATGGGCCAGTTACAAAGAGCTGGCCAAACATTTGCATCGCTCTTGGAAAACAGCGTCGTCATCGCAATCTTAAGGCGACGACAGCGGACGGTAAGGATCAAAGAGACGTGACCGACGGACCATTTTCCCAATTCGACAGTTGGAAAAACGGCTCAGTCCATAGCGCGGGCCAATTTTGCAACCCTTATCCTGAGTCTATGACAGTTTTTCCCTTGAAGGCGGCCGGTGAGCCGGGGGATGGCGGAGGTGACGGCGGTAAAGGAGGCAATGGAACAGCGGTTATTACGCGGACGCGCACCCAGACGCGCAAGCCCGCCATGTACCGGGTTCTTCTCCTCAACGACGATTACACGCCGATGGAATTCGTGGTCACGGTGTTGAAGAAATACTTCAACAAGGGCCCCGAAGACGCGACACGGATCATGCTCCATGTGCACCAGCACGGTGTCGGAGAGTGCGGCGTGTTCACGTATGAAGTGGCGGAGACGAAAGTCACGCAAGTTATGGACTACGCCCGCAAGCATCAGCATCCGCTGCAATGTATCATGGAAAAGAACTGAGAGGTTGGAGCCACAATGCCGTCCTTCTCCCGCAATCTAGAACAGTCGCTCCACCGCGCCCTCGCGATAGCAAACGAGCGGCATCATGAATATGCAACTCTCGAGCATCTGCTGTTGAGCCTTACCGATGACGGCGACGCCGCCGCCGTGCTTCGCGCTTGCTCCGTCGATCTCGATCTCCTGAAGAAGAATTTGCGGGATTATATCGAGCAGGAGCTCGACAATCTCGTCAGCGAAGGCCGTGAAGACGCCAAGCCCACGGCAGGCTTCCAGCGCGTCATTCAGCGCGCGGTCATTCATGTGCAATCGTCCGGACGCGAGGAAGTGACGGGTGCCAACGTGCTCGTCGCGATCTTCGCCGAGCGCGAGAGCCACGCCGCCTATTTCCTGCAAGAGCAGGACATGACCCGCTACGACGCGGTCAATTACATCAGCCATGGCATTGCCAAGCGACCCGGCATGTCGGACCCCTCCAAGGCGCCGCGCGGCGTCGAGGAAGAGGCCGAAGGCCGCGAGCCGAAGGAAGGCAAAGAGGGCGAGAAGAAGAAAGAGGGCGCGCTCGACGCCTATTGCATCAACCTCAACAAGAAGGCCAAGGACGGCAAGATCGATCCGCTGATCGGCCGCGAGGCCGAAGTGCAGCGCACGATCCAGGTGCTCTGCCGCCGCCATAAGAACAACCCGCTGCTCGTTGGTGATCCCGGCGTCGGCAAGACCGCGATCGCCGAAGGTCTTGCCCGCAAGATCATCAAGAACGAAGTGCCGGAAGTTCTGGCCGAGGCTACCGTCTTCGCGCTCGACATGGGCACGCTGCTCGCCGGAACTCGCTATCGCGGCGATTTCGAAGAGCGCCTGAAGCAGGTCATGAAGGAGATCGAGAACCACAAGAAGGCGATCCTCTTCATCGATGAAATACACACCGTGATCGGTGCCGGCGCCACTTCGGGCGGCGCCATGGATGCGTCGAACCTGCTGAAGCCGGCTTTGGCGCAAGGCACGCTGCGCTGCATCGGCTCCACGACCTATAAGGAGTACCGCCAGTACTTCGAAAAGGATCGCGCGCTCGTCCGCCGCTTCCAGAAGATCGACGTCAATGAGCCGTCGATCCCGGATGCGATCGAGATCATGAAGGGCTTGAAGCCCTATTTCGAAGAGTTCCACAAGATCCGCTACACCAATGAAGCGATCAAGGCGGCTGTCGAACTCTCGGCCCGCTACATCCACGACCGCAAGCTGCCGGACAAAGCGATCGACGTGATCGACGAGACCGGCGCGAGTCAGATGCTTCTGCCGGAAAACAAGCGCAAGAAGACGATCGGCATCAAAGAGGTTGAGACCACCATTGCGACCATGGCGCGGATTCCTCCGAAGACCGTGTCGAAGGACGATGCCGAGGTTCTCGAACATCTCGTCACGACCCTGGAGCGTGTGGTCTATGGCCAAAACAGCGCCATCGAGGCTCTGACCTCGGCGATCAAGCTCGCCCGCGCCGGTCTGCGCGATGGCGAGAAGCCGATCGGCAGCTACCTCTTCTCGGGTCCAACCGGCGTCGGCAAGACCGAAGTGGCACGTCAGCTTGCAACGGCGCTCGGTGTTGAGCTCGTGCGCTTCGACATGTCGGAATATATGGAGCGCCACACAGTGTCGCGCCTCCTCGGTGCACCTCCCGGCTATGTCGGTTTCGACCAAGGCGGTCTGTTGACCGATGCGATCGATCAGCATCCGCATTGCGTGCTGTTGCTCGACGAAATCGAGAAGGCGCATCCCGACCTCTACAACATCCTGTTGCAGGTCATGGATCACGGCAAGCTGACGGATCACACCGGCAAGCAGATCGATTTCCGCAATGTCATCATGATCATGACGACCAATGCGGGCGCCTCCGACATGCAGCGTGAGAGCTTCGGCTTCACCCGCGGCAAGCGCGAGGGCGAGGATACGGAAGCGATCAACCGGATGTTCGCGCCGGAATTCCGCAACCGTCTCGATGCCGTCGTTACCTTCGGGCGTCTGCCGTCCGAGGTCATCGCCAAGGTTGTCGACAAGTTCATCATGCAGCTCGACGCGCAATTGGCCGAGCGCAACGTCTCGATCGAACTCACCGACGAAGCCCGCAACTGGCTCATCGAGAATGGTTATGACGAGCACATGGGCGCTCGCCCGATGGCGCGCGTCATCCAGACGACGATCAAGACGCCGCTCGCCGACGAAGTGCTGTTCGGCCGCCTGAAGAATGGCGGCAACGTCAAGGTTGTCGTGACGGCCGATGATGCGGGCAACAAGAAGCTCGGCTTTGTCTTCCCTGAAGGGCCGGTTCTACCGCGTCCGGAAAAGGACATCGTCGAAGCCGGCAAGAAGCGCGTCAAGGCGGAGCCGGAAGTGCGCCGTGCCAAAGCCCGCAAGGGTAAGGCCGACGATGCCGAGGGCGACGACGAGGCGACCGATGGCGATGCGCCGGAGACTGTCGCCGAAACCGACGAGCCTTCGAAATAATCGAACGCGACCTCATCGCTTTCTTAAAATCGAAATGGCCGGGCTTGTCCCGGCCATTTTCTTTCTAAGAGGTTGAGGATTGTTCCGAGGCCGATCGTGCCGTTCAAAGACCGCCATTCATCCAGCGGCGGAGATTTTCAGCGAGACGGATATGCTTTCGTCAAGGACGCATCTCGGATGCGCCGCCGTAGGCGGTGGCGAAGCCATCCTTGACTAAAGCGGTCCGCTCGCCATGCTCGCCGCCAAGAGATGAATGGCGAAATCTGATACGTCGCTGCAGCCGTCATTGGCCACGGACCAACGAACTTCGTCGTGTCAAACGGCACGGGCACCCGGGTCCGAACGGATTACCTCTCCTTCATTCTGACCGCCTTGCCATAAGGGGCGGCCCTTCGAATCAGGAGAAAATCATGTTTTGCCGGGCGACCCGTTTTCAACGCCGCACTCTTTTTGCCGCCGCTGGTTTTACGACAATGGCAGCCATCATGTCGGCTGCCGCTGCCGAAGGTGTGAGCCTCTTCAAGATCGTGACGCCGAAGGACGAAATGTTCGTCGGATTGACCAAGGAGGACATAGCCCGTCTCGGCACCGGCTCAGCCGTCGAGCAATTGTCGAAGAAGATCGCAGCCGATGGGCAAATGACGATCTGGCAATATGGCGTGAAGCACGATGCGGACGGCAAGCTCGTCTTCGGGCCGATCGCCAAGGTTTCGGTTTTCGCGGCGGGCGTCGTGCGCATCGAGCCCTATAAGGCGGCCTACGACGTGCTCGCGCCCGCGCCTTGAGGCAGCCACTCACGAGTCTCAACCCATTTGCTTGATCCCTCACCCTGAGGAGCGCGCCGAGAGGCGTGTGTCTCGAAGGGCGAGGGATCAGCGTTATTTTCTCGACGCCAAACCCTCGATCCTTCGAGACGCGAGCTGCGCTCGCTCCTCAGGATGAGGGTTTGAAGTTGAACAAATTGAGTCCTGACTCTAATTCAGCGCCGCGATGATCTTGTCGCGATTGGCTTCAAGCACTTCGGCTTTTTCCATCTGGCCCGTATGCGGGCGAAGCTCGATGCCGGCAAAGCGCGGCATGACGTGAAAATGCAGGTGGAAGATCACCTGGCCGCCGGCCGGTTCATTATATTGATGCAGCGTGATCCCGTCGGCCTGCATGGCAATCTTCGCGGCCTGCGCGACCTTTTGCACGCGCGGGATGAGCTTTGACAGATCGTCGGGCGGAATGTCGAGCACATTGCGCGCCGGCACTTTCGGGATGACGAGGCAATGGCCCTGTGTGCGGGGCATGATGTCCATGAAGGCGAGCGCGGCGTCGTCCTCGAAGATTTTGTAACAGGGCAATTCCCCGCGCAGAATTTTCGCGAAAATATTGGTGTCGTCATAGGCTGCGGACATGTCCCGCTCCTTGGAAATAGATTGTCGCTCGCCCTTTCATAATTGAAAGTTCCACATCGCGCCATATGAGCCTCGGCGGCCATGACGTGAAGCGGAATGCGAGCACGTTTTGTCGCTTCCGACATCTTCGTCTCGGCGCGCGGTCATGTTCCTGTTTGCTTGGTGTTCTTCCTGCGTCGGAGCTTCGCTGTTAGGCTTTTAGCCAGAGCATGAAGTCAAAGGGCAGTCGTGGAAGCCATGCAAATTTTGAGAAAGTGCTGGAGCGAACAAGCACGCCTGCGGCCTTTTCATTCGTCATTGAACATCACCGAGGATGGGTTGCTGCTCGGTGCGGGAACATGTCTCGCGCCGATGATTCAAGATCATTTTGGTGTTCGTGCTCTCGATCTCGATGGCAGGGAAGAGCATATTGTTGGGCTGCTGTCGCTCGCCTATCAGAAGCCGGTATCGGTCGCGGCGCTCAAATGTATCAAGCGCGCGTCCGCTCAATGGGCGAAAGGCGCGAAGGCGCTCGCACATTTGGAGCTGGCCTATGCAGGTCTACCGAAATTTGAAAGCAAAGACGAAGCCTACCAGCTCTTCTGCGCCGACGGCCTGATTGGAGCAGGGGTCTCGGCGCGCTGGCTTATGCGCTCTGTCGGCCTCGATACGCGCGAACTCGATCTACTGAAATATGCCTATGATCCCGGCCAGCCGCGTGTTCCGGCTGGCAGTGGCATAGAGAGCGGCCGTTGGACATCGGGTGGGAGCAAGACAAATGCCCCTGCAACTCCGGGTCGTTCGGGCGAAGTCATGTCCGATGCTAACCCTGATCCGATATGGCCCGGCCAGCAATATGCGCAGAACTTTAGGCAGTTCCCGTGGGGAAAGCTTCCCGTCGTCGGAGGCCGGGGCGGTGGTGGCGGCGCTGGGCCAGGAAACGGGAGTGGCGATGCCGAAGTCGCGAAAACAATTGAAATACCAGCAGGGCGCTTCGGGGAGGCCGCAGAGCATATGAGGGATGCAATTAAATCAGGAAAGCCGGATGTGTTGACGATTGATCGGGCGGGGACAGAGGCGAACCGGGCAGCTGCCACTGGTGCGATGGATAAGGTCCCAGGAATGCACTTGGACGAGTATCCTCCGGCAATGTTTCTGGAAGGTGGAGCTGGCGCAAGCGTTCGTGCAATAAGTCCTAAAGATAATATGTCGATGGGGGCCCACATAGGCAATTGCTGTCGAGGCTTGCCAAATGGTGCCCGTGTCAAAATCGAGATTGGCAAGTAATCATGGCTACGACTTCATTTTTACTTAACGTCTCACACTCCCAAGTCGCGGTTTTTGACAGCGGACTGCAACAGCCTTTCAACGGCTGGACAGAAAGACATGTGAACCAGGGCTTTGCCTGGAGGCCGGGCAGCGTGTCATTCGCGACGATAGAAGAAGCGGGGCGGCATTCCGTGAGCCTCGACGTCGTGTCTGGTAACGTCGGCGTGTCACCTGAAGCAATACGCGTCATCCAAACGCCGTTTGAAGTTCCGCAAACCGGAGCCATCGAAATTGCGAGCGCTTCCGACAGCGTACCCTTCAGCCTGCCTTCAGGAACTTACGCGCTGCGATTTGAGTATTTTTGTGCGAGCGCTCTTTCTGACCCCGGGATCAGGTTTCTGTTTATGAAAATGGAAAATCCGTCATTCGAAATATTGCGCGCTGATTCTGGGCTGTCGGCGAAGGCGGGGGATTTATTTCTTTCGGCTTCGCCGGCTTAACTCAATCCAGAATTTATTTTGATCGATCGACTAGGGGCTGAGTCAGAGGAGTCCTTGCGATTCGCGAAGGTCAGACCGCTTCCCGGAGTAAGTTCAGAAAGGGCATAGGCGATGACCGAAACAGAACTGACGGAGCTGTTTGCCCGTCTTGGCGCTCCCGATCCGGCACAATGGGCTCATTCGCAGATCAGGGAGGGCATTCCCCAGCTCGCACGCTACCTTTTCCTACGAGAAGCTTGGAAGTGGGTGGTCGATGCGAAGGACGTAAACTGGATTCGGGATGTGGCAGCCGTAAAAGACAATGCGCCGGGAGGAACTATTGGTCCTGCTCTCGAACGCCTGCTGGCGCTGGGCGCAAGCGCGGAAGACTTGACGACGGTTGCAGGGGTTATGCAGTGGGGGCTTTTATCAGCACTTTGCTATTTGCTCGACGATCCGGGAGACGTTGAACCAGAAGTAAGAGATATAGCTTGGCAGCTCTTTCAAATTGACGAAAGAGGTCAGCCGATCGCGCCGATGAATGGGTTGCATGAGTCGGTTCTGGAGACGGAGCTGATCGGTCCCGCAACACGAATCCAAAAATAATGGAAGGTATGGCGGGTGTAGCCACCTTTCGTGCTGGAGCCGAAGAAAGGCAGTGGCCTAGGGGCGCCACCAAAATTGCGCGGCCCGCGCTTCCTTCCGAGATTCCGAAAAGTGGAGGATGGCATGGCACGGGCGGAGGCGGGGGAGATGGTAGTGGTAACCCCTTCTCGCATACCCCCGGCCTTTGACCCGCCTCTTACCCCTTTGATTGAACGCCTTCGAGCATAGTTTCCAAGCGAGGATTTAGTTCATGTCAGAAGAGGATCTTTCACCGCAATCGCGGATGCTCCTTCAAATTCTGCGAAAGTATTTTTCGAAAGTAGAAGGTGAGGGCTTCCGTATCGCGGATTTCACCCATCAGGTTGGAAATGTGATAGGTGCGCTGGTTTATGCGCCTGTGTTCGTACCTGAGTTCCAGGTAGTGGAGGGATTTGTTATCCTCGATGATGACTCTAGGCCCGCAGGCTTTTTGAAAGCGCTTGGCACATCGACTATGAATCCGCATGACCTCGCAGACTCGTTCAACTAGGTGGAAGTGCCATATCTCTTCGCTAACAAAGAGATGTTTTGCGACGATGACAAAGACGAAGACGAGGATGAGGTTCTTGCCGAATTCATCGCCGAGGCTTGGCGAGGCCGCCTTCTCAAACTATTTCCGGAACGAAAATTCATCGTCGAGGTCATTCCTCCCGATCCGACGGGCAGCGTTGTCAGCGTCGGATTTAAGGAGGTGAGGCAATAAAATGCCGTTAAATTAAGATTGGCAAGTAAGGATGGCCGCAATCTCTTTCACACTCGACGTATCACATTCTCAAGTAGCTGTTTTTGATAGTGGAGCGATCAGGCTTCTGTTTATAAAACCAGAAAATCCGGCGTTCAAAATATTGCGTGCCGATTCCGCTCTGTCCGTAGGACCAGACGATTTGCTCCTCTCGGCTTCGCCCGCTTAAACTCGATCTAAGGAGATCTGGTGACCACGGGTTGCGCCATAGGCCACTTTCTGAAGTTTGCCGCGGCGGAATGCAAAGCATTTTTCTCATTTCGACATCCGCAGCTCCTGTCACTGTCGCTTTGACTCTGGGGTGCCGTTCTTCACCGATAGCGGCTTCGTTGCTAAACTTCGGCCTAGTTCATAAAGTCGAAGGACACGCGTGGAGACCATCAAACCCTCACAATGGATCGAACAGGTCCGCCTGCGGCCTTTTCATTCGTCATTGAACATCACCGAGGATGGGTTGCTGCTCGGTGCGGGAACATGTCTCGCGCCGATGATTCAAGATCATTTTGGTGTTCGTGCTCTCGATCTCGATGGCAGGGAAGAGCATATTGTTGGGCTGCTGTCGCTCGCCTATCAGAAGCCGGTATCGGTCGCGGCGCTCAAATGTATCAAGCGCGCGTCCGCTCAATGGGCGAAGGGCGCGAAGGCGCTCGCACATTTGGAGCTGGCCTATGCAGGTCTACCGAAATTTGAAAGCAAAGACGAAGCCTACCAGCTCTTCTGCGCCGACAGCTTAATCGCAGACGGAGTTTCACCGCATTGGCTCATGCGTTCTGTCTGCCTTGATACGCGTGAACTCGATCTTTTGAAATATGGCTATGATCCCGGTCAGCCGCGCGTGCCGGCGGGCAGTGGCATAGAGAGCGGTCGTTGGACCTCGGGTGGATCAGGTGGAAGCACGGCGGGCACCCCTTCTAAACCTGTTAGCCATGGCGAGGTCATGTCCGATGCGAATCCTGATCCGGTGCGGCCTGGGCAGCAATATGCGCAATCAGTGGTTCGGAAAGACCTTCCGAGTGGAACGCCGGTCGAGCCTTATAAAGAGTTGACGAGATCATTTAATGAATTACCGCCGGGCTCGAAGCAGGTGCTTCAATATCGTTTCTTCGTCCAAGATGATGAGACGGGCCTGTGGCATATTGGAATGGAGCTGCCACCAAACAGCGAAGCAAGACTCACATTACAACGGCGAGGCCAAGGAGCAGATATAGATAAGAGCGGTTTCGCCATCAGCCCACCTGGAAGTCCACCTTTACCAGAAGAGGGTTCAGGCAAGAACCCGATTTCGGGTGTTAGATTTGGTCTTACAAACAATGTCACTGGTGGACCCTATTTCCGCGCCTATAATGACCAAGGACAACCTATTTCACCGGTGACAGGCCGTACAGTTGAGGACAAATCACCCTTGGCTCACTACCCGACGGATCCCCGTAGATTTCAAGGCCCATTCTGATGTCCGATAAAATCGAATTCGAGCACCATCACGAACTCGTCGCTTTTGAAGTCCGTTTGCAGCATATTCTACTGCAGTTTGGACCCGTTGCCGTCGGCATGAGCCAGATCGAGATTATTTTGCCAGACGGTTCAGTTGAATTGATTGAAAGCGTCTGGCATCGCTCGGGTAATCTCAATGCGCTTTGGCCTTTGATCGGAAAGCGCATGGAGAGATGGATCATGGATGATGACTCTTTCCGGCTGATTTTTGAAGACGGGACTGTGCTCAGGCGAAAATATGAACTCGCCAATTCGCTTGTTGAAGTTTGGGGGCCTGATCGAGACAATTTCACGCCCTATCCGCAGGCTCTGGTAGAACCCAGCCCGGAAGCGAGGGAAATGATGGAAGCGTTAAAGAGAAAATTCGGCCTGTGACTTAGGATCTACTTGTCGAAAGTTTTGGCGGGCACTCGTACGAGACCATTGGCCTGCGGAGCCGCCCAATTCTTCTATCGATAAAGTTTGATTTGAGACTCGCCGATTCACCCTCCCTTCTTGAAGGGCACGTGCTCGGCATATTCCTCGTTCGCTTCGTCTATATAGGCGCGCTCTTTCTGCAAGAATTCGTCGATCGCATGGGCATAGCGCGGATCGGCGATCTCATGCGCCGAATAGGTTATGGCGGGACCATAACCGCGCGCGAGCTTATGCTCGCCCTGCGCGCCGGCTTCGACCCGCGACAGTCCATGCGTGATCGCATATTCGATCGCCTGATAGTAACAGACCTCGAAATGCAAAAAGGGATGCTCTTCGAGACAGCCCCAATTGCGCCCGTAAAGCGCGTCCTTGCCGATGAAATTGATCGCGCCCGCGATGTAGCGGCCGTTGCGCTTCGCCATGACGAGCAGAATATCCTCGCTCATGCTCTCGCCGATGTGGGAGAAAAATTCGCGCGTGAGATAGGGCTTGCCCCATTTGCGCGAGCCGGTGTCCGTATAGAAAAAGTAAAACGCGTCCCAATGTTCTTCCTTGAGATCCTTGCCGGTCAAAAGCTCGATCGTGATGTCGTTTTGGAGCGCATCCTTGCGTTCGCGCTTGATCATCTTGCGTTTGCGCGAGGCGAGGTCGGCGAGAAAGCCGTCGAAATCCGCATAGCCCTTGTTGATAAAATGAAACTGCTGGCCGGTGCGCTGCAAAAAGCCTTCCTTGCCCATGGCGTCCCATTCGGCCTTGGTCGGGAAGGTCACATGGATCGACGAAGCGCCGATCTTTTCGCGCCAGGTACGCAAGCCTAAAATCAGTGCATGCTGCGCCGGTTCGCCTGCCTCCGGCAAAACCAGAAGCCTGCGTCCGGTCGCCGGCGTGAAGGGCACGCAGACCTGGAGCTTCGGATAATATTTCAGCCCGCCGCGATGATAGGCGTCGGCCCATCCATAATCGAAGACATATTCGCCCATCGAATGGGTCTTGAGATAGGAGGGTGCCGCGGCGACGATCTTGCCCTTATCGTCTTCGACGATGACATGGGTGACCGTCCAGCCGGTTTTCGGACCGACGGAGCCCGATGTTTCGAGCGCCTTCAGAAAAGCATGCCGGATGAAGGGATTGAAACGCTCTTTCAGTGCGTCTTCGGATTGGCACGCATCCGTCGTCGCATCGGCGGCGGGGCTCTCGTCCACGACAATGGAGTCTTCGCCCGGCTGCGGATTGGCGCAGGCGTCCCATTGCGCGGCGTCGAGCTCGCTCATCGTTTGAGCAATGCGGATTCTATAAGTGGAAGTCATGATGCGTGGACATGAGACACAAGGAGTATCCTAGCGCGTTGCTGCCATGCGGCAACGGCTTTAACCCAATTGTCATGCCAGATGGGTCAGGAGGCTTTGCTCGCCGCTTTCCCGAGCGTCGCGGCAAGCGCTTCCTCTGCCGCTGCGACGCCTGTTTCGTAAGCGCCATGCGCGGTCGAAAAATCATGCGCCGAGCAGGCTTCACCCGCGAAAAACAGGCGATCATCGACGGATTGGGCGAGCTTTTGCCGCGCATCGGCGTGGCCGGGGCGTGCATAGGAATAGGATCCGCCCGAGAATGGATCTAAGGCCCAGCTTGTCGCGGTCACGAAATGCAGACGTGTCCGGATCGATGAGCCGAACAAAAGAGCCAATTCGTCGCAGGCAAAGGCAAAGAAGGCCTCAGGCCCCTCTTGCTCCAGATCGCGCGCCAAAGCGCCGCCGAAATAGGCCTCCATCAAAGGCCGCCCAAAGGGCCGCAAATGATAGCTCGCGGTTTCGACGCGATCGACGCGGCCGAAGAGATGCCCGTCGGCCGGCAGGTCTTCCGGTCGATCGAGCTTCATGAAAAGCTTGTTGGCGGTGCCCAATGGCAGGCCTTCGGCGGCCTCGAGCTTCCGCGGCAGGGCGGGGCGGAACTGCAAGCCGCCGGCGGCGAGGAGTGACGGCGGCAAAGTGACGATGACGGCCTTTGCCGTCAGCGTGCCCGACGAAGTCTCGATCCGCAGATCGATCCCGCCATGGTCGATGGAGGCGACTTTGCAATTGAAGGAGACCGGTAGACCCGCGCCGAATTTGGCGATGGCCGTGCCATAGCCTTCGCGGATGCGCCAATTGATCTCGCTATCGGCATAGCGAGACAGATCCAAGACGGAAATATGTTCGAGTTCGGCGGCACTCATATAGGTGCTCACCGCGTTGATGAGCGGGTTCCAGCGGTTGCAGGGTTCGAACAGATGCGCGGCCGGCTGGTCGCCGAAGCCCTGGGCGGTGAAGCTCTTGGCGGCATCGAAGACCCGCGCGTTGAATTGCTCCGCGGCCTCGGAGAAAGCCTGCTGATCGTCACGGCTGAAGCCGAGGTCGAAGGCTTGCGTGCCCCAGGCAGGTTCGGTGCGGTCGATCGTGAAACCGGCGGCTTCTGCAAGCTTGCGCCAGGGGTTGCGATCGGCGGAATGAAGCCAGCCGCAGCCGTGGTCGAGCGCATGGCCGGAGGCGCTTTGCGTGAAGGCGCGTCCGCCGCTTCGTGCCCTGGCTTCGAGAACCTGAAAGGAGACGGGGCTTTGCGCCAGCCGCGCGGCAGCGCCGAGCCCCGCCGCTCCCGCTCCAATCACGATGATGTCGAAATCATTCATATGACCGTTCGATCCGCCGATAGGCACCAATCATTTGTAAGACGCCATTACCGGCAAGGTTCCGGAGAAGCCGCGACTGCGGCTCTCATGCACGGCAGGCTCTATCTGGTCTGACTTTGTTGAGAGGCCAGGATTGTTACGAGAAAGTGACCAGGCCGAAGCAATCGCGGCGCGCGGCAGTGCAATTCACATCATTCTCTTTAGGGCGCGGCAAGATTCGAGGCCTTTGGTTCTAGGTCATCTTGTTTTCATGCGCGGACATCGCGATGATGGCAAAAATTTTCATCCATCAGTGAGGGAGGATCTCATGTCGCGCCTATTGATTGCCGTTCTTTTGACGCTGGCCACGACCGCCGCCTATGCCGACGACACATGCAAAAGCAAGGCGGCCGATAAGAAACTCGCTGGCGCTGCGCTCGCAAGCTTTACCAAAAAATGTGAGAAAGACGCCACGGCTTCATGCACTCAACAAGCCGCCGATAAGAAGCTCTATGGTGCGGCGAAGACGAGCTTCACCAAGAAATGCGTGAACGACGCCGTGGGCGACTAAGGTCTTTGGTGCGGCGCGCTGGCAGGCGCTTTTTAACTACCTCATCCGCCATTGCCTGGATTGAATGGATCGGCCGCTGAACAGCGACCGATTCCAAACGCATGCCCCGCCGGCCGGCGGGCTCACGCAAACCACCATGCGATTCACATGAGATTGAATCCTAAAATCTGATTCACGGTATTTGCGTATTGTTTATTAAAATTAAATTTAATTTTTGAGGATGAGCTTGGCTATTTGTTGCATTTTGAAGGCAATGCGAAGGTAGTTTCAAAATAAGCTATTCCTAATTTTGCATAGTAAGTGGCATATCACGGATCTTTAAGCGTGTTTTTTATGCAACAGGTAAAAACAGAACTGCGCCGTTACATGTAACTGTCACATAAGCATAGCAGCACGTCATTAATGGCTCGTCGTGAGTGAAGCAGTCGACTTCCTCTTGCGACGGGGACCAACAGTGAAAGTACAAAAGAGAGATCGTTCGAACGCGTCTTCGGACGCCGGGAGGCTCGTTTCGAAGAGTTCCCTTTCTCAATCACCGGCCAACCTGATCTTGGCCGGCCTCTTCCTGGCGACAGTCAGCGTCATGGCTATCAATCAGGCTCACGCGGAAGACAGCGTCACGCTTGAGGAAGTCAAGGACCTTAAAGCCAAGCTCAAGATGCTCGAGCAGCGCCTCGATGCGCAGGCGAGAGAGCAAAAGCAGATCATCAGGGCGCAGGCCGCGGCCCCCATCGTCAAGGGTGGCGTGCCGGTCGCTTACGAGCCGCCGCAGCCCTGGGACAAGAAATGGCATCTGAACGGGATCACGATCACGCCCGGCGGCTTCTTCGCGATGGAAGGTGTTTGGCGCTCCCGCGCCCAAGGCGCCGATATCGGTGACATTCCGTTCGGCTCGATTCCCTTCCCTAACACTTCGCCGGCGCATACGAACGAATTGCGCTTCAGCGCCCGCCAGAGCCGCGTGTCGGCCTTGGTCGAAGGCGACGCGAACCCGGCGACGCATATCTCGGGTTATGGCGAACTCGACTTCTTGGGCGCGGCCAACACCGCGAACTCGAACGAGAGCAATTCCTATAATCCGCGCATTCGTCATATGTATACGACGGTGGATTGGAACGACATCGGACTTCATTTCCTCGGCGGCCAGACCTGGTCTCTGGTGACGATGAACGGCAAGGGCATCACCCCGCGCAACGAAGTCACGCCGCTCACGATCGACGCGCAATACGTCGCCGGCTTCACCTGGGCGCGTCAGCCCGGTATTCGTTTGACGAAGGAGCTCGGAAACAACTTCTGGCTGGCCGCTTCGGCTGAAATGGCGCAGAATCCCAGCTGTCCGACGGGTGCCGCGTTTGTGACCGCCGGAGTCGGTCAGCTAGTCACCTGTAATATGGCTCCAGGCGGCGGCGGCCTCTTGAATTCGACCACGACCTATTCGTTCAATCATATCCCTGACTTCATCGGTAAGGCAGCTTGGGAACCGATCATAGCCGATCGCCAGATGCACTTCGAAGCCTTTGGCATGTACACGGACGTGTATGACCGGGTCTCCACCGCTTCGGCGGTTGGTGCGGCCGGATCGATCCTCTCGTTCAATTCGAATAAGGACACGTCCGGTTGGGGCGCCGGCGGTGGCTTCATCATCCCTGTGTTGCCGAAGCTGGTCGACATTCAGGGTTCTGGAATGGTCGGCCGCGGCATTGGACGCTACGGTTCGTCGCAATTGACCCAAACGGTTGCCAGTCCGCTCGGCTCGCTCGATGCGCTTCCGGAAGCCATGTTCCTCTTGGGTGCGGTCGTTCACGCCACCCCGCAACTCGATCTTTATGCTTACGGCGGTGGCGAAAAGATCCTGTCTCAGCAGATTTTCACCGGTACAACCGCGCCTGGATACGGCAACCCGGCTTTGGCTAACAACTCCGGCTGCTATATTGAGTTCGGAACTTGCACCGGCGCGACGAAGGATGCCTGGGAAATCACAGCTGGTTTCTGGGACAAGGTCTATCAGGGCGACTTTGGTTCGCTTCGCGTGGGCATGCAATATGCCTTTATCCAGCGCGACCTTTACCAAGGTTTCCTGACGACCGCGCCTCTGCCGGTAAACCTCAGCACACCGAAGACCAACGTGAACACGGTTTCGGCCAGCATTCGCTATTACCCCTTCGACGCGCCGCCGCCGGCCCCGCCGCTGGTCGCGAAATATTGATAACACAACCAAAAACGAGATCTTTGCAAATGGGCCTACGGGCCCATTTGTTTTTGGAATAAAGGCCTTCGAAACGGGGTCTTTGGCTTTGCCTTAATCTGCGCAAGGAATTTGTGATAAAAAAATATTCTGTTTCGGAATAAATTCGCGGTTCGAGCGGTCTCTTTCTCAGATGCCCCTGTGGGAGACTGAGGATGAGCGATACGCGCGATGGCCGGGATGGGCTCAAAATTGTCATCGCCGACGAAGGTGATGGCGAGTCGCACAAAAGCCGCTTGAAAAAGCAGCCCGCGAAAGATGCGGGGCGGTCTCGGAAGGAAAGTGAAAAGCCGATGTCGACGCTAGCGATGACAACAGGGGAGCTTCCAGAGCCCGTCCAACGGAGACTCATCCTCCTTGTCGAGGATGAGCCGGATATGGCGCAAGAAGTCGCCCTGCAACTGGGCGAGCAGGGTTATGACGTCAAGATCGCGAATACCGAGGCTGCCGGCCTTGAGGCCGCACGGTCGGACGCGGCTTCGCTCATGATCGTCGATCGCATGCTGCATGGCGTGGACAGCCTCGCGATGATCGAAACTTTGCGGAGCGAAGGCCTTCAGGCGCCGGTGCTTTTCGTCAGTGCTTTGGCATCGGTCGACGAGCGCATTCATGGTCTGAAGGCCGGCGGCGACGATTACATCACTAAGCCCTTCAACATGGGCGAACTCTCGGCACGTGTTGAAGCCCTCTTGCGCCGTTCGACGGCCGGACGCGCGACGACATTGCGGGTTGGGCCTCTTGAGCTCGATTTGATCGAACGCCGCGCCATGCGCGATAAACGCGAACTGTCCTTGCTGCCGCGCGAATTCAAGCTGCTCGAATATCTGATGCGGCATCCGAATCAGATCGTCACGCGCACCATGCTTCTCGAAGATGTGTGGAACTATCGTTTTCTGCCGCAGACCAATCTCGTCGACGTGCATATCGGCAAGATCAGGCGGAAGGTGGACGGTCCGGGGGAGACGCCTCTGATCGAATGCGTCCGCCGCGCAGGTTTCATGCTCCATGCGGCTGATTGAGCTCTTCAGAACCGCAACTTTCCGTCTCGCGGTTCTGTTCGGGTTGGCGGTTACGCTTTCGACCTCGATGGTCTTTCTTTTCGTCTATTTGCAAGTTGCCAGCTCCGACGCAAGGCGCGTCGACGTGCGGCTGGCGGAGGAAATGACGCGGGCGGTTGCGGAATCGGATGCCGATCTCCGGCGCGCGCTCGACCTGCGTCTGACGCGGGATCTGCGCCGTATCGATTATGCGGCGCTGTTCGATGCGCGAGGCCGGTTGGTCTACGGCAATATCGCTGCTTTGCCTGCCGCCCTGCCGGTCGATGGCTTGACCCATTCGGTCGAAGCGGTTCCGATAAACCCCAGCGACCGGGAAACCGCGCCGGGTCTCTTCGTCGCCGGCCGGCGGCCGGATGGCAGCGTCGTCCTGCTCGGCCGCAGCCTTTACGAAGTCAACGCCCTGCGGCGGCTCGTCGTGCAGGCGCTGCTGATCGGCATCGTCCCGGCCGTTGCCCTTGCCTTGATGACGGGCCTGATCTTCGCCTTGCGCGGCACGCGCCGGCTGATGGTCATCAATCAGACGATTCTGCGCATCATGCATGGCGATCTCCATGAACGCCTGCCGATGCGCGGTAATAAGGACGACGTCGATTATGTCGCCGGCGCCGTCAATCTGATGCTCGACGAGATCGTCCGGCTTCTCGATCAGATCAAAAGCGTCGGCGACAATATCGCGCATGATTTGCGTACGCCGCTTGCCATCGCGCGGATGAAACTCGAGCGGGCGCTTGAAAGAAATGAATACGATGCCTTACGCATGACCGCGCGGCAGACCTTGTCAGATCTCGATCGTGCGATGACCACGATCACCGCGCTGCTTCGCATTTCGGAGATCGAATCGGGGCGCCGCCGCGGGCATTTCAGGTCCATCGATTTGGCCGAGATCTGCGCCAATGTTTTCGATCTCTACGAGCCTCTCGCGGAAGCGAAATCGATCGACATGAGTTTGGACGCACCGGCGGCTTTGCGCATTCATGGCGATTTCGATCTCTTGATCGAGGCTGTCGCTAATCTCGTCGACAATGCCATCAAATTCACGCCGGGTGGAGGCCAGGTCAGGATCATCGCCAAGACGATCGACGGTGAACCCGTCATCCGCGTCGCGGATAATGGGCCGGGAATTGCGCCGGAGGAGCGCGGCATTATTTTCAAACGCTTCTATCGATGCGAGAAAAACCGCAACCTGCCCGGCAATGGCTTCGGGTTGAGCATGGCGGCGACCATTGCCGAACTGCACGGGTTTTCACTGCGCTTCAAGGATAATTGTCCCGGCGCGGTTTTCGAAATCTCGAAGGATAAAGTAAACGAAGCCTCGCCTGCCGATCAGGTGGAAGGGTCCCAGAGTAAAGCGCTGCTGCCCGTGGCGAGCTAGCCGGACCTAGCGATCTTGCGCGCGAACGGGTTCGCGCGCCTCATCATTTCTGCGTGAATACCCAAGTCATTTGCGTGGCTGGGTGCTCATATCTGCGTGAAGCGCGGAAAAATAGATCATCTACATCTTGTATTACTTGATATATTCAAAGCATTATTGGTGACGTTGCGCCGCAATGGCGCGGCTTCCTTGCGTGATAGTCATATGCCGCCGCGAAAACGGGGCATATGCCGCAACTTCTTGGTTTACGCTCATGATGGGCATTGTCCGGCTGGCGCTACAGCGTCCCTACACGTTTGTCGTGATGGCGTTCTTGATTCTGATTTTCGGAACGTTGTCGGCGCTGCGGACACCAACCGACATTTTTCCGAATATCGGAATCCCGGTGATCAGCGTCATCTGGAACTATAACGGCCTGCCGCCGGACGATATGGCGAATCGGATCGTCTCGATCCACGAGCGCACTCTCTCGACCACCGTCAACGACATCGAACATATCGAATCCCAGTCGCTGCCCAATTACGGCATCATCAAGATCTTCTTTCAGCCGAGCGTGAACATCAACGCCGCGCAGGCCCAGGTCACCGCGATTTCGCAGACGATTCTGAAGAATTTGCCGCAAGGCGTTCAGCCGCCGCAAATCCTCAGCTACAATGCGTCGAGCGTGCCGATCATCCAATTGGTCGCCTCGAGCAGCAGTTTGTCGCAGACGGAGCTGTCCGATCTCGGCCTGAATTTTATCCGGCCTCAGCTTGTGACGATCGCCGGCGCGGCACTTCCTTATCCTTATGGAGGCGCGACACGGCAGGTCCAGATCGATCTCGATCAACGTGCGCTGCAATCCTACGGCCTGACCTCGTCCGACGTTGCGAGCGCGCTGGCGATCCAGAATCTGATCACGCCTGTAGGCACCCAAAAAATCGGCAAATTCGAATATACGGTCGATCTCAACGGCTCTCCCACCAAAGTCGAGGATTTCAACAATCTGCCAGTCAAGACCGTGAACGGCGCCGTCGTCTATATGCGCGACATCGGCTTCGTCCACGACGGCAGCCCGCCTCAGACCAATGTGGTGCAGATGGACGGCCGGAAGGCCGTGCTCATGACCGTCCTCAAGAATGGTGCCGTCTCGACCCTCGACATCATAGGCGACGTCAAGACGCGCTTTCCGACACTGACGGAAGGATTGCCTTCCGGTCTCAATCTGCAACTCGTCAACGATCAGTCGGGTTTCATCCGCTCCGCCATCAGCGACGTCGTCCGCGAAGGCCTGATCGCCGCCGGTCTCACCGGCCTCATGATCCTGCTCTTTCTCGGAAGCTGGCGATCGACCCTTATCATCTTCGTTTCGATTCCGCTTTCGGTCCTTTCCGCCTTGACCGCGCTGTCGGTGCTCGGCGAAACGATCAACGTGATGACGCTTGGCGGCCTCGCTTTGGCGGTCGGCGTGCTCGTCGATGAAGGCACGGTCACGATCGAGAACATCAATTGGCATTTGGAGCAGGGCAAGCCCATCGAGACGGCGATTTACGACGGCGCCGGACAGATTTTCATTCCGGCTACCGTCTCGCTCTTTTGCATTTGCATCGCCTTCGTGCCGATGTTTGGGCTTGGCGGCGTCGCGGGCTTTTTGTTCCGGCCGCTCGCTGAAGCCGTCGTCTTCGCGATGATGGCTTCATACATATTGTCGCGCACTCTGGTGCTGACGATGGCGAAATATCTCCTGCGCACGCATGAGGAGGATCATGGCGAACGGCCGACGCGCAATCCGCTGGTTCTGATCCAGCGCGCCTTCAACCACGGGTTTGAGGCCTTTAGGGCAGGCTATCTCGGCGTCTTGAAGCTCGGCCTCAACCATCCATTGCCGCTCGTCGTCGGCTTCCTCGCCTTTGTCGCTTTGTCTTTCACTTTGATGCCGCACCTCGGGCAAAATTTCTTTCCCGACATTGACGGCGGTGTGATCAAAATTCATGTCCGCACGCAGACAGGCACGCGGGTCGAAGAAGCGACGGCTATCAGCGATCGCATCGACGTCAAGATTCGCGAGATCATCCCGCCGCAGCAGCTGGTCAATATTGTCGATAACATCGGTCTGCCCAATAGTGGCATCAATCTGACCTATGGTAATTCCGGCACGATCGGCGTCGAGGATTCGGATATTCTGATTTCGTTGAACAAGTCCGAGGTTGGAACCGCCGAATATGTGAAAAAGCTGCGCGAAATACTGCCGAAGGCTTTTCCGGGTGTGACCTTCGCTTTTCTGCCGGCGGATATGGTCAGTCAGATCCTGAATTTCGGTTCGCCCGCGCCGATCAATATTCAAGTCGCGGGGCTCGATTACAAGGGCGACCGCGCCTATGCGGAAATGCTTTTGCGCAGGGCCCGGTTCGTTCCGGGCATAGCCGACGCGCGGATCGAAGAAGCTTTTCAATCTCCGGCGCTCCATGTTGCCTTTGATCGGACGCTCGCGGGTCTCACCGGCCTCACCGAGCACGACGCGGCCAACAATCTTCAAAATACGCTGTCCGGCAGTTCGCAGACTCAGCCGACCTATTGGGTCAATCCGCGCAACGGGGTGTCCTATCCTGTCTCGATCCAGACGCCGCAATATCACATGGATACGATCACCAATTTGAAGAATACGCCGCTTGCGGGGGACGAAGGCACATCGCAACTCCTCGGCGGCCTTGCGACCTTCACGCCGAAGCCTCTCGACGCGGTCATTACGCATTATAATATCCGCCCGACCGTCAATATTTATGCAACCGTGCAGGGGCGTGACCTCGGCGCGGTCGCGGCCGATCTTCAAAAGATCATGGATGAGACCAAGGGCGAGCTGCCGACTGGCGTTCATGCGGTCATGCGTGGTCAGGTCGTGACTATGATCGACGCCTATACTCAGCTTTTCTTCGGTCTCGCTTTCGCGATCGTGCTCATCTACCTTTTGATCGTCGTCAACTTCCAGTCCTGGCTGGATCCGTTCATCATCGTCATGGCTCTGCCGGGCGCGCTCGCCGGCATCATTTGGATGCTGTTTCTCACGCATACGAGCCTGTCGGTTCCCGCCTTGACCGGCGCGATCATGTGCATGGGCGTCGCCACGGCAAACAGCATTCTCGTCATCAGCTTCGCGCGCGAGAAACTGGCCGAAGGCATGAGCGCCTTCAACGCTGCTTTGAACGCGGGCGGCACCCGTTTCCGGCCGGTTCTCATGACCGCGCTTGCCATGATGATAGGCATGATGCCTATGGCCATCGAAGAGGGCCAGAATGCACCGCTCGGGCGCGCCGTGATCGGCGGTCTTCTTTTCGCCACCTGTGCGACGCTTTTATTCGTGCCTGTGCTGTTCAGCATCGTCCATGGCCGAGAAAAGGTGAAGCAGTCTCACTCCGAACCTCTGACGGGTGTTCCATCCCATGCATGATCAAGACGAGTCCTCCGCGACGATCAAACCCGAATCCGTCAAGGCGGCGAGACCGCGCCGCGTCTTGATGATCGTGCTGATCCTTGCCGTTGTGGCCGGCATCGCCGCTGTCGACGGCATTTCCGACCGTGCGAAAAGCCGGCAGGAGCTTGTCAGCTGGACAAATGAACAAGCCATTCCGACCGTCGGGCTGACCACCGCGGTGCGCGGGTCGAGCCAGGAAGAGCTGGTTTTGCCGGGATCGATCGCGGCCTACAACCGAGGCACGATCTATGCGCGCGCGAGCGGCTATGTGACGGCCTGGTTCGTCGATATCGGCGCCAAGGTCAAAAAGGGGCAGGTGCTGGCGACCATCGATGCGCCCGACCTCGATCAGCAATTGGCGCAGGCGCGTGCCGATCTTGCCGTTGCGAAAGCCAATCTCGAACTTGCGAATGTGACGCTGCTACGCTGGCAGAGGCTCGCGACGCAAAACATCGTGTCGCAGCAGGACAAGGACGAGAAGTCTGGAGATCAGCTCGCAAAGCAATCGGCGGTCGAGGCCTCGAAAGCCAATGTCGCGCGTCTCGAGGCTCTGACCGCCTTCAAGAATTTGACGGCACCCTTTGACGGAGTCGTCACCGCGCGTTCGCTCGACATAGGCGATCTCGTCAACGCGGGCGGGAATACGGGTAGAGCGCTGTTCCAGGTGTCGGACCTCCATAAGGTCCGCATCTATGTCAATGTCCCGCAGGCTTTTCTGAATGGCATGAAGGAAGGCGTCACTGCGACGCTGAGAATGCCGGGCAAGGATCAGACCTACGAGGCGGTGCTGACGACGACATCGAATTCGCTCACAGAAAACAATCGCTCGGCGCTGATCCAGTTGCAGGCGGATAATCCGGACGATGCGTTATGGCCCGGCGCCTATGCCGAAGTTCATTTCCATATTCCGGCGGATGCCAATGTGCTGCGCATTCCGGCGACCGCCCTGATCTTCGGGCCGGATGGCCTCCGCGTCGCGACCGTCGGCCCGGATGACAAGGTCGTGTCGAAGCCGGTGCGGCTCGGCCGCAACCTCGGCAAGGAGGTCGAGATCGTGAGCGGTCTTTCGATCGATGACCGGATTATCGATTCGCCGCAGGAATCGCTTGCCGCCGGCGAGAAGGTGCGGATCGCTGGCGCGAAGGGCGACAGCAAAGTCTCGGGCGCGCCTGCGAAAACGAAAGAGGCCGACCGGGCTCAAGGTCTTTAGACTCTCGGTAAAGCTTAGTAGCAAATAGCGCCGCTTGCAGTTATGGCGCAGAGAGGGACGCAGCCAGTCGGCATTGAAGCTTAATCATTGCAAGTCTTCTTAATTTCTGAAAAATATTTCATGAAAATACTTTCATGAAAAGTATAGTATGAAAAACGTTTTAGATGATCGTAGTATAACAATCAAGGCTCCTGAGTTTATGTTTGATTCAACCTCAGATCGAGGTTGATGACAGAACTGGAGCATCCCATGCAGACATCGACGGACAAGACGGCCGTTCGCAGCGGCCTCCGCGTCTTGGCTTTTGCCGGTTTGGCCTCGATCCTCGCGATCGGTGTGGCCTCCGCCCAGCAGGCCTATCCGCGCGCGAGCCGATATTACAGCTACTACGATCAGGGTCCTGGCTTCGCTTCATCGCGCGCCGACCGTGCCGATTTCGATCGCTCCGGCACGCGTGGCCGCCTCGGCCTTGGTGCGAGCCCCTATCATCCGGAAGGCCCCGGTAACCCGAGCAACTAAGAGTCTGGATCTCAAAGCGCGGCGGATGACGCCGCGCTTTGCCTGGGCGTCTTTGAAGCAGGGAGAATTGTCGTGATGGCGAAAATCATTCTCAAAGCCGGTGTCGCCGTTTCGCTCGTGCTTTATTCGGCGAGTTTCGCATCGGCGCAGATCCAGCATCGGCATTACCATGCCCATCATGTCTATGCGCGTCATCGCGCGTTCGATCCTTCCGCGCAGACGGCGCGAGAGGCTATGCCGCTCCCTTACGAGGCCTATGCCGCCCGAGGCTATGGCGGCGTTCCTGAAAATCCGCTGATTCCGATCAGGCCCGAAGTGCCGCCGCCGGTCGATCCGAACGAACCTGCGAGCGGCAGCTATGGCGCCATGCTGGAGGGCCGCAACCCGGCGAATACGACACCATGAGACCCTTTTTCGATCTCACAATCCATACGACGCCGGTTCGTGCCGGGTCCCGCGTTCTGCTTGGCCTCATGCTCGTGGCCATGACCGCAAGCCCTGTGCTCGCGCGGCACTATCGTCATCATCACCATGCGATGCGGCACGTCTACAATGAGCCGTATCGGCATTTGGCGGCGCAGCGGGAGTTCGAGGCGCCGCTCTACATCTACCACTCACCATATCCTTGCTCTTCGCACGACGATTGCGATCGCAAAGATTATGACGAATCCGGAACGCGCGGCCGCCTCGGCCTTGGTGCGAGCCCCTACCATCCGGAAGGGCCCGGAAATCCGTCGGGGCCTTAGGAACTTTGGAGCATGACGGCTTTAGGTTGAGCCGATCATGCTCCAAGCCTGTATTCTAGCGCATGATCTTGATCCAAAAAGTCTGCAACTTTTTGGGATCATGCTCTAAGCCTCGACCAGCTTCAGCGTCAGGCATTTGGCACCGCCGCCGGCCTTCATGAACTCAGACAGCGGCGTGATGACCGGCGTGAACCCGGCAGCGCCTAGGCTGTTTTGCAAAGCCTCCGACGCATCGTTCAAAAACACATGGCCGTCGAGATCGACGGCATTACAGCAGAATTTCAGTGCATCTGGCTCGCCGACCGCGATGCGCTTGTCGGGCGGCACCAGGCTTTCGATCAAGGCGCGCGATGTTTCGTCGAAGGCCGCCGGAAAATACAAGAGATAGCCGCCGGCCAAAGGACACAGGCAGGTGTCGAGATGATAAAATCGCGGATCGATCAGATTGAGCGCCGCGGTTTTGCAGCCGAGCCGTTTTTCTAACAGCGCCGGCACGGCCTTGTCCGACCGGAAACCATGCCCGACCCAGAGCAGAGTCTGGCCGCGATCGAAGAGGGCATCGCCGGCGCCCTCGAAAAATATATCCTGCGGCCAGTCCAAAATCTCGAAGCCATTCGCGGAGAACCAAGCGCGGTTGTGCTTTTCCTCGCCCTGTCTCTCAAGGCTGCGGAAGCGGCTGAGAATCACTTGCCTGCCGCGGACGAGGCCGGCATTCGCGGTGAACACGATATCCGGGAGGTCGCGCTCCGGCGGCTCCAATGCGACCTGCGCATGCTCCGCTATGGCAATACGCAGGTCATGCCATTGCCTGTGTGCGAGGCGATCGTCGGTATTTGCAAATTGCCCTTCCATCCACGGATTGATGACGTAAGCGATCTCGAAATGATCGGGCGGGCACATCAGAATCGTCTGCGGGGCAGAGGTCATGAAATCCTGCTTAACGGAACGTCCGGGTTTGGTTCGCTGCCCATCACGCTCAAGTGACATTGTCATGGCGCTGTTTCTCTTGATTTTGCTGGCTGCCGCGGAAAATTCGGCTAGAGCACGACCCTGAACGTAGGTACGCGGACCCAATTTGAAGAGTGGGGCTCGATGGCGCAGCAGCGGAGCGTTGAGTCGGCTGCATTCTACCCCTGAAGCACCAGGATGGTGACGATGCCTGCCGGAGATCTGTGGATGCAGGTATTTTTTAACCTTCTCGTCAGCGCGACAATCTTTGCCGTAGGCTTTCCTGTCATCTCGCCGCGCGCGGCGGCGCAGGAGCAGCCCGTTTACGTCGCGATCTATGTTGAAACGCAGCCGCAGTCGGCGGAACAGGCGATCACCACGCTCAAGGCCGAGGCTGCGGCCAGCCGCGCGGAGGCGGGCAGCGTAGCCGTGCAATTGCTGCGCGAGATCGGCCGCGACAATCGTTTTGTCATATTCGAAATCTGGAAGGATCGGGCCGCTTTCGACGCACATCAAAAGGACCCGCATCTGCAAGCCTTTCGCAATCAGCTCCATGCGATAGAGACCGCGCCGCCGGATGAAAGACTGCTGACCAGACTTTGGCCCGGCCCCGCCGCCAATCACCCCTCCGCGCATGCCGTATGGGTCGTGACCCATGTCGATGTCATGCCGTCTTATGCGGATGAGGTATCCGGCATGCTCAAGACGCTCGGCGAGGAAAGCGTCAAGGAGCCTGGCTATCTTCTTTTCACGGTGACGCAACAGATCGGGCGGCCGAACCATTTCACTGTCGAGGAGGGCTGGGCTAGTCATCTGGCGTTCGACGCGCATGAGGCGCTCGCATCAACAAGACAGTTTCGCGACAAGATCAGCCCGATGCTCGGCGCGCTTTACGATCAGCGCATCTATCAGGGCTTGGAATGAAGAGTGGAATGATCGCGCGGGCGACCCGAATCCGCTATAGTGAAAATCCAATCATGGGAGTGACGTATCAATGAGCAAGCTCGTCGTTTTGTACAAGAAGCCGGCCGATCCCGCGCATTTCGAAAAGCATTTCCGCGAGGTCCATATGCCGCTCGTCAAAAAGATGCCGGGCTTGCGGTCTTATTCCTTCGGACCTGCGACCGATCTCGAAGGCAAGGATGGCGCGTTCTTCTGGACCTTCATCGGCACATTCGACAGTTTGAAGGCGATCCATGAGGCCTTCGGCACGCCGGAGGGCCAAGCGGTCGGCGCCGATATTCCGAATTATTCGCCCGAGCCTCCGGCCATCATCCATATCGAGTCGACCGAGGGGTGAGATTGTCATATGAGGGTCCCGGCTTGAACATCATCAAGCTGGGGCGCTCAATGAGCGCTGGCGTGAAATAGGAGGCGATCATGGCACGTATGCGAGATTTCGCCGATCAGCCTTGCTTTCGAGGTTTCGAGCAAACGGCGTAAGGGGTTCCCGTCCGAAACGCGCGTCAAACGCGGACTGCGTTTCGTTCATGGCGATCTCGAACTCATAGAAAAACTTGGCCGCAACGATCCGTGCCCTTGCGGGTCAGGATTAAAATTTCAAGCGCTGCTGCTTGACGTCAGGCTGCTTTCGATGGAGCAGGCCGCCACGACTATTGGCGGGACTAAGTCCCAGGCTGACGAAATTTTCCGCGGATGAGTTTTGCGCGCCAATCGCCTCCTTGGACGCGATTGGCGATGCTGGCTTTAGGGCGGCCCGCGATCGGGCAGGGCGGCCGTCGCGGCCAAGAAAATCAAGCAACTTGAGCCAGCAAGTCGCTTCTCAGATGGACGCGGAGGCCGCTATAATCCCGGCGCTCGGCCCTCAGCGAAGGCGAGCTTGGCCGATGAGGGCCTCTTCCTTTTAAGATCGAAGTTGAGGGGAAATAATGGATCCGACCGGTACGCACAGAATCAAAAACCCTGAACCGAAAGAGGACGGTGTGTGGGTCACTGATGGCACCACTGGGCAAGAGATTACGGAGGATGCTTATCTTTCGAATGGCTATAAGCCTAAGCTTGCGAGCCTTCCATGGGGCTCGGCCAAGCCAGAGGACAAAGCCTCGCAGACCTGAGGGCAATCGTATCAGTCGCGGCCGCATGGGGGGCTCAGCGCTCTGCATGTCACGGCAGGCTGCGCGCGGCGTCTCTAGCAATCATCCATCGAGCCGATGACAGCTTAAGGCATTCATTCAGTTTTAAGCGGCGGCTTTGTTTCAGCCGCCGCTTGGTTTCTGCAGATCCTAGGGCGGTCCGAGGTCGGGCGCAGGCTTCTTCGGAGCGTCTGCCGCCGGAGTTTGCCCGGCCGTACCATGTTTGATTCCCGCGACTGACGGCTCCGGCGTAGGCGTGGTGGCAGAGTCCCAATCGCATGGAACCTCACCAACAACCGCGTGGGCGAACGTATTGAGCATCGGGATCGTGCTTGCGTTTGTGTTTTGGTACCAGCCGGCGTCGCCTTTGGCATAGGAACTATTGCGAGCCTTATAGATCACGCGTTTCTCGGCGGTGATGTCGATAACGCTGCGAACTTCGTTTCTTGCTGTGCGATAGCAAGTACCCACCTTGATTTGGTCGGGGTGCATGGTCTCCTCCGATGGCGTGATGCGGATTTGACCGCGGCATCCGGGATTGAGCAATTTTTCTGCCACCCCGGCGATCCCGGACGATCAAGCGACTTTGTAGCACGCTCTGGGTGCCTTGAAACAAATCAAACCCTAAGAGGCACTCAAGAGGCTTTCGGCCAGTCGTTCAAACTGAGCCGCACCCCCGCATTCCGCTTGACTCATGTCCCGAAGCGGGGAATCTATAAGAACAAATAGAGAACTTATTCCTCAGCGGAGAACGGACCGATGCCTGCCGGCCTTTCGGAACGGGTGGATTTTTTGCGCGCGAAAATCGCCTCTCTGGAGGCGATGGACGGTGAAAGCACGTCCGGCAGAAGATGGAACGCGGGCATCCGCCGGATGCCGCGCGTCGGTTTGGGCGATGCGCAAGAGCTGTGCAGTCTCGATCGCGCCTTGCAGGGCGGGCTTGAGCCAGGCGCCTTGCATGAGATTGTCGCGGCCCGTCCGGCCGCGCGCACGGCGGCCTCCGGTTTTGCCTTTGCCTTGGCCGCGCGTTTTGCCGGGGCTTCGGCAAAGACCCGCGCGGCCATCGTCTGGATCGTCGAAGCCAAAGCCGCGCGCGAGACGGGCGCACTCTATGGGCCGGGGCTGGCGCTTTTGGGCCTAGATCCCAGCCGCCTTGTGCTGGTCGAGACGCGCGATGCGCAAGAAAGCCTCTGGGCCATGGAGGAGGCTTTGAAATGCCGCTCGTCCGCCGCGGTCATTGGCGAGATCTGGGGACTTGCCAAAATCTACGATCTCGCGGCCTCGCGCAGGCTGCTTCTGGCCGCGCGCAAAAGCGCAACGCCGGGCCTGCTCGTCGCGGCGGGCCTCGCGGGCGAAGCCGAACATCTCTCAAGCGGCGCCGGGACGCGGTTTGAAATCGGCACAAGCGCCAGCCCGCACCTGGCTTCGGCGGGCGGCCGCCAGCCAATGCCTGGCAAGACCGTCTGGACCGTGCGGCTCGTCAAAGCCCGCGCCGGCCCGCAGGGCTTCGGCTTTGATCGGGACAAGGTCCATCCGCTCACATGGGACCCTGAGAAGGCTTGTTTTCGCGATGCGTTATCTTTCGCTGTTCCTTCCATATCTTCCGACAGACCGGCTCGTGCGGCTGGGAGTCGTCAAAGGGCTTAGCAAGAAGCCCTCGCGCTTCGAGACGGGTTCATCTCAAGTCGGCCAAGCACGACTTGAAATGAGCCCTCCTCAGCATGAGGGCTTCGTTCAGCCGGCTCAAACGAGCCCTCACCCTGAGGAGCTTGCATCGCTGGCGATCTATCGCAACAGCGAGATCGCAAAGCAAGCGTCTCGAAGGGCGAGGGCGGAGCCAGCCGGAACACCCATCGTAACTTTTGAGAGGGTCAAATCGGCGTTGCGCCTCGTTTCGCTCGATCCTTACGCGCTGGCGCAGGGTCTTGAGTCCGGCCTCGCGCTTGCCGATGCGCGAGCAAGGCATCCTTCGCTCCTGGCCATTGAGGCCGATGCCGAAGCCGAGGCGAAATGTCTGGCCGATATTCTCGATTGGTGCCGGCGCTTCACGCCGCTCGCGGCGCTCGATGCTCCGGATGGCGTGATGCTCGATGTGACGGGCGCCGTGCATCTCTTCGGCGGCGAAGACAATCTATTAAACGAGATCGAGACGCGGCTGCGTACGCAAGGTTTCGCGGCAAGAGCCGCGCTGGCTGGAACGCCGGAGGCGGCCTGGGCGCTCGCGCGCTACGGCGACCGGCGGCTTCTGCCGGAGGGTCTCGACGAAAAGCGCCTGATCCGCCTGCTTGGGCCTTTGCCGCTCGTAGCCTTGCGGCTCGATGCGGATCTCATCGCCGGCCTTGCCCGTGCCGGTCTGCGGCGCCTCAGCGATATTATCCTGCGGCCACGCGCGCCCATCGCGGCGCGCTTCGGCACACATCTCTTTGCACGGCTCGATGCGCTTTTGGGCCGTGCGAAAAGCGCCATATCGCCTTGCTTCGAGGCGCCCCCTTATCTGGCCGAACGGCGCTTTGCCGAAGGCATTATCGCGCAGCCAGACATAGAAGCGACGCTGCTCTCGCTTGCGCATGATCTCTGCGGCTTGCTCACCCGGCATGGCGAAGGCGCACGTCATATCGAAGCGAGTTTCTTCCGCGTCGACGGCGCGGTGAAACATCTGGATGTGCGCACCAGCCGGGCCATGCGCGATCCGATCGCCATGGCGCGGCTCTTTCGCGAACGCATCGAAGCCCTGGGCGAAGCGGGCCTGGAGGCGGATTATGGTTTCGATGTTCTGCGTCTTGCCGCGCTTACCGTCGAGCGCAAGGCCGAGGATCAGGCGAGCCTTGACGGTCATCTCAATGCCGAAAGCGATCTTGCCGATTTGATCGACAGGCTGGGTGCGAGGCTCGGCGTGCGCCGGGTGACGCGCTTGGCGCTGCAGGACCGGCACGATCCGGATTTCGCGGTGATCTCCGTGCCTGCCGCCTCCAGAACACGCCTGCCGAAAAGTCCAGGGTGGGACATTGCGGGCGAGGCCGAACGGCTGGCTCTGCCGTCGCGGCCCTTGCGCCTGCTGCTGCATCCGGAGCTGATCGAGGCCATTGCCTCGGTGCCGGACGGGCCGCCCTTGCGGTTTCGCTGGCGCCGCATCCTGCATGAGGTCGCAGCGGTCGAAGGGCCGGAACGCATCGCGCCGGACTGGTGGAAGGATAGCCAAAACTTCACCCGCGATTATTTCCGCGCCGAGGATCGCGACGGGCAGGCTTTCTGGCTCTACCGCGACGGGCTTTATCGCGAGACCGCCGAGCCGCGCTGGTTCATGCATGGGCTTTTCGCGTGATCAAATATGCGGCCACGGGTTATGCGGAATTCGCCATCACGACGAATTTCTCCTTTTTGCGCGGTGGCTCGCATCCGGAAGAATTGGTCGAACAGGGGCTTGAGCTTGGACTCAAGGGGCTTGGCATCGCCGATCGCAATTCGCTCGCCGGCGTCGTACGCGCGCATGTCTTCCTGCGCGAGAACCATGTCAAACCAAGCGAGTTCAAACTCGCGATCGGCACACGCCTCGTCTTTTGCGACGGCACGCCGGATATTCTGGCCTATCCGAAAAACCGTGCGGCCTATGGTCGTCTCACGCGGCTTTTGACGCGTGGCAATCTGCGCGCTGAAAAGGGCGGCTGTCTTTTGCGGCTCAAAGATCTTTTGGACCAGGCCGTCGATTTTCAGCTCGCCCTTATGCCGAAGTGCACTTTCACTGACGACGACGGCATAGAGACGGAGCGGCATTATGATGATTTCGGACTGCCGCAAGATCAGGCCGGCGCATTATACGAACGCGAGTTGCAGCCGCTCCAAAATTTGATGCCGCGTCTGCGCGAGGCGTCGGGCGGGCCCGTCTGGCTCACCGCCGCCATGGCTTATGGTACTTCGATGCGCGGCGATCTGGCCTGGCGCAAGCGGCTCGCTTTCGATATCCATGCGCCGCTTCTTGCCACAAACGACGTGCTGATGCATGTGGCGGAGCGGCGGCCTTTGCAGGATGTGCTGACCGCGATCCGGCTCGGCGTGAGCCTCGATGACGCCGGCCGCAAGCTCGAGGCCAATGCCGAACGCCATTTGAAAGACGCAGCCGAAATGACGCGTCTCTTCAGCGAAGCGCCGGAGGCGATCGCTGAGACATTGCATTTTCTCGATGGGCTTTCGTTTTCGCTCGACGAGTTGCGTGGGGACTATCCTGAGGAATTGCGCGAAGGTTTTGCGACGCCGCAGGAGGCTCTGCGCGCCTTCGCCTATGAAGGCGCGGCGGAACGCTTCGAAAACAATGTGCCGGACAAGGTGAAAACGGCGATCGAACATGAGCTGGCACTTGTCGCCGAGCTCGATTATGCCGCCTATTTTCTCACTGTGCATGACATCATGCGCTTTGCACGTAACCAAGGCATTCTCTGCCAGGGGCGCGGCTCCGCCGCCAATTCGACGCTCTGCTTTTGTCTACGCATCACCGATGTCGATCCGATGCGCCATCAGCTTCTTTTTGAGCGATTCATCTCGGCCAAGCGCGCGGAGCCGCCGGACATAGACGTCGATTTCGAGCATGAGCGCCGCGAAGAGGTGATGGAATATATTTACAGGCGCTATGGCCGCGCGCGGGCGGCGCTGACGGCGACGGTCGTCACCTATCGCACGCGCTCAGCCATGCGCGAGGTTGGTAAAGTCTTCGGCTTTTCGGATGATGTGCTCGCAGCTTTGGCGGGCGCCGTCTGGGGCAGTTCGTCGGTCGCGGTCGACGATAAGGAGGCGCGCCGCGCCGGGCTCGACCCAACCGAGGCGCGCTTGAAAAAGGCCCTTGCGCTTGCCAGCGAACTCACCGGATTTCCACGCCATTTGTCGCAACATACGGGCGGCTTCGTCATTACCCGCACGCGGCTCGATGAAGTGATGCCGCTCGCCCATGCGACGATGGAAGCGCGCACCACCGTCGTCTGGGACAAGGATGATCTCGATGCGCTCGGCATTTTAAAGGTCGATATTCTGGCGCTCGGCATGCTGACCTGCCTCAGCCGCGGCTTCGATCTGCTCGAGACGCATTATGGCGTGAAACATCGTCTCGCCGATGTGCCCGCCGAAGAAAAGCCCGTCTATGACATGATCTCACGCGCGGACACGATCGGCGTGTTCCAGATCGAAAGCCGCGCGCAAATGTCGATGCTGCCGCGCTTGAAGCCAAAGACATTCTACGATCTCGTCATCGAAGTTGCGATCGTGCGGCCGGGTCCCATCCAGGGCGATATGGTGCATCCCTATCTGCGCCGCAGGCAGGGGCTTGAGCCGGTAGAGTATCCTTCGGACGAACTCAAAGAGGTGCTGGAGCGGACGCTTGGCGTGCCGCTCTTCCAGGAACAGGCGATGAAGATCGCGATCGTCGCTGCGGGCTTCACGCCGGGCGAGGCAGATCGGCTGCGCCGTGCCATGGCAACTTTCAAACGCGTCGGCACGATCTCGACATTCTTCGACAAAATGGTCGAAGGTATGGTCGCGAAGAACTATCCACGCGATTTCGCCGAGCGCTGCTTCAAGCAGATCGAGGGCTTTGGTACCTATGGGTTTCCGGAAAGCCATGCGGCCTCTTTCGCGCTGCTCGTCTATGTCTCGGCCTGGATGAAATGCCGCTATCCGGATGTTTTCTGCTGCGCGCTTTTGAACGCGCAGCCCATGGGTTTTTATGCGCCGGGGCAGATCGTGCGCGACGCCAGAGAGCATGGCGTCACCATCGAAGAGGTGGATATTAATTTTTCAGAATGGAACAGCATCCTCGTCAAGGGTGAAGCTGAAGGGCGCCTGCATCCGCGCCATGACGGGATGCGCGGCGAGATCCGCTCTGCCCATTGCGTCCGCCTGGGCTTCCGGCAGGCCAAGGGGTTGAGCGAGGCCGATATGGATGCGCTCGTCGCGCATCGCGGCGCAGGCTATGATTCGATCCGCGATCTTTGGCTGCGCACGGGACTGCCGCAAAGCGTGCTGCAACGTCTGGCGGAGGCCGATGCGTTCCGCTCGCTCGGGCTCGACCGGCGCGAGGCGCTCTGGGTCGTCAAGGGCCTCAACCGCGCCGGCGACAAGGACGATCTGCCGCTGTTGAAGAGCCTCACATTCAAGGCGCACGAGCCGGATGCTGATCTGCCGCCTATGTTGATCGGCGAACATGTCGTCGAGGATTATCGCACGCTCTCATTATCCTTGAAGGCGCATCCCGTGTCTTTCGTGCGGGCCTTGCTCGCGGCTAAAAAGATTTTGTGCACGGAAGACCTCGGCCGGATCGAGAACGGCCGCCGCGTGACGGTCGCGGGACTCGTACTCGTGCGCCAGCGGCCTGGCTCGGCCAAAGGTGTGATCTTTCTGACGCTGGAAGACGAGACCGGCATTGCCAATGCGATCATCTGGCCGAAGGTGTTCGAGGCTTTGCGGCCGATCGTGATGGGCGCGCGTTTCATCGCGGTGACGGGGCGCGTGCAAAGCGAATCGGGCGTCATTCATGTCGTTGCCGAGCGTGCGGAAGATTTGACGCCGCTGCTCGGTGTTCTGTCGCGGCAAGGCCAGGACCAGGGCCGGGTGCGGGACGATGAGAGCGAGCCCGCCTTTTCGCATCCGGCCTGCAAGGTGATCGGAAGACAGTCCTCTCAACCCGCACAGAAAAATCAGGATGAGCCGATGGCTCAGACTCTCTTGTTTCCGCTTGAGGCTTCGCTCGCCAAGGATAAGGCCGCCGTAGCGCTCAAGCGCGTTCTCCCGAAAGGCCGCAATTTTCAATAGGTGTGGTTGCTCTCGTCCTTCGAGACGCCCACTTCGTGGGCTCCTCAGGATGAGGGCAACCACTGAGCCCTCACCCTGAGGAGCGGGCGCAGCCCGCGTCTCGAAGGGCGAGGGCGATAGGAGGCTTGGCATAGCCACCCCTCATCGCACGATCCAGGCTGCGCGTTTTTCACCAGGCTTCGTATAGAAGCGGGAGGCGCGAATTTTGCCGGCGAAATCGACGATCTCGAAGAGATCTGCTTCGTCCCAGACGTCGCCAAGCTTCGTCTCGTCGGCGATATCCTGCGCGGCCTGAAGATTGGGAACCTCGAAGGGCCAGCGATCGACGATGCGTCTCGTCAGGTCGCGTTCGCTGCTGCGGACGGCGCGAATGATGAAGACCGGCATTATCGGCCTCCGCCGTCACCCTGATTTTCTTTCACGCATGATCTTATCCGAAAAGTCTGCAACTTTTCAGGATCATGCTGCGATCGTCGCGGCGCCAACGAGCTTGCGCGCTTCGACCGTCGAGATCGGATGCCCGAAGGCATAGCCTTGCGCATATTCGCAGCCGAGCTGCGCGAGCTCGATCGCGTCCGACTCGGTCTCAGTGCCTTCGGCGACGACCTCCATGCCGAGATCATGCGCGAGCGTGATGATCGAGCGCAGGATCACCGGCCGCGCGCCTTTATTGTTCTGGTGCACGAAGGAGCGGTCGATCTTGATCGTATCGAAGGGGAAGCGCTGCAGATAGGAGAGCGACGAGTAGCCGGTGCCGAAATCGTCGAGCGACAGGCCGGCGCCAAGTTCATGGATGCGGCCGAGCATCTGCGCCGCATATTCGGGGTTCTCCATGACGAGGCTCTCGGTCAATTCGAGCTTCAATGTGCCGCGCGCCACATCGCAACGGGTGAGCACGGCCTTCACATCATGCAGGAGATCGTGGCGCAGCAATTGCCGCGACGAAACATTGACGCTGGCAAAGATGGGAGGATCGACGTTCAGCGCATGTTGCCAGGCCGCGAGTTCGCGCGCCGTGCGTTCAAGCGCGAAAATGCCGAGATCGACGATGCCGCCGGTTTCTTCCGCGATCGGAATGAATTCGGCCGGTCCGAGCCGTCCGAGTTTTGGATGATCCCAGCGCAGCAAGGCCTCGAAACCTGCGACCGTGCGATCTTCGAGCCGCACGATCGGCTGGAAAAAGACCTTGATCTCGCCGCGGTCGAGCGCGCGGCGCAGATCGCCTTCGAGCGTCACGCGATCCGAGCGGCGCGTCCGCATGGCCGGACGAAACACTTCGATCCGGTTGCCGCCGAGCCGTTTGGCGTGACGCATGGCGATCTCGGCGTCTTTCAGCATGTCCTCGCGCTTCTGGTGCAATTGCGGATCGAACAATGCAAGGCCGATAGATGCGGTCAGCGGTATTTCGATTTCATTGAAGGCAACGGGCGTCGACAAGGCTCGGCGCACGACATTGGCGAGCGCCGTGATCTGATCGGTGTCGGTTTCGGAGACGATGACGGCGGCCAGTTGATCGCCAGCAAGCCGGGCGAGCGTATCCTGCGGCTTTAGGAGACGGCTCAGGCGGCGCGAGAGCGTCAGCAAAATCGAATCGCCGGCCGAGAGGCCGATGCTCTCATTGACCTGACGGAACCGGTCGATGTCGATGCAGATGACCGTCGGCCGGATCTTCGTGTCGGTCAGCGCGAAGTTCAACGCGGCCTCAAGCCGGTCGAAGAAGAGTTCGCGATTGGGCAGGCCGGTCAGATTGTCATGCACGGCATCATGCAGCAATCTTTCTTCCGAAGTTTTCTCCTCGGTGACATCGGACAGGGTGCCGACGATGCGGATCACTTCGCCATCGGCGCCGACCACCGGCCGCGCCTTCATCAGAAACCAGAAATAATGCCCGTCGACGGCGCGCAGGCGGAATTCCTGATTGATGCGCCCGCGTCTTTGTTCGAGCATCGTGTCGAGAACGGCGCGATAGCGGTCGCGTTCGAAGGGGTGCAGAAGATCGAGCCAGCCGGAGGCGGGTCCTTCGAGCGAGCCGCGCCCGAGACCCAATTGCGCTTCGACTTCCGGGTTCACATAGACGATATCGGCCGAGACGTCCCAGTCGAAGACGAGGTCTCCGCTGCCGGTCAGCGCCAGAGCTTTGCGTTCGGTCTCGCTGATCACGCCATGGCCGAGCCCACCTCCGGCAAAGGCATTTTGCATGATCGTAAAGCCGATCAGCATCACGATCAAAACAAGGCCGCCGATCAAGGCAGGCGAGACGAGGTCGTTTGTCAGCGTGCCGGTGACCGTGAAGGCGGCGCCAATGATCCAGGCGAGCAGCAGGAACCAGGTCGGAATGAGCATGACGGCGCGGTCATAGCCATGGGTCGACAGATAAATGACGAGGATGAAGCCGACGCCCGCGATGGTTGCGAGCGAAATGCGCGCGACGCCGGCTGCGACAGGCGCGTCATAGACTGCAAGGCCGATCAGCGCGACGAGGAAGATCAGCCAGCCCGTTGCGACGCGTGAGGCGCGCACATGCCAGCGGCTGAGATTGAGATAGGCGAAGAGAAAGACGAGTAGAGTCGCGGCCAGCACTGTTTCCGCGCCCGCCCGCCAAATGCGGTCCGATGCGCCTCCGGTGCCGAAAATCTTGGTCCAGAAGCCGAAGTCGATGCAGACATAGGCGAGCACTGCCCAGGCGAGCGCGGCCGCCGCCGGAAAGATGACAGCGCCTTTGACGACGAAGACGATGGTCAGAAAGAGCGCCAGCAGGCCGGCGACGCCGATCACGATCCCTTTGTACAAAGTGAGGCTGGTGACCTTGTCCTTGTAGGCGTCGGGCTCCCAAAGATAGAGCTGCGGCAGTTTCGGCGTGCGCAATTCGGCGACATAAGTCACGGTAGTGCCGGGATCGAGCGTCAAGCGGAACACGTCGGCGTCGGCGCTTTCTTGCGCTTCCGGCGGAAAGCCCTGGCTCGCGGTGATCGCCGAAATGCGCGTCGCGCCGAGATCGGGCCAGACCACGCCCGAACCGACAAGCCGGAAATGCGGCGCGACGATCAGTCGTTCGATCTGTTCGTCGGTGTCGTTCGTGAGCGCGAAGACGATCCAGTTCGGCTGCGTTCCCGTCTCGCGTGCGCGCACCTCGATGCGGCGGACGATGCCGTCGGAGCCGGGCGCGGTCGATACCAAAAGGCGATCGCCTTGCGCACTATAGCTTTCGATCGCCTTGGAGAGATCGATGGCCTGTGCGTCAAGCGGCACGCGAATCGCTTCGACCGCTCTTGCCGGGACGAGACTTAATCCCAGAAGAACGAAAGCGATCAAAAAACGAATCTGGAGCACGCGGCTCAGCACATGAAAATCCGAGCTGGTTTCGGCGCATCGAGGAAAAGGGGGTGACCCGCTTCGCCTGAACGCGCTCAATTGCCTTTGCCCCGGCCAATCGCGTGAGCCATCGGTCGAAGAATCGGAGGAGCACGAAGTTTAAGAGTTGGAGAGACGCGCTTTAAACAAAATCTCTCTATAGCCAACCTCTTAATGTTCTTTTTTCTTTGCAGGCTTTTAGAGCATGATCTCTTTGAGCTGAATCGCGATCATGCTCCAAGCTTTTATTTCGCGCATGATCCCAAAATGTCCGCAACTTTTTAGGATCACGCTTTAACTCAAACTCCATGGCATTTTTACGTAGTCATAAGTGCCGATGCGTCGCAGGTATTGAGCGGTCGGGCAGCCTCATCGCTGGAAATGACGTCCACCTTCAATTGGTAAAGCTTATCTGTCCAGAGGGCAAGACTTAGCGCGCCGCCTTGAAAGCGCTGACTTTTCAAGGAGAAGAGAGGCAAGGACTGGCGGTCGATCGATGTGGGGGCTACGCTTTATCGCGGCGCGGCAGACGCAGCGGAACCGGGTCCGATTCCAAAAGCGCATAAAGAAGATGGTCTTGCCAAATACCGTTGATCCGCAGATAGGCGCGTGCATGGCCTTCGCGCTTGAACCCGCAGCGTTCGAGCAGCCGGATGGACGGTTCATTGTTCGGCAGGCAGGCGGCTTCGATGCGATGCAGCCGGAGCGTCGCAAAGGCGAAGGTGACGGCGGCCCTGACGGCGCGCGACATGAAGCCCTTGCCGGCGTGCGGAGCGCCCATCCAATAGCCGAGCGTGGCCGCCTGCGCGACGCCGCGCTTGATCTGGCCAAGCGTCAAGCCGCCGACCAAAAGATCATCGCCTTCGCGGAAGATCAAAAATGGATAGCCTTCGTCGTTTTCGATCTCTTGCGCCTGACGGCGCAGCCGCCTGCGAAAGGCGGTGCGGGTCAGATCATCGCCGGGCCATGTCGGCTCCCAAGGCGTGAGGAAGCCCCGGCTTCTTTCGCGCAATCCGGCCCAGGTTTCGAAATCATGCATTTCCGGCGGCCGCAGATAGACGCCTTCACCCCGGATGAAGGTGGCATTATCGCTCGACGGTCCGAGACGAAACAGGGCCAAGGAATTGCTCTCCTGAAACGCTTTCTAGGTTAAACGCTTCCCAAACGCTCCGCCACACGATCCGGGCTCAGCACCTTGGAGATCGGACCGATCGCCGAAACTGTGGGTGCCGAGCGCAAGGCGGCAGCACCAACACGGCGAACATCATCAATTCCAATCGAATCGATCTTTTCTATGATCTCTGCGCGGGGCAATACGCGATCGAATGCCAAAAGCTGGCGCGCCATCTGCTCGGATCGCGCGCCGGGCGATTCGAGCGCCGCGAGCAGGGAGACCTTCATCTGCGCCTTGGCGCGATGCAATTCGGCCTCTGTCAGATTTTGCGTGGCCTCAGCCAGGCAGTCGAGCGCGACCGGCATCAGATTGACGACATCCTTTTTGCCCGTGCCGGCATAAAAGCCGAAAAGGCCGCTGTCCGAAAAGCCCCAGTGGAAGGCATAGATCGAATAGGCAAGGCCGCGCTTCTCGCGGACTTCCTGGAAGAGACGCGAGGACATGCCGCCGCCAACCGCATTGGCGAATATATGCATGGCATAATGATCGGGATGGTCGTAGCCGAGGCCTTCGAAGCCGACGACGATATGCGCCTGCTCGAGACGCCGCTTCACGCGGGTGTCGCCGCCTTTATATTTCGCAGGCTGTGGCGCATCGGCCTGGTTGGCCGGAAGGCTGCCGAAACGCTTCTCGGTTTCGTCGGCGATGCGGGCATGTTCGACGGCGCCCGCCGCACCGATGACGGTCGCCTGGCTGCGGTAATGCGTATCGAGATAGGCGCCGATGGTTTCGCGCTTGAAGGATGATACGCCGTCCGGGGTGCCGAGAATGGCGCGTCCGATCGGCTGGTCAGGATAGGCCGTCGCATTGAAGAGATCGAAGACGAGATCGTCGGGCGTATCCTCCGCCGCGCTGATCTCCTGCAAGATGACGCCTTTCTCGCGTTCAAGCTCTTTGGCGTCGAAGGTGCTCTCGGTCAGAATATCGGCGAGAATGTCGAGCGCGAGGCCGCTATCGGCCGCGAGCACATGCGCGTAATAGGCCGTCTGTTCGACGCTGGTCGCGGCATTGAGGTCGCCGCCCGCCGTCTCGATCTCTTCGGCAATGTCGCGCGCCGAGCGCCGCCTTGTGCCCTTGAACGCCATATGTTCGAGAAGGTGCGACAGGCCTTGCTCATTTGCATGTTCGTGCCGCGAGCCCGCTGCGATCCAGACGCCGATCGAGGCCGTCTCGAGCTGATCCATGCGATCGGTGACGATGCGCAGACCAGACGGCAAGGTGGTGATTTCAACGCTCATCAAGCTACCTGTGTTGAAGGAATCCGCGAATGCGAGCGGATGAAGGATTCGACCGCGGCTTGATCATTGGGCAGGATCGCGAAACGCTCCTTCCGCTCGAACAGATCCGCAAGATGTGCGGGGAGCGCCGGGCGCTCTCCCGTCGCCTTTTCGATCGCATCTGGAAATTTCGCCGGATGCGCGGTCGCAAGCGCAATCACCGGCGTGCCGGGCTTTGCCGCAAGCGCCTTGCGTGCGGCATGGACGCCGACCGCCGTATGCGGATCGACGAGCGATCCCGTCTCCTGGTAGACGCGCGCGATCTCGGCGGTGGTCTCGGTTTCGTTCGCCGAAGCCGCATCGAATTCGGCACGGATCTTTGCAAGCGGCGCTGCGTCGAGCGTGAAACGGCCGGACTGTTTCAGGCTTTCCATCAGGCGGCGGACGGCTGCCGCATCGCGGCCATAGGCTTCGAACAAAAGCCGCTCGAAATTCGACGAGATCTGAATGTCCATCGACGGCGATTGCGTCGCCTCGACGCCCTTCACCTCATAGACGCCGGTAGCCAGCGTGCGCGCCAGAATATCATTCGTGTTGGTTGCGATGATCAGCCGCTCGATAGGCAGGCCCATGCGCTTGGCTATATAGCCTGCGAGAATATCGCCGAAATTGCCGGTCGGCACGGCGAAGGAAATCGGCCGATGCGGCGCGCCCAAAGCGACCGCGCTCGTCATGTAATAGACGATCTGCGCCATCACCCGCGCCCAATTGATCGAATTGACGCCGGTCAAGGAGAGTTCGTCGCGAAAGGCGCGCTTCTGGAACAGGCCTTTCACGATCGCCTGGGCATCATCGAACGTGCCTTCGAGCGCGATGACATGAACGTTTTCATCCGCGACGCAGGTCATCTGCCGGCGCTGAACGTCCGAGACGCGGCCATGCGGATAGAGGATGAAGACATCGGCATGGCCGAGACCGCGAAAGGCTTCGATCGCTGCCGCGCCGGTGTCGCCCGAAGTCGCACCGACGACGGTCGCATGCTGGCGGCGGGCTTTCAGAACATGATCCGTCAGCCGCGCCAGGATCTGCATGGCGACGTCCTTGAAGGCGAGCGTCGGGCCATGAAACAATTCGAGCAGGAAGAGCTGGTCGCCGATCTGCGCGAGGGGCGCGACTGCCTTGTGCCGGAATCCCGCATAGGCCGTCTCGATCATGCTTTTGAGGAGCTTGGGATCGATTTCGGAGCCGATGAAGCGGGAAAAAACCGCCTCGGCCACCTCGGCATAGGAAAGCCCGGCGAAAGCGGCGATCTCGTCTTTGCCAAGCTCTGGGTAGGTTTCGGGCAGATAAAGGCCGCCATCGTTCGCAAGACCCGCCATGAGCGTGTCCGTAAAGGAAAGGGACGGGGCCTCTCCACGGGTCGAAACATATTTGGCCGTGCTGCTCAAAGTCTTTGTTTTTCCTGTCGAATTCATTGTAGTTGGCAACCCTCTCCCTGTGGGAGAGGGTGGTCGGCGGAGCCGACCGGGTGAGGGGTTTCAAACGCAAATTCAAGGGGCTGTAACCCCCTCATCCGCCTCGCTGCGCTCGGCACCTTCTCCCACAGGGAGAAGGTGGGCCCCCTTGGTCTCGGTCTAACCCGCCTTTTCTATCTCATTCCCCTTATGCCAGGCAAAAGCGGCAAAAACCCCAAAAAGACCCAGCGCTAGCCCAAACCAGGTCAGCGCATAGGATAGATGGTTATTGGGGATCGCGATTTCCGTAGTCCCGCCCATCGGCCAGCCGCCAGGTACCGGCAGATCGTCGGCATCGATCGAAAATGGCGCCACGTCCGCGAGACCGAAATGCGTCGCGATTTCCGCCGGATCGCGGGTGAAATAGCGCCCGGCAGCCGGCTCGTCGGGGGGCGTGAAGAGATTGCGCGGCTCGGGCGGCCGCATCAGGCCGGTAACTCTCACGGGACCGTCGATTTCACCCGCGGCCCGCGCGGCTTTGTCCTTGAGGTTTTCGGGCACGAAGCCGCGATTGACGATGACAATGCCGCCCGAGGCGAGCCGCAGCGGCGTCAGCACGAGATAGCCGGGGGTCGAGATCCCCTTGCGGCTGAATCCGGGGCCATGGAAGACCAAAGCTTCCTTATCGTTCTCGAATGTGCCCTCGGCTTCGACGTGGCGATAGTCGTAATCGTCCGGTTTGAGAGCAGGCCAATCGGCGATCGGCGGCAGTGGCTGCGGCTTGATGGTGCTGCGCGCTTCGATCTCGCCGATCAAACCCTCTTTCCAGTGAAGCCGTTCCAATTGCCAGACACCGAGCCCGATCAGAATGGCACCTGCCAGCAGGGTCGAGAGGCCGGGCCAGAATAGGGCCTTGAAGCGTGGCGGCATGATACGGCTTCCGATAGGTCCGATGCTCTGTTTTGACGCATGATCTTATCCAAAAAGTCTGCACTTTTGGGATCATGCTCTAGGACTTGAGGCGTCCTTGCTCCGCCTTGTTGCGGAATTGCAGCGAAACAAGCAGCCCCTTCAAGGGACGCAGCAGGCCAAGGCAGACCACGACGGTCAGCGGCAGAAAAATCACGAGATGAACCCAGAAGGGCGGCTCATAGGTGAGCTCCGTCCAAAGAGCTGCGCCGAGCACAAGAAAACCGCCGATCAGACTGACGAAGACCGCTGGTCCGTCTCCGGCATCGGCGAAGGAAAAATCGAGCCCGCATTTGTCGCAGGTTTTGGCGAGGTCGAGGAAGCCGGAGAAGGCTTTACCTTGCCCGCAGCGCGGACAGCGGCCGAGGAGGCCCGTCCAATAAGGCGATTGCGGCGGATAATCGGTATTGGAGCCCATAGCTTCGCTTCATCTCGAGGGTTGGAATCAAAAGGGGCGGCACTTCGGCCACCCCCTCTGATGCAGGACGCGGAAACTCTTCAAGCATCAATGTTCCATCGGGGCGCCCCATGACCCCCAAACGTAAATGCAGGAGAACAGAAACAGCCACACCACGTCGACGAAATGCCAGTACCAGGCGGCGAATTCGAAGCCGAGATGCTGTTTTGGCGTGAACTGTCCGGCAAAGGCGCGGATCAGGCAGACGGTGAGGAAGATGGTTCCGATGATGACATGGAAACCATGGAAGCCCGTCGCCATGAAGAAGGTCGCGCCGAAGATCGAGCCTTTGAAGGCGAAGGGGGCATGCGCATATTCATAGGCCTGAATGCAGGTGAAGAGCACGCCCAGAAGGATCGTCAGGACCAAGCCCTTCTTCAAGCCCGAGCGATCACCGTGCAAGAGGGCGTGATGGGCCCAGGTCACGGTCGTGCCGGAGGTCAGAAGAATGAGCGTGTTGAGCAGCGGGAAGTGCCAGGGATCGATGACTTCGATGCCCTTCGGCGGCCACTGACTGCCGATGAATTCCGCCCGCGTATATTGGTTCGCAGCGCCGGGAAACAGGCTGACGTCGAAAAAGGCCCAGAACCAGGCGACGAAGAACATCACTTCCGAGGCGATGAAAAGGATCATGCCGTAGCGATGGCTGATCTGCACCACCCGGGTGTGGTAGCCGCCATATTCCGCTTCCTTGATGACGTCACTCCACCAGGAGAACATCACGTAAAGAATGCCGATCAGGCCGACGCCAAAAATATAGCTGCCGGGCTTCGTGCCATGGAATTCGAGGTGCTTCATCCAGAAGATGCCGCCGAAAGCCATGAGGAAGGCGAAAAACGATCCGATGAGCGGCCACGGGCTCGGGTCCACCAGATGATAATCATGGTTCGGTTTCGTGTGGGCGTCCGACATAGCCTAATCCTCTCCCCCATTGATTGGGCCGATGCCCAGCCGTTTAAACTCTATCAAGTCCGATATTCAAAAGCCGGTCTTCAAAAAATGATCGTCGGCCTTTGCCTTGTCCTTATCTCTCAGTCAAGCCCGCTCAGAGCCGCGATTTGTCCTTCGCCGAATCGGTCTTCGCCGCGACGGCAGGCGCCTCGGCTTTCACCGGAAAGAACGTGTAAGACAGCGTGATCTCGGCGACGACCGCCATGTCCTTGTCTTTTTCCAGCGCCGCATCGAGAAAGAAGACCACGGGCATTTCGGCTGTTTCGTGCGGTGCGAGCGTCTGATTCGAGAAGCAGAAACAATTGATCTTGTCGAAATAGGCGCCCGATATGCCGGGACTCACATTGTAGCCGGCACGTGCTGTGACTTCTTGATCGGTCCGGTTGGTGACCTTGAAGAAGACCGTTTGCGTCTCGCCGGTGAGCACCGAGATGCGCGGGGTTTCCGGCTCGAAACTCCAGTCCAATCCGGGCGCCACATTGGCGTCGAAGCTGACGGTCAGGTGCCGCGTGCCGTGGATCGACGGCGCATGTTCGGCCACTTGCGTCGTCCCGCCAAAGCCGGTCGCGGCGCAAAACATCCGGTAGAGAGGGACCGCGGCGTAAGACATCCCGAGCATGCCGCCGACGGCCGCTGCGACGCCAACGGCCACGAGGCGCTGGCGCTTCTGTTTCGTCTCTGCGGGAGGAGGGGTGTTCGTCATGTCAGAGCGGCCGGTTCAAGACGCCAGGGCCGAGCTTGGCGATCGTCACGAGAAAGATCAGCAAGGCGAAACAGGCGACGGAGAGACCGATTGCGATGTTGCGCTGGCGGCGGCTTTTCAGCTGCTGCGGCGTGAGTTCGACGCCGGGTTCTTCTGTCCCTGCCATGGCCTTAGGCCCCAAGCCGCGCCGCAAGCTCGAAACCGAGGCTCAAGGAGCGCTCGATAACGATCTCAGCGAAGAGGAGAAAGAGATAGAGGATCGAAAAGCCGAAGAGGCTTTTGGCGCAGCGATCGGCGGCTTCGCCAGTCCGGACGGCGTAGACCCGTGCGGCAAGGAAGAGGAGCGCGGCGCCAAGCGCAATCGCGAGAATGCCGTAAACGACGGATGCAAAGCCCAGGATCCAGGGCAGCACGCCGACGGGTGCGAGAACCAGGCTGTAGAGCAGGATTTCGAGCCGCGTGTGCGCGGCGCCTTTGACATTCGGCATCATCGGAATGCCGGCCTTGGCATAGTCTGCGGATTTCACCAGCGCCAGGGCCCAGAAATGCGGCGGCGTCCAGATGAAGATGATGGAAAAGAGCACGATGCTCGCGAGGCTGATGTCGCCCGTCGCAGCGGCATAGGCGACGATCGGCGGAAAGGCGCCTGCTGCACCGCCAATGACGATGTTTTGCGGCGTCGAGCGCTTCAGCCACATCGTATAGATCACGACATAGAAAAAGATCGTGAAGGCGAGCAGCGCGGCGGCCAGCCAATTGGCGACGATGCCAAGCGTGAAGACGGCGAGAAAGGACAGGGTCAGGCCGAAGGCGAGCGCTTCGTCGCCCGTCACCCGGCCGGAGGGAATCGGGCGCTTGCGGGTGCGCGACATGACGGCGTCGATGTCGGCATCGTACCACATGTTCAGCGCGCCCGAGGCGCCGGCGCCGACGGCGATCGCGAGCAGGCTCGCAAAGCCGATCACCGGATTGACGCCGTGAGGCGCCAGCAAAAGTCCGGCGATCGCGGTGAAGATCACGAGCGACATCACCCGCGGCTTCAAAAGCGCGATGTAGTCGCCGGGATTCGCTTCCGAACCGGCTACCGCCTTTGTGATGCTGCCGCTTTCGCCGACGAAGCTCATATGCGCCTATGACTGGTTTGAGAATGCTGCGAAGCGGCGGAGTTTGCCGCCGCTTCGCGATTTTTGTCGATCAATGATCCGTGCCGGTGATGCGCGGCAGGGTCTCGAACGTGTGGAACGGCGGCGGGGACGACAGGGTCCATTCGAGCGTGGTCGCGCCAGGACCCCACGGATTGTCGCCGGCGAGACGCTTTTTCATGAAGGCGTCGAGGATGATGTAGAGGAACAAGAGAACGCCGAGGCCCGACAGATAGGAGCCGTAGGACGAGATCTTGTTCCACAAGGCATAGGCGTCGGGATAGTCGATATAGCGGCGCGGCATGCCCGCGAGGCCAAGGAAGTGCTGCGGGAAGAAGGTGAGGTTCACACCGATGAACATCACCCAGAAATGCAGCTTGGCGAGCGGCTCGTTATAGAGATAGCCCGACATTTTCGGGAACCAGTAATAGAAGCCCGCGAAGAGCGCGAAGACGGCGCCGAGCGACAGCACGTAATGGAAGTGCGCGACGACGTAATAGGTCTCGTGCAAAGCGCGGTCGAGGCCGGCATTGGCGAGCACGACACCCGTCACGCCGCCAATGGTGAAGAGGAAGATGAAGCCGACCGCCCAGAGCATAGGCGCGCGGAACGAGATCGAGCCGCCCCACATGGTCGCGATCCAGGAGAAGACCTTCACGCCGGTCGGAACCGCGATCACCATCGTCGCGAAGACGAAGTAGCGCTGCGTGTCGAGCGACATGCCGACCGTGTACATGTGATGCGCCCAGACGACGAAGCCGACGACGCCGATCGCGACCATGGCGTAGGCCATGCCGAGATAGCCGAAGACGGGCTTCTTCGAGAAGGTCGAGACGATATGGCTGATGATGCCGAAACCGGGCAGGATCAGGATATAGACTTCCGGATGGCCGAAGAACCAGAAGAGATGCTGGAAGAGAAGCGGATCGCCGCCGCCGGCCGGATCGAAGAAGGTCGTGCCGAAATTGCGGTCGGTGAGAAGCATGGTGATCGCACCGGCGAGCACCGGCAGCGACAGAACGAGCAGGAAGGCGGTCACGAGAACCGACCAGGCGAAGAGCGGCATCTTATGCAGCGTCATGCCGGGGGCGCGCATGTTGAAGATCGTGGTGATGAAGTTGATCGCACCAAGGATCGACGACGCGCCGGCGAGATGGACCGACAGGATCACGAAATCCATCGCCGGACCGGGATGGCCCACGTTGGACGATAGCGGTGGATACATGACCCAGCCGCCGCCAAACCCCAGCATGCCGGGGGCGCCCTCCATGAACATCGAAATCAGCAGGAGCGAGAAGGAAGCCGGCAGAAGCCAGAACGAAATATTGTTCATGCGCGGGAAGGCCATGTCCGGCGCGCCGATCATGATCGGGACGAACCAGTTGCCGAAGCCGCCGATGAGCGCCGGCATGACCATGAAGAAGATCATGATGAGGCCGTGGCTCGTGATGAACACGTTATAGAGATTCTTCGCGGCATCCATGGCCACCGCCGGGTCGGAACCGTCGATCATTTCGGCCAGATGCTGGAAGACCTGGATGCCCGGTTCCTGCAGCTCGGCGCGCATGGCGATCGACATGGCGCCGCCAATGATGCCGGCGCAGATCGCGAAGATCAGGTAGAGCGTGCCGATGTCTTTATGATTGGTCGAGAAGAGATAGCGCTTGAGGCCGGTCGGGTGGCCATGCGCTTCATCGTGGTGGGCTGTCTCGGTCGTCGCCATCTTAACAATTCCCTCGAAGTCTTGGCGCTGATGTTCTTATTGATGCGCCGGTTGGGGCACATCATTGCCGGCGAAGTGCAGCGGAGCCGTGGTCGTGGAAGCGTATTTCTTCTTCGCTTCCTGCAACCATGTCGCATAGGCCTCGGGGCTCACGACCCGGAAGGCGATCGGCATATAGGCGTGATCGCGGCCGCAGAGCTTGGAGCATTGGCCGTAATAGACGCCTTCGCGCTCGGCCTTGAACCAGGTCTCGTTAAGACGGCCGGGAACGGCGTCGATACGAATGCCGAAGGCTTGAATGACGAAGGAATGGATGACGTCGTCGGCAACGACCTGCACGCGCACGACCTTGCCGACCGGCACGACGGCCTCGTTGTCGACCGAGAGCTGACGGATGTCGCCCGGTTTCAGGTCGGCGTCCTGGACGATTTCGGAGTCGAACTCGAAACCGCCGCCCTGATCGGCCGGGTAGCTATAGCTCCAATACCATTGCTTGCCGGTGACCTTGATCGTCATATCCGAGGCCGGAATGACGAGCTGATGCGTCAGAAGCCGGAACGAGGGAATGGCGATGACCACCAAAACGAGAACCGGCAGAACCGTCCAGGCGACTTCGAGCAGCGAATTATGCGTCGTCTGCGACGGCACCGGATTCGCCTTCTCGTTGAACTTGAAGACGACGATGACGAGCAGCAGCAGGACGAAGAGGCTGATGGCGACGATGATCGGAAGGACGAGCCAATCATGAAATTGATGGATTTCATGGGCGATCGGGGTCACCGCATCCTGGAAGCCGATCTCGTCAGGGACGGGATGGCCTTCCGGAGCCTCGGCGAAGGCTGTGCTCACCAGCAGGCTGTTGAAAAACGCTGCCGATAAGCCGGCGATCTTAGCACCGAACACGCCGGCATTTCGCGCCGCTTCGGGCACGCTCAGTCTCCCAGGTCGCATAGCTACCGTCACTCCCCCTTATTTGGTGCTTTTCGATCCCCATACTTCACGTTTGGTGCAAAGTTTTTATCGTGAGAGGATGCAAACCGAACAGTCTAACTCCGTTCCAACCACAAACATTGATGGAGCGCAATAAGCGGTAAGATGTCGCTGCTTGCGGCATAAAGGCGCGAGGCCTTGCAGGTGCAGCGCCGCATTTCTACGCAATGCTCAGCCGAAGACGAGTTTCCCGATGAACTGATGCGCTGCAAAAATCTTCTGGCATTTCTTCGCATCGCAGCGAAGCTTCGGAGCTGTGCATAAACTTGACAGGTGGGGGGTATTTGTTAGGCAGCCAGACATCGTCCGAATCTGCCGATTCTTCCAGGCCGCGCCGGCCGTTCGCCGCACCTCCGCAGCACCATCGCCTCGCTTGAAGCGCCGGTGCGGTTTAAGTTTTTGTTTTAACGCGTGATCCGATCCGAAACTCGGTGTTTTTCGAAGATCAGCTCTCGGCATGGATTTCGGGAATTTGGAAGGGGACAGAACGGGAATGAAGATCATTCGATATGTCCCAGCGATCCGGCGCCTGGCCGCCTTGGCGACGGCGGCTTTGATGCTTGTCATGCCACTTGGTCAATGTTTCGCGCAGGGCGTCGTCAAAAACAAATTTGGCGACTGGCAATTGCGCTGTGAAACGCCGCCTGGTGCAGCGCATGAGCAATGCGCCTTGCTGCAAAGCGTTGCGGCCGAGGACAAGCCGAACATCAACCTCGTCGTGATCGTCCTGAAGACGGCGGACGGCAAGAACCGTCTGTTGCGCGTGATCGCGCCGCTCGGCATTTTGCTGCCGTCCGGGCTTGGACTCAAAGTCGACGATACGGACATTGGCCGGGCGGGATTCGTGCGCTGCCTGCCGAGCGGCTGCGTTGCCGAAGTCGTGATGGAAGAAAAACTCATCGATCAACTGAAAAATGGCCAAAATGCCACCTTCATCATTTTCCAGACACCGGAAGAAGGCGTCGGTATTCCTTTGGCGCTCGCCGGATTCAAGGAAGGGTTCGAGGCTCTGCCTTAATCGTGCTCCAAGCCCGTGCTTTCGAAGCGCGGGAAAATTGTTATAAAATGCGGGTTTCCAATCCATCTTTTGTTGCGGAGCATATGGGAATGCGGCGACCCAGGATTACGGGCACGGCGAAATTCATCTTCGCGGCATGGGCTGCCGCTGCGCTTACCGGATGCGGCAAGTCCGGCAGTCTTGGGTCTTTCGACCAGCCCGACGGCAATAGCAGCATCACGTCGCGCTTCGGCAATCTCCTGGCCTTCAACAAATTGACCGGAGAGCCTGCGCCGGCGAAAGAGGCCGAAAGGCTGGAATGCCCTGAGATCCTTGTCCTCGACGGGACCGCGGCGCACCGGGCCTATAATGGCGCGGAGTCGAACGAGAACCTGCGCTACCAATATTCGATTTCCGACGTCGCGCGCGAATGCATCCATCAAGGCGACCAGATCGCCATGAAAATTGGCGTGGCGGGGCAGGTGCTCCTTGGGCCGGCCGGCGCGCCCGGCGCGTTCACGGTGCCGATCAGGATTGCGATCGTGCGTGAGACCGACAATGCGCCGGTCGTGTCCAAGCTTTATACGGCGAACGTCAATGTCATTCCGGGCCAGACGGAAGCGCCCTATACGCTCGTGACGGAGCCTTTGCTCGCGCCGTTCATCCAGAGCCATACGGCCGAGGATTATACGATCAAAGTCGGGATCGACGCAGAAGGACAGAAACCGGCCGTCGCGCATGAACGCAAGAAGCGCAGCTAGAGCGGCGGATGGACCTCAGGTTCGATGCTCTAGGCATGCGAAAGCCGGCCCGAGATAATCCGGCCGGCTTTATGTTTTTCTCAGTGCGCATCATCCTTGTCCGAAAAGTCTGCAACTTTTCGGGAGGAAGCTTTAGCTTGCGAGGCGCTTCAGATCGGTGATGCCCTTGCTGACGAGCTCGCCGCCGAAGCCGCCGCGGGCTTCGTTGGTCAAGACGGTTTCAGCCGCAGCCACGGCGGCATCGGCCGCGGCGCCGCGCACTTGCGAGAGGGCCAAAGCCTCGGCGCTAGCGATTTTCTCTTCCGCCTGCTTGGTGCGCCGCTCGACGAATTCCACCATTCTCGCCTGGGCTTCCTTGGCGATACCTTCTGCTTCGACGTGGGCTTGAGCCACAAGAGCTGCGGCTTCAGCCTCGGCCTCGGCCTTTTTCTTCTCGAAAGAGGCGAGGATCTCGGCTGCCTCGGCGCGGAAGCGCTCGGCTTCGGCAAGTTCGGCCTTGATGCGCTCGGCGCGGTGATCGAGCGCTGCGGCGATCTTCGTGTGCACGCCGAGATAGCCGACGCCGAGCACGAAGATGATGAAGCCGAGAGCGACGAAAAATTCCTCGTTGAACTCCATGGTCTCAGGCTTTCTTGGCAAAAGCGGCGGTAATGGCCGCGGCATCGGCTGGCTTGCCGGTCAAATGCTGGACGATCGCGGTTGCGGCCTCTTGAGCGATGGTTTCGACATTGCTCATGGCTTTGGCCTTGGTCTCTGCGATCTGCGCTTCCGCCGCGGCGAGCTTGGCGCTGAGATCGGCTTCGATCGCGTGGCGCTTGGCGTCCGTCTCGGCATTGAGGCGCGCGTGGGTTTCCTGCGCCAGACCCTGAGCCTTGGCCCGGGCCTCAGCCAGCATCTTATCGTGCGCTGACGCGGCGGCATTGGCCTCGGCACGCATCTTATTGGCGTTCTTCAGATCTTCGTTGATCTTGCCTTGCCGCGTCGTCAGGATGTCGTGGACGCGCGGCAGCGCGATCTTCGACATCAAGAAATAAAGCACCGCGAAACTCAGCGCGAGCCAGATCAAGACCGGCACGAAATTGGCCGAGTCGAAAGGCGGGAACGTGCCGGTATCGGACTCGCCGCCCGACGGCACTTTTGTTTCCGCAATATGGCCTTCGTGCGTGGTGGCCATGGTCATCCCTGACAAAGTTTAAGATCTACAACGCGGGGCAGGTTTTGCAAGCTGCGCCCGAAAGCGAACATGCGCTCGAGGGCTTGGCCGCTCGAGCGCATGGAATTCTTACTTCATGACGAAGAGCAGGAGGATCGCCACGAGGAAGGCGAAAATGCCGAGACCTTCCGCGAGCGCCGCGCCGATGAAGGCCCGGCCGAACTGCGCATCCGAGGCTGTCGGGTTGCGAAGCGCGCCTGAAAGGAAGTTACCGAAGATCAGGCCGACGCCGATAGCCGCCGCGCCCATCCCGATGGCGGCGAGACCCGCGCCAATATATTTTGCTGCAACAGGATCCATTTATAACTCCAAAAGGTAGGGCACCGATCTGTTGTTAAGATATTTATTCAGTGGCCCGGATGAATTGCGTCATTCAGATAGACGCAAGTGAGGATCGCAAACACATAGGCTTGCAGAACTGCGACGAGAAGCTCGAAAGCGGTGAGGATCACGACCATGATCAGCGGCAGCGGCGCGATCACCGCGTAGGCGCCGGCGCCGAGAAGCGCGACGACGAAACCACCCATGACCTTCAGCGTGATATGGCCCGCGAGCATATTGGCGAAGAGACGCACCGAGAGGCTAATCGGACGCGAGAGGAAGGAGATGAGTTCGATCAGGATCAGAAACGGCACAAGGAAGATCGAGACGCCCGAGGGGACGAAGAGCTTCAGGAAATGCACGCCATGGCGGAAGACGCCATAGAGGATGACAAGCAGGATCACGCCCAGCGCGAAGGCGAAGGTGACGATGATCTGGCTGGTGACGGTGAAGGCATAAGGCACCAACCCGATCAGGTTCGAGAAGAGCACGAACATGAAAAGCGTGAAGACGAAGGGAAAGAATTTCATCCCATCGTGGCCGGCCGACATATGCACCGTATTGGCGACGAACTCATAGCTCATTTCGGCCGCCGATTGCAGGCGGCTTGGTACGATCGAGCGCGAACTCGTTCCGAGAATCATCAAAAACGAGACCGCGAGAACGATGATCACCATGAACAGCGCGGCATTGGTGAAGGAGGCGTCGATGCCGAAAGGATGAAAATCGACGATCCGCTCGATGTGGAACTGATGGATCGGGTCCAACGCCTGTTCAGCCACCGTCTGTTTCCTTCGTTTGCGCGTTTGCGCCGATGCAACTTAATAACCGGTCCGGACCGCTTCTACGTCAAGCTGCCGGGCGAGCCTGGCGGCTTGACGGCGATGCGATAGACGGTCCAGAACCCCGCCGCCGTACCGACGCCGAGAAAGAGAATAAGGAAGAGCGGCGAGGTGTGACACCAATCGTCGAGCTTCCATCCGATCAGTCCGCCGACGACGACCGCCGCGACGAATTCGGTCAGGACGCGAAAGCCGAGGCTCATGGCCCGGCCTATGGAACGTCCTGCTTCTTCCGTCTGGCCGCTATGGGCTTTCTGGTCCTGCGAGGCTTTTTGCTGGGCGTCGAGCGCGGTCGAAAGAGAATCGAGCCGCGCCCGCAGGTCGTCATCGTTTTCGTCCTTTGCCACCGCGCACTCCCACGAAAGTGGATCGACGAGTGCTTCTATAGTCCGAAGCGCGCCAAAGAGCGACCTCGGGGACTAAAGGCGATCGGTCTTTGCATTGCGAGAAAACGCAGATGGCGGGACGGGCGAACGCCTGAACGGACAGCAGAAGGAGAATTCGATGCCGATATCCCCAGCGAGCCGGCGGCACCATATGGACGAGGTGTATTTATGTCAAGATTGAGCCGCAAAGCAGCAAGCTCTTGAAGTGATGAAAGAAAATGCAAAGTGTGGATGAGAATGAAAAGACAGGCGGCTGTTATATAGGCAATGGGAGTACCGCGCCTGCGTTTCCTTCAACAACCGGTGCTTCTTTCAACGAAGGCGACGGCGTGACGGATGACCTCTGGATGGCCGCGCAGCACCTCGTGCTTGCAATGGACTGTGGCCTCAAAGTCATGCGGGATCGCGAAGGCTGAGGCGGCCGTCACGCGGCTATCGTTTGGACGGCGAAGGAACAGTCCCAAGAGTCCCTTGCGCGTGCCGGCGATACAGCCGACGCGAAGACCCAGTGGCGGCTCCGGCAGAGACGGCGCGGCGCGGGCAAGACGCCGTACGGCCGAAGTCGGAAAAATAATGCTCAAGAGATCCGCGAAAGGCGATCCGGTATTCGGGACACCGATCAACAAAAGCGACTCGATCCGGCTTGGGCACCTGTCCGCGACAGCCCGCATCACAAGCCCGCCGAAGCTGAATCCGATGAGATGCACGCGACGATTGGGTTGCGCCAACACAGCCTCTAGCACCGCGTCGACCGCCGCTTCGAACCGGCCAAACAGCGTATAGAGCTTGACGTGCTTGACCTCGAAGCCGGCGCTCTCCAAGGCGTCGCCAATCGGCGCGAGCTCATAATGGTGGCCGAGCCAGCCATGAGCGAGAATGACCCGCGCCTTGCGCATGGGCACGAATGACCTCATTGATTGGATGAACGAAGGAGCTCTACCTGATCCCTCACTTTCCCTCAAACCCTCGTCCTTCGAGACGCTTGCCACAGCCCGTTGCTCGCGACGGGCGTCGCTTCGCAATGCCCTATGGCAAGCTCCTCAGGATGAGGGTTTGGGGCGGCGGTGCCTTTAACCCGCTTCCAGATAGCGCTCGGCTTCCGCGAGATCGACCGACACAAGCTGGCTGACGCCACGCTCGGCCATGGTCACACCGAAGAGCCTGTCCATGCGCGCCATGGTGATCGGATTATGCGTGATCGTGACGAAGCGTGTTTCGGTCCGCTTGCTCATTTCATCGAGCAGATTGCAGAAACGCTCGACATTGGCGTCGTCGAGCGGCGCGTCGACCTCGTCGAGCACGCAGATCGGCGAGGGATTGGTGAGAAACACGGCGAAGATGAGCGACATGGCCGTCAAAGCCTGTTCGCCGCCGGAGAGCAGCGTCATGACCTGCGGTTTCTTGCCGGGCGGACAGGCGAGGATTTCGAGCCCGGCTTCGAGCGGATCGTCCGACTCGACCAATTGCAGCTCCGCCGCGCCGCCGCCGAAGAGGCTCGTAAAAAGCTCCTTGAAATGCGCATTGACCGTATCGAAAGCCGCGAACAGCCGCTCGCGGCCTTCCTTGTTGAGGCTTTGGATCGCGGTCCGTAAGCGGCGGATCGCCTCGATGAGATCGTCTTTTTCGGTCGTAAGCCCTTGCTTCGACGTATCGACCTCGTTCAATTCCTCTTCGGCGCGCAGATTGACGGCACCGAGCCGCTCGCGGTCGTGCTTGAGCGTCTCAAGCCGCTTTTCGGTCGCCTCGGCGCCGGGCAGATCCGCACCCGGCGCGACACCTGCGAGTGCGGAAAGATCGTCGGGCTGGCATTCGAGATCATGCGCGATGGCGTGCAGGATTTCTTCAAGCCTTTGGCGCGCGGCCTCGAGCCTCGTCTCGCTGCGGGCCTTGTCTTCGCGCGCGGTACCCATGGCCTCAAGCGCGGCGCGCGCCTGTTTGTCGGCCTCGTTGAGATGCGTTTCGGCCTTGGCCCTTTGATCGGATGCGCGCCTGCAAATCTCTTCGGCGGCGGCGATATTGTTCATCAAGACGCGACGCACGCGGATATATTCGTCCGGCGCTTCGATGAGCTTCAAATGTTCTTCCGTCGCCTCTGCGAGCCTTGCGTCGACTTCGGCGATCTGGCCGGTCGCGCGCTCGCGCCGCGCCTCCCAGGACTGACGGTCGGCGGCGATCGATTCCATCCGCTTGACGCGCGCTTGCGCCTCCCGCAACAGCGCCTGATGGTCGGCACGCGCTTGCGTCACTTGAGCGCGATGTTCGGCGGCAATCGCGCGCGCCGCATCGAGCTGAGCCTTGAGTTCGGCGCCGGCCACGAGGCTTTCCTGTTCGGCATCGAGGCGGGCGCGTTTTTCGCGTGCCTCTTCGCAATTGGCGGCGAGCCGCGTCTCGGATTCGGCCAGAGCCGAGATCCGTGCCGTCGCCTCGGTGTGACGGCGCTCGGCGGCGAGCATTTTTTCGCGTGCGCTGTCGGCTTCGCGGGTGGCGTTCTTAAAGGCTTGGCGCGCCTCATTGTCCCGCGCCGAAGCACCGCGCAGGTGAGCTTGCGCTTCTTCTTCCTGCACCTTGAGAGCTTCGGCCGCACGACGCGCGGCTTCGGCCTCCTGTTTCAGATCGCCGAGACGGTTCTTTTCGACGAGCCGTCTTGCCGCGGGAGTCGGCGCTTCGGCCGCCTGCGTAAACCCGTCCCAGCGCCAGAGATCGCCTTCCTTCGAGACGAGCCTTTGACCTGGCCGCAACTGATCGCGAAGCACAGGCCCCGACGCGCGCGACACGACGCCAATCTGCGCCAAGCGGCGTTGCAGGGCAGGGGGCGCCTGAACGAGACTCGAGAGTGCTTGTACGCCTTCCGGCAAAGCCGGATCGTCCTCATGCGCGATCAGCGCCCAGTGCGCCGGTGCGGCACCATTGGTCGATGCGTCGAGATCGTCGCCGAGCGCCGCGCCGAGCGCCGCCTCATAGCCCTTTTCGACGCTGATTTCGTCGGTGACCGGCGGCCAGAATGAGCCGCTGCCCGCGGTCAGAAGCTTCGAGAGGGTTGCAGCTTCGGTCTCGAGCTTTTGCGCCTTGCGTTCGGCCTCGGCCAAAGGCGTGCGAGCGCGCGCTTCGGCCTCACGCGCTTCCACGTGAGCGGCCTCGGCGTCGGTCGCTTCCGCCTCACAGGCTTGCAGGAATTCAAGAGCCTCTTCATGCGCCGCGGCCAAGGCCGGCCGATCGTCGACGCGTTCGAGTTCGGCCCGCAGGGTGTCGAGTTCCTGGCGCGCCTTGTTCAAGTCGGCTTCAAGCCGTTCGAGACGTTGCGTCTCGTCGCGCAAGGCGGCTTCGAGCGCGGTCCTCCGCGCGGCGACATCCGAATAGAGGCTTTGTGCCTCGGCCAGAGCTTTTTCGGAGAGAGCGAGCGCGGCTTCGGCCTCCGCCGCTTTAGCCTCGGCCGCGTAGGTCAGATCGCCGTCGCTGCTATCGGCGGAGGTCAGTTCGATCTCCTCAGCCGCCAGCCGCGCGAGCACTTGGGCCGCGTCGTCGATCGCCGCGGTTTCGCGTGCGAGATCGCCTTTCATCTGCGTGATGCGGCGTTCGAGTTCCGCGATGCGGCTCTTGGTGCGCTTTTCTTCGCCGTCGAGCGTTTCACGGGCGACGACCAGCTTTTGCATTTCGCCGCCGGCCGTGGCTTCGGCCTCGCGCAGGCCCGGAAGATCATGCGCGGCGATCGCCTGAAGCCTTGCGGCCTCCGCCTGAAGCCGCGTGCGCTCGGCAACCTCGCGCACATCGGCTTCGAGCTTGTGTTCGGAGGCCGCGAGATTGTTCCGTGCATCCGTATGATGGATCAAGGCGAGCAAAGCTTCATGCTTGCGGATGTCGCCCGCGAGCCCGCGATAGCGGATCGCCTGTTTCGCCTGCTTCTTGAGACTGTCGCTCTGCGCCTCGATCTGCTTCAAGACGTCGTCGAGCCGTGTGAGATTATCTTCCGCCGCCTTGAGGCGCAGTTCGGCTTCGGCGCGGCGCGAGTGAAGGCCGGAAATGCCGGCGGCTTCCTCGAGAATGCGGCGGCGCGACTGAGGCTTCGCCGCGATAATCTCGGCGATCATGCCTTGCCGCACCATGGAAGGCGAGCGCGAGCCGGTCGAGGCGTCGGCGAAGAGCAATTGCACATCGCGGGCGCGCACTTCGCGGCCATTGATGCGATAGGTCGAACCTTCCTCGCGCTCGATCTGGCGGGTGATCTCGAGGCTCTCGGCATCGTTGAAATGCGCCGGCGCGGTGCGGTCCGCATTGTCGAGCACGAGGCTGACCTCGGCCATATTGCGTGCCGGGCGTCCACCGCTGCCGGAAAAGATGACGTCATCCATGCCGGAGGCGCGCATGTTCTTGGAGGAGTTTTCCCCCATGACCCAGCGCAAAGCTTCGACCAGATTGGATTTACCGCAGCCGTTCGGGCCTATAATGCCGGTCAACCCCGATTCGATCATGAAATCAGTGGGTTCAACGAAGCTTTTGAAGCCGACCAGGCGAAGCCGGTTGAATTTCATGCAGGGTAGCCCTCATGGCTGATTCGATTGCGCATCTATAGCAAGGGGAGAGGAGGGGTAAGCGCAAGCTATTGTTGCCACTTTGGCAAAATCGTCCACGACTTGTGGATTTGCGAGCAACTAGCCCTTACCAAGTCTGGCGTAGAACCCAAACGCCATCGATATAATCGAAAAGCGCGGTATTGCGACCGGCGCCGCGGCCGCCGCGCTCATAATAAAGGTACAAATGGCAATCTCTCTGCGTCGCCGAAATGAATCGTTTTGAGAGAAGGCCTTCTTCGCCGGGCGCAATGGCGTCGGTTGCCTGAAATGGCTCACCGGTATCAGCCATTTCAAATCCAAGCGATGCCAAGATACCCTGGGGTAGCTCAGCCTTATGCTTGAAAATGACGGTATTATCGTCGCATCGGCTAAGAGACGAAGCCGCGCTTGCAGTCAAACACAACGACATCAGCGCACTTGCAAGACAAGCGAAGACGGTGGCTTTCGCCACCCGCGTTTCACCCCTTCAACATAGGCTGCAGCAATTCGTCGAGTTTTTCCGGCGTGATCTCGCCCGTCTGCTTGCGGCCGTTGATGAAGAAGGTCGGCGTCGCGTTGATGCCGAATTTCTCCGCCGCGCGATTGCGGATATCGTTGACCTTCTCGTAAAGCGCCTGATCCTTGAGGCAGGCTTCGAAAGCCTCCTGGGTCATGCCGGTCTGCTTGACGAGATTGGACAAAGCCTCGATCGGCTTCTCGGTAAAGGCCCAGTTCTTCTGCTGCGCGAACAAGAGATCGACCATGGCATTGCGCTTGTCCGGCCCGGCGCAGCGCGCCAGCATGAAGCCAGCCGTCGCCAAAGGATCGAGCGGGAATTCGCGCAAGATAAAGCGCACCTTGCCCGTATCAATATATTTGCTCTTCAGGTCGGGAAAGGTGGTGGCGTAAAAGGCCGCGCAATGGCTGCAGGTCATCGAGGCATATTCGACGATCGTAATCGGCGCGTCATCCTTGCCGAGCGGCACGTCGGGCAAAGCGTTTTCGGCCATGAGCTGGTCGACCGGCACGACAGTGCCCGTCTGCTGCGCCTGGGCAGGGTGAGCCGCGTCCACCACGGCTAAAAGGCCCAGAACCGTCAGGCTGACCGCCACCACGGTCTCGATAAAGGCGATGTGGCTCTTGAGAATTGTGCGGCCCGGGATCGGCAATCGCATGGTTTCGTCCATCTTTGAATGCGCTAGCTGCAGCATAAAGCACAAGTTTGAAGGCGCAATGGGCATAAAATGTGATCTTCACGCACCTTTGTGAAGTGCGGCACTGGAGCCTATCGGCTCCATATCAGAAGTTAGGACATGTCCTTGTCGGAAAAGTCATACAACTTTCTCGGGACATGTCCGATCGCTTAGGACCCGCGCGCCGAGCCGGGTCAGGGCTTCGCGCAGGGCAATGTCGCCGATCTGTGTGACAGTTTTTTCGGCTTCCGCCAGCGCCGCGGGGCTGATCGGCAAATTGCGACGCTTTGCCGTCTCCCGGCGGACGATCGGCCCTTGTTTCAAAAGCAAGCGGCCGACGCATTTCCAGCCGAGATGCGCATTGACCCGGTCTATGATGACGGGCGCCAGATGCTGCAACTCAAGCGCGAAGCCGCTTTCGACCCTTATGACGAGACCGGCTGGTTCGATTCCGCGGCCAGGATTGGTGTTCTTCCCGCGCGGCGGCCATTGCAGCTTCAAAGGCTGCGAGGCCGATGCGATGCGCTCGCCGACAATATCGTCCCAATAGAGAATGATATTCGATTGGCCGAACCCTTGCCGTGCCAGCACGGGGTCCATCGCAGCCCCGACGAGATCCGCCAGCGGCTGCGACCACGATTTGCGCGGGTCGAACTTCTGCATGGGCTTTTATAGACCCGAAGCGGTGGCCCGCGAATGTGGTAAAATGCGTTGCGCACTCTTTAGGCAGCAGATGCGAGGCGTCTTTCACAACCTTCCGCCCGAGCGGTGGGGGATGGCCTATGCGGATCGGCTCGATGCGGCTAAACCGGGCCCATGTATGATCTTGCCGACAGGCCCTTGGCCGATCAGCCCATGGCCGCAGCCCGGATCGCGCCGGAGCTTCTTGCCTGGTACGACCGCAATCGCCGGATCTTGCCCTGGCGCGCTCTGCCCGGTCAGCGCCCGGATGCTTATGCCGTCTGGCTCTCCGAAATCATGCTTCAGCAGACGACCGTCGCGGCGGTCAAAGCCTACTTTCTGGCTTTTCTCGCGCGCTGGCCGGCGGTCGGACTTTTGGCCGCGGCGCCTACGGAAGAGATCATGAAACAATGGGCGGGATTAGGATACTATTCCCGCGCGCGCAATCTGCACGCTTGTGCCAAAGCGGTGGCCAGCCAGCACGGCGGGGTTTTCCCGGATCGCGAAGAGACGCTTCTGGCTCTGCCGGGCATCGGACCCTATACGGCCGCTGCCATCGCGGCCATCGCCTTTGACCGGCGCGCCACCGTCGTCGACGGCAATGTCGAACGCGTCATCGCGCGGCTCTTTGCGATCGAAGAGCCGCTGCCCGGCGCGAAGTCTCTGATCAAAACCAAAGCCGATCTGCTGACGCCTGACGTGCGGCCGGGCGATTATGCGCAGGCCATGATGGATTTGGGCGCGACCATCTGCACCCCGCGCAGTCCCGCCTGCGCGCTTTGTCCTTTGCGGCCCAGCTGCAAGGCACAGGCCTTGGGCAAGGCCGAAACATATCCACGCAAGGCACCCAAACCCGCACGCCCATCGCGCCGCGGCGCTGCCTTTTTCCTGCGCCGCGCCGACGGCGCGGTTTTGGTGCGCACGCGTCCGCCCAAGGGCTTGCTCGGTGGCATGACGGAAATTCCCGGCACGCAATGGTCGGGCGATTTCGACATCGCCCAGGCCCTGCAGGAGGCGCCCGTGCTGACCTCCTATCGCAAGCTCGCAGGGACGGTCGAACACGTGTTCACGCATTTTGCCTTGACGCTGTCCGTCTTTATCGCCGATGTGCCGCAAAACACGCCTCCACCCGAAGGCTGCCGCTGGGTGAGTGCCGAGGCGCTCGATGGGGAAGCTCTTCCGAGCTTGATGCGGAAGGTCGTCGCGCTTGCGCGGCAAAATAAGGTTTGAGTCTATGTCGAAAACCGAGAAGGCCGATTTCGCGGTCGTCATCGTTGAAGGCGCGATCCGTATTACCCATGGCCACCGGACGATGACGGTCAGATGCTGCGTCAATGATTTCGATGAGGAAGACGACGATACGGATGTGATCGTCTATCTCGACGACATCACCGGCTGGGACGCGCCGCACGACAAGGATCCTTTCGAGATCGACGATCTGCATCAATTGCTGCAGGCGATCGAAGTGGTCTTTGCGCAAGAAGGCCTTGGCGTGGTATTCGACTAAAGCAGCCTGCGACCGTCACGCTGAATTCAAGCGGCCTATTTTAACAAATATGGTGTAATCATCGGATTGGACACGGGGGCCACCGATGGACAGTAGAAGCGCCGCGAGCAAATCTTCGCGGCTCAATGTAGTCATTGCGTTAACCTTGATCGGGCTCGCAGCCGCCGGCTGCGCCGCAAGGCCGTCGAGCAATGTCCTCATTCCCGTCGCTTCCTCGGTCGAAGGCGGCAAAACCGTTGCCATCCTAGCCGCCACCACACGCCAGCGCGCGGAAGACTCGGAGGTGTTTTTCACCAATGGCCGGGCGCATGGCGTCAATTACGAACAATATGCCATTTCGCTGCCGCCGAGCCATGTCGCGGGCCAGATCGAATGGCCTTCCCAGACGCCGGGAAATCCTCAAAAGGACTTTGTCGTCAGCAGCGGGCGCCCGCTGGATGAGGGCAGTTTTTCCGCGGCCATCGCACAACAGATGGAGGCCAAAAAGAGCGAGGACGGCAATGTCCTCGTCTTCGTGCATGGTTATAATACGAATTATCAGGAAGCGGTCTTCCGCATGGCGCAACTCAAGGCCGACCGTGGCTATGATGAAACGACCGTTCTCTTTGCATGGCCGTCATTCGGGACATTGACTGGCTATGTGGCGGACCGGGAGAGTTCGACCTATTCGCGCGATTATCTGGAACAGGTTTTGAACGAGATCGCCCGCATTCCCAAGGTCAAGACGATCAATCTCGTTGCGCATAGCATGGGCAATTGGCTCGCTGTCGAAACCCTGCGGCAGGCCAAGCTTCGCGCGAAATCGCCCTTCCTTGAGAAGCTCGGAAATGTCGTCTTGCTGTCACCGGATATAGATGTCGACGTTTTCGTGTCGCAGCTCGATGTGATCGGAAAGTTGAAGCGGCCCATTATCGTCGCGCTGTCGCGGAACGATCTGGCGCTCGCGGCCTCGCAGCGCATCGCGGGCGACATATCCCGCGTCGGCAACGCCTTGGTCGAGAACCCGAGAGCACAGGCGGCGATCGAGCGATATGATCTGAAGGTCGTCGATCTGTCGCACGTTCAGGGCGGCGATTTTCTCGGTCACAGCAAATTCATAGAGGCTCTGCCGGAGCTGGAACAAATCGCGCGCAACGGCGAAACGGGGGCGGGGGGCAGCGCGCCGGGTGTGTTCCAGGTTGATTCCGCCGGCGATATCTTGGCGATGCCGCTTCGGCTCGGCGACGCGATGCTTGGACGGTAACCGAGTCGGCTGCCGTGGCGCGTCTTGTCGCGGTCGGGAGCACTCTTAATCCGGTACGACACGTGGCATAAGGGCGCCGCAGCTTTTCCAGGTTCCCTCCGCGCCCAAATCCCGTGTGCCAATGATTCGCCTCGAAAACATCAGCAAGCAGAACGGCTCCCAGATCCTCTTTATCGAGGCCTCCGCGGCGCTCCAAAAGGGCGAGAAGGTGGGTCTCGTCGGTCCTAACGGGGCTGGCAAGACGACGCTGTTTCGGATGATGACGGGACAGGAGCAGCCGGACGAGGGCTTGGTCGGGATCGATCGCGGCGTCACCATCGGCTATTTCAGCCAGGACGTCGGCGAGATGTCGGGCCGCAGCGCTGTCTCCGAGGTGATGGACGGTGCAGGCCCGGTGAGCGCGGTCGCGGCCGAATTGGCGGAACTCGAGGCGGCCATGGGCGATCCAGACCGGCTCGACGAGATCGAACAGCTTGTCGAGCGATATGGCGAGGTCCAGGGGCGCTTCGAGGAACTCGACGGCTATGCTCTTGAAGGCCGGGCACGTGAAGTCCTGGCGGGGCTCTCCTTCAGCCAGGAGATGATGGACGGCGACGTCGGCGCGTTGTCCGGCGGCTGGAAGATGCGCGTCGCGCTTGGCCGCATCCTTCTCATGCGGCCCGACGCCATGCTGCTCGACGAGCCGAGCAACCATCTCGACTTGGAAAGCCTCATCTGGCTGGAGCAATTCCTCAAAGGCTACGAGGGCGCCTTGCTGATGACCTCGCACGACCGTGAGTTCATGAACCGCATCGTCTCCAAGGTGGTGGAGATCGATGGCGGCGGGCTCACGACCTATTCGGGCAATTACGAGTTCTACGAGCAGCAACGCGCGCAGAACGAGAAACAGCAACAGGCCCAGTTCGAACGCCAGCAAGCGATGCTTGCCAAGGAAATCAAGTTCATCGAGCGCTTCAAGGCGCGCGCCTCGCACGCCGCGCAGGTGCAGAGCCGCGTGAAGAAACTGGATAAGATCGAAAAGGTCGAGCCGCCCAAACGCCGCCAGACTGTTTTATTCGAGTTTCAGCCGGCGCCGCGTTCGGGCGACGACGTCGTCAGTCTGAAGAACGTGCACAAGAGCTATGGTTCCAAAAACATATACGAAGGATTGAACTTTGCGGTGAGCCGCAAGGAGCGCTGGTGCGTCATGGGCGTCAATGGCGCCGGCAAATCGACGCTCTTGAAACTGGTGACGGGCTTTGCCCAGCCGGACGAAGGCACGATCGCCGTGGGCGGCAGCGTGAAGATGGGCTATTTCGCGCAGCACGCCATGGATCTGCTCGACGGCGACCGCACCATATTTCAGTCGCTGGAGGATTCGTTTCCCCAGGCCAACCAGGGCTCATTGCGTTCGCTCGCCGGCGCCTTCGGATTCTCCGGCGACGACGTGGAGAAGAAATGCCGGTTTCTTTCGGGCGGCGAGAAAGCCCGCTTGGTCATGGCGAAGATGCTCTACGACCCGCCGAATTTCCTCGTGCTTGACGAGCCGACAAACCATCTCGACATGGCAACGAAGGAGATGCTGATCACGGCGCTATCGCAATATGAGGGCACCATGCTGTTCGTCTCGCACGACCGGCATTTCCTCGCCGCTTTGTCCAACCGGGTGCTCGAACTGACGCCGGAGGGCATTCACAATTACGGCGGCGGTTATACGGAATATGTGGCCCGCACGGGCCAGGAGGCGCCGGGCTTGCATAGCTGAGCCTGCAAAATCGGCGCGATCGCCTTAGTTTTCGTCGGCGAAGCCTTCTTCCTTCGCTTCGCCACAGTTCCAGGTTCAATTCGCTCCCAGTGAAACCTTCCTTCTTGCGCATGGCCGTGGTCCTCGGCCTCATCACCGCCGTCGGGCCTTTTTCAATCGACATGTATTTGCCGGCGCTTCCATCAATGGGAGCGAGCCTCAATGCCACGCCCGGCGCCGTACAGATCACCCTCATCGCCTCATTCGTGACCCTCGGCTTGTGCCAGCTTTTTTATGGTCCCTTGAGCGACATGGTCGGACGTAAGCCGCCTATTTATGCGGGACTGGCCATCTTCGCATTAGGCAGCATCGGTTGCGCGCTTGCGCCAAACATCGAAGTCCTCATCGGCTTCAGGGTGATCCAGGCCTTCGGCGCTTGCGCTGGCATGGTGATCCCGCGCGCGATCGTGCGCGACATGCACACGGGCCACGATGCGACCAGGCTGATGTCGCTGCTCATGCTGGTCGTCAGCATCTCTCCGATCCTGGCGCCGTTGACCGGCAGCTTCGTGATCGCGGCCTTCGGCTGGCGCGGCGTCTTTATCATCCTGACGCTCGCGGCGGCGCTTGGTCTTGTTCTCGCGGTAGCGGAACTCAAGGAAACACATCAGCCGGAGAAAAGGGGCGAGAGCTCGTGGCGCGGCGCGTTCAAAGCCTATAAACGCCTGCTCGTAGATCCCGAGTTCATCGGCCTGACGCTCGTCGGCTCGCTTGGCGTCTCGGCTTTCTTCGTCTACCTCGGCAGCGCGGCCTATGTGCTGATCAATTATTACGGTCTGAGCCCCAGTGGTTTCAGCCTCTGCTTCGCGCTCAATGCCGCTTCATTCTTCGGCTTTTGCCAGCTGACCGGTTTGCTCACACGCAGGTTCGGTCTTGCGCCGGTCATCAGGGTCGCGGTCATAGGGTTTGCCCTAACCATGACCAGCCTTGCGGTCCTCGTGGGTTTCGGCGCCGACAGCCTTCCGATGATGATGGCTTTCTTGTTTGTCGGATATGGGTTTCTCGGCCTCGTCATCCCGACGACCGCCGTTCTCTCATTGGAGCATCATGGCGCAATCGCAGGCACGGCGTCGGCGCTGATGGGATCCCTGCAGATGGTCGTAGGCGCCGCGATCATGGCCATTGCCGGCTTCTTTGCGAATGGCACGCCTGCGCCCATGCTGATCGGTATCGGCGCCTGCGCGGCGGCTGCTTTTATCGTCGCTCAATTCACGTTACGGAAGAGCTTGGCCAGCCAATAGGGCCGAAGCGCATCACATCTCTTTAAAGCCATCCGCCGTGAGCTTGATCGTCCCGTTCGGGCCGTCTTCGAACCATTTGTTCTCGTATCCGTAGACCAAGCCGCTCTTGACGTCTTCTTGGTTTAGAGAGTTTTCCTTCACATAGGTCTGAAAGTTTTCAGCCCACAGGACTTCGCCTGATCTTTTGCGGAAGTGCTTATAAATCGTCAGCACCAATTTGGCGTTCTCTATTGGCGTCGGTGTTGAAGCCATGGCTCTCATCCTAGATTGGCGGCGCATCGATTTGGCACGGATGGCCTTTCCTCTCGGCAGGTAAAGCATTTCCGCCGTGAAGGCAATGAACTGGCGTGGATGCCTATGCGGGCCGAGGCCTTCGCTCACGGCGCGTATTGCGCGATGCCGAGGCCGAATGACCAGTTCTCCGGTTTTGCTTCTATGAGATTGATGAAAACATCTTCCGGACGAAGCTTGAGCCTATTGCTCAAACTGTCCGCGATCGTCTTGTAGAGCGTGCGCTTCTGCTCGACCGTGCGGCCTTCGTTGAAGAATATCTGGATCATGATCAAATCGCTCGTGCGGCGGATGCCGAGATAAGTCTCGTCATAGATGAAATTCTCGGCGCTATGTTCGCTTATGATCTGGAAATGATCGTTCCTCGGAACGCCTGTCGCCGACACCATGGCTTCGTAGACCACCTCACCGGCCACCCGCCGGTAGGCGTCATCCTTGCCTTTTTGAAGCTCGATCCGGACGATAGGCATGAATGTTTCCTTTCCATAAATACTTGCATACGCATATATTGAAAATATTTGCATGTGCTGATAAGAGTCAAGTTGCGCTTCAAATTGCGGCTTAACAAACCTATAGGAGCTTGCTAGTGCCGGAGAAAAACGTCGGGCAGGGCCTGTGCAGTTGTACCGCCTTGCGCAAGGCGACACGGAAAGTGTCGCAGCTCTATGACGAAGCGCTTGCGCCGTGCGGATTGCGCACGACGCAGCGAGCCATTTTGAACCACATCAAACGCGCAGGGACTCCGGGGATGGGGGAACTGGCCGAAGCCCTGGTTATGGATCGCGGCGCGCTCGCTCACAATCTGAAGCCCTTGGAGCGCGACGGGTTTTTGAGCGTGAAAGTCGACCCGAACGATCGCCGCAACCGGATCGTCGCCTTGACCGAGCGCGGCAAAGCCAAATTGGCGGAGTCAGAAAAATATTGGCTTCGTGCGCAGAAAAACTTCGAAAAGGCGTTTGGAACCACGAAGACACTATCGCTGCGAAAGGCACTCGCCTTCATCGTCTCCGAGGATTTCACGGAATCGTTTGGGCGCAGGGCCTGACATCTCTCCGGCATCTCGAGGTTCGCAATGCCTACCTATGTCTGCTTTAGCCTCGCCGGACAGCTTTCGGCCGAACAGAAGCACCGCATGGCGGAAGAGCTCACGGCGGCGCATAGCGAAGAAATGCACGCGCCGCGATATCTGGTTCAGGTCGTGTTTCAATCGCTTCCGGCGGGCGACTGTTTCATTGGCGGTCAACCCGCGCCATCTGGACAGATCTGGATCCGTGCCGATGTGCGGGCCGGCCGCACGGGTGAACAGAAACTGAGATTGACGCGCCGGATTGCAACGGCTGCGGCCCAAATCGCCGGCTGCACGCTTGACGATCTATGGGTCTATCTCAACGAGTTGCCGCCCGAAAATATGATCGAGTTCGGTCATGTTCTGCCGGTGCCGGGCCATGAAAATGAATGGCTGAATGGGCTTTCAAGCCCATTGCGCGAGCGGTTGACGGGGCTCGAAAAGAAAAGTCCCGCGGGCGAAGCCTGACAGCAGCGCCTCCAGCTCAGCCTTTTTGTCTCACGCGATCGTTATTTCACAACAGGGCATGCGGTAATTATTTGTATATGCAAATAAATGCCGCATGAGGGACGAAGCGATGAGCGAGGCACGATTTCCGGCGAGAAGGTCCGTTCTCAAATTGGCAGCCGCCGTCGGCGGCCTTATTGGATTGCGCGGCATGTTGAGCGCTGCCTCGGCGGTTTCGGCGGAAGAAGCCGTAGCGCCGCTTCCGGAGGCCTCGGTTCAAACCAGGATGGAAGATATCCCGCTCGGGCTCGGCGCAAAAATCACGGTCGAGCGGCGCGACATGATCGTGCTCATCGGGATCAACCGGCCCTATATCCACAACCGCCTCGACCCGGAAGCCTTCCGATCATTGGCGCAAGCCTATTATGACTACGATCACGATCCGTCTCTGCGCGCTGCGGTTCTCTTCGGGCATGGCGAACATTTTTCGCGCGGGATCGACGTAGATGCCTTTCAAGCGCTTGTCGCCGCCGATAAGCCGCGCGTCGATGGCGACGGCGTGATCGATCCGCTGGCCAAGCGCAGGCCCAATCTCTCGAAACCGCTCATCGCCGCCGTTCATGGCGACTGTTGGAATATGGCGCATGAGCTCTTTCTTGTCGCAGATACAAGGATCGCCGCGGCGAATACCGACTTCGGCCAGGACGAGACCTCGCACGGGCGTTTTCCCGGCGGCGGTTCGACCGTTCGCTTCGTCCGCGAGGCGGGATGGGGCAATGCGATGCGCTATATTTTGACCGGCGACCATTGGACGGCACAGGAAGCCTTGCGCATGGGGACCGTGCAGGAGGTCGCCGCCACGCCGGAACTGGCGTTTGCGCACGCGATCGCCTTGGCAAACAAGATCGCGAGCTGCGGCCCGCTCGGCATCAAGGCGAGTCTGGTTTCGGCGCATCTTGCGATCGACATGGCGGAGGCTGATGCGCTTTACAGGCTGAGTGCGCAATATGGCGCGCTTTACCGGACCGAAGATTTTAACGAGGGCCGAAGGGCGGAAGCCGAACATCGCGTCCCGGTTTTTCACGGGCGATAAAGACGCCTTACTCGGCCGCGCGCTGTAGGGCCGGTTTCACTTGGCGCCGCGCCTTGTTTAAGAAATTCGATCATGCTCTTGTCATGCTAAAAGGGAGAATGGAAGAGCGGCGTTTTCGGCATGGTCGCGCGTCGATCATGCCAGAGGCCACTTAAAGACGCATTGATTCATTTTTTTCAGGCTGCTGCCAGAATTCTCCACCGGATGCGAGAATTGGCCGATCGACCGCGTTGGCAGGAGATCGCGCGACAATAATTTTGAGAGGAAAATGCCATGACGAAATCCATTTTAGCAGTCATCGCTTTGCCAGCACTTGCCCTGATCGGATCGGTTGCCGTCTCGGCGCCGAACACGGTCTTGGCGCAGAATGCCGTCGCCGTCGCGGTTCCATCGAGGGGCGGAGCGGTTGACGGGACGACCGAAAACTCCGACGCCTTCATCTGGCGGCTGTTCACCGAATTTGCAGGACCGGCGACCCGGTCGCAACCGTCGCCCGTCATATTCGAGACCTGGGCCTCGGATGGGGATACGTTTTCGAATACGCCGCATTGGCCAAGCTCAGATGAGCCGCAGAAACTGCATGCGAGTGTACTTGAGTTCATGAAGTCGGCGTCTGCGAGCGCGCTCGGATCCGCGGAGCGCGCGCATACAAGCCCTATCGATGCGCAATGCAAGCCGCCCGGGAACGCCGCTTCTGGCGGGTTTCCGATGAGCGGCACGCCGACCCCCTGCATCGCAGAGGAGACGAAGCGAAATCGTCCGCAATTTGATTATATCGTAAACAACCATCTGAACAATCAAGCGGGCCTGGCTGCTGCCTTCGCGAACGCGTTCAAAGTCGAAATGCCGCTAGAAGCCATAGCGGTCAAAGGCGACTGGGTTCCCGTTCGGATGCTGCTGAAATGGATTCCGCAACTGGGCGATGTCGGTAAAATCGAAAAGCTTTATTATACGACCACCATCACGAACGACTTCGACGTCGTTGAATATGCGCTTGTCGCACTTCATGTCAGCAGCCGACAGAATGCGAACTGGGTCTGGGGAACCTATGAGCATCAACTGAATCCGGGCCGCTGTGACGATATCGGTTGTTTCGACAGCTTCGGCGCTGCGATTCCGGCGGTTTTACCGAACAAGAGCACGGTCAACACGCAATATGGTCCCTGTCCTAAAACCGAGCCGCTAAAAGCAATGATGGCCAAGGCAAATCTTTCGTCCGTCTGGGACAATTACTGCCTGAAAACGACCGAGGTGGATTACACCGCAGCTGATGGGACGCCATACGCGCTTGGCAATTCGGTTATAGAGCGGATCGTCGGCAATGGGACTGTCGCGGCTTCATCCTGCATCTCATGCCACGCCTACGCCTCGTTCGGAGCAAATGGGCGGCCAACTGCGAGCGCGACGGCGATGCTGCCCTATAATCCGACAGGTAATCCAATTCCCGGCGTGCTTGCCGGGTCGTTGCAGTTCGACTTTATGTGGGGTGTATTGCTGGCGCCGGGAGATGCCTCACTCGGCCGCCAGCCTTAGATTCTCGCGCACGTTTGCGCGCAGTGAGTCGATCGGCTCATATTTGCCGTCGCGTTTGCAATGCCAGAAGGTCCAGCCATTGCAGGCGGGCAGGCCCTGCGCCAACGCGCCCACTTTATGGATCGAGCCGATGATGGCGCCGAGCGCCAGTGTGCCGTCGGCACGCACAAGGGCGCTGTGGCGATGCTTGACATCGACCAGGGTTTCGCCGGCGCGGATGAGGCCTGCTTCGACCAGCGCCGAAAAGGCGATGCGAGGCTCGGATCTTTTGCTCGGTGCCGCGGCCAAAACGTCCGCGGGCAGAGGTTCGGCCAAGGCGATGCGCGCGCGGGCCGCCTTGGCATAGGCTTCGTCGCGTTCGATGCCGACAAAGGTCCGCCCGAGTTTTTTGGCGACCGCGCCCGTCGTGCCGGAGCCGAAGAAAGGATCGAGCACGACATCGCCAGGGTTCGAGGCGCTGAGCATCACGCGCTGCAAAAGCGCTTCGGGCTTTTGCGTCGGATGAGTCTTGCGGCCCGAAGCTTCTTTCAGGCGCTCGGCGCCGGTGCAGATTGGCAGGAACCAGTCGGAGCGCACCTGGCAATCGTCATTGCCGGCTTTCAGCGTCTCATAATTGAACGTGTAATTTTTGGCTTCCGCGCTTTTCGAGGCCCAGATCATCGTTTCGTGTGCATTGGTAAAACGGCGGCCGCGGAAATTCGGCATCGGATTGGCTTTGTGCCAGACGATATCGTTCAAGATCCAGAAGCCGAGGTCCTGGAGAATCGTGCCGACGCGAAAGATGTTATGATATGACCCGATGACGAAGATCGTCGCGTTTTTCTTCATCACGCGGCGGGTGGCCTGGAGCCATGCGCGGGTAAAATCGTCGTAATGCGAAAAGCTCGCGAACTTGTCCCAGTCGTCATCGACCGCATCGACGAGGCTTTGATCCGGCCGCGACAAGGCGCCTTCGAGCTGGAGATTGTAAGGCGGATCGGCGAAGACGAGGTCGATGCATTCGTCTGGGAGCTGATCGAGCTTCGCCAGGCAATCGCCGACGAGAATCTCATTTTGCGGAAGCGCGTGACGCGCGCGCGCCCCGCGAAGCGGTAAAGAGAGGAGCGCCGCCGAAGTCTCAGGACGCGTGACCTTTAACTGAGACTTCGAGCCGGCCGCTCCGGCGCGCGCATTACGCATAAACAACACACCGGTTACGCAACTGACAAAGTCACATTGCCGAAGCCGGGTAAAAGCGGGTTTAAGGTGCTTAAATCAGCATGTGTCTTTTTCGAACGTCTTGATTAAAAATTTCTATTTTCGATCAAGACGTCCGCGCGCGACAGCTTCCGTTAACGATACGTAGTCCTACGTCAGTACCGGATCACGAAGGGCGAAAAGCTCATGCGATGGAACGGCGATGGCCCATGCAGCTCGATCGCGGCGCGATGCGCCTTCGTCGCATATCCGAAATGCTGGCTGAAACCATATTGCGGGTGATGCTGGCAGAGACGCCGCATCGTCCGGTCGCGCGTGACCTTGGCGACGATGGAAGCTGCGGCGATCGAGAGCGACGAGCCGTCGCCGCCGATGATCGTTTCGCCTGCGCAGAGGAGGCTTTCGGGCAGGTCATTGCCGTCGACCAGAACGTAAGTGGGCGAGACGGAAAGCGCGGCAAGCGCCCGGCGCATGGCGCAAAGCGTCGCCTGGCGGATATTGATGCGATCGATTTCGGCGGCGCTCGAAAAGGCGACGGCGACCGCGATCGCGCGGCGCATGATCTCCTCGAAGAGCTGTTCGCGCACATAGGGCGGCAGAAGCTTGGAGTCGTTTAGACCCTTCGGCAGGTTGCGCGGGTCGAGCACGACCGCAGCCGCGGCAACCGGCCCTGCAAGAGGTCCACGTCCGGCTTCGTCAATGCCGGCAATCGGCCACAGGCCCTTCGCCGCGAGCGATTTTTCGCGTCTGAAATGGGGTTTGGGCTGGGGATTGAGGGTCGGCATAGCCAAATGCAGCAAAAACCAGCGGCGTTTTGATGTTTTTGGCTGGACCTGCCAAAAAGCCACGAAATGAGCTTAATAAGATTCGCGGATTTGACAGAGGGTCGCAAGCAAAGCTTTTGGGAAAACCAATCAAAATGTGGTTTTCCACTGCCAGATGACGCGGTGTGGGCGACCCGGATACGGAGACTGTGATGGGCGAAGAAGAAAAAGTCGTGACGGCTGAGCCGGTGGCCGGCGAGAAAACCGCAGGGCAGGCGGTGATGATTTCCCCGGCCAGCGAGCCCGACCAACTGGACAAGGCGGATAGCGAGCGTAATGCCGTCTTCGTCAAACTCGTCCGGGAAGACGGCGATATTATCGGGCTTGTCGCCTATTCGATCTATAAGCAAAACAAAGTCGACTGGCTGAATGCGTTTCAAAAGGCCCTGGGCCGCGGCCCGACCGACGCCGAGCTCAATTCTTATATTATCGGCGAGAGCACGCCGCGCCGCTTAGGCATTTACCGGCATCTTGCCGGCGCCACGCTCTCCGGCAATGGCCCCGACGCCGTTTCCGAGACCGCATGGCTCAGCAATTCGATCGCTGCGCGGCAAGGTGACCAGCGCAAACACGGCTGGGGCTGGATTCTCTCCTCGGTCCTGTCTTATGCGATCCTCGCCGCGGCGATTTTGATCGGCGTCTGGCTCGTCGCCCGCTACGGCCTGCCGGCGACGCGGTCCTAAATCCTCCCCGGGATCACGCTCCGGCTAAAACAGGCTCAATTGTTCCGCCCCGCGTTGCGGCGGAACAAAGAGGTCCGTGCGCAGCTTTTTCTTATTGCGGGTGAGGCCCAGCTTTTCCGAGGCTGCCTCGAACCGCCGGCCGATCATCCAGGCATAGGGCCCGGAGCCGGTCATGCGCTTGCCCCAGGTCGAATCATAGATCTTGCCGTCGCGCACGGAGCGGACGAGCGACAGGACATGGCGCAATTTGCCGGGGTAATGCGCAAGCAGCCATTCGCGGAAGAGATCGTGGAGTTCGAGCGGCAGGCGCAGCATCACATAGCCCGCCTCCGTGGCGCCCATCGCCTTGGCTCTCGTCAGGATCGTCTCGATCTCGGCATCGTTGATGGCTGGAATGATCGGCGCGACGAGCACCGCCGTCGGGATGCCCGCTTCCGATAATTGCTTGAGCGCGTCGAGGCGCTTTTCGGGCGCCGCCGCGCGCGGTTCCATCTTGCGTGCAAGCAAGGGGTCGAGCGTCGTCACCGACAGCGCGACTTTGACGAGACCCTGTTTGGCCATAGGCGCGAGCAGATCGAGATCGCGCAAAATCAGCGCCGACTTGGTGACGATCGCGACCGGGTGTTTGGTCCGATGCAGGACCTCCAAAACCCCGCGCATCACCCTTTGTTCGCGCTCGATCGGCTGATAGGGATCGGTATTGGTGCCGATCGCGATCACCTTCGGTTGATAGCGCGGGGCCGATAATTCGCGTTCGAGCAGGTTCGCGGCGCTAGCCTTGCTGAAGAGCTTGGTTTCGAAATCGAGGCCGGGCGAGAGCCCCATATAGGCATGGGTCGGCCGTGCGAAACAATAAATGCAGCCATGTTCACAGCCACGATAGGGATTGATCGAACGGTCGAAGGAAATATCGGGCGAGTCGTTTCGCGTGATGATATGGCGCGGACGCTCGATCGTGATTTCGGTCTTGAGCGGCGGCAGTTCCTCCGTAAGGTCCCAGCCGTCGTCTTCCGGCTGGCGCGACAAAGGCTCGAATCGGCCGCTTGCATTGCTGAGCGCGCCACGCCCGCGCCGCCGCGAATCGGCGCGCATTTCGCGCTCGGCCGCCGCCTGTTCGGCCGATACCGGCCCAGTGCTCCGGCTTGCCGCTTGAACTTGACTGGATGCCATGATCAATCCTTTCCAGCCCTTCAAAAGGACCGGTAACATAACGGGACAGATATAGAACAAAATAGGAACTGTCAAATTTAAACCTGTGGAAAACGGGAATTACTTGTCACGATCAAGCTCGGTTTGGTGAGTCGGCAATGGCCTCAGCAATTGTTTTTCTCAGCGGAAAAGACGCTGAAGGCGGGCGGCAGGACCCGGCTTTGGCCTTCACCCGCAGCCTAGGCGCTCTCGTGCCCGCCGCAGTGGCTGGGCTCATCCGAGACGTGACGATCGCGGGATTGCCGCGGCAGGGGCTCGGCACCATCGCAGATCACGCCGGCTGCGGCTTTGTCGAGGCGGATGCGCCGGATGATTGGCTGCGCGAGGCCCTGGCCTTGGCCAAAGGGCCAGATTGTCTGCTTGTGCGGGCGGGTTTCGTGCCGGGCCTGGGCTTCATCGAAGAGCTGCGCGATTTGGAACATCGTCCAAACGCGCGGGGAGTCTTCCGCGCTGAGCCGGCCGCTTGGCACCAGCGGCTTGCGCCGAGGCTGGCACCCGTCGCCGCGGCCATAGCGCCTCTGGATCTATGGCGTGCGCAGGAGCGCACTGATTTTCAGCGCATGGCGCGCGGCCTCAACGGCCGCACGCTGCGCACCAGAATGCACCGGGTCGGCTGAGCCTATTCGCTCGCCCGCGAAAACGTATTGCAGGAATCGATCTGGCCGGACTTCAACCCGGTTTCCAGCCATTGCTGTCGTTGCGCTGCCGAACCATGGGTGAAGGAATCAGGCACCGCATAGCCTTGCGAGGCCTTTTCCAGCCGGTCGTCGCCGATCGCCTGCGCGGTTGCGATCGCCTTCTCGACATCGCCCGCCTGCAGGACATGATATTTGGCGTTGGCATTATTGGCCCAGACGCCTGCGAGGCAATCGGCCATGAGCTCGGTGCGCACCGAAAGCGCATTCGCCTGCGTCTTGCTGCCGGAGCGGGCTTCCGCCGCCTGAACCTTTGACAGAATCCCGAGCTGATCTTGAATGTGATGGCCGATCTCATGCGCGATCACATAGGCATAGGCGAAATCGCCGCCGCCGCCATATTTGGTCTTCATGTCGCGGAAGAAGGATGTGTCGAGATAGACCCTTTGATCCTTCGGACAATAGAAGGGACCCATCGCGGCTCTGGCGCCGCCGCAGGCCGAATCCGTCGCACCGTTGAAGAGCACGAGCTTCGGCGGCACATATTTGATGCCCTTTTGCGCCGGCAGCACATCCGACCAGACATCTTCGGTCTGCGCCAGAATGGCGGCGACGAATTGGCCGATCTGATCGCTCGGCGCGCCGGTCGTGCGCGACGGGTGCGTGCTCTGGCCGGGTTGAATCTGGCTCTGCTGCACCGACCCCTGGCGCGCATTGTTCAGCATTTCGGCGCCGCCGATCAGCAGTCTCGGATCGATGCCGAGCGCCCAGCCGATCAGGCCCAAGACCACGATGGCGCCAAGGCCGAGATGGCCCGTGCCGATCCCGGTGCCGCCGAAGCCGCCGCCGCCGTCGCCCGCATATTGTTCGTTGCGCCGGTCCTCGACATTGTCCGAGCGGCGATAGTCTTCCCATTCCATGGCGGGCTCCGGGCAAGAGCGGGATGAGGAAAAGTGTGAGCGGTTTTCCGCTCGCATCCCGCTCTAAGTTATTAGAATCGATCACGTTCATGATTTTTGATTGATTCAATCAAAAATCATCGTGATCTAAGGTGCTGGAGCCTTTCATTATAATATCGAAGCGCTTTTGTCGCCTCCGGCGCGAGGTGCCGGACGAGCACCGTCAGCCGAGCCTTTTTCTTGAATGGGTCTTCTCAGCGCTTCCAAGTCAGCACGGAAGAAGCGACGTAATTCCATAGCGAGCCGACCACGGCGCCGACGGTACCGGCTATCCACCATTCTCCGCCACCGGCCAGGATCATCGAGCCGACCTGGACATTGGCGGCACCGCCAAGGCTGCAGGAGAGGTAGAAGGTCAAAAGGCCCTGTATCAGAGCTAAGCCATGCAGGCGGCGGTCGCGATAGGTGAAGAGATTGTTGAGCAGGAAATTGAACGTCATCGCGCAGCAGACGGCGATCGTCTGGGCGGCCCAGAACGGCAATGAGCTCGCGATCATGAGGATCGCGAGTATGGCCAGATTGACGACCAGCCCCAACGCGCCGACGCCGAGAAACATCATCAGCCGTAACGGAACATATTTTCCGATCGTCTTGTCGGCGAGCAGCAGGGCATATTCGAAGGCGATCGCCGCATCGAGCTTGCTCTGGCCCGCGAGTCGAGGCCGGAATTGATAGGGCTCCTCGCAGACCTTGAGGGGCTTCGGCGCGGAAGCGACGATATCGAGCATGATCTTATAGCCGAGGCTCGAAAGATTTGGCAGCGACGCCAAGAAAGCATCGCGGCGAATGGCGAAGAAGCCGCTCATCGGATCGCTGAGCCGCACTTTGAGAAGGGTGGACGCGAGATGCGTCGCGAAACGGCTCATCCGGAGTCGCGCGTGCTCCCAACCATTGGTAGTGCCGCCCTCGGCATAGCGCGTGCCGACAGCGATGTCGGCGCCATCGTCGGTAACGGCTTTGAGCAGCCGCGGAAGAACGCGTTCGTCATGTTGAAGATCGGCATCGATCACCGCGAGCACAGGAGCCACGCTTGCGAGCATGCCTTCGACCACGGCCGTCGAAAGGCCACGGCGGCCGACGCGCCGGATCATCCGCACGCGTGGATCAATGAGGGCGATTGCGGTGAGGACCGAGACGGTGTCATCGGTCGATCCGTCATCGACGAAGATCGCTTCCCAAGCGATGCCTTGCAGCGCGACCGCAAGCCGCTCGACCAGCGGTCCGACATTCTCGCCCTCGTTGAAGGTCGGCACAATGACCGCAAGTTGCAGCGATTGCGGTGCAAGGGCGACGAATTGGGCGGGAGCAAGGGCAAGCAAGGAGGAACTCCACGGAATGGAGCCACTCTATGGACGAGCCCTTGACGGAGAATTAATCAGAACCTGTGTTTTTGGGACATCAACTGCAAAAGCAGGGCGAGCAGTTTTTGGAATAAAACACGCGTTTAAACAAAAGGATAGCCATCGATTTCAGTGGGCCATCCCCGGCCGCGGCAGCAGGTCCTTGCGCGCGTAGAGCACTTGCTGGCGCCCGGCGACTGCGTCGGGCAGCGTCGCAATGCGTTGGTAGCCGCTCGCGAGAGCTGCATCGAGCATGGCCGCGGTGACGCGATTGCGCGGTTGGACAAGCGGCTTGTCGGCGACGAAGATCGCTGAAGGCCGCGCCGCCAGCAAATCCGCCATGGCCTCAGTGGCATGTGTCGCATCCGCTTCGGCCGCCTCGTTGAGATGCCCCGGGAACACATAGCGCGTCGGCAGACATGAACGGGTGAGCAGATAGACGATGGGCGGCCCGTCGTTCAGATAGATGCAGCCGCGCGCCGCATAGGGGCGTGCCGCCTCGACCATGGCCGAAACGCTCCGTTCGTCGCTTTGCTTCGAACCGGTCGGGGGAAACCCTGTCGCTTGGATACAGACGTAAGCGAAAAATGCGATCGCAGCTGGACCCGCGACCGATGTTTCCAGCAGCGGCGCGCAGACGATCGTCGCCGGCACAAGCAGCGGCAGCGCATAATGGAAATAATAGCCGCCGACCGAGAAAAAATCGGCGATGGCGAAGATCGTCCAGAGCAGCAGGAAAAAGATGGGTGCGCCGGTCGCTCGATGGCGCATCAACAGGGGCAAAGAAAACACCATCACCAGCAGAAGCGGCGCGAGCCGCACGGCGCTATCTTTCAGAAAGACGAGATCCGAAAATCCGGCCGGTTCGTGCTTCAGAAAGATGGAGGTAAAATTGGCTTGCACGAACGCTTGACCATGCCCCATCGCGGCATAGACGCCTGCGGCCAGCACAGTCGGCGTAAGCGCGGCAGCTATCCAAATCCCCGCCTGAGATGCGATGCGCGTGAAGGAAGCGCCACTGCGTCTGACGAGCACGATGAGCCAGAGGCCGAAGGCGCAGCCATCGATGGCGGCAGTATATTTCACCTGAATGGCAAGCCCCGCCCATAACATGCTGCACAAGGCATGTTTGCGTAAGCCGCCAGCATCGGGGGCCTCGTCGGCGCGCAGAACTTCCAGCGCGCCGAGCGCCAAAAACAGATTGTAGAAGACCGCCGATTGGCCGCCGTCGCCGCGCAGCACCGGCAGATAAAGCAGATAGGCTATGCCGGCCAGCCAGGCGCCGCGCAGAGTGGCAAAGCGCCGCGCGATCAGAACGATGACGAATGCCGTCATGGTCGCAAAGAGCGTTGCGCCGACTTGATAGGCGACGATCCCGTCCGGGCTCAGAGGCCGCAAGGCGGCATAGATCAGAAACAGAAGAATGGGCTTCCGATCCCAAATATCGACATAGGGCAAAGCCCCATGCCACATGCGATCGGCAACGAGCAGATAAAACTGTTCATCCGTTTCGATGGCCGGATCGCCGAAGAGACCGGCGCGCGTGGCAAGCGCGACCGCCAGCAAGCTCAGGACGATCCACACCGTCGCATGCGACGTGCGGTCGATCGAGCTTTTCAGGGGCGCGGAAGAGGTTGCCATCTATTCGGCATGGTCTTTTTGTGGCGCAAGCAGATCCTTGCGCGCGTAGAGACCCTGCCGATGTCCTGGAATGACATCCGGCACGGTCGCGACGCGTCGATAGCCGCGCGCGATGGCGTCGTCCAGCATAGCGCCTGTTGGCGTCTGCGGAGCAGGCGGCCTGTCCACGACGAAAATGGCCGAAGGCCGCGATGCAATGAGATCCGCCATGGAGCTGATGGCATGTGTCGCCCCCGCTTCGGAAGGTTCTGCGAGATGCGCCGGAAAAGGATAGCGCGTCGGCAGGCAGGATTGCGTCAGCGTATAGACGATCACGGGCCCGTCATGCATGTAGATGCAGCCCTGCGCCGCATAGGGGCGTGCGGCTTCGACCATAGCCGCGACGCCTTGCTCGTGCGCTTGCCGCGTGGTGGTTGAAAAGAAATTCATGGCAAGCAGTGCGGCCCATCCAAAGAGCGCCATGCCCGCGACGCCGCCGACGGGGGTTCCGAGCAGCGGTGCGCATAGAACCATCATCGGCAAGGTCATAGGCAGAGCGTAATGATCGAAATAATTGCCGATCGCGAAGAAGTCGGCGATGGCGAAGATCGTCCAGAGCAGCAAGAAAGCGAGCGGCGCGCCCGCCGCCCGGCGGCGGATCAACAAAGGCAGCGAAAAGGCCGCGACGAAGAGGAGGGGCGCGAGTTTCATTCCGCTCAGCCACAGCACGTCGGCGGCCGGAAAATCCGCCGGCTGGTGCCGTTGGAAGGCCGAGAGAAAATTGGCCTCCACGAACGCTTGACCATGCCCCATCGCGGCATAGACGCCTGCGGCCAGCAAAGTCGGCGCGAGCGCGGCCATAATCCAAATCCCGGCCTGAGCCGCGATGCTTGCATGGGAGGCGCCATTGCGTCGCATGAGCACGATGAGCCAGAGGCCGAAGGCGCAACCGTCGATCGCGGCAGTATATTTCACCTGAATGGCGAGCCCCGCCCATACCATGCTGTACAAGGCGTGCCTGCGGAAGCCCGCGGCATCGAGCGGTTCATCCGCGCGCAAAACCTCTAGCGCGCCGAGCGCCAAAAACAGATTGTAGAAGACCGCCGATTGGCCGCCATCGCCGCGCAGCACAGGCAGATAAAGCAGATAGGCTATGCCCGCGAGCCAGGCGCCGCGCAGATTGGCGAAGCGCCACGCGATCAAAACCATGACGAAGGCCGTCATGGTCGCAAAGAGCGCCGCGCCGATTTGATAGGCGACGATCCCGTCCGGGCTCAGGGGCCGCAAGGCGGCATAGATCAGAAACAGCAGGATGGGCTTTCGATCCCAAATATCGACATAGGGCAAAGCCCCGTGCCACATGCGATCGGCGACGAGCAGATAGAAATCTTCGTCGTAATAGAGAAACGGCTCGCCGAAATGGCCGGCGCGCGTCACCAGGGCGACCGCCAGCAGCGTCAAGACGATGCAGAGGTTGAGATAGGCCTTGCGATCCAAGCCATATTTCGGCGCGACCGAAATGCTTGCCATGATGAGCCCAGAAAAGCGGATCATCGCAGTCTAACGGATCGGGGTTAATCGGCTGTAACGCCGGTCCCGCGCCGTCAGCCGAGCTTGGCCAGCTCTTTCGCGATCATCCGCAGATCCTGCCAGGCGAGCTTTTTGTCGGCTGGCGTGCGCAGAAGATAGGCCGGATGCAGCATGGCCATGGCCGGGATCGTGCGGCCGGGGGCGACCTCATAGCTCATCCATTTGCCGCGCGCGCGTTTGATGCCTTCGGTGACATTGAGCAGCGTCTGAGCCGATGGCAGACCGACACAGACGAGGATTTTTGGATCGGCAAGTTCGATCTGCCGGTGCGTGAAGGGCAGGCAGGCCGCCGTCTCGACGGGCGTCGGCGTGCGATTGCCGGGCGGCCGCCAAGGCACGACATTGGCGATATAGACCTTGGTGCGGTCGAGCCCGATCGATGCCAGCATCTTGTCGAGCAATTGCCCGGCACGCCCGACGAAAGGCCGCCCGATCCGGTCTTCGTCGGCGCCCGGCGCCTCGCCGACAAACATGATATCGGCTTGCGGATTGCCGTCCGAAAAGACGAGCTGCGTCGCGGTGTTTTTGAGCGCGCAGCCTTGGAAGGCATCGAGCCGCGCGCGGAGCTCCTCGAGCGTTTGCGCGGAAGCGGCGGCTTCCCGAGCCGATTGCGCGAGCGCGTCCGCGGAGGCGGCCTCGGGTTTGAGGGCCTGGGTGTCCGCGCGCGTCCGCGACAGGGTTCTGGGAGCGGACATGCCGGCTGTCGCCGCGTCGCGGTTCAAGCTTCTCGCAGTGGGTGCATCCGATGCCGATGCGGCCGCTGGGCTGGGCTTGCCCGCCAGCGCTTCCGCGAAGCGGTCATGCGGCGCCTCGTCGACGGCCATATCGACGCCCATGTCCGCATACCAGCGCAACAGGCTCGCAAGCGCTTCGGGGGTGATTGTGTCGGAGGAGGACATGGCGCCACATTATCTGCGTTCAGGCCTCAATGGAAGCAACCCCTCATCCTGAGGAGGCCCAAAGGGCCGTCTCGAAGGACGAGGGCTTGCGGAGTGCCTTTGCCCATCCTTCGAGACGCCGCCTGCGGCGGCTCCTCAGGATGAGGGTAGGATTTGGGGGGCTACGTAGGGGAGGACTTAGAAGGCCATTGCACGTTTGCCACTGCAAGTTCGATATTGGGGCCTATGCGACTTAACGGATATCTGACGTAACGACGTAGGTGTGGCATGGCTTGGTCCATCAGTCATCAACAGCTGAAAGAGCCAGAGCTGCTTGACGAGTTCTTCTTGATCATCGGCAAGGCTCTATATATGGCAAGCGCCTTCGAGGAGAAGTGCAAGTATGTCCTCGGCGTCGTGAAGTTGACAGAATATTTCAAGGAAGGTGGGAACCTGTCAGCGACGGAGACGCTTGCCAAGGTTCTAAAGGCCAAGTTCCTCGGCGCAACTATTGTGGATATGAAGGTGTTTCCAGATTTCAGCGCACAAGAAATTGCACTTCTTGTGCGCGCTAAGGATGCCAGAAATTTCATCGCTCACGAGAACGCAAACATCGGGAGACCTTTATCTAGCATCTCGGCTAGGCACATTCATGAACAATTGGCGCGCGTCCGAAGCGAAGTAGAGGCCCTCGTCGCTGGCGATAATTTTATTTCGGCCTGGGTTTTTGGAATCCAAGAAAAGGAGCCGACGCCGCGATGGATTCAAGAGGCTTATCCAGGGTGGGTTCAGCAATGGATATTTGGCCCCGTTGATAACAGCTAATGCAGCTGCCCATGGCTAGGCTGCCGTGCAAAAATCAAGACTTATGTGCCAACCGAAACATGCTGATTTGCCTCGCCATTTCCGTTACAAAATTCTGGTGCGAGCGTTCGTTCCCGGCTGTATTCACCTGATACTATCACACCTTCCCCATTCATCTCACGGCGAACATGATCGGCGAGACGGATCGCTTTAGTCAATGACGAGCCTTCGGCTCGCCGCCGGAGGCGGTTGCGAAGCAATCAATTGACTAAAGCCATCCGCTCGCCATGCTCGCCGCCAAGAGATGATTGGCGGGGTATAAAGAATGCTGATCGTGCCCTCTCCCAGTGGGAGAGGGTGCCGCCGGAGGCGGCGGGTGAGGGGTTACGATCTTAGACGTTTGGGATTGTAACCCCTCATCCGCCTCGCATTCGCTCGGCACCTTCTCCCACAGGGAGAAGGAGACGCTCCACCCATTTGCGCTTCATGCTTGTTGAATGCCTCGCTTTGCCAGCGCCTCGACATGGCGCTTCAGCTCTGGTGGGATGCGGACATTCTCCTTGCGGATTGCTTCGGAGTGTAGCTCCTCGCAATGAGGGCCATTGATTGAGCCCGCCTCTACGCCGCCGACAGGCGTTTCGCCGTGTCGGCGATCTGCGCCACTTGCATGCGCAGCGCGAATGTCTCCGGCTCGGGTGGCGTTTCGGGCTCGGCCAAATCGGCTTCGCCGCAGATGAATTCGACGCCGAGGCTTTGCACGCGGCACCAGCGGATTCGCGCGGCCCAGACTTCGCCGATCGACGGGATGAAGACCATGATCTTGCCCGATAAAGCCGGGACCGGCCTATAGGCGATGAGTTTCGCGCCGTCGGGCGTGAGGTCCGCGATGCGGCAGAGCAAAGCCGGATGCCCGTCGGCGTAGACGCGCGCTTCGACGATGCATTTTTGTCTTTCGGCCTTGCGTCTGCTTGTGATCGTCGAACCCATATAGGCACCCCCTGCGGGGACCAATAAGCGGGCGAGTCTTAAGGAACGTTTGCCGGATGAGCGACCTTCCCTGTGAGGCGCGGAAAAGGAAAAACATCCGTCCATTCAGAGTTAAAAATATCTGAGACAATACAGATGCAGAAATCGAACGCCCGGCAATAAATCCGGGCGCGACGAGGCGAATGCCGGCGCGCTTTAAATGCGGGCGGCGTTTCGCCAGCGTATCATGCGATCTGTCTCACCCCTTGATGAAGGCGAGCAGATCCGCGTTGACTTGATCCTGGAGCGTGATCGGCAATCCGTGCGGGGCGCCAGGATAGACCTTCAACACCGCGCCTTTGACGATCTTGGCCGACATCGCGCCCGCGGCGGCGATCGGCACGATCTGATCGTCGTCGCCATGGATGACGAGGGTCGGCTTGTCGATCTTCTTCAAGTCCTCGGTATAATCGACTTCCGAAAATTCCTTGATGCAATCGAGCTGGCCCTTGAGGCCGCCGAGCATGCCTTGCAGCCAGAAGGATTGGCGAATGCCCTCGGAGATTTTGGCGCCGGGCCGGTTGTAGCCGAAGAAGGGCAGGCTGAGGTCTATGTAGAATTGCGAGCGATTGTCGAACGTGCCTTTGCGGATGCCATCGAAGACCTCGATCGGCAGGCCGCCGGGATTGGCGGCCGTTTTCAGCATCAAGGGCGGCACTGAGGATACGAGCACGGCCTTGGCGACGCGGCTCGTACCGTGGCGGCCGATGAAATGCGCGACTTCGCCGCCGCCGGTCGAATGGCCGACCAGGACAATGTCCTTGAGGTCGAGCGCTTCGACGACCGCCAAAAGATCGTCGGTATAGGTGTCCATATGATTGCCGTCCCAGGTCTGGTCCGAGCGGCCATGGCTGCGGCGGTCATGCGCGACGACGCGGTAGCCGTGCTGGCCGAGAAACACCATTTGCGCGTCCCAGGCATCGGCCGAAAGCGGCCAGCCATGGCAAAACAGGATCGGCTGGCCCTGGCCCCAATCCTTGTAGAAAATTTTGGTGCCGTCCTTGGTGGTGACAAATGCCATGTCGTTCTCCTTCCATACGCCTTTTGCCATCCGCTTTTTGCAATCCGCAGCTTGAAGCACCTGGCAGCTGTCCGGTTGCGCTTCGGGCTTCGCTTAAATCCTGGCGCGCGAAGCGTGGCTGTCCATGGGCTTTTGCAGGTTAATTCTTGGAAACCTCGATTTTTCAACCGGGCGGCGCGGCGTCGCTGCCTGTCTCTTGGCTGGAGATGCACAAATTCTGACAAATGCGGTCAATCGCACGTCATGCGACTTTCTTTTTATGGTTCAGGCCTCGGGAAGCGATTAAGACACAAGGCCTCAACGGGAGCTTGTGATGGCCGAGACGCGTCCGCATCTGCCTGCGCGCGAAAGCATGGATTTCGATGTCGTGATCGTCGGCGCAGGCCCGGCGGGCCTTGCCGCCGCGATCCGCCTGAAGCAGCTTTCGCCCGACATCAGCATTGTCGTCGTCGAAAAGGGCTCCGAGCTCGGTGCCCATATTCTGTCCGGCGCGGTGATCGATCCGGTCGGCCTCGATCGGCTCCTGCCGGATTGGCGCGACGACAAGGCCTGCCCGTTGAAGACAAAGGTCGCGGACGACCGTTTTTATCTTCTGGGCGCCACCTGGAGTTTCCGGCTGCCCAATGCCGTGCTGCCGAAACTGATGGGCAACCATGGCAATTTCATCGGTTCGCTCGGCGATCTCGTGCGCTGGCTCGGCGCCCGCGCCGAAGCGCTAGGCGTCGATATTTATCCGGGCTTCGCGGCGGTCGAAGTGCTTTACGGCGATGATGGCGAGGTGCGCGGCATCGCGACGGGCGACATGGGAATCGCGCGGGACGGGCATCTCAAGGATTCCTTCGTGCGCGGCATGGAGCTTCGCGGCAAATATACGCTTTTCGCAGAGGGCGCGCGCGGCTCGCTGACGAAGCAGCTCATCGCGACATTCGGGCTCGACGAGGGCCACGAGCCGCAGAAATTCGGCATCGGACTGAAGGAGCTTTGGCAGGTCGAGCCGGCGCGGCACAAGCCTGGCCTCGTGCAGCATTCCTTCGGCTGGCCGCTCGATGGCGAGACGGGCGGCGGCTCGTTTCTCTATCATTTCGGCGAGGGGCTCGTCTCGGTCGGCTTCGTCGTGCATTTGAATTACAAGAACCCGACGCTCTCGCCTTTCGACGAGTTCCAGCGCTTCAAGACGCATCCTCTGATCGCACCGACCTTCGAAGGCGGGACGCGGCTTTCCTATGGCGCGCGTGCGATCACCGAAGGCGGTTATCAATCCGTGCCAACTTTAAGTTTTCCAGGCGGCGTTTTGATCGGCTGCGCTGCGGGCTTCGTCAATGTGCCGCGCATCAAGGGATCGCATAATGCGATCCTCTCCGGCATGCTCGCGGCCGAGCATGTGACCGACGCCTTGAAGGCCGGCCGCGCCAACGACAAGATCGCCACTTATGAAGAGGCGTGGCGGGCATCCGACATCGGCCGCGACCTGTTCAAGGTGCGCAATGCCAAGCCGCTTTGGTCGAAATTCGGCACCTATGCCGGTATCGCGCTCGGCGGGCTCGACATGTGGACGAACCAGCTTTTCGGCTTTTCCCTCTTCGGCACGCTCAAGCATGACGGAGCCGATTACGAGTCCTTGACGCCGCTTTCGGCCGCGCATGCTCTGACCTATGGCAAGCCCGATGGTGTCCGCAGCTTCGACAAGCTGTCATCGGTTTTCATTTCGAACACCAATCATGAGGAGGACCAGCCGGTCCATCTGCATCTGATGGATCCCTCCATTCCGATCGAGATGAACCTGCCGAATTACGGCGAGCCGGCGCGGCTCTATTGCCCGGCGGGCGTCTATGAAGTGCTCTACGGCAACGAGGCCGCGAAGGCCGATCCGCGCTTCGTCATCAATGCGCAAAACTGCGTCCATTGCAAAAGCTGCGATATCAAGGACCCGGCGCAAAACATCGTATGGCTGCCGCCGGAAGGCGGCGGCGGGCCCAACTATCGCGGGATGTAGCGATCTAAAGCCCTCGCACTTCGAGACGGCTGCTGCCCTCGCCCTTCGAGGCTCGCCATAGCCCGTCGCTTGCGACGGGCGTCGCTTCGCAACGCCCTATGGCTCGCACCTCAGGGTGAGGGCTAAGAGGTTCGCTCTATCAAAGCCCTCATGCTGAGGAGCGCTCCTTTAGGAGCGCGTCTCGAAGCGCGAGGGCGAGTGAGCCATTCACCGCGGTGCCGCTGCCCGCGCGAGCCGGTCGTTGATCGCCTCGCCGAGCCCGTGATGCGGGATGGGTGCGACGGCGATGACGGGCTTTCCCGCTGCATCGAGCTTATGCAGATAATCGAACAGATGCGCGGCGGCCTCGATGAGATCGCCGCGCGGCGAAAGGTCGAGCACATCCGGGCTTGACGCGAAGGTGCCGCCGAAATCGAGGCCGCTTTCATCTTCGGCCCGCGCAGCAGCGTTGAGACGCAATTGCGCGCGAGGCGCATAATGCGAGGCCAGCATGCCCGGCGCGGCCGGCGTCGCCGATGACGCGGCCTCTTTCAAGGGCCGTCCCAAGACGGCTTCGATATTTTCCCGTGCGATTCCGCCCGGCCGCAGCAGACGCGGTGTGTCGTCGAGGCAAGCAACGATGGTCGATTCGAGGCCGACAAGGGTCGGTCCGCCATCGAGGATCATGTCGATTGCGCCATTCAAATCCGTGAAAACATGGGCCGCCGTCACGGGGCTGATATGGCCCGATCGATTGGCGGAGGGCGCGGCGAGCGGGCGCCCCACGGCCGCGATCAGCGCTTGCGCAACGGGATGATCGGGAACGCGCAGTGCAACGCTGTCAAGGCCCGCGCGCGCGAGGCCGCAGACCGTGGCGCTTCCGGCCAAAGGCAAAACCAGAGTGAGAGGCCCAGGCCAGAACGCTTTGGCAAGCGCCTCCGCCTCTGTTGAAAACAGCCCTTGTTGCCGCGCGGCCTCAAGGTTTGCGACATGCGCGATCAGCGGATTGAAGGAAGGCCTGCCTTTCGCCGCATAGATGCGTGCAACGGCTTCGGCAGAGGTTGCATCCGCACCCAGGCCATAGACGGTCTCTGTCGGAAAGGCGACGGTACCGCCGCTCAGCAAAATCCGCGCAGCCTCGGCAAGCGCGGTCTTTCTGTTCTGATCGTCGAGCGTGATGACTAAAGTCATGGACTGAAAACGTGCCTCGATGGACGCAGGTCGTCGCGCCGCTATAAGCTGTTCTAGCGTTGAACGAGGTAGAAGGGGAGAGCGGATCGATGATCTATCACGCGCCGGTCGCGGAAATCCTCTTCGCCATGTTGCATGAGGCGGGCCTCGATCGCGGTATCGAAGACGGGCTTTACGCCGATCTCGCCGATGGTTTCGCCGAAGCGACGCTGACCGAGGCCGGACGTCTCGCCGAACATCTGCTTTTGCCGCTCGATCGCATCGGCGACCGGGAGGGCGCGAGGCTTATAGGCGGCCAGGTCCGCACGCCGGAGGGTTGGCCGGCCGCCTATGCGCAATGGGCGCAAGCGGGTTGGAACAGGGTCAGCGGCCCGCTCGAACATGGCGGCTTCGGCCTGCCCATTCTGCTCAACGCGGCCTGTATCGAGATCTGGACCGCCGCCAATATGGCTTTCGGTCTTTGTCCCTTGCTGACGATCGGCGCGATCGAAGCGCTCCGGGTTCATGGCTCGCCGGAGTTGCAGGCGCTTTATCTGCCGAGGCTCGTCGCAGGCACCTGGACCGCGACGATGAATCTGACCGAGCCGCAGGCGGGCTCCGACCTTTCAGGTCTCAAAACCCGCGCGGTGCCCGAGGCCGATGGCAGCTATCGAATCTTCGGCTCCAAGATCTTCATCACCTTCGGCGATCACGATATGGCTGAAAATATCGTGCATCTCGTCCTGGCGCGTCTGCCCGATGCGCCGGAGGGCACGCGCGGTATTTCGCTGTTTCTCGTGCCGAAATTTTTGGCTGACGCCGATGGATCGCTCGGCGCGCGAAATGATCTGCGCTGCATCTCGCTCGAACATAAGCTCGGCATCCATGGTTCGCCGACCTGTGCCATGGTGTTCGGCGAAAAAGAAGGCGCGCGCGGCTGGCTGATCGGCGAGCCGCATAGAGGCCTCGCCTGCATGTTTACGATGATGAACAATGCGCGGCTGAATGTTGGCATGCAGGGCGTTGCGATCGCCGAGCGCGCGACGCAACTGGCGCTTTATCACGCGCGCGAACGCAGGCAGGGCCGCGCGCCCGGCGAAAAGTCGGATGCGATGAGCGAGATCATCCGGCATCCGGATGTGCAGCGCATGCTGATGACCATGAAGGCTTTGGTTCTGGCGGCGCGCGCCATCTGCCTCATGACGGCGGACTCGATCGACCGGTCGCAGCGCGAGCCAGATGTGGAGAAACGCAAAAAGGCCTCCGAGCGCGCCGGCCTGCTGACGCCGCTCGCGAAAGCTTTTTCAACCGACATAGGCAATGAGGTGGCCTCGCTCGGTGTGCAGGTTCATGGCGGCATGGGCTACATCGAAGACATGGGCGCGGCTCAATTGATGCGCGATGTCAGAATTGCCGCCATCTACGAAGGCACCAATGGCATTCAGGCAATGGACCTCGTTTTGCGCAAATTGCCGCTTTCGGGCGGTGAGGCCATGCGCGCCGAATTGGCCGATATGCGGGAGATCATCGCCGCCTTGGAGAGCATCAACGCGGAGGCTTTCGGCGCAATGCCGATTCGGCTTGGCGAAGCGGTCGCGTCTTTGGAACGGGCCGTGGATTTCATGCGCGCCAATCTCGAAACACGGCCGAAAGACATACTCGCCGGCGCTTCGCCTTTTCTGCGGCTGTTCGGCTTGGCACGGGGCGGCACGGCGCTCGCGCGCGGGGCTCTTTCCGCGCATCGCTTGATGAGCAGGGGAGCGAGCGATCCATTGCTCGCCGCGCGCATCGCCTTGGCGCGATTCTTCGCTGAAAATATTGCGACCGGCGCGTCCGGCCTTGAGCGAAATATCACCGAAGGCGCCGGCTCGGTCCATGCCGCGGCCGATGCCTTTGCACTGTGAAAGTTGTAAGAGTGAAAGAGCCGGGACGGTCGAAAGCGAGATTCTTCTCAGCCGGCCTTGCGGGCATTGAGGTTGAGAATCCGGTCGACACGATGCTGTGGCGTTTCGCGGCCGCGGCGGGTGCCGTGGTTGACGAGGGTCGTCGCCTTGAGAAGCGTCTTGCGCAAGCTTTCGCTGGCCCTGGCGCAAATATCGGCCAAGTTCTGATCGACTTCGCCATTGGCCTTATACATGCGCCTTATTGCCGCGACCGCGCCGACAGCCTTCTGATCGAGCTCGTCGACGACCGTTTCAAAACTTGTGCGAAATTCGGCATCGAGGTCGGTATAGGCTTCAAGGGCCAGATGCCGCTCTGGTAAGGATGATGCCGAAAAATAATCGGCGTAGCTGACCGGATGCCAGGCTAGAATATCTTGAATAAGGTCGGGCATCACCGGAAGCTGCTCGATGAGCATGACGATCTCATTGAAAAGGTTGAGATAGTCATTGGCTAACCCGGAGGCGGGATTGACCAGGGCTGACGCGCGCTCCGAGGTCATTTGCGGTACACGATAAGGGTCAGATTCTCTCGCCACGGCTGACATCTCGTCCAATTCCTTACGTCCTACTTTGTCATATGCAAATAAATAATCTGTTTCGATCAATTCCACGGATGCAGAATAATCGACGAATTAGAGACAAAGCAGGCCCGACTTATTGTCATGTGTGGACGCTTCGCCATTACCTCGACACCCCAGGCCGTCAGGCTGTTCTTCGGCTATACTGATCAGCCCAATTTTCCTCCCCGCTATAACATCGCGCCCTCCCAACCGGTTCCAATCATTCGTCATGAACGAAACATTTCAGGCGCGATGGAGAGGCGTTTCGTTTTGGCACGCTGGGGTTTTCTGCCGGGTTTTGTGAAGGACCCGAAAGGCTTTCCGCTGATTTTCAACGCCCGCAGCGAGACGCTTCTGCAAAAGGCGAGTTTCAAGAACGCGGTCAAACGGCGACGCTGTCTTTTCTTCGCGGATGTCTTCTACGAATGGCGGCCGGGCCATAAGACAATTCCGCCGCAGCCTTTTCTCATACGCCGGCAGGATCGAACGCTCATGGCCTTCGCCGGTCTCTGGGAGACATGGATGGGCCCAAACGGCGAGGAGCTGGACACGGCCTGCATCGTCACGACCGCGGCCAATGGCGCGACCGCTGCGATCCATCCGCGCCTGCCGGCGGTGCTTGAGCAAAAGAGTTTCGATCTCTGGCTCGACAATGAAACGGAGCGGGTGGACGACGCGCTGCGTCTTCTACGTCCGCCTGAAAACGACGTGCTCGAATTTTTCGAGATCGGCCCGGGCGTCAATAAGGTGGCAAACGACACGCCGGATATTCAAGAGCCGGCTGCGCCGAGCGCTACGCCCGCTCCCGCGAAGCCGCAAAAGCGCGACGTGCCGGAGCAGGGGAGCTTGTTCTAGGCGGCCGAAATCACTGCCTGGAATTGATGCCCATGTTGCAAGTTGGTCTCAAACATGAGGCGCGTCCTTCTCCCTGTGGGAGAAGGTGCCGAGCGAATGCGAGGCGGATGAGGGGTTGCAATTTCCAAATTGAGGGTGCGTAACCCCTCACCCGCCGCCTCCGGCGGCACCCTCTCCCATTGGGAGAGGGTTCGCACACATCGATTTTCGAAACGAAATAATTTGATCCGACTCTGGAAGCTCACGCATATTGCGCGATGCCGTGCCCGAAGGACCAATTCTCCTTCGCGACTTCGACGAGATTGATGAGAATATCCTCAGGCCGCACGCCAGGGTTTTTCACGAGCAATTCCGCGATGCGCGCATAAAGCGCTTTCTTCTGATCGAGCGTGCGCGTATTATTGGCCGTGATCTGAATCATGATCAAATCGGATGTGCGCGAAATATCGAGATAGGTCGGACTGAAAACGAAATCCGATTCCTCATGCTCGGTCAGGGTCATGAAGCGGTCTTCCTCCGGCACGTTGAAGGCCTCGCGCATGGCTTGATAGATATTGTTCAAAATGGCATGCCGGTATTCCGGCGGCTTACCCTTCAAAATGGATACGCGGACCAAAGGCATATTGGGCTCCTGGTTTGTCTAACGGAGGTGTCTTGCAAGCGCGGTTTAAAGCACCTTGCCGGGGTTGAGAATCCCTTTCGGGTCGAGCGTCTTTTTCAAGACCCGCATCAGATCCAAGGCGACCGGGTCCTTCACCGAAGGCAGAAGATCGCGCTTCAATTGGCCGATGCCATGCTCGGCCGAAATCGAGCCGCGATGCGCCGTTACGACCGCATGGACGATGGCATTGATCTCGGCCCATCGCGCCAGAAAAGCCGCTTTGTCGGCGCCTTCCGGCTGCGAGACATTGCAATGAATATTGCCGTCGCCGAGATGGCCGAAGGGCACGAGCCGCGCGCCGGGCATGGCCGCCGTCACGGCGCTGTCGACCTCTTTCAAGAAGGTGGGAACCGCTGAGATCGGCAGCGATACGTCATGTTTGATCGAACCGCCTTCGCGCTTCTGCACGTCGGGGATCAGTTCGCGCAGGCGCCAGAAATCCTGGCGCTGGTCGAGCGTGGCGGCCACCGCGGCATTTTCGATCGTGCCTTGCGCGCTCGCGGCCTCGAGCAGGGCAAGCATCGACTCGCTCAAGCCATGCGCATTCGGCGAAGTGAGTTCCAAAAGCACGTACCAGGCATGGCCATCCTGCAAAGGCGGCCGAACGCTTTCGCCGTGACGCAGCACGAAATCGAAGGCGCGGGCTGAGATCAGTTCGAAAGTGGTGAGTGCCGGGCCGGCCATGGCGCGGGTGAGGCTCAGAAGATCGAGCGCCGCCTCGGGGCTGGCCAAGCCGACGAAGGCCGTTTCGATCGCGCGCGGCTTCGGAAAGAGTTTGAGCACCGCGGCGGTGATGATGCCGAGCGTGCCTTCCGATCCCATGAAAAGATGTTTCAGATCGTAGCCCGTATTGTCCTTGCGGAGCTTCGAGAGGTCGGACAGGATGCGCCCATCGGCGAGCACGACTTCGAGGCCGAGCACAAGATCGCGCGCCGAACCATAGGCGATCACCGCCGTGCCGCCGGCATTTGTCGCAAGATTGCCGCCGATCGTGCAGGAGCCTTCAGCCGCGAGCGACAGCGGGAAAAAGCGGTCGGCGCGATCCGCCTCTGCCTGCACATTGGCGAGGATCATGCCGGCTTCGACAATCATCGTGTTGGAGGCCAGATCGAGCTCGCGCAACCTGTTGAGGCGCGTCAGCGACAGCACGATCTCATGGCCGCTTGTGTCGGGCGTCTGGCCGCCGACAAGCCCGGTATTGCCGCCTTGCGGCACGAGGCTTGTCCCGGTCTCATTGCAAAGCGCGACAATGGCGGCGACCTCTTGCGTCGAAGCGGGCCGTACCACGCAAAGCGCGCGGCCTCTATAAAGCTCGCGCGGCTCGCAGAGATAGGGCGCCATGTCTGCGTCACGCGTTAGCACATGGGCCTCGCCGGCGATGGCGGCAAAGCGCTGGAGAAGGTCGGGTGCGAGGCTGAGCGCTGTTTGGGCCATTTCGATTTGCTAACTCATGGTGGGCTTAAGCTTAGATTACGATGAGGTGACACGGCGCTTCGTTCCGTCAAACCCCTGCTTCATCGACCCGCTCACAGGCGGGTCGAGGATTGCCGTCTCTTACGTGTTAATTGGATTTCTTTTTCCACAGGAATAACAGCAAGTCGGTAGTCGCGCTTTGTAGGGTTTCTGTTGGGTGGTCGCGGCAATAATTCGTTATCCAGCCGAGTGCACCGGCCATGTCGAGGTCTTTCGTCAGCGTGTTCGCGCCAATATTGAAGCGATTGAAGGCGCTTAAATAACCCGCCAACCAATCAGAATAACCTTCTTCAGCAAAAGGTTTATGAGTCCTGTCGGATATATACTGTCCGCACGAGACCATTCCTAATCCATAGACGGTGAAAGCCTCCGGGATGTCTTTTGCCAACGCGACGCCTGCATTGAGCCCAATGGTGAAAAAGGTAATGCATACATTAGTCTGAAACTTAGCAGCCACGCTCATGCCTCCGTACAATCGCCGCGTTGTCGTTGAAGCTGTGCGGATCAAAGCGCAAAGTTTATCCATGAGAGAGATTGGGCCGTCGGGAGTATACAGATGCTAGTGCTCATCAAAGAAGAAATTAGGCTTCTGCAAGATCTAGAAAAAGGCGAGCGCACGATATCCGGAAACAGGAACCGTCAGGGACTCAGCCGGCTCATTGAAGCTGGTTATGTGACTGAACAATCACTCAACCTCTCGGATACGATCTACACCATCACTGCCCTCGGACGGACTGCGGTTCAAGCGGCAAAAGAGCATTGAGTTCAGCATTTTTTTAATCTTCCGCTCGTCTGAGCGCTATCTCAGATCTTATCCCAGAAGCTTTTTCCGCTTCGACTTCTTCTTCGCCTCGCGGCGGAAAACGCCGACGATCTCTATATGGGGCGAAAAGCGGAATTGGTCGATGGGATCGACGCTTTCGAGCTGATAGCCGCCCTCGCATAAAAGCGCGGCATCGCGCGCGAAGCTTCGCGCATAGCAGGAGACGTAGACTACGAGCGGAACCTCAGAGGCCGCGATGGCGCGGGCCTGCGGCTCGGCGCCGCCGCGCGGCGGATCGAAGACCAGCGCATCGAAGGTTTTGAGTTCATCCGCATTCAAGGGCCGCTTGAAGAGGTCGCGCTTTGCGACGGTCACCGCACGAAGGCGCGTGTCGGCGCGCGCCGCGCGATGCAATGCCGAGAGGGCAGGATGGTCGAGGTCGAAGGCATGGACCTCGGCCTTTTGGGCGAGGCGCAGCGCGAATGTGCCAAGCCCCGCGAAAAGATCGCCGACACGGCGGGCGTTTTGAAGCGCGTTTGCGACGCGGCTGGCTAAAATCTCTTCGCCTGCCAAAGTCGCCTGCAAAAAGGCACCGGGCGGTGGGCGCACATCCGTTTCGCCCATGGTGAGCAGCGGTTGCCGCCGCTCGATGATGATGATTCCATGGTTCGAGACGCGCGCGAGATCCATTTTCTCGGCGACTTCGACGAGCCATTGGGTGGTCGCATGATCGAGCGCGCCGCAGCCGCGAATATCGATGTCCAGACCCGACAGGGTCGCGGTGACGACAATGTCGAGCGGCTTTGCCAGCCGCGCCAACTCGTTGGCGAGGGCGCGGGCGGCCGGAAGCGCCTGATCCATCGACGGTGCCAGCACGGGGCAAGCCTCGATCTCGACGAGCTCATGCGCACGGGCCTGCATGAAGCCGACCTTCATGCCATCCGTCTTCATGCCGGTTTGCGGCGCGACGCGGGCGTGGAATGTCGCGCGGCGGCGGCCCTCGCCATGCGCATCGACGAGTTCGCCGACACGCTCGAAGGGAAGGTCCACATGCCGCAAGGCCTCGACGAGAAGCCCGCGCTTCCAGGCGCGATAGGGGGCATCGGCCAAGGCTTGCACGGCGCATCCGCCGCAAATTCCGTAATAGCGGCAGATGGCAGGGATACGATAGGGGCTCGGCGTCAGGATTTCAACAAGATGGCCGCGATCGCCATCGACCTCGGCGACGATGTTTTCGCCAGCCAGCGCATAGGGCACGAAGATCGCGCCGCGCGGCCCCTTGGCCCGGCCTTCGCCGCGATCGCCAAGCCGGTCGATCGTGAGTTTGGCGGCAAGATCCATGGTTCCGCTCTCGGGACTCATCGCGGCTCGGCCTTGCCACGCGCGCCTAAAAGATATTCGCAATTGCCGTCGCTGCCGGTGATCGGCGAGGGGATAAGGCCGATCACGCTCCAGCCCTGCGCTTCGACGCAGGCGGTAACATCAGCGCAAGCTTTCTCGCGGGCGTCGTCGGATTTCACGATGCCCTTGACGACTTGCGCCGGGCCGACCTCGAATTGCGGTTTGATCAGCGCAATGAGACAGGCATCCTCCGCTGCCAAGGGTAAGACGGCGGGCAAAACGAGCTTCAACGAAATGAAGCTGACATCGCAGGTGATGAGGCGGGGTGCCTGTGGAAAGAGGGCAGGCGAAAGCTTCCGCGCATCCAAGCCCTCATGCGCATCGACGCGTGGATCGCCCGCGAGCCTCATATGCAACTGGCCATGGCCGACATCGATGGCATGGACACGCACTGCGCCGCGATCGAGCAGGACATGGGTGAAGCCGCCGGTCGAAGCGCCGATATCGAGACAAACGAGGCCGCACGGATCAATGGCGAAAGCCTCGAGCGCGGCCGCGAGTTTGAGGCCGCCGCGCGAGACCCAAGGATAAGGCGCGCTCGCCTCTATTTCGGCAGAAGGGGCGATCGTCTCGGAAGCTTTGCGCAACACGCGTCCGTCGGCCGAAACATGCCCCGCCGCGATCGCTTCCTGCGCCTTGGCGCGACTTTCGAAAAAACCGCGCTCGACGAGCAGAAGATCGGCGCGCGTTCGCTGGTCCTCTCGTTTGACTGTCATCATGAGAGGCTTTTATCCGCTTTGGGCCGTGAGAGCGAGCCCGCGCGGATGAACGTGTTTTTGACGGTCTATGCCGGAAAGCAGCGGCCGAAGGCCAAGAGCAGACGTGGCGAGCCCTTGAGGCGGATGCGCCGCCTAAGCAGCGACCAGGGGAGGCTCGCCTCCTTTCGCAAGAAGCGCAGCCAGGTCTCGCTATCCGCGCTCACGCTGAGATCGGGCTTGCCCTCGTGCCCATCGGCGACGCGCAGCTCCTTGCCGGCGATCGTCACGGTCGCCGTCACATCTTCGCGGCCGGTGAAGGTGAAATGGTAGGTGGCATTGAGGCCCTTGGCCCTACCGCGCTGAAAGACCAGCGGCAGGCCGCGCAGAAACGCCCGCACCGAGGATTGCCGTCCGAGGCCGCTTGCGACGCGCTTGATCGGCTTATGCGGGAAATGCTGCGGCACATAGGTCTCGGCATCGGAGCCGGGCGTCACGTAGATCGTCTCCTTTTTGCTGCGCAGCGGCTCAACGAAATCATGCGTGAATTGCTTGCGGTCCTTGAGAAAAGGCCCGATCACATCTTCGCCGGCAGGGCAGACGGACAGGCAATAGGCGGCTTTGTAATTCGCACCGAACGACAGGCTCTGCCACATCGAGACGGACTCTGCGTCTGAAAACTTGTCTCGATAGGCCTTGGCGTTGCCGCTTTCTGCGATCGTCTCGACCCAATCGTTGAAGCCGCCCATGAACTCGCGATAATTATGCGTGTAGCAGGCCGAGAAATTGAACGCGCCATCCGGGGCGATCGCGCCGGTCGGGCAGGCCGCGACGCAGAGCTTGCATTCAAGGCAAGGATTGTAATCGATGGGCTTGGCCGTGGCCGAAATCTCCGCGTCGACCAGCACTGTTCCGAGCAGGATGAAATTGCCGAATTTCGGATGAATGACATTGCGGTGAATGCCCATGCGGCCGAGGCCCGCTGCGACGGCGACAGGCTTATGCGAGACGACCCACATTTGGCCTGCGCCCCAGCGATCGGCCTCCATCGGAAAGCCCGTCGGCGCCCCGTTCAGCGCGCGGATGCCTGCCTCTTCCAGGACGGAAACAATGTGGCGCGCCACATCGTTGATCTCAACATTCGTATGATGAAATTCGACATTGGCGATCGAACGCTGAGGCGTCCTGATATTTTCGCGATTCATCTTGCAGACGAAGCTGATCAGGCTCTTCGTCGCCGGGAAGGCATCGAGAATCTCCTGTTTATGAGAGGCGATGTCGGGGCTACCGATCTCGACGAAGCCGACATCGTCGGCACCGGCATCGAGGCAGATTTTCCTGAGCCATGCGGCGTCCAAGATAGCAGGCGGTGAAGGCGCAAGTCCGGCCGCCGCGACCGCGTGGAAATGCTTCACCGTTGGATGTTCGGCAAGCTGCGCCATGCTTAGCTCCATGCTTGAAAATATATGTATATACAGATAATAATAATCGATCCGCGTCAAGACGGCACCGCCGCCTGTGGCGTCATAGGCCCAGTCAAACTGGCGTGATAAGAGATGCGTCCCTGCCGATCCGGCGCCAACCTTTGCTGCGAGCAAGATGAGCAAGCGGTCACCGATCGATGAAATTGCGAGCTGCACCTGCTTGCGGCTTCGCAAGGCGACGCGCCGGGTTACGCAGATCTATGACCAGATGCTTGCGCCTGCGGGATTGACCGTCGCGCAGTTCAGTCTTTTGGCGCGGCTGTGGCCGGAAGAAAGCCTGTCGATCGGGGAACTGGCAGAAGCCTTGGTCACCGATCCGACGACGTTGACGCGTAATTTGAAGCCGTTGATCGAGCGCGGGCTTTTGCAGGCCGTCAATGATGCCGAGGATCGCCGCCGCCGCATGATCGCGCTGACCGATGCGGGCCGCGCCATTATCCCGGTCGCCTATCCGCTATGGCGGAAAGCGCAGGAGCAGCTCGCTGAGCTGCTCGGGGCGCGCGACATCGCGAGCCTCAATAGCGCGCTCGACCGCTCGCTTGAGCGGCTGGCGCGCAACGACTGAGGCGTCAAACCAGGGCATCACTCTATATGAAAAGTCGAACCGACTTTTCAGGACGATGCTTCAGGCGATCTTGGTTTTCTTATTGTCCTGGCCAAGCGTTTCCAGAATCTTGGCGGTGATCGCCTTCGCGTCGAGGCCGGCCTTGGCATAGAGGATGTCGGGCTTATCCTGATCCAAGAAAAGATCCGGCAGGACCATGCTGCGAACCTTGAGCTGCCCGTCGAGCAACCCGTCCTCGGCAAGCTGGTGCAACACGAAAGAGCCGAAGCCGCCGACCGAGCCTTCCTCGATCGTGATCAGCACTTCGTGGTTGGTCGCAAGCTTGCGGATCAAGTCGCGATCGAGCGGCTTTGCAAAGCGCGCATCGGCGACGGTCGTCGAAATGCCGTAGGCGGCGAGATCTTCCGCCGCCCTCAGCGCCTCGGCGAGACGGGTGCCGAGCGACAGGATCGCGACCTTATTGCCTTCCCGGACGATGCGGCCCTTGCCGATATCGAGGATTTCGCCGTGTTCGGGCATGTCGATGCCGACACCCTCGCCGCGCGGGAAACGGAAGGCGATCGGGCCTGCATCATAGGCCGCAGCGGTTGCCACCATATGCACGAGCTCGGCTTCGTCTGCGGCTGCCATCACCACGAAATTCGGAAGAATGCCGAGATAGGACACATCGAACGATCCGGCATGGGTCGAGCCGTCGGCGCCGACGAGACCGGCGCGGTCGAGCGCGAAACGCACCGGCAAATTCTGGATCGCGACGTCATGCACGACCTGATCGTAGCCGCGCTGCAGGAAGGTCGAATAGATCGCGCAGAAGGGCTTGTAGCCTTCCGTCGCGAGGCCGGCGGCGAAAGTCACCGCATGTTGCTCGGCGATTCCGACATCGAAGGTGCGCGCCGGGAAGGCCTTGCCAAATGTATCGAGGCCCGTGCCGCCCGGCATGGCGGCGGTGATCGCCACGATCTTGTCGTCGCGCTCGGCTTCCTTGATGAGCGAATCCGCGAAAACCGCCGTATAGGACGGCGCGTTCGCCTTCGGCTTCACCTGCGTGCCGGTGAGAACATCGAAGGTATTGACGCCGTGATAGCGGTCGCTCGCGGCTTCCGCCGGGCCATAGCCTTTGCCCTTTTGCGTGACGACATGGACCAGGATCGGGCCGCCTTCGGCATCGCGCACGTTTTTCAGAACGGGCAGGAGATGATCGAGATTATGACCGTCGATCGGGCCGACATAATAGAAGCCGAGCTCTTCGAACATCGTGCCGCCCGACCAGAAATTACGGGCGAATTCCTCGGTCTTGCGGGCGCGGTCGTAGACGAATTTGGGCAGATGCTTGCCAAGCTGCTTGGCGGCTTCGCGCACCGTGCGATAGGTGCCGCCCGAAACGAGGCGTGCCAGATAAGCGGACAGCGCGCCGGCTGGCGGCGCGATCGACATTTCATTGTCGTTCAGGATTACGATGAGGCGCGAATGCATGGCGCCGGCATTGTTCATCGCTTCATAGGCCATACCGGCCGACATCGAGCCGTCGCCGATGACCGCGACGACATTGGACTTCTTTTCGGACAGCGTATTGGCGACGGCCATGCCGAGACCGGCCGAAATCGACGTCGAGGAATGGGCCGCGCCGAAAGGATCATATTCGCTCTCGGAGCGCTTGGTGAAGCCGGAGAGGCCGCCGCCTTTGCGCAAGGTGCGGATGCGGTCGCGCCGTCCGGTCAGGATCTTATGCGGATAGGTCTGGTGGCCGACGTCCCAGATCAGCCGGTCGCGCGGCGTGTCGAAGACATAATGAAGCGCGACCGTCAGCTCGACGACGCCGAGACCGGCGCCGAGATGTCCGCCGGTGACCGAGACGACATCGACGGTTTCGGTTCGCAGTTCTGCCGCGACTTGAGCGAGGTCCGATTCAGGCAGCAGCCGCAGATCGGCCGGCGTCAGGATCGTATCGAGAAGCGGGGTCTTCGAGTTCGAGGATGTCGTCACGTGAGCCTCTCCCAGGCGGTCCGGATCTTCGTCTTTACTGGAACGGGACGTGATCCGATCGCGTTTGATTTAAACTTGACGGCAAGTGACAATAAAGTCCGGCCTATGGTCCAAACTTCGGTCAATATCTAAGAAATTTGCAGGGAGCAAACTTTACCTCCTGCCAAAATGTCTCGAAATAGCCTCGGTAGGACCGTCAGTGCCCTGAAATTAGGATCACTCCCGCTGTCCGACCGCAAGAGAACCACGTTGTTTTACCGAGACCTGTGCCTTTGAGCACACAGTCTGAACCCCTAAATGACAGGGGACCCGCGCTTTCTGCGGTTATTCTTAACCGATCGGCGGTCTATACGTCCTAAAACCCAGGAACTATCCTCCCGCCGGCCTGTTATGGCAGAGCTTGCCGGGCCGGCCTTGCCTCCTCTCTGAGGGCTTTTAATGACTTATTCGCTCGATCCCATTCCGTTCCCGCATGATCCCGTCGCGCTCGAACGGCTCCGCCACCGTTGGGGCTGGATCGTCTTTTTCGGCGCCGTCGTGGCGCTTTTCGGGCTCGCGGCGCTGGTTCTGACCGTTTCGGCCACGATCGCTTCTGTCTTCATGATCGCGATTTTCATGATCGTCGCTGGCGGCGGCGAGATCGCCATGGGGATCACGTCGCGCGACTGGGGCCATTTCTTCCTTTGGATCATCGCCGGGCTTTTCTACATCGTGGCCGGAGCCTTCGCGCTGGCGCAGCCCTTCGTGGCGGCGGCCGTCTTCACGCTGGCACTCGGCATCGCCATGCTGGCGACGGGGCTGTTGCGCATCTATTTCGGCTTGAAGCTCGCGAAAGGCCTGCGCGGCCTCGTGATCCTCGCCGGCGTCGTCACATTTGTCGTCGGCGTTCTGATCGTCGCGAGCTGGCCATTAAACAGCCTTTTCATTTTGGGGATTTTGCTTGGGCTCGATCTCTTGTTTTGGGGATCGGGTTGGATCGCCTTCGGCCTTCGGCTGCGGACGGCGACTTAAGATCACGATGATTTTGGATTCATCCAAAATCATCGTGATCGATTCCAAAGATTAGAGCGGGATGCGGCCGCATCATATCAGGCCTGCCTGATATGATCATTTCAAGAGGCCCATCTCGGCTATCCTCATCCCGCTCGTGAGGCGACGCAGTTTAAGTTCGGCGATGATGGCGTCCTGAGGTGATACAATGAGTCAGTGGGTTTATTCGTTCGGCGGCGGCAAGGCCGAGGGCGCGAGCGGGATGCGCGATTTGCTCGGCGGCAAAGGCGCCAATCTCGCGGAAATGGCCAATCTCGGTCTGCCGGTTCCGCCGGGTTTTACGATCACGACCGAAGTCTGCACGTTTTTCTACGATCACGGAAAATCCTATCCTCCGGATCTCGCAGCGGCCGTCGAAGCGGCGCTGGTCGAGGTCGGACGCCTGACCGGCCGCAGCTTCGGCGATGAGCAAAATCCGCTTCTGGTTTCGGTGCGATCCGGTGCCCGCGCCTCCATGCCCGGCATGATGGACACGGTGCTTAATCTCGGTCTCAACGATGTGACCGTGCTGGCTCTCGCCAAAAGCGCCGGCGACGAGCGCTTCGCCTATGATTCCTATCGCCGCTTCATCCAGATGTATTCGAACGTCGTGCTCGGAATCGAGCATCATCATTTCGAAGACATTCTCGAACATTACAAAGAGACGAAGGGCTTCATCCTCGATACCGATCTCGCCGCCGAGGATTGGAAGAAGATCATCGTGGACTACAAGGCGAAGGTCGAGCATGCGCTCGGCAAGCCGTTTCCGCAGGATCCGAAAGAGCAGCTTTGGGGGGCTATCGGCGCCGTCTTCGGTTCCTGGATGACTGCGCGCGCGATCAGCTACCGCCGTCTGCACGACATTCCGGCGAGCTGGGGCACGGCGGTCAACGTGCAGGCCATGGTCTTCGGCAATATGGGCGAGACGTCGGCTACGGGCGTCGCCTTCACCCGCAGTCCCTCGACCGGCGCCAAGGAACTCTACGGCGAATTCCTCATCAATGCGCAAGGCGAAGATGTGGTCGCGGGCATCCGCACGCCACAAAATATCACCGAGGCTGCCAGGATCAATGCCGTCTCCGACAAACCGTCGATGGAAGTTCTGCTTCCGGAGGTTTTCGCCGAATTCATGCGGACCACGAACCTGCTCGAAAAGCATTACCGCGATATGCAGGACATGGAATTCACGGTCGAGCGCGGCAAGCTCTGGATGCTGCAGACCCGAACCGGCAAACGCACCGGCAAGGCGGCTTTGCGCATCGCTGTCGAAATGGCGAACGAAGGCTTGATTACACGGGATGAAGCTGTATCTCGCGTCGATCCGTCATCGCTCGATCAACTGCTGCATCCGATGATCGATCCGGAGGCGGCGCTGACGGTCGTCGCCAAAGGGCTTCCGGCCTCGCCCGGTGCTGCCTGCGGCGAGATCGTCTTCAACTCGGACGAGGCGGAGCAGATGAAAACCGCCGGCCGCAAGGCGATCCTCGTGCGGATCGAGACGAGTCCGGAGGACATCAACGGCATGCATGCCGCTGAAGGCATTCTCACAACGCGCGGCGGCATGACCTCGCATGCGGCGGTCGTCGCGCGCGGCATGGGCAAGCCTTGCGTGTCCGGCGCGGGTACGCTGCGCATCGATTATGAGAAAGGTACGATGACCGCCTCGGGCAAGGTCTTCAAGAAGGGCGACATGCTGACGATCGACGGTGGCACGGGGCAGGTTATCCAGGGCGCCGTGCAAATGCAGCAGCCGGAACTCTCAGGCGAATTCGGCACGCTCATGCAATGGGCGGATTCTGTGCGCCGCATGGGCGTGCGCGCCAATGCTGAGACGCCGGCCGATGCGCGTGCGGCGCGCAAGTTCGGCGCCGAAGGCATAGGCCTCAGCCGCACCGAACATATGTTCTTCGCGCCTGAACGCGTCGTCGCGGTGCGCGAGATGATCCTGGCCGACGATGAAGCCGGCCGCCGCGCCGCGCTCGCGAAGCTTCTGCCGATGCAGCGTTCGGATTTCGCCGAACTCTTCGAGATTATGGCGGGCCTGCCGGTGACGATCCGTCTGCTCGATCCGCCTCTGCACGAGTTCCTGCCGAAGACGGATGCGGAGATCGCGGAAGTCGCAGCGGACCTTGGCATCTCTCCCGATAAGCTGACGCGCCGTGCGAACGAGTTGCACGAATTCAACCCCATGCTGGGCTTCAGAGGCTGCCGTCTCGCGATTGCTTTTCCAGAGATCGCCGAAATGCAGGCCCGCGCGATCTTCGAAGGCGCATTGGAAGCGCAAAAGCGCACCGGCGAATTGACGAAGCCCGAAATCATGGTGCCGCTGATTGCGACCAAGGCCGAGTTCGATATCGTCAAAGCCAGTATCGACAAGATGGCGGAAGCGGTGCGCCAAGAGACGGGGCAGAGCGTGCCCTATATCGTCGGCACGATGATCGAACTTCCCCGCGCCTGCCTACGTGCAGGCGAGATCGCCGAGACAGCGGAGTTCTTTTCCTTCGGCACCAATGATCTGACCCAGACGGCGCTTGGAATCTCGCGCGACGACGCGGGCTCGTTCCTGGGCGCCTACACCGCCAAGGGCATTTTGCCGGCCGATCCGTTCGTTACGATCGATCAGGAAGGTGTCGGCGAATTGGTCAAGATCGGCATCGAGCGCGGCCGGAAGACAAGGCCGGATATCAAGCTCGGCATTTGCGGTGAGCATGGTGGCGATCCGGCGTCGATCGCCTTCTGCGAAAAAGTCGGTCTCACATATGTCTCGTGCTCGCCGTTTCGCGTGCCGATCGCAAGACTGGCTGCCGCGCAGGCAACGCTCCGCCTGAAGGCGGAGGGGCTGGCGTAAGTTTAAGCTTCTCTTCACCTTTATAGGAAGATTGCAGCTATTTGGTTCATTCTGAAACCATCCCGCTGAAAGCCAGGTAACCCGTCTTCAAGCTTAAGCCGCGATAACTTGCCATCAGACGATGACAAGACTGGACCGTGTCAAAAGCAACACGGTTCAAAGTCGACGGGGCGCATGATCTTCGTCCGGAAAGTCAGCGACTTTTCGGAAGATCATGCTCGGGCTTAAGGGGCTTTGGACGCGTATGGGTCGGTCGCGCATCGGTTGGGCCATGGGGGTTGTCGCGCCCTGGTGCCTCGGCATCGGCCTCGTCGTGTCGATTGCGGCCGATGCTGGCCAGGATGCGACCGTCAACGGATCCTTCGTGCCGATTGCCATCCGCGCGATCGAGGGCCCCGGCGTTCTGGTTCCACCGAATAGTGCTCCGCGCATCGGTGATCTTATCCATTATACGGGTACGGCGTCAGGCGCGGCCGAAGGCGGACTCGTACAGCAGGCGAGTCTGGTGCTCGGCACGGCCGACGATTTCAAACGCGTGTCCAACGAGAAAGAGCCGCGCGCCGATTTGAAAAATCATGCGCATGCGTTTCCGCAGATCGACCGCTCGCACAAAGGCGACCCGGTGGTTGGACTGCGTCCGACCTTCGACACGAAGTTGCGTCAATCAGGCGGTCTCGCATTGGTCCGTGCGACGGATTTGATCTTCAATCATGACGACACGTGGCCGACGAGCGGGTTTTCGCCGGCGGACGACGAGACCGCAGGCCCGGAAAGCGTCGAGACATTCGAGCCTTGGGCGGATGGCGAAAGCCCGACCAGGGCGCATTCGGCAATCGATGCGTCGCCGGGTCAAAAAGGTACGACAGGCCCGGCTATGGGTTCGACGCTGACGATGCGCCCCGCCGCCGTCAATGAGCGCTTGATGCAGGGCGCGACGCCTTCCGTGCGGCGCGCGACGGCCTTGGCTTCGACGACCCCGGCGCCGGCTGATTCGGTACCGGTCGAGATCGTGTCATTGCCGACGCAACCGCAGCAGCCTCATAATATGAGCGTGATGCCGCAAAGCGACCGGCCGAATTACGCCGCGCTGATCGATGAGGATAAAGCCGGCCACGAAAAGCGCTGCCTCGCCGAGGCGATTTATTTCGAAGCCCGCAGCGAACCGGAAGAAGGGCAGGCCGCCGTCGCGCAGGTCGTCTTGAACCGCGTGGCGAGCGGACTCTATCCTTCGACGATCTGCGGTGTCGTCTATCAAAACCGCAACCGCTACAATGCGTGCCAATTCTCCTTTGCCTGCGAAGGCAAGTCGTTGCGGGTCACCGACCAGGAGTCATGGCACACGGCGGTGCGCATCGCCGAAGCGGTCAGCGACGGCAAGACCTATGTCGCGGACGTCGGGGATTCGACGCATTACCATGCCAATTACGTCAGGCCGCGCTGGGCGCGAAGGCTCGAAAAAATGGATGTCATAGGACATCATATTTTCTACAAGCTGCGGCCAGGCCAAACCTGAGCCAAGTCCGAATTTCATGGCCGGCTTTTTAAAAGCGAATTTTCAAAGCCGGATTTTTAAAGTCCGCTCAGGATCTTCGGCGATTTGCGCGATTTCACGCGTCAAGCCGCGGGCTGCAACCTCGCGAAAAGCTGCATAATTGGCCGAGGATTGCCGCGTAACCTGCGCAGCCGTTTCAAATTTCGGTGTTTTGAATATTTCTGTCCGCTTTCTCGGCAGGGCCTTGCGATATTCGCTTGCCGCACGAGCGCAAAACGGCCATGTTCTTCGCGTTTCGTTCGCACGATCATCGCCTTGGGCTAAGGCCCGGGTGACTCTCCTGGGGAAAGGCTGTCGCGTGCAAATATCCAATTTCGCTTATCGGGATATTGGCGAGCTTCGGCGTTGCTTCGATTCACGGCGTTGGCTTTTGGCGGGATTGGCGCTCTCGGTCCTGGCGTGGCCTTTGTCGCCAGCTGAGGCGCGCGCGCGCGAAAGCCTCGCGGTCGCGACGCCGTTCGAAGTCGGCGCGAGCCCAGCCGGCAATTATCTCGCGGCGCTGGTTGCCGGAGCGGAACGCGATACCGTCGCCGCGGCGACCTTCTTTCGCGAGGCTCTGCGCTATGATCCGCGCAATGCGCAATTGATCGAGCGCGCCTTCGTCGCCGCGATTTCGAATGGCAATACTGCGGATGGTTTCGTGCTGGCCGACCGTTTGATCGGCCGCGATCCCAACAATGGCCTCGCCCATCTGGCGCTCGGCATCAAAGCGATCAAGGCCAAGCAATGGGTCTTGGCGCGCCAGCAGCTTGCCAAAAGCGGCGCCGGGCAGGAACGCGACGTCACCGCGACGCTGCTGACAGCCTGGACCTATGCGGGAAGCGGCGACACCAAGCAGGCACTTGCGCTCGTCGATAAGCTCAAGGATGAGAATTTCAGCATTTTCCGCGATTACCACAAAGGCTTGATCGCCGACATCGGCAATGACGTTCCGGAAGCGACGAAGCGGCTGACGGCCGCCTATAATGCCGACAAGAATACGCTGCGGCTGGTCGATGCCTATGCCCGTTTCAAGGCGAAGCACGGCGACCGCCAGGCCGCGATCGCGGCCTATGAAGCCTTCGACCAGATCCTGCCCAATCATCCGATCGTCGTAGCGGCCTTGGCCGATCTGCGCGCCGGCAAGCCGCTCGAGCCCTTTGTCAAGACGCCGGAGCAGGGCGCGGCGGAGGTTCTCTATGGCCTTGGTTCGGCGGGCGGCCGCCAGGGTGACGAACTTGCCGCGATGATCTATCTGCGGCTGTCGCTTTACCTCGCGCCGCAGAATGGCCTCGCCACCATTACTTTGGCGGATATTTACGAGCGCATCAAACAAAACGAGCAGGCGATCGACGTCTATAACACTGTCCCCGAAACGGATCCGCTGCGGACAACCGCCGACATCCAGACCGGCGAGATTCTTGAGGCGCTCGGTAGGACGGACGAGGCCGCGAAATATCTGAAAAACATCGTCGACGAACATCCAAAGGACGAGGATGCGCTCTCGGCACTCGGCAATCTACAGCGCTCGCGCAAGCAATTCGCCGAAGCCGCGGAGACTTACACGCGGGCGCTCAACGAAACCACGAAGCCGGAAAAGGCCCAATGGCCGCTCTATTATTTCCGCGGCATCAGCTATGAGCGGCAGAAAAAATGGCCACTGGCGGAAGCCGATTTCAAACATGCGCTTGAGCTTTATCCGGATCAGCCGCTTGTCCTGAACTATCTCGGTTATAGCTGGGTCGATCAGGGGATGAATCTCGACCAGGCCTTTTCCATGCTTCACAAAGCGGTCGAGCTGCGTTCGACGGACGGCTATATCGTCGACAGTCTCGGCTGGGCCTATTACAAACTCGGCCATTACGACGAAGCCGTGAAGGAACTCGAGCGCGCGATCGATTTGAAGCCGTCGGATCCCGTCATCAACGATCATCTGGGCGATGCCTATTGGCGCGTCGGGCGCAAGCTCGAAGCGCATTTCCAATGGAATCATGCCCGCGATCTTGGCCCGGAGCCGGATGACAAGGAGAAGATCCTCGATAAGATCGAGCATGGCCTGCCGGATGTGGAAAAGCCCGCCGCGGCCGATGCCGATCCTGGCAAGAACGGCGGATGAAAATCTTTGCTCTTGCTTGTCTTGACTTAAGTTCCCGTGGCTTTGCCTGAAGTTCTCTCGGAACGCGCGCCTGCGAAGATCAATCTGACCTTGCACGTGCTTGGCCGGCGCGCCGACGGCTGGCACGAGCTTGAAAGCCTCGTCGTCTTTTCGCGCAGCGGCGATCTCCTCACGCTGACGCCTGGGCCGGATCTCACCTTGGAAGTCTCCGGACCGGGTGCCGAGGCCGCCGGTACGAGCAGCGATAATCTCGTCTGCAAAGCCGCGCGCAATCTGGCAGTGCGGGTCGAAGGCCTGACGCTCGGCGCTTTTCGCCTGGAAAAATACCTGCCCGTGGCGGCCGGGATCGGCGGCGGATCATCCGATGCCGCGGCGGCGCTTCGCCTCCTCGCGCGGGCCAATCATCTGGCCTTGGACGATCCAAGGCTCATGGACGCCGCGCGTGCGACCGGCGCGGACGTGCCGGTCTGCCTCGCCGCGAAGGGCCGCATGATGGCGGGCTTCGGCGAAAAGCTCGGACCCGTGCTGAGCCTGCCGCCATTGATGTCCTTGATCGTCAATCCGCGGGTGCCGGTCGAGACAAAACAGGTTTTCGCGCGCATGAACGTCACGCCAGGCGCGGAGACGCATTTCGGCAAGCACCCTGAGATCGCAGAGGGTCTGCAGCCGGATGCGCTCTACAAGCTGCTGCGCAAAGGCCGCAACGATATGGAAGACGCGGCCTGTACGATCGCGCCCATCATTGGCGATGTGCTCGCCGTGCTCGCGGCTGCGCCCGGCTGCAAGCTCGCCCGCATGTCGGGGTCGGGCGCGACCTGTTTCGCGCTTTTTGCCGATTGCAAAGCGGCCGCGCGCGCCAAGAAAACGATTTTGAAGGCGCACCCGGATTGGTGGGTGAAGGTCAGCTTGTTAAACTGATGCTTTACATGAAGAGCGATTATCACCGCCCTTCATAAGCATGTGTTTTGAATCGCTTATTGCGAGGGCGCGCGTTCGAAGGCGCCGCTGATGATGAGCTCGACGTCGTCGCCCACGAGCGGCACATATTTGCTCACGCCGAACGCGCTGCGCTTTATCGTGCCATGAGCCTCAAAGCCTGTCGTATAGGCCTTGTCCATCGGGTTGATCCCCGAGCCGTTGAAGGTGACGTGAAGCACCAAGGGCTTGGTGACGCCGTGGAGCGTCAGATCGCCCAGAACATCGGCATGGCCCGTGCTGCTTGGCGTGACTTTGCGCGAGACGAAAGTTGCTGTCGGGAACTGCGCGGTATCGAGCCAATCGGCACCCTTGAGTTCGTCGTCGAGCTTCGAATTGACCGAAGAGACCGAGGCGACGGGGAGGCTCACGTCGAGCTTTGCCGCAGCCGGGTGCTTTGGATCGAGGACGAGCGTGCCGCTCACTCCGGCGAAATCCCCATACCAATAGGAAAAGCCCAGATGCGAGACTTTGAAGAGCACGCGGGTATGGATGGGCTCGACCTGAAAGGTGCCGGCTTCGACCGCTGCAGGATTTTTATTGGGCGCTGCGGGCGCCTGGGCGTTGGCCGCGCCGGCGAGCAGAAGAGCCATGCCTGTAGCGGCGAATGAAAGTCGCAATGTCATTTCGAGTGCCTCGTATCCGGCTGCCGGTAGCAGCATGCCGGACCGATCCATGGCAAATATCGAAACTTTGAAAAACTAGGATAGTTTTGAAACTTACTTTCAACTTATCAGAATAGTGAGTCCAAGGCAGATCCGCTTGGCTGACCGATCTAATGCGCGCGATCGATGCAGAAATCGACCACCTGATTGAGCGCGATCTTCCACTCCGAGGCGGGGAAAAGCTCGAGCGCATCGCGTGCCATCGCGCCATAATGCCGGGCCCGCTCGATCGTGTCTTCCAGGGCGCGGTGCTTGCGCAAAAGCGCGATCGCCGCCTCGAGATCGCTGTCTGCGATCTCGCCCTGTTCCAAAGTGCGCTGCCAGAAGGCGCGCTCGGCTTCTGAGCCGCGCCGGAAGGACAAAACGATCGGCAAGGTGATCTTGCCCTCGCGGAAATCGTCGCCGACATTCTTGCCGAGCGCGGACGAGGTCCCGCCATAATCCAAAGCGTCGTCGATGAGCTGAAAGGCGATGCCGAGATTCATGCCATAGCCGCGGCAGGCGGCGATTTCCGCCTTGGGGCGTTGCGCGAGCGTCGGCCCGACTTCGCAGGCCGCGCTGAACAGCGCCGCCGTCTTGGCGCGGATCACGGCCAGATAATCGTCTTCGCTCGTCTGCGTATCCTTGGCAGCAGCGAGTTGCATGACTTCGCCTTCGGCGATGATGGCCGCGGCGGAAGAGAGCACGTCGAGGCAGGCGAGCGAGCCAACTTCGACCATCATCTTGAAGGCCTGGCCGAGCAGGAAATCGCCGACGAGCACGCTGGCGCTATTGCCCCAAAGCATGCGCGCCGCGAGCCGGCCGCGCCGCAGATCGCTTTCGTCCACGACATCGTCGTGGAGAAGCGTTGCCGTATGCATGAATTCGACGCTGGCCGCGAGTTTCACATGGCCGGCGCCCGTGTAGCCGCAAAGACCGGCGGTCGCCAGCGTCAGCATCGGCCGCAATCTTTTGCCGCCCGAGGAAATGAGATGATTGGCGACGTCCGGCACCATCGTCACATGCGAGGCTGCGCGGGCAAGAATCGTTTGATTAACCCGTTCCATATCGGCCGAGACCAGACCCGAAAGCCCGTCGAACGAGGAGTCTTTGGCTTTTTCTTCGAGAGGGATCACAAGGCCCAAGACCGTACTCCGCTGCCACCAAGACCTCAGCCTTGGGATTGCCCGTCAGCCTGACCGCGCAACCCCTTGGGCCTCCGCCCGTCATGCACTTATAAAGCCTGGGCGAAAATCCAAAATAGGGCCCAAGACAGTCTTTTCTGCCCTTGATGGACTTTATGTGGCAAGCGGACCTTAAGAGGGGAGCTCGGCCTCGGCAACAAAGCCTGCGATCGCCCTTGCAGGACATTTTGCCCCATGCGAGCCTCAATCGGAAACAATGCGTTAGGCGTGGACACACGACTTTAGAGGGTGGAATGGTCGAACTTCTGCGGACCAACGATCTGGTATTGATCTCTCTGGTCGAGGCGATCCTTGCCGATGAAGGCATCGATATTTTCATTGCCGACGCCTTCATGAGCGCGCTCGAAGGATCGACAGGCTTCATGCCGCGCCGGGTTCTCGTGCATGAGGACCTCGAAAAAGAGGCGCGCAGCTTGCTCGAAGAGGCGGGCCTCGCCATGGAATTGCGGCGTGGCTGAACCATTGCCAGACCTCGCAGCAAGCCATGATGCCGAGGTCAGTTGCGATGCCATTCTGGGCGGCCGGCTCAGCCTCTATCAGCCGCGCAAGGGCCATCGGGCCGGAACGGACGCGGTGCTTCTCGCCGCGGCGGCGCCCCCGGATGCCGCGGGCCTCGTACTCGACGTCGGCGCGGGTGTCGGGACGGCCGGGCTGATCCTTGCGCTGCGCTGTCCGGCGGTCAGCCTTGGCCTTATCGAGAATGATCCCGTCGTCGCAAGGCTCGCCAAGGATAATCTGGCACTCAACGGCTTGGCGGGACGGGGCGTCGTCCGGGAAGCCGATATTTTCTCGGGCGCGAGCCGCCGCGCGGCCGGTCTCGCGCCTAGCGAAGCCAGCCTCGTTCTCACCAATCCGCCATTCGAGGATCCCGACCGCGCACGGGCTTCGCCGCATGCGGGAAAACGCAGCGCCCATCTTATGCCGGACGGCGGCGCCGAAATGCTGAGCGGTTGGATCAGAGCCTGTCTCGCGCTGCTGGCGCCGGGCGGCACGTTTTTGATGATCCATAGGCCGGAAGCCTTGCCCGCGATCCTCACAGCATGCGGTCAGCGGATCGGCGCCGTGACGGTCTTGCCCATTCATCCGCAGCGGGACAAAGCGGCCAATCGTATCCTTCTGCGCGGCAAGAAAGGCAGCCGGGCGCCTTTTGCCTTGGCACCGGCCCTGGTGCTGCAAGACCAGGGTCGCTTCACGCCGCCGGCCGATGCGATCCATCGCGGCGAGGCGCTGATCGACTGGTGAACCAAAGCGTTTTCGAGCGAAGTGGAGACCGGTTCGCGTGCAGAAAACGCGTCGAAAACAGAACCGAGGCTGCATGAAAAAGGCCGGTTCGTGAACCGGCCGAAACTTTATGAGCTATGCATGCCGCAAGGCAGGGCTCACCAGCGGTGCCAGCGATGCCAATAGTGATAGCGGTGCCAGCGATGCCAACGATGCCACCAGGTCTTTTCGATCTTCGGCGTCTCACCGGCCGACTGTTCGACAGCTTGTACGGCGGGGGCAGCTTGGGTCAGACCGGCAGGAGCCGCATTGGCGAGGCTCACCAGGCCAAAGGCTGTGCCAAGAAGGGTACTCGTAGTTAAAACGACTTTAAGACTCAAATTCATGTCTCACTCCTCCGGCCTAATGGCCTTTGCTCTCGTTTCCAGGTTGGGATTGTCGAGCGGAGCCCAATCCTCCCAAGAGCCATTTAGGGTATTCATCCTGGAAGACCAGCTAGCGGAGATTAGCAGAACCAAGCTTTATGTCATCACCATGAAGAGGAGGAGCCCGATTAACCTTTCCAATGTCGCTCAAGCGTCGTTACGGTTGAAATAAAGGCCCGTTCGCTACTGCAAAATGTTTGCTTTCAATCGAACCGAACGCGGCTTAGAGGATGATCGCCGCATGATCCTACCCAAAAAGTCTGCAACTTTTTGGGGTCATGCTCCAAAATACCGGACGTTGGTGTCGAATCAGTCCGGCGTTCTTAGGTCTTTTTAATCGCATCGGATTGGTCCGAAAACCGCTTCGCACTTTTCGGTCCGATGCTTTAGGTTGCCGCGCTTCGCCGGGCGCCGTGCCAAAAGCACCATCGCCCGGTCTGTTGGAATCAGGATCATCTATGTCCACATCCGTTGCCGCGCCTTTGGCGTCTCAAGGCTCTCTCGACCCGACACGGTCTTTCCAAGGTCTGATCCTGACCCTGCAAACCTTTTGGGCGGCACAAGGCTGCGTCATCCTGCAGCCCTATGACATGGAAGTGGGGGCGGGGACCTTTCATCCCGCGACGACCTTGCGCTCGCTCGGCCCCAAGCCCTGGCGCGCCGCCTATGTGCAGCCGTCGCGGCGGCCGAAGGACGGGCGCTATGGCGAGAACCCGAACCGTCTTCAGCATTATTATCAGTTTCAGGTCATCTTGAAGCCGTCGCCGGATAATCTGCAGGATCTTTATCTCGCCTCGCTGAAAGCGATCGGCATCGACCTGGGGTTGCACGACATCCGCTTCGTCGAAGACGATTGGGAAAGCCCGACGCTCGGCGCCTGGGGGCTCGGCTGGGAATGCTGGTGCGACGGCATGGAGGTTTCGCAATTCACTTACTTCCAGCAGGTCGCGGGCATCGAATGCGCGCCCGTGTCGGGCGAACTCACCTATGGGCTCGAACGCCTCGCCATGTATGTGCAGGGCGTCGAGAATATATTCGACATCAACTTCAACGGCTGCGAGGGCGACGCGCGCGTCAGCTACGGCGACGTGTTCAAACAGGCCGAGCAGGAATATTCGCGGCATAATTTCGAGGCCGCGAATGTCGAGACCTTATTCCAGCACTTCAAGGATGCCGAGGCCGAATGCCGTTCGCTCCTGATGAAGGGCGACAAAGGCAAGACGCATTTGATGGTGTTGCCGGCCTATGATCAATGCATCAAGGCCTCGCATATTTTCAACCTGCTCGACGCGCGGGGAGTCATCTCGGTGACGGAGCGCCAGAGCTACATCCTGCGCGTGCGTGATCTCGCCAAGGCCTGCGGCGCGGCGTGGCTGAAGACGGAAGGTGGGGGACGCGCTCCGTAATTTCTCGTTATTCGGCGGCAGCAGTACGCGTAAAGATACCCTAATTTCGCTATTCCCGTTCGATGCCATAGGGAATGACAATGCGTAGATGCTCGAGGGTTCTCGTATTTTTAGCGATGCTGACCTTTCCCGCGTTCGCCGATCCCGAAATTCCGCCAGGACAAGACGGTGGCCCCGATAAGCCGAAGCTGATCGAATACGGCAATTACTTCTTACCGGTTGCCAAGACCTTCGGTTGTAACGAATTCCGCTGGGCGGCCTATGGCGTAGGGAAACGATCCATGTCTTTGGAGTACGTGCCCGCGGGCGACGATATAAACAAATGGACCAGATTGATGACCGTGACAGTTTACGCGCTGCCGCAGCCAGCCGACGCGCAGCGCGATGCAATGATGAAGATACAAGCGAGCCTATTAGGAGGCTTCTCCAACGGAAAGATCGTCAGTGAAGTTACCTATACAGAGCAAAATGGTGATCCTCGACTATTCATTGAATATGAGATTGGTGAGGGACTCCAAAAGGAACATAACGCTGGAACATTCTTGCGATCTGGCAAAAGCAGCGCGGCGTTCGTTCAAATTCAATCGAGGGGTAAGGAGTTCGACGCCAAGGACGCTGCTAACATGAAGCTGTACGCGGAGAATCATTTGCAGCTATCCGGAAACTGACTGGTGCCCTAACAAGCACCGTCTCGTTCTCATCGTCACGCGGTGTCGGCTTTTTCCATCAGCCGAAACACCACCATCCCCCCGATCATTGCCGCGACGAAAATGAAAACCTCGTGCCGGCCAGATTGAAGCGCGGCGAGCGCTGGCCCCGGACAAAAGCCGATAAGGCCCCAGCCGATGCCGAAAAGCGTTGCGCCTGCGATCAGGCGGAAATCGATTTTGGTTTGCGTGGGCCCATGGAAGCTCTGCGCCAGGACCGGGGCCGCGCGCCTTCGGCCCAAGTAAAAGCCGAGCGCGGCGACGGGTATGGCGCCGGCCATGACGAAGGCGAGACTCGGGTCCCAGGTTCCCGTGACATCGAGGAAGTTCAGCACTTTTGCAGGATTGATCATCTGCGAAATGACGAGGCCCACGCCGAAGATGAGGCCGCTGATAAGCGCTGCGAGAATTGTCGGCATTTCGCTCACCCAATCACATGACGCATGATGAAAACCGTGACCGCTGCCGCCGCCATGAAGATCAGCGTCGCCGCGATCGATCGGGGAGAGAACCGAGCAATGCCGCAGACGCCATGCCCGCTAGTACAGCCATTTCCGAGTCTTGTCCCAAATCCGACGAGAAAGCCGCCAATCAGCAAAAGCGGGATCGAAGACGCGACCGTCAGCGGCGGCAGACGCCCGCCAGCCGCGGCATAAAGGGCAGGTGCGGCCACAAGCCCGGCGAGAAAAGCCAGCCGCCATGCGATCTCGCCTGGACGGAATGCCAGGAGGTTGCCGAGAATCCCGCTGATGCCCGCGATGCGGCCGTCGAGCAGAAACAGGATCAAAGCCGAAAACCCGATCAGGGCGCCCCCGAGCGCGGCCGAGAAAGGTGTGAATTCCGTCATAGCGCTCTCATGTTAAATCCACTAAATTTATGGACTTAACTTCGGCAAAGAGCAATGTCGCAGGCCTTTTCGTTTCTTTCGGCGGGATCGGCAGTTATAGACGGCGGTCGGCATTCCTTCTCCCCTTGCGGGAGAAGGTGGCCCGACGAAGTCGGGCCGGATGAGGGGTTATGATTTTTTATAACTCGCAGGGATTGTAACCCCTCACCCGGCCAGCTCCGCTGGCCACCCTCTCCCGCAAGGGGAGGGTTGGCGCGCCAGGTCCTTGCCCCTTAAAAGAATCCCCCATGCCAGATCTGCTTCTTGAACTTTTCTCCGAAGAAATCCCGGCCCGCATGCAGGCCCAGGCCGCCGAGGATCTGAAACGGCTGGTGACGGCCGGCCTGACGGAGAATGGTCTCGTCTTCGAAGGGGCAGGCGCTTTTGCGACGCCGCGCAGGCTCGCCTTGCATGTGGCTGGCATTCCCTTGCGCCAGCCCGATACGCGCGAAGAGAAGAAAGGCCCGCGCGTCGGTGCGCCGGAGGCCGCCGTGCAGGGCTTTTTGAAAAGCGCGGGCCTCACCTCGCTCGATCAGGCGACCATCCAGAAGGATGCCAAAAAAGGCGAATTCTATATTGCCGTCGTCGAGCGGGCGGGGCGCGAAACGCTCGCCGTCCTGGCCGATTTAATTCCGTCGATCGTCCGCGGCTTTCCCTGGCCGAAAAGCATGCGCTGGGGGGCTGCCTCCGTGCGCAGCGATGCTCTGCGCTGGGTGCGGCCGCTGCATCGAATCGTCGCGACCTTCGGGCCGGAAGGCGAAGAGCCGGACATCGTGCCTTTCGAAATCGACGGCATCGCCGCGGGCAATATGACCTCCGGCCATAGATTCATGGCGCCGCAGGAATTCAAGGTCAGGCGCTTCGACGATTATGCGAGCGCGCTCGATGCCGCGAAAGTCGTGCTCGATCCGGCGCGGCGGCGCGATATCATTCTGCATGACGCGCGCACATTGGCGCAGGCCCAAGGCCTCGATCTTATCGAGGACGAGGCGCTTTTGCACGAGGTCGCGGGCCTCGTCGAATGGCCTGTCGTGCTCACAGGCGCCTTCGAAGAGGCTTTTCTTCAAATCCCGCCGGAGGTGATCCGCACGACGATCCGCGTCAATCAGAAATGCTTCGTGCTGCGCGGCCAAGACGGCAAACTCGCCAATAAATTCATCCTCGTGTCGAACCTCGTTGCGAGCGACGGCGGCGTGGCAATTGCCGCCGGCAATGGCCGTGTCGTGCGCTCGCGCCTGTCGGATGCGAAGTTTTTCTGGGAGACGGATCTCGCCATTAAGCTCGAAGACCGGTTGCCGAAACTCGACGACATCGTGTTTCACGAAAAGCTCGGCACGCAAGGCGAGCGGGTGAAAAGGCTGATGCTTTTATCGCGCGATCTCGCGGCCTTCGTCGGCGCCGATCCGGTGCCCTGCGAGCGCGCGGCATATCTGGCCAAAGCCGATCTCGTCTCCGAAATGGTGGGCGAGTTTCCTGAGCTGCAAGGTCTCATGGGCCGCTATTACGCGGCGGCGCAAGGCGAGCCTGCCGCGGTCGCGGCGGCGCTCGAGGATCATTACAGGCCGCAAGGCCCAAGCGACCGCGTGCCGTCCGAGCCGGTCTCCATCGCCGTCGCTCTGGCCGATAAAATCGATGTGCTGACCGGCTTCTTCGCGATCGACGAGCGGCCGACCGGCAGCAAGGATCCTTTCGCCTTGCGCCGTGCCGCGCTCGGCATCATTCGCCTGATTCTCGAGAACGATCTGCGGCTCGCCTTGCGCGCGATGATTGCGACAAGCTTCGTCAATCATGCGCGCATCGCCGAGGCCGTGCCGACGCATACATTGCAAGGCATCAAGGACCAGGACGACAGCGACGAGCATGAGCTTGAGACGCTCGTGCACGGCGGGCCCTGGGCCTGGGAATTTTCGCGCGAGCCCGCGAAAGGCGCTTATGAAGCCGTCCATCGCTATGTCGAAGCGCGGTTCTCGGGTGAAGGCGAGCCGTCCGATGCTGATTTCGCGCGGTTCTCGGATCTCGCCGCCGTCTTGAAACCCTATGAGCGTGTGCATGAATTGCAGCTCGTACGCCAAGGCGAGAAGATCTCGTCGACACCCGAGTCCGAGCTCGAGTTCACGGCGGAACTGACGAAATTCGCGGATGAACGAAGCGTCCTGTTCGACGAGATTCTGGCTTTCATTGCCGATCGCCTGAAGGTCTATCTGCGCGACAAGGGCGCGCGGCACGATCTGATCGATGCCGTCTTCGGTCTCAAGGGCCAGGACGATCTTTTGATGATCGTGCGGCGTGTCGAAGCGCTTGGCGCTTTCCTCGATACACCCGAAGGCGCCAATCTGCTGGCCGGCTATCGCCGCGCCGCAAATATTTTAAAGGCGGAAGAAAAGAAGCAGTCGAAAGAAGATATCGCGTCTTTCGGCGAGCCCTATGATGCTGCGCTTCTGAGCGAGCCCGAAGAACAGGCGCTTGCAAGCGCGCTTGAACAAGCCGCCAAGGACGCCGAAAGCGCGATCGACCAGAATGATTTCTCAGGCGCGATGCAGGTGCTGGCGCAGCTTCGCGCACCGGTCGATGCCTTCTTCGACAAGGTTACGGTCAATGCGAGCGATGCCAAGCTGCGCCTCAACCGCTTGCGGCTCTTGAATGGCTTGCGCAGCGCGGTGCACACGGTCGCGGATTTCTCGAAGATCGCCGGGTGAACGTCGGGACCGGCTTGGGTCGGCGGCCTATGCTCCAATCAGGTCACGACCTGCCCGTAGAGCTTGGTTGCGAGACCGGCGGGGTGAAAATCAACAGGCCCGCGGCTGTCGGCAAGAGACAGAGGATCACGACGGCGATCGTCGCGAGCGGGAGTTTTTTCCGGTCGATCGTAGTGCAGGCTAAAGCGAGCGCCAGCGCGAAGCCCGGCCAGAGTTCGTTATAATAGCGCGGTTGCGCATCGATGGTCTGTCCCGCCGTTAGAAAGGTCTGCCAAGCATAAAAGAAATGGATCGGCACGAAGACCGCCAGCGCAAACAGAAAGCTCATGGCGACGCGGCGGGCCTTCTCTTCGCCTTGGCTCGCGAGTGCGGCCAAGGAGACCAGAACGAGAAGGGCCAAGGGCAGAGTGTCGTTCATCATCCGGTCCACGGCCGGAAATTTATCGGCGATGCGCCAGAAAAACACGGACGCGAAGGTGAAGATGTTGAGGTCCGGGCGCTGATCGGCGGGCAGCACCCAAAAGCTGTTCTGAGGCACATAGAGAAGATGGCCGGTCCGCAGCCAATAGACCGCGTAAGGCACGAATCCCAGAAGCGTAGCGAAAGCCAAGGCGAGATGCGTGCGCCGGAAAAGCGGTTCGCGGTCATGCAGCGTGGAATAGAGAACGAGAAAGCCCGCCGCGGCGCCGAGCCCGACGAGGGCCGTCAGTTTGGTCCAGCCCGCGAGGATAAGCCCGAGGCATAAAAACAAAGTGCGATGGCGTTCGCTTGCGCAGCCCCAGAAGAACAGGCCCGCTGCGATCAGAACGAAATTATCATTGCTGACGATGCCGCCGATCACCGGGTTTTTCGGAAAGCAGAAGACGAGCAGGATGAAGAGAAGCTTTGTGCGCGGCGCCTCGATCAATTTCGTGCCGGCCACGGCCGTCAGTGCGAGACCGAGGCTCGACAAGAAGACGTCGGCGAAACGAAGCGCCAGAACATTGCCGCCAGTGAGGCTCCAGAGCGGCGCCATGAAAAGATAATAGAGCGAGGGATGCGCGAGATAGTTCGGTTCGCTCGTCCAGAGGCTGAGATCCTTGGGATCGAGAAGGCGATAATCGCCGTAATGCGGAAACAGCACCGGTGCATCGGCCATCGCCTTGATGAAGGAGATATGCGCGATTTCGTCATAGCTCGAGGGAAAGAAAGAATAGAGGGCGACCGAGCTCGCGACGAATATATGCGCCGCCAGCATGACGGCGAAGAGAATCCCGGCGTCGAGGTTGATCTCATTGGAGGCGAAGCGAAGCGGTCTCCCGGCTGCGAGCGTCAAGAGAACAATCCTTTGCGAAGCGGATTTTCGACAGGTGGACTTTGGCGCCGCCGCCCTAAGAAAGGGTGAACCCGCGTAAGCGGGAGGCAGCCAGCCCGCAGAGCTGGATTGACGGGGATGATAAAAGCTTAAGTTCTAACCTGAAATTTAACTAAGCTATTGTTTAATAGTGGTTATGTTGGAGTGGCCATGCGCCGTTTTCGCGTTTTGACCTATATGCGGTCTTTATGTTGCGGCGCTGCGGGAACCATCGATCCTATATGCGATAAAGCCCATTCTTCTCTCATCGCCCGCGCGTCCCTCCGGGGACGGCTTTCCTCAGGATCATGCTTCGGGCGGTCAGGAGAAAAAAGATGAGAACGAGATCGAGATCCGCTTACACGAGCACGCTTCGCCCGGACTTGATTTTCGCGGGCGTGATCCTCGTGGCGCTCGTGATCGGCTTCGGCGTCCGGCTTATCGGATTGATGCTGCCTTAAGCTAAGGATTCAATCGATGAGCTGTCATTGCGAGAAGCGAAGCGACGAAGCAATCCAGATTATTGCTTAGGTCCCTGGATTGCTTCGCTTCGCTCGCAATGACGATCCTCCGATCATAAGCGATAAAGGCCAGCCGACCGGCTTCGATGATGTGTCAATCATCGAAGTCATGCGCCACGCGTAACCCTTTCCAAGAGACCCTCCATGTTCAGAACGGATATGATCGATGTGGCTCCTGCCCAGGAGCCTCCTAGTTTTCTTGTTGGTTGCGATGAGCAAGATCGCTGGGTCGCCGTCGAAGTTCATGGGCTGTGCGGTGGCTTTTTCGCCGACCGGGCCGCGGCTCTCAAATTTGCCTATGAGGAAACCGGCTGGCGCAAAGACGCCGTGCGCTTCGTGACGCGCGTCTCGCCGTTTCAAATTCCGCCATGCTAGGCGAAGGGTCGGGAACGATCACCGACCGTTATTGCCTTCGAGCCTCATTGCGAGGAGCTTTGCTCCGAAGCAATCCATGCCGCCAGTTGAGCGGTCACCTGGATTGCTTCGCAATGACGGTCTTTCGATCACGCAATGATTGGGTCGTGATCCAAGGCCAAGGCTCTAAGCGATATCGATGATGAGCGGCTCGAGCCCCGCGATCTCGGCTTCGATGTGATCGCCCTTGACCACCGGGCCGACGCCCGCCGGCGTGCCGGTGAAGATCAAATCGCCGGGGAAAATTTCGACGAGCTCCGAGAGATAGCTGATGAGCTCAGGCACCCCCCAGATCATGTCGGAGAGATCGGCGTTCTGGCGCAATTGGCCGTTGACCTTGCAGGTGATCTTTCCCTTGGCGACGACGCCCGTATACATTTCGGGCGAGATCGACGAGCACGGCGCTGAATGGTCGAAGGCCTTGGCCATTTCCCAGGGCTGGCCCTTGGCTTTGGCATCGCGCTGCAAGTCGCGGCGCGTCATGTCGAGCCCGACCGCGTAGCCGAAGATCATGTCATTGACCTTGTCGGGCGGGATGTTCTTGCCGCCTATGTTCATGGCCACGACCAATTCGACCTCATGCTGCAGATCGCTTGTGCCCGGCGGGTAGGGCATGGGGTCGCCATTCTGCACGATCGCTTCCGGCGGCTTCATGAAAAACACCGGCTTTTCCGTCGGCGTGGTGCCCATCTCGGTCAGATGGTCTTTGTAGTTGAAGCCGACGCAATAGATGCGCCGGACCGGAAAGGGCCGCGTCGACATGGACAGCAGGGAAACGACCTGGGGTTCGGCAACCGCATAATTGCCCATGGAACAGACCTCGTTTTAAGTCTTGCCGGCGTATCTTGCCGCGAAGGGGTAGTAGCTCGTTTCAGCGAAAGCAAGCGCCGGTTTGGCCCGCGAGCGCGGTGCGCGCCGGTCAGGCGTCAAAAAGGATGCAAGCTCCTTGCCATTAGATCACGATGATTTTGGATTACCCAACTCGGGCAAACCCGAGTTGGGTAATCCAAAATCATGAACGTGATCGATTCCAAAAGTTTAGAGCGGGATGGCGCAGATAAGTTTACGCAATCCGCGCAAACTTATCTGCGCCGGAAAACCGCAGCACAGTTTTCCTCATCCCGCTTTGGATAGGGGCATGTTCGGCTGTTTGCCGAAACGCCGCGTAAACCTTTGTCGGAAAGGATCAGCGCTGAATTCATCCCGATGATGCCGCGGCCATGGCTTTCACAACGCTCTGCAAACTCGCCGATCTTCTCGAAGGGAAAAGTGCTGCTTTCGCGCTGGACGGACGCGAGGTTCTTCTGCTCTGGCCCTATGATGGCACGTTGAAAGCCTTTCAGGGCCTATGTCCGCATCAGGAGATTTCACTGGCCGACGCGCTCTTCGACGGGCGGATCTTGATGTGTCAGGCGCATCGCTGGGCATTCGATGGATGCAATGGGCGCGGAATCGCACCGCATTTTTGTCAGCTCGCGCAATATGCGCTGCGGATCGAGGACGGCCTTGTGCTCGTGGATGTCGCGTCTCCCGTTTCGCTTGGAGCCTGAAAATTTATTCTAGCCGATCGCATCGGGCATAGACTTATTTACTCCTGTAAATACAAGTATTTATATTATTTGACTATTTCCATGTACTAAATGTAATTACGGCTCTCCGCAGCGGGGTATCGGATGAGCCTTTCTTATTACGCGCAAGAGAGACACGGACCCTTCGAGACGTTCGATCTCGGCGATTTCGACCTCGAGAGCGGCGACAAGATCCGCGGCCTTACATTGGCCTTTGCGACCTTCGGCACTTTGTCACCGGACAAATCCAACGCCGTGCTGTTTCCAAGCTGGTATTCCGGAACGTCCAAAATTCTCGAACAGGCCTATGTCGGGGCCGGCCGGGCTCTCGACCCCGAAAAATATTTCATCATTCTCGTCAATCAGATCGGCAATGGGCTCTCGAGCGCGCCGAGCAATGCGCCATTGCCGTTCAATGCCGCGCGATTTCCGCGCGTCGGCATCGCGGACGACGTCCGCGCGCAGCACAGGCTGATCAGCGAGAAATTCGGCATAGAGCAACTCGCCCTTGTGCTCGGCGGCTCGATGGGTGCGCAGCAGACCTTCGAATGGGCGGTGCGTTTTCCCGACGCGGTGAAACGCGCGGCACCTATCGCCGGCACCGCGACAGCGACGCCGCATAATCGCTTCCTGGTTCAGACTTTCATTGACGCGATCAGTGCCGATCCTGCTTTCGATGACGGCTGGTATCAGGACGGCGCCGTGCATCGCGGACTGCGTAACCATGCCCGTATCTTCGCAGCCTCGGGCTTCACGCAGGATCTCTTCAACAAAGCCGCTTGGAGGGATCTCGGATTTACGAATGTCGACGATTTCGTCACCGGCTTCGTCGAGGGTCACTTTCTGCCGCAAGACCCGAACAATCTGATCCTGCTTGCACGCAAATGGCAAGATGGCGATGTGAGCCGCATTGCAGGCGGCGACCTCGTGGCGGCGCTTGCCCGCGTCAAGGCGAAAACCTTCGTCATCGCGATCGATGAAGATGCCTTCTTCCCGCTGAAGGACATAGCGCTTCAGCAAAAGCTGATCCCTGGAAGCGAATTGAAACGTGTGTCCTCGATCTGGGGACATCTCGCTTTGTTTGGCACCGACCCCGGATTCAATGTGGCCGTCGATCAGCATCTCAAGGACTTGTTGGCGGCTTAGCCGCGCGAAGATCTTTCAACCGAGAAGATGAGGAACACAAATGTCAGAGACCCAGACATCCGAAGTGCAAATCGCAGATCCGAGGCCCTGCATCGATCCCAATCCGCTGAGCCCCTATGTCGCCTGGGCCGGCAACCGCAACAAGGATCCGATCCTCTCGGTTTTCAAGGGCGTTTTTCCGAAGACCGGCAATGTTCTGGAGCTTGCGAGCGGCGCCGGGCTGCACATCAATTATTTCGCGCCGCATTTCCCGGAGATCAGGTTTCAGCCTTCTGACTACGACGCGGATGTATTTGAAACCATCAAGGCGAAGCGCGCGGAAAGCGGGAATGAGAACGTCGCGGATCCGGTCCGTATCGATCTCACCGACGAAAAGACATGGCCTGATCCGAAGGACGGCCTTTACGATGCGATCTTCGTCATCAACATCTTTCAGGTTGCACCCCTTGCGATCATCGACGGCATTTCGGCGCTTGGCGCGAAGCTTTTAAGCCCTGCCGGTTTCGTCGCGATCTACGGTCCGTTCAAGGTGAAAGGCGAATATACGACCCCTTCCAATGAAGCCTTCGACAAGGAAATTCTCGCGGCAGGCGTGAAGGAGTGGGGATTAAAGGACGCACGGGATTTGGAGAAGGCTGCGAATTATCATGGCCTCGCCCTGAAACATCGCTTCGACATGCCGGCCAATAATTTCATTCTTCAATTCGCGCGCGCTTGAGCCGATATGCGGGTAGCGCATTTACAGTCGTAGTGCGTTTTTGCTTGCACCGAAACGCTTCGGTAGCATGGTTGGATTGGAACCGTTGCGAACGGGGTGGAAAGCACGATGGCTGAAGAGAACCAGAGGCAGGCCTCAGTTGCGCGGACTGCCGTCGTCTTCGGCGTCGGGGCCGCGACGGGCCTTGGTGCGGCGCTGGCGCGGCGTTTCGCATGCGAGGGCCTGCGCGTCTTTGTGGCCGGCCGGACGGAGGCCAAGGTGAAGACCGTCGCGGAGGAGATCGGGCGGGCCGGCGGCATGGCAGAGGCGAGAGTGACCGACGTCACGCGCGAGAAAGAGGTGATCGCCTTGCTTGACGAAGCCAGCGGCAATGCGAGCCTCGACCTCGTCGCTTATAATGTCGGCAACAATCTCGCGGCGCCTTTGCTGGAGCTCACGTCGGACAGTTTCGAAACGCTCTGGCGGCAAAATGCGCTTGGTGGATTTCTGGTTGGGCGCGAAGCCGTGCGGCGTATGCTGCCGCAAGGGCAGGGAACGATCCTCTTCACGGGCGCCACGGCCTCGCTTAAAGCGCGGCCGCCCTTCACGGGCTTTGCCTCCGCCAAGGCGGCACTCCGGGCGCTGGCGCAAGGCCTGGCGCGCGAATTCGGACCGCAGGGGATCCATGTCGCGCATGTCGTGATCGACGGCGTGATCGAGGGGGATTACGCCAAAAGCCGCTTTCCCGATTTCGTCAAAGCCAAAGGCGAAGACGGCTTACTTAAGACCGATCAAATCGCGGACGTTTATTGGGCTCTGCACAGACAGCCCAAAAGTACCTGGACCCATGAATTGGATTTGCGTCCGTTCAAGGAGCCATTCTGAAACCGTATCATTTCCAAGCTAAGGAGAATGACATGAGCATCGACAAGACCTTCCTTTATGCCGAAATCCAGGTTGCAATCCCCTTTGGCGAGATCGATTGGCGCGCGATCAACGCGGCGATGCAGAAGGAGCCGGGCCTCAAAAGCAAGACATGGCTCGCCGGCATCAATACCAATACGATTGGTGGCTTCTATGAATTCGATTCATTGGAAAACGCCAAGGCCTATGCCACTGGCTATCTCGCCGCCGCGGCGAAGCAGCTTGGCGGAAGCCTCACGGTGAAGCTCTTCAACGGCGATATCACGGCCGATGCGAATCGCGGGATGGACTCGCCCTTCTACGAGCGCGCCAAGGATGCCATACCGGCTTAAGCATCATCTCGAGAAGGTGCAGACTTTTCGGATCAGATGATGCGTTTAATCGCGCGATCGTAAAGCGCTCGGGCTCTATTGCTCGAGCCGCATTTTGCCGTCGGAAACGCCGAAATGGTGGAGCTTGCGGAGGAAGCTCATCCCGAGCAGGCTCGTGGCCGATGCACCCGGCTCCATGACGACCGCTTCGACATCATGGATTTCCACCATGCCGACGCGCACCTGCTTCAGCCAAGTCGGCGCCGCGGAGGAAATGCCATTGGCCGTCTGCATCTTCAGCGTGAAATCGGCGGCCGTGGGTCGGATACCAAGTTCACTGGCGGCTTCGTTGGTCAGCGCTACGAAGCTCGCGCCGGTGTCGATTAGCATGGGAATGTCGCGGCCATCGATCTGGACGGAGGCCGTATATTGGCCTCTGCGGTCGCCCTCGATGGCCTGGGTGGCGGGCACGAAGGCGGCTTTTGCCGGCGTCGCGGCATAGCTGCGGACGGCCGCCGCGTCGACCGTGGCGGTAGGGGCAGGCTTGGCTTGCGGCGCGATAAGGCCATGTTTCGAGACATAGCCCACGGCGACGAGCGCCAGTACAATGGCGACGGGGTAAATGCCCAGAAAACGCAACATGACCGGTCCTGAAATCTTTCCGATGCGGGCTTGAGGCTAGCCGGTCTTTCTAATTTTCCCCTTAAACGGAAGCGATCAAATTCGTAAAATCACGGTGACCTTTGCGGTGCAGGCAGGCACCCGTCATGGCTGCGGCGCTTCGGCGAGCCTATAGGTCTGATGGCAGGCGACGCAATTCTTCATCGTGTCGGCGAGGATCGCGAGCTGCCTCTCCTTCGAGGCGCCGTTTTTCGCGGCGTCGGCCAATGCATCGAAGCCGCGGCCGACATCGCCGCCCATCTGTTTCCAGGCCGGCGTTTCCTTGAAATGCATGGAGGCCGGATAGGCGGGATCACTCGGGTTGCGGCGCATGCCGCGCGCAGCCTTGGCCGCGGCCTCGATGACATCTTCCATATGATCGGTGGCGAGCCCTTCGTTGATCGTCTGGATCGATTCGAACAAGAGGCGCATCTCTTCGAGAATATAGGCTTTTTCGATTTTCGTGCGGGGCGCCGGCTGGCGGTAGTCGATAATGGTGCTGTCCGGCGCGGCGGGCTCGGCGAATGTGCAGGGAGAAGCCAACAGCAGAGCTGCGGCCGTGAAAAGACGCACAGACTTCATGATCGCTCCCCAACGTCTGGAACGCTGAGGCGCTTCTAGCAAAAGCCCTATCAATATAAAAGAATTATATAACCAAGAAGCGTGGCCGCAGCGGCCTCATTCCACGTCGAGCGGTTCCGTGCCGGTCGCCTTGCCGTCCGCGCCGAGCGTGATCTTTTCGATCCGCTGCTCGGCCGATTTCAGCAGCGTTTCGCAATGTTTCTTAAGCGCTTCGCCGCGCTCGTAGATCGCAATCGACTCTTCGAGAGCGACTGATCCCTTTTCCAGCCGCTCGACGATTCCTTCGAGCTCGGCCATGGCCTGCTCGAAGGGGAGGGCGGCAATATCGGTGTTTTTCTCGGTCACATCCGGCTCTTTTTTAGGCTTGGTCATGGATTCCTATACACCGAATTGAGCGCGCGCTCACGTGGGCGGGCGGCGCGGCGCGAAAACCAGTTTCTGATAGACGAGGCCGATGCCGATCAGCACAAGGCCAAGCCCGATGAAGGACAAAGCCCTGATCGCGCCGGTGAGGCCATTGAGGTCGAAGAAAAAGACCTTCAATATGGTCATTAGCATCAAAACCGCCGAAGCAATACGCGCGACGACCGAAGCGCGCCAGAGCCCATAGGCGAGAAACAGGATCGACAGCAAAAGCCAGAGCGCCGAATAGCAATAGACCTCCGTATCGGTGGTATGGCGGGATGCCGTCCAGGTGAGATCGGCACCTTGAAACAGGTGTCGCAGCTCCAGGTTGAGGAAGGCGAAGATGAGAACCAAAGCCGCGATGCGCGCGCCTTGCCAATACCAATTGGGCCTGACGCCTTGCGCGACTCGGCCAAGCCAATAGGCCATCAGCGCCGGCACGCCATAGGCGAGCCAGAGCGAATTGACGATGAAGCCGCCCTCGAGACGCCCGCCGCTCCACAGCGGGTTTTCGAAGATCAAGAGACCGAACAGGCTTGTTGCAAACGAGACGATCCCGAAGCCGAGCGACGCATATCGCAAGACCGGGCTCGTCTGCGTGACATCGAGCCTTGTGAGCACGAGCGAGAATCCGAAAGCCGTTGTCGCCAACAGCCCTTGCTCGATAAGGCTCGATGTGTCCGCAAAGGGATCGCCATTGTTGATCGCGTGGCGGATCTCGAAAAAGAAGAGCAGCGCGGAAAAGAGAATGGCGAGCGCCTGCGCGACAAGCACCGGCACATCCTGGCCTCGCCGGTGCAGGAGCTGCGCCGCGACAGCGAAGGCAGCCGCCGGCACGCCATAACCCCAGAGCAGCCAGTTGAAGACCGGCGTGGTGCCGAGATCGGCGCCGACGATGCGCGGTTCATAGAGAAGCCGCGCGGCGATGACGAGGCCAAGCCCTGCTACGCACCAGCGGAGCGCACCAATACCGAGGCGCCGGTCGACGAAGGCCGCGCCCAAAGCGGCGAGCGCGAGAGCGACCGTCAACATGCCGCGATCGAGCGCGAAGACGAGACCAAGCGCCAAGGCGGCCAGCGCCGCCGATGCGAAAGCGCCGAGGCCGAGCCGCAAAGTCGGATGCGTTTGCGCGGCATCGCGGCTGAAGAACAGATTGGCGGCAATCAGAAACGCGAAAGCGAGCCCGCCTGCTATGGCGGCGAAGGGCAGGTTGATCTCGCTATGCGCGAGCCGCATGTAGGCGATGACGAGCACGGCGAGCGGAATGAGACCCGCGGCACCGGCGTAGATCGTTGCGATCGGTGCGCGCAGCGACAGACCATCGAAGAGGCGTTTGCCGGATGCAAGCGCCAATGCCGCGGCGGCTATTCCGGCAAAGGCCGCGAAGGTCGAGTCTGACTTCGGGTGCGGCCAGGTCCAGAGCCAAGCTTCCGAGGGAAAAATGGGGAGGTTCGCGGCAACGGGCCAGATGAGCAAGGTCAGCGCCAGCATCACGCCTGCGGCGAGCAGGAGACCGGCGGCGGTCGGCGCCAGAAGTCCGCCGATGGCGAGGATGGCGATGGTCGCGCCCGCGCCGACCATCCAGCCCGTGCCGAAGTGGCCAGAGACACCTAGGGCATGCAGGGCCATCAGCACGAAGAGAGCGAAGGCCGACGGAATGAAAAGCGCGAAAGAGTCGTTTTCGGCATCTTGATCGGCGACGCCGGCGCCGTTGATGATGGCGAAGAGCACGGTCGCCATGAGGGTCTCGATTACGCCGTGGACGAGCGTTGCTTCCTCGAAATTGATCGCTTGGCCGTTGAGAAGGATAAGGCCCCATATGAAGCCGCCGGCCGCTGCGCAAAGTGCCAGCCAAAGCCAGAGACGCAGCCGCGCCAGCGCATAGGCGAAACCGATCACGACGGTCAGATAGAGCACCACGGGCCAGGGGTTTGGCTCATTGGATTGCACGAGCATTGGCGCGGCGAGCGCGCCGAGCAACCCGAGACCGGCAAGCGCCGGGCCATGCAAGGCCGAGGCGAGCATTGTCGCCAAACCGACCATGCCGAGCGCGAGAAAAGCGAAGGCGGGTCCGATGAATCCATAGAGCGCATGCGCGGCATAGATCGCACCGAAGGCGGCGACGGTTCCAGCTGACGTGAGCACGGCGGGAATTTGCGACGGCGCGGGCCTGTCCGCGGCGGGTGGCGCGTTACGGGCCGGATCGCGGCGGCGCAAATAGTCTCCGGCAACGATCAAGGCGGCAGCCAAGGCGAGTCCGAGCAAGACGCGCGCGGCGGGGCCAAACCAGCCCTGTTCGATCGAATAGCGCACGAGGAGCAGAGCCCCGAGACCGAGCGCGATGCCGCCGATCCAGACCGCCCAGCGGGTTCCCAATGTTTCTTCGAGCGAGGGCTGTGACGGCGCGGCAGCGGACGGCGGCGGCAAGGGCGGGGGGGCTGCCGGGGCGGCAGGCGGCGGCAACGGTTCCGCTGCGGCAGTAGGTTCTTCGATTGGCACGGCGACTGTTGTTTCGGCTTCGACCGGCGCCGGAGTCACTGCGACGGGCTCGCTCGGCAGCGGCGGCGTTGCGGGCATTGGCGGCATCGCTCTCTCGACTGCCAGCTGTGCCCGCGCATTTCGCAAGTCTTGTTGAAGATCGAGAATCCGCCGTTCGGCTAGGCCGAGACGAGACCGCGCGGCGAGCGTCAAAAAGAAGCCGATCGGCCCCAGCAGGAAGGCGACGAAGGCCAGGATGGCAAGCAAAATGAAAAAGGAATCGTCCATCGAAATCGGCTTGCTCTGGTGACGTGCGACAGGCGCATGGCGGTTCCTGCCATCCTGCGCCAAAGCCGATCAAGTTAACAGCACAGGTTGCCGTTGGGGTGCGCGGCCGCACCGGTCAATCGTGGCTGAGGATCACGCAGACGAGCCCGATGAAGACCGGTACCCCGAGATCCCAAAAGCCGAAATGGAAATGCATCAGGATCGCGGCGGCGCAGCCGACGAAGAAGAAGAAAATACTGTTGATCGTGCGCAGAAACCGCATGCGCACGACAACTTTCTTGTCGGGATCGAGGTCGCGCATGAGATCGACCGCATCGAGCGCGACTTGAGTCGTATTGCCGGTCATGATCGTGATCGGCGGCATGTCGCTCAGATAAACGCGTTGCACGGCGTTCAAGATGGCCATGGAGGCGACGGCCGTAAAGCTCGCGGCCAGAGCCGCGGGCGAATCCGCGTCGGCGAAAGGCCCAAAGACATTGGCAAGAATGAAAAAGCCGATGAGAAAGAGGAGATCAAGCGACAGCAGCGGACGCAGGACGGGCAATTTCCGGGCTGCCAGGAAAAGTCCGGCCCATCGCGTGAGGATCACCATCGCGACGAATTCGGGCAGGACAAGAAGCTTCCCGATGATGCCTTGCGTCCCGAAGACGAGGCTTGAGCCCATCGTCACGAAGTTTCCGGTGACATGCGCCGCGAAAAGACCTTGCAGGCCGAAAAAGCCGACCGTATCGACAAAGCCGCTGTTGAAACTCAAAAGGCCGGCAATGGGGAGTTTTTTCATCAGGGCAAAATCATCTTTTCAAAGTCTATGTCGCGGCTTTCAACAGGCGTGAAAGCTCTGCGAGAAACCGCTCGGCGGCCAGCCCCGGAGCCCAGGGCTCCCAAGGCGTCCCACCATAGACCGTGGCGAGCGGATCGAAAGTCAGGGATTCGTGAGGAATGCGCAAGGTGTTGCGCACTTCAGCCTTGGTCCAGCCGACGACATGGACGGCCTCCGACGCGGCAGCGATGCGATCGGCTCTTTTATGCTTTCGCCTTTGTTCGCCTGTCCAGTCGGAAATGCCGTAGCGCAGGAAAACCGCGTTTTGCAATTGCGCGGTGAGTTTTTGGAATCCCTCGCCGAGAAAGGGCTTCACGACGGAGATACAGTCGAAGCCGAGCAGGCCTTCGTCGGCATCATGGAGCAGTTCGCGCAGATCCGCGCGCGGGTCTTCGTCGCCTTGTTCGAGACGATGCAGCGCCAGCACGAAAAGTGAATGCTGCGCGACCGACAAAGGCAGCGGCCAGGCCGAATGGCCGCCCCAGCGATAGGTTCGCGCGAGACCGAGGGCGAGATCTTCATCGTCCCAATCGAGGGGCGTCGGATTGAGGAGATCGAGCCTTTTGCCGGAAGGCAGCCGGACCCAGGCGCGAGTCGCGGGCAGCTTTGAGGGCGCGGGCGTTTTGCGCGTGTCGGGGGTGCGGGAGCGGTTGGAGGGGCGGGAAGGACTCATTCTGAGCAACTATAACGCTTGGAGGCGGATGACGTCATGTCGAGCTAAACGCTGTCCGTTTTTTGAATTTAAATGATTTACATAACGATTAGGGGCATGGAGCTTTTATCTAAGGAAAACGAAGGTTAAGCCGACTCGCCGGACCATCGCGGCGAGAACAAGGCAAGCCCGGCACATCAATTGCTTGCGCCCTACGCACGTACGGACTTGGACAAATCGCTCACGGCATTGAATGCGGCTTTCGTGCTGGTCACGGATAGCGAGGCGGCAGCCATTGCCTAACTTTTGGTCGGTCCCGCCATGGGGCTGGCTTGAGCGACCTTCGCGTGGAGAAGATGATGAACCTTCAGATCGAGCGGCCTTTTGTTGAAACCCTGGTCGCGCAATTTCCGGAGCTCGCGCCGCTGAAGGACCAATTGCGGTTCGGTAACAAGGTCGAGATTCCCGCCACACATCTCAAATTGCCCCAAATGGTCTTCCTCGCCGATCTTTTTGAGGCCGGTGGACCCGGACTGAAGCTTCGTGCCGCACAGCTCAAAACTTTGCATGCAGCTTTGAGCGAGGGTGGCAAAACCTTCACCGCGGATGAATTGGAAGATGTGGTTCCGGCGATCGCACGCTGGCTCATCAAGGATGGTGTCAGAGGATGGCTTTTCACCACGGCCATTACCAACCGTCCTTTGCCCTACGTGCTGACGCGTCTTGATTTCACGCCGCCTGCAGATGACACCTCCGCCAAGATCTTTTTGGAATTGAAGGCTAACGTCAAGGGCTCGGTCACAACACAGACGGTTCGTATTCAAGGGCCGGAAATCGTCGGCCGCACGATTCCGCAGATTTTCGCCATGAAGGGCTTCCTCAAGGAAACGCCGGCCCTTCTCGCCGAATATGATGCGACGACCGAGAAATATTTCGATTGGCGCGCGCAATACGGCACTCAATTCTCGGCTAATGGCACAGGCTTTTACGCCGATGACCCGAATTCCACCCACCGCGATACGGATTGGACCCGCAAGGATGTGATCGTCCTTTCATCCAGCGGCACCCCGGCGCGCCTCGTCAATGACGAAGGCATCTTGACCCAGCGCCAGCTCACCATGGATGCCACGGGCGATATTCTTGGCACTTATCTGCGCAAAGCTAAGAAAAGCGACAGATACGACAATGAGGACGAAGTCGAAGAATCGCAGAAGGAAATCCCGAAGGGGATGTTCACGACGCTCCCGGTTCACGCTTTCGTGCTGATGTTCCATCTCGAATTGCACCATTATATTTGGGTGCATGTCGAAGATATGGAGCCTTACGAATACAAGCCGGAATTGAAGGATAAGCTCGTTCTGCCGCGTGAGCAGACCGATCTGATCGACATTCTCACGGCTGAGATGGACGTCCTGATGGACGATATTGTGGCGGGCAAATCGGGTGGTACAACTGTGCTCTGCTGCGGACCGGCGGGCGTCGGCAAGACGCTGACCGCCGAGGTCTATTCCGAAATCATCAAGCGGCCGCTCTATCGCGTTCATTCCGGCCAGCTCGGCTTGAATGTGGCCGCGATGGAAACGGCCTTGAAAGACGTGCTGACCCGCGCCCAACGTTGGGGTGCGATCATGCTGATCGACGAAGCCGACGTCTATATCAAGAAGCGCGACGACAATATCGCCACCAATGCCGTCGTCGGCGTGTTCTTGCGCGTTCTCGAATATTTTAACGGCCTGTTGTTCATGACGACAAACCGTGTCGACGATATCGATGAGGCCATCGTGTCGCGTTGTATCGCCATGATCAAGTTCCATCCGCCTGTGGCTGATGCGCGCCGCCGCATCTGGGGCGTCATGACGGAACAGTTCAAACTGCCCGTCGAACCGAAGCTGATGGATGATCTCGTCTATATGTTCCCTACGGCGACGGGCCGCGACATCAAGGGCCTCACGAAACTCACGGCGAAATTCTGCGCTCATAAGCAGGTTAAGCCGACGGCCGATGTGTTCATCCGCTGCTCGATCTTCCGGGGCCTCGATCTTGCGCCGGAATATGCGGAGACCCTGGCCCAGGCGGCGGAGTAGCCTGGCTCTCGAACTGATCGAGTGAATTCAATAGGAGTCGTAATGCCTTATGGCGTTACGATTCATTGCATTGACCAACCTTCCAGAAGTGTGACAGCTTTCGGCGGAGCAACGCGCATTGCTTCGATTGAGGTCCGCTATGAGGTTTGTGGTTCATGTCGAATTCGACCCAGAGCATAAGCTCTATTTCGTGCATGAGTCCGACATAGCGGGCTTGACGGTCGAGGCGTCGAGCGTGGATCAGCTTATAGAGGTCGTCCGCGACGTAGGTCCCGATCTTTTGGGCGAACAGGCGGCTGCCGCCGAATATGATTTTCTGATCCATCTTCCCGCTGCCGCCTAAGTGGGTGCCGATCTATACCGGCAGCTTTGCCAGCTTCTGAAAGACGGCGGATGCACTTTTGTCCGGCAGGGCAAGGGCTCGCATGAGATTTGGCGTAGCCCGATTACGAACAGAAATTTCACCGTGCCCAGCAACATCGTCAAGACAACTTCGGCCAACGCCATTTTGAAGCAGGCAGGGCTCGACAAGCATTTCTAGTCCGTGACCTAAATCTCTAGCGCGCGGGCTTCTTCGCCAGCTTGCGGCATTCCTCGCGCCGGAAACACGCTTCGACATGATCGTTGACGATGCCGACGGCCTGGCAAAACGCATAGACGATCGTCGGTCCGCAAAAGGCGAAGCCGCGCTTCTTCAGATCCTTGGACATTTTGATCGACAGGTCGGTTTTGGCCGGAATGTCTCTGTGAGTCCGGAAGTCGCTCTGGATCGGGCGCCCGTCCACGAAGTCCCAGAGATAAGCCGAAAAGCCGCCTTCCTTTTGAAGCGCGAGATATGCCTTGGCCGACGACACCGTGCCGACGATCTTCGCTCTGTTGCGAATGATCTCCGAATTGCCCATCAGCTTTTCGATCTTCTTGTCGCTGTAGCGGATGATCTTCTCGGGATTGAATCCGTCGAAGGCTTTCCGGAAGGCCTCACGCCGTCGCAGGATCGTGATCCACGACAGGCCTGCCTGAAAGCCGTCGAGCACGAGTTTTTCAAACAGAGCCCGATCGTCATATTCGGGCACGCCCCACTCATGATCGTGATAGGCGACATAGAGTGGATCGCTGCCCGGCCATTGGCAGCGGCTGCGTCCATCCTCGTGATTCACCGGGTGCTTTTCAGTCATTTCATGATAATTTGTTCGGGGGGAGAGGAGATGCAAGGAGTAAATTTCATGAAATCAATTATTCGTGGTCTTAGTCTTATTTCATTTGCCGCGGCTTTGACCGCCGGTGCCACTCAAGGCGCGGAAGCGCAAGCCTATCTCAGGCGCTTCATGCCGATCTGCGAACATATCGTCATGTCGGTTTCGCCCGGCGCGCCGCCGGCGGCCGTCTGCGCCTGCACGGCGCGGCGCGGGTTCGCCTCCATCGCGGCCAATCCGACGGTCGCGGTGGCCGTGTTGCAGGGCCTCCAGACTTATAACCAATTCGCCTTCACCGGCGTCGCCTACACGACTCCGGAACAACAGGCCGCGGTCTCATCGGCTGTGGCCACTTTGAGCGCCGCCTACGCGTCTTGCGTGGTGCAGCCTTATTGATCCATTAGACGGAGGGATTTATACGCGGCGCTGGCTTCGTCCAAACGGAGCCCGCGCCGTTTGCCTTGATGAGGTCACCATTGGAGGCTCGAACCAACCCGATGGATCGAAAAACGCGCCGCCGGGATTAAACATGGACCAATCGAGTAGCAGGACAAACGAGGCGTCTTCGGCCGATCGGCCTGTCGCCGCGCAGAAAGACGGACGCCGTACCATCGGCTTCATCGGCAATTGCCAGGCGGAGCTTTTGCATCGCGCCTTCAGCCGCGTGGCGCCGGGGGCTGAGATTCGGTCCTTCTATCATTTCTTCGATGTGCCGGAGGCAGATCGCGCAGCGGCGGCGGAAGAGCTCGCGCAATGCGACGATCTCCTCGTACAGGACGTCAAGAATTTCGAAGATTACACGCTGCGCGATGCGATCCCGGCGTCTGCGAATATCATCCGCTTCCCGGTCATCTGGTTTGCCGCGCCTTGGCCCTATGACGATTTCAACGGATTGCGCGACGCGCATGCGCGCAGCCTCGACGATCCGTCGGTGCATACGACGACCTATTACGATGGTGCGCTCGGCAAATTGCGCAAGCTCGTTCCAGACCCGCAGGCGCGGTTCGAGGCCTATAGGCAGCTCGACGTTCCAGGCCTCATCCGGCCGGAGCGCATTCTGGATTTCGAAGCGAGGCGGCTCGAGGCTTTGGATGCGCGCTTTGGCACGGTCATCGGCAAGACCATTCTCGACGGGTTCCGCGAGAGCCAATTGTTCTATACGGTCAACCGTCCCTGCGGATCCTTGCTGGCGATGCTGCTCGACTATGTGCTCGCCGTTTCGAAGATCGATGTCGTCCGACAGCCGATGCCGGAGCTCGACGAGCTGCAGGTGATCCAATCGCCGGTTCATCCGAAGATCGCGGAGACGCTTGGCATGACATGGGTGACCGCGGACCGCACCTATCAGGTCCATGGGCAGGTCATGGATTTCGAGACCTACGTGCGCGCCTATATCGCGCGCTACAGTTGATGCAGGATGTCGAGCGCGCCGTCCTGCCAGAGCTGCCGCGTCAGACGGCGCTGAATTTTGCCGCTCGTTGTCTTCGGCACCACGCCGGGCGGAACGAGAATGATGCAGTGAACCGCAAGATCATGCGCCTCGGCCACGGCCTCGCGGACATTCCCGGCGATGTCCGGCAGATCCGCCCGATGACGCTGGGTCCGTTCGACTTCCTGGACGATGACGAGCTTTTCCTGCTCGTCCGCGGCGATGATGGTGAAGGCCGCGCCGAACCCCGGCCGTAAGGCTTCATCGGTCAATTGGACCGTATGCTCTATGTCCTGCGGATAATAATTCCGGCCGCGAATGATGATGATGTCTTTGATGCGGCCAGCGATATAAATTTCGCCGTCCTCATCGAGGAAGCCGAGATCGCCGGTGCGCAGCCAAGGACCTTCGGTCTCGTCTGAAATCATCGCACCGAAGGTCTCGCTGGTCGCTTCCGGCTTTTCCCAATAGCCTTGCGCTATATGCGGGCCGCGGCCCCAGATTTCGCCGATACGGCCTGCGGGCAGCCGCGCCATGGTTTCGGGATCGACAATGGCGATCTTCGACCCGATGCCCGCGAGGCCGCACCCGACGACGGATTGCGCATCGGCATCATCCACCGGAGCACCGATCTTCAAGCCTTGCAGGCCGGCCTTGCTCACCTTCTTGATCTTTACGTCCTGCCAGCGCGTGCCGCCCGTCATCCAGACGGTCGCCTCGGCCATGCCGTAGCAGGGATAAAAGGCATGCGCGTCGAACCCGTAAGGCGCGAATGTCTCGGTGAAACGCTGCAAAGTGCCGGCGCGGACCGGCTCGGCGGCATTGATCGCGACTTTCCAGGACGACAGATCGACGCCTTCCATCTGCTTTGCCTGAAACCGCGAAACGCAATGATCGAAAGCGAAATTGGGACCGCCCGCGACTTCGGCCTTGAAGTCGGAAATCGCGCGAAGCCATACGAGCGGGCGCTGCAGAAACGAGACCGGCGAAACCAGAACGCAAGGCGCGCCTATATAGATCGCCTCCAGCACATTCAGGATCAGCCCCATGTCGTGAAAGAGCGGGACCCAGCTCACATAGGTCGATTGCGGGCCATTGCCGAAGCCGATCCGGATCATATCGAGATTGGCGATGAGATCGGCGTGAGACACCATCACGCCTTTCGGCGAGGCGGTCGAGCCGGACGTATATTGCAGGAAGGCGATGTCGCCTGGCGCCGGCGCGGGCAGTTTGTTGCCCACGGGCTCATGCGTGGTGTCTATGTCGAGCAAGATCCAATCGATTGCGTATTCCGCAAAGCGGGCGATCATCTCGTCGCGGATCACGAAGGACTGACTCGTGAAGCCAAAGCGCGGTTTGCAGTCGCCGATGATGTTCTCGCTCGAATCCCGCGCGCTGGCGCGGCGCGGCGGCATCATCGGCACGGCGATCACGTTTGCATAAAGACAGCCGAACCAGGCAATGAGAAATTCAAGGCCGGGCGGGAAGGCGAGGATGGCGCGATCGCAAGGCTTGGCTCCGCGCGCGACGAGATCTTCGGCAACGGCCATTGCACGCGCGCGCAGCGATGCGAAACTCAGTTCCGCTTCGACCTTGCCGCGATCCGAGAGAAACCTCAGAGCAATGTCGGATGGTGCCAATGCGGCACGCATCTCCAACAGCTCGATCATTGTGTGCGGAGCAGGATGTGACATGCCTATCGTGACTACGAGTCTTTCGGCAATTGCGCCCGAACTTTTGCAAGATGCGCCGACAGGCTTGCGATGGTCGGAAAGCTGTCGATCAAATCGGGGCTGAGCTCGATGTTGAGAAGTTCTTCGAGCGCCACGACCAATTGAACGGACATTGCTGAATCAAAACCGATGCGGCTGAATTTCGCGTTGGGATCGATATCGGCAGGAGCCCGCTCAAGCATCTCGGCGACGAAGTTGATACAATATGTCGTTACGGCATCGGTATCAAATTCGGATGGGGACGTAAACTCGGGCAAGTTTTCACTCTGTTCGATCGAGGTCGTAGTTGCAGTAATACAGCAGCCTTCCGCCTTGCAAGTGCCACGGAAGATTTTGGTTCATTTCGGCCAAACTCGGCTTGACGGCTTGTTGTCTTCGCCGTTGTCCGCTGCCATGCTTGAGCTATGAATCAAGCCACGACCATTCTTGATGCTTCGCAACCGCAACGCCCGGCGCGCACGGTTTTTTCGAGCGCCGCGTTTCATCGCATCCAATTGCGTCACTTCATTCTGTTCGATGTGCTCCCCGCCTTGGGCACATTGGCCGCCTTCGTCTCGCTTCGCTGGCTGCCTCTGCATGTTACCGACATTGTTTTGTTTTCGGTGTTCTGGCTTGCGACCGGGCTTGGTCTGACGGTTGGCTATCATCGCTATTTTTCGCATCGGGCCTTTACGGCGGCGCGGCCGGTTGCCTATCTACTCCTGGTCTTAGGACTGATGGCGGCCCGCGGCCCGATGATCTCCTGGGTCGCCATGCATCGCCGTCACCATGAGCTGTCCGATCGCGACGGCGATATGCATTCGCCCAATCTGCATGGCGAGACTCTGTCCGGCCGCATGCGCGGTTTTATCCATGCGCATCTGACTTGGATGATCCGCCACGATTATCCAAATGTCGCGCGCTACGTTCCCGATCTTCTGCGCAACCGCGATCTGATGCGGTTGAACCGCTCTTATTATTTTTGGGTGGCGTTCGGGCTGGCACTTCCGGCGCTCATCGGTGGGCTTGTCCAGTGGCGCTGGCAGGGCGCCTTGACCGGCTTTCTCTGGGGCGGGGTTGTCCGCATCTTCGTCGTCGAGCAGACGATGTCGGCGATCAATTCATTGTGTCATCTGGTCGGTACCAAGGCCTTCGCCCGCGGCGATCAAAGCCGGAACAATGTCTGGCTGGGGTTTGTCACCTGGGGCGAGGCACATCACAATAATCACCATGCATTTTCCAATTCGGCGGCTTTTGGGCTAAGGTGGCACGAACTCGACCCCGGCTTCTGGTTTATCCGAAGCCTGGGGATTTTGGGTCTCGTCTGGGATATCAAGCTGCCGCAGGAGACAAAAATCATCTCCGAGCGAAGGCCGGGGACCTGACGGACGCCGCAAGAGCGGGCTCGTTCATGAATTTCAACATAGCTCGGTCGCTGAAAACGTCTGACGGCGACATGGCAGCCATCCAAACCGGGCGCAGCGATGCGCTTGGCGGCGCGCGGATCGATGCCGCGGCCTATCTCGATCGCTATTTGAATGCGCCTGAGACAGGCATCGCGGCGCTTGTCCATTATCTCCGGCACAGGACCTTCGAGCCGCAGTCTTTGAAGCAGGCACGCAAGGCCTTCTGTAAGGACGTGCTCGCAAAATTTCACAGTCTCGGCAACAATTGCGAATTCGGACTGCTTCAACATAAATATCTGGCGGAGCCTCTCGATCTGTTCCGGTTCTCGGACGCTTCCGCTGCCAAACTCATTCGGGCCTTGCAATCGCGGCTGGTCGAGCTGCGCAAGGCCGAGAATGTCCTCCTTCAGTTCGATGGGCCGATTGAATATGGTTCGCCGCAATTGACGGTGATCGTCCCGCTATTGGGCATTCGCTTTCACGGCGGCAACTTGGCCCTCGGCAAGACGTTCGACGAGTTGAAAATCACTCACGCAAAAAGGCTCGATTTTCTGGCGCGCAAGCTGTTCGACGATCTTGAAGACGCGGAACGGATTTTTGTTCATAAGTCCGATATCGCGTCGCGATCGGACGTCGAGCAATTATATGCCCTCATGCGGAGCTTCGGTCCGAATCGGCTACTATGGGTAACGCTCGAGGAGCCGGGCAAGCCTGCGGGCACAATCGAACTGGAGAAAGAAGGCTTGATGCACGCCTATATCGATCGGTTCGCCAACCTCAAGACGGCAGCGGATTTTTCAGAAGCATATTGGCTCATTCTATGCCGCAAAGCCCTCAGCCTCGCCGGGCAGGCTCGCGCATGACGCAGCCTGACCTTCTCGCCGCGCTGACGGAAATCTTCCGCGAAAATTTCGACGACGAAAAACTCGTCCTGACAATGAAGACCACCGCAGGCGACATTGCCGGCTGGGACTCGGCGAAAATGGTCATGCTGGTGCTCGCCGTCGAGGAGCGTTTCGACGTCCGCTTTCGCAGCCGCGAAATCGATGCCCTGCGCTCCATCGGCGATTGGGTCGCGCTGATCGAAGCGGCGGCTGCGAGCCGGCCGCAGCTCTGATGGCATCATCCGTATGCGGGCCCCAGGCCCGCTCGTAATCGATAAATACGCCGCGAGCCCGGTAAGGTTCAGAGCCGCTTTTCGACGCCGGAAGCTGTTTCGATCAGGGCCTCCGGAACCGTGACGGCGACCGGCACGTCGCCAGCCTTGACAGCCGTGCCTGCGGCTTTTGCGTCTTCCAGAAAATCGATACGCAATTGCGCAAGCCCTTCGGAGCCGGCGATCGAACCGACGAGGCCGATATTGGTCTCGCCCGCCATCACCGGCGTTCCAGGGGCGGGCGCTGGACCGTCGAAATGGATCTTCACGATGCGCTTGCGTGCCGATTTGCGGAAATGCACGCGCGCCACAACTTCCTGGCCGACATAGCAGCCTTTCTTGAAATCGACCCCGTGCAACTGGTCGAGATTGACGTCATGGACGAAAGTGTCGCCATATTCGAAATCGACGCCGCCTTTCGGCACGGCCTTGTCTATGCAGAAGGCTTCGTAGGCGGCCATGTCGGTTGCGACCGCCTTTTCCAGATTTGCAATCGGCGCGATGACCCGCCAGCCCATACCGTCCACCCGGCAATCCCGGTAGACGGTGGCGTCAGTGATCGCCGGCGGTTCGCTCCCCCAGAAGGCTGCGACGCCTAAGCTCGTGGAAAGGTCCTCGATCGTCACCTTGGCGCGCATTTTGTGGAAATTGATGCGTTTGGCGAGATCGGCCGACTGCTCTTTGACGCAGTCGAAGTAGAAACCGGCGTCCGGGCCTTCCGGCAGGGGGACCACGAAGAAATCGAACAAAAGCTTGCCTTGCGGGGTCAAAAGCCCGCTGAATCGGCTCTCGCCCGGCTCGAATTTCTGGACGCTGTTGGTGATCAGCTTTTGCAGAAAAGTTGCCGCATCCGGGCCCGCTACCCTAAGCACGCCCCGGTCGGTGAGAAGACTAGCTCCGCTTGTCATTTAAGAGTCCCTCGACTTCGATCCTGCTTGCCCATTATGACTTGGGCTGTCGATACCGTTACTTTTCCAACTGCAAGACGCTTGCCAATAAGCCAGCGTCCGGCGAGGGCCCATGCCGCAGACTTACGACGTTCTCCTCAGAGGTGGAACCCTTGTCAATCAAGATGGCGAAAGTCCAAGAGATATAGGGATTTGCGGCGAAAAAATCGCCGGGATAGGGGATTTGTCGCAGGCTTCGGCCGGGCAGTTGATCGACGCCACGGGGCTCCATATCCTGCCAGGCGTGATCGACACCCAGGTGCATTTCCGCGAGCCAGGTTTCGAACATAAGGAAGATTTGGAGTCGGGCTCCCGCTCGGCCGTCCTCGGCGGGGTCACGGCCGTCTTCGAAATGCCGAATACGAACCCGCTGACGACGGGCGAGGCGCAGCTTTCCGACAAGGTCCGCCGCGGCCTCCATAGGATGCATTGCGACTTCGCCTTCTGGGTCGGTGGCACGCATGAAAATGCCAAGCATGTGGCGGAGCTCGAACGGCTTCCGGGTGCCGCCGGGATCAAGGTCTTCATGGGCGCCTCGACGGGGACGCTGCTTGTCGAAGACGATTCCGGCGTCGCCGCCATTCTCGCCCACACGAAGCGGCGCGCCGCCTTTCATTCGGAGGACGAATATCGACTGAACGAGCGCAAGCCGTTGCGCATAGCGAATGATCCTTCGTCGCATCCCGTTTGGCGCGACGAGATCGCCGCTTTGCAATCGACGCAGCGTCTCGTGCGAATCGCGCGCGAGCAGCATGCCCTCATTCATGTGCTGCATGTCTCGACCGCCGAGGAGATCGATTTTCTGAGCGAACACAAGGATATTGCGAGCGTCGAGATCACCACGCATCATCTGACGCTCGATGCCTCCGATTACGCCCGCATTGGCACCAAGCTGCAGATGAATCCGCCGGTGCGCGATTCGAGACATCGCGACCATATCTGGTGGGGAGTGGAGCAGGGTATCGCCGATATTCTCGGCTCCGACCATGCGCCGCATACGCTGGAAGAAAAGGCCAAGCCCTATCCACAGAGTCCTTCAGGTATGCCGGGTGTGCAGACTTTGGTGCCGATCATGCTCGATCACGTCCATGCCGGCCGTCTGACGCTCGCCCGATTCGTCGATATGACCAGTGCCGGCCCTGCACGCCTCTTCGGCATTGCCGGAAAGGGCCGCATCGCGGTTGGTTTTGACGCGGATCTGACGATCGTCGATCTGAAACGGCGCGAGACGATCACGGATCAATGGATCGCGTCACGCGCAGGCTGGACGCCCTATGCCGGCAAGGAGGTCGTGGGCTGGCCCATCGGTACCTTCGTGCGCGGCAAGCAGGTCATGTGGGAAGGCGAGCTGACAACGCCGTCCACAGGCGAGCCGGTCCGCTTCCTGGATACCTTATGAAGGGCGTAGACGCGCAATCGTAATGTACTGCGGCTGGCTTCTTAAAGGACGATGCTGCCCGCGACGGCAAGCTGGCGAAGATGCACGGAAAACCATTTGCTCGCCAATTTGCTGACGGCTTCGAGCGCGCCATGTTCAGAAAAAAGATGCGTGGCACCTGGCACGATGCTCAGCACCTTTGGTGATTTTAGCTGCGCCAAAGCCTGCTGGTTGAGATCGATGACCGCATCATCGTGACCTCCCACGATCAGCAATGTCGGCGCGCGCACTTTGCGCAGAGCGGAACCGGCCAGATCCGGACGGCCGCTGCGGGAAACGACGGCGCTTATCCTGTCGCCGACCCGGGACGCCGCCACGAGCGCTGCCCCCGCGCCGGTGCTCGCGCCAAATAGGCCGAGTGGCAGTTTGGAGAGTTCAGGATCGCGGTCGATCCACTTGATCGCATCGATCAATCGGTCCGCCAGCAAGGATATGTCGAATACGTTGCCGCGATTGCCCTCTTCCTCTGGAGCCAGGAGGTCAAGCAAAATCGTTGCAAAACCGGCATCATTCAATACGGAGGCGACGGCCACGTTGCGCGGGCTGAAACGGCTGGAGCCGCTTCCATGCGCAAATAGAACCACGCCGATAGGGTGGAGAGGCAGCCGCAAAGTACCGTCAAGTCCAAGAGGTGGGATTTGGACTTGACGAACGCTGATTTCAGGTCCGTTCGACATATGGCACCGCCCAATTGGCAAGGCCCCCGTGCGCCATAGTGGACATGGCTTGGGTGTCCACATTGATCAATATCAATATCAAGCGTGGCAGCAGCCGATCTTCGCCGCTGCTCCGCGGGCGATCAGGGTTAAAGGCCGAATGGATATGTATCCGGCGCACCATGCGGCGGGGCGCCGCTGAGCGGTGTCACCGCGACCGTCTCTTCGAACCAGACATAGGCGTCAAACTGGTCCGGCAAGATCGCCTCGAAATAATGGCTCGAAAGCTCGGTCTCCGGCCGATAGATGACCCCGATCGCGCGTTCCAGCCGCGGCTTCGAAAGCGCGTCGCGCAGCTCCTTCTTGTTCCCGCTCCGCCACTCCGTAAGCGAAGCGGGAACGAAAGCCTGGCGAAAGACCCGCTCGTAGCTATCCGGACGCGCGGGCAGGACGGTCTTCACTTTCATGGGACCGCCCCAGTCATCGGCCGCCGCGACCGTACCGCGATCGGTGCCGAAGCCAACGAGTACGGCATCGTCTCCATAGGCCGCCCGGCAGGATTCGCCGATGTTGAACTCGCCCTGCCAGCCCATGGCCGTCGCTGCGGCATTGCCGATGTGCGAATTATGCGCCCAAACAATCGCCTTCGAATCTTTGCCGTGGGCAGCGAGCAGCCGTGTCAAAGTATCGAACATGTGACGGTCACGCAGATTCCAGGAGTCGGTCGCGCTCCGATACATCAGGCGGTAATAATGCTCGGCCGCATGTACGATGCGCGCATTCTGCTCGGCATCGAAAAAGTCTCCTTTCTCGCGCATATAGATAAGCCGCTTGTCGAGCAATGCGCGCAATTGCGCGACGATGCCATCTTCGCAAGGCGACTTGTCGAGGTGAAAAACCGCGCGCCCGTAGCGGGCGGGATCGCCTTGCCAAGCCGTGAGACAGCCATAGCGGATGCGCGCTGCCTTGGCTTCTGCCGGATCGACCCGGTCAAGGTAGGCGAGGACGGCCGCTATGGACGCGTTAAGGCTATAGATGTCGAGCCCTGCGAATTGGACCCGTGCTTCGGAAGGCACTTTCCCGTTGTGAGCACGTAACCATTCGACGAAATCATGCACTTCGACATTGCGCCACATCCATGTCGGAAAGCGTGAAAAGGCTTTTTCCGCCGACGCCTCATGCGCGCCGTGGCGGACATGCCGGTCAATGCGCGCCGCATCCGGCCAATCGGCCTCGACCGCGACGATGTTGAAGCCGTGTTTCTCCACGAGGCGGCGCGTGATTGCGGCCCGGGCTCGATAGAACTGCGACGTGCCATGCGTCGCTTCCCCGAGCAATACGACTTTCGCGTCGCCGAAACGATCGAACATCTGGCCGAATGCGTCGACCTCATCGAGCGATGGCAAAGGTTCGCAATAACGGCGCACGATCGCCGCGGCTTCGTCGGCGCCGGTTGAACGCAGCAGTTCGGCTATGTTCGACGCCATAAGAGCCTCCTCACCCGATGTGATGCTTGCCAATCGGGCTGACCGTGCTCGCCTGCGGGCCCTTTTCTCCTTTTTCCTCGGAGAAGCGGACTTCCGAGCCAACGCTCAACCGGTCGAACGCACCATCGAGAACCGCGTTGCGATGGAAATAGATTTCGCGCCCGTCGTCGGTCTCTATGAAGCCGCAATCTTCGCCAACCACGAATTTCGTCACCCGGCCATGGTCTTCCGGCACATGCACCTTGGTTTGTCCGCGCATATCGCGCGCCGCATCTTCGATCTGCCGTTGCGCCACACCGAAAGCGTTTCTGATCGCCACCAGAATATGTTCGTTTTCGGCCTTATCGCCATGCGATTTGTTGACGATGATATCCTTATGCTCAGGCATTGCCAGACGCAGATCGATCTTGAAGGCTTCGCCTTGATGATGGCGCGAGTGCGGGCCAATGATGGCAAGGTGGCAACTCGTGATGCGGCTGCTGAACTTTTCGAGTTTGCTGATCTGCTTCTCGATCTCGGCGCGAATTTGCTCCGAAGGCTCATAGTTTTGGAAGCTGATCTCGGCTGGGACTTGCATGGAGGCTTCCTTCCTTGCTCGGGATGTTTTGCTTGCAACGATGCCGTCGTCGATCGCGCGCCATTCGTAGAGTTCAATTCAATTTCTTCAGATCGAGGCTGGCTTGGCCATCGCGGCGGATCAAGCTTGAACTCGCCTTTAAACCCGAGCCAACCGCAAACCATCAGACGCGAAGTTACCGCGATTGCATTTGATCAATGTCAATCGCGCTACGCGCCCTATATCCCGCTGACTGCCGTATCGGGGGGCGCTCAGAGACCCAGGAGATAGATATGAAGGTCAAGGACATCATGCATCATGGCGTGCGATCGGTTGAGCAAACCGCGCCGATCATGGAAATTGCGAAGATGATGCGAGACTTCGATGTCGGTGCGATTCCAGTGACATCGAAAGGTCATCTGATCGGCATCGTCACCGATCGCGATATCGCCTGCAGAGCTTTGGCCGATAACGCCAGTTCGAACCAACTGACGGCGAAGGATGTCATGACAAAAAATGCCATCTGCTGTTCGCCCGAGGACGATATCAATTCAGCCGTTCAAACCATGGAATCGAAGAAGATCCGGCGTTTGGCTGTGACCGACGAGCATAATGCGGTCCTCGGCATGCTGAGTCTGGGCGATATTTCGTTCAAGCTCGGCAAACAGGTGTCCGGCGAGGTTTTGTCCGCGGTTTCCGCGCATCACGCCTGAACGATATTTTGCAAAGGCCGGTCTTGGTGGCGGCCCGCGGCGCAAGCGCTAGGCGGTGACAGCCGGATGTCGCCCGAGACTCACTGCTCGGCCTTGTCGCATTCACTCGCGCAGGCCTCCGCGGGGCCTCGCTGATCCGGTGCATTCCGATCTTTGAGGGTGGCGCGCACTTGAAAGAAGTGCGCGCCAAACCAAAGAAGACTCAGCGGATCAGATTGGGATCTTCCTTGACCAGCTCGTACTTCGGGCCGCCGTCCTCGCATTGATTGCATATCGGGAACTTGTGTCCCTTCACCATCTTCACTTCATGCGGCTGCTTGTGCTGTCTGTCGTGATGGGCCAAATAGATCCCCGTAACTGTACACGGCAGGCCCGTCTTCTCCTTCATTGTGGTTTCCTGCTTGCCGTCATGCACGCCGAACACCGGCTTGACGTCGCGCCATTTGAAACCCGCGCTCGGATCAGCAACCTGAATTTCCCGCTCGGGGATCAGCTTTTCGCAGAGATCAATGCAGATCTGCTCGATCGGCGCGTCAGTATCGTTTTCTTCGGTCATGCGATCGATCGACATTTCGCCGAACTCTTCACCGTCAATGATGTGCATGATGAACACTTCTTCGTGGCCCGGCGCGCCATGATAGTTTGTTCTGAAGATTTCACCCTTATACTCGAATTCGCGTATCATGTTTCCCCGCCGACTCTTCTCAGTTGGGTTAGCGACAATATGAAATAGACCGCTGCGATCTACGAAGCGTGGCGACCATAAACATGGGGCTTGACCGAGGTCAAGTCGCTCATACTACCCTGCTTTCAGGCAATGTGATGTTTCATTCAAAGCTTGCCGCAAAAAAAATATCTTTTAGTAGAATATAAATAGATGGATAAAGAATATAAAAGGCACCCAAGTTTTTTGTATTTATTCATTTCCGTCTGCGCCGAAAATAACACCATTCTGAAATACTCGATTTGTAAAATACACTCAGATATACGTATCTATTCTTATGAGTTTGAGCATGGCATTTAGCGGAGCGAAGGAATCCAGACTAGAACAACAGTTTCAGACGATGACTGGATTGCTTCGTCGCCATAGCCCGTCATTTATGACTGGCCTCACGCTTCGTAGATCGCAGCAGATGGATCCTGATCCATATTGTCGCTAACCCAACTGAGAAGGGTCGGCGGGAACATGATTTGAGAATTTGAATACAAGGGCGAAATCTTCAGGGTCAACGCGCATGGCGCTCCGGGCCACGAAGAGATTTTCATCATGCATCTCATCGATGGTGAGGAATTCGGCGAAATGTCGATCGATCGCATGACGGAGGAAAACGACATGGAGGCCCCGATCGAACAGATTTGCATCGACCTCTGCGAGAAGTTGATTCCCGAACGTGAGATTCAATGCGCCGATCCGAGCGCTGGCTTCAAGTGGCGCGAGGTGAAGCCTGCTTTCCAAGTTCATAGTGGCAAACAGGATCACATGAACGAGTAATCGCTCGTCCGATCGCTATCTATTAAAACACCAGGGTGCGGCCATCGTCCGCGCCCTGGTGTTTTTGTGTGAGCGTTACGACGCACCATAGCGATTGGCGACATCATGCGCGATCTTCTCGCCTTCCGCCAAAAAGCGCTTGATGATGACCTGTGCATTAGGGGTGCAGGCCCGGTAGGAAATTTCATAGCCGTGGAAACCGCGGTTATAGGCACCGGCCAAATGCTCCTTGCGCGTCGCGGTCTTGGCTTCGGAGTCGAGAAGCGCCTGCATCCGGCCGCGCCAGGTCTCCGCATCCGAATGTCCACAAATATCTCGCAGATAGGTCAAGGCGCCGAGGATTTCGGAGAGCCGTAAAAGCTCCGGCTCATAGGGCGGCGGTGGCTCGTCCGCGCCGGATGCCGGCGCGGCCTCGGTTTTCGACGCGTCCGGCTTCGGCACGGCCGCCTGCGGCGCCAGCCGGCGCGGCCGCGGCCAATGCGGTCGCGGTGCGGCCTGGGGTGCCGGTTGCGGGGCGCCGAAGCTGAAAGGCGAGGATTGCGCCCCCGGCCAGCCCTGCGCGAGTGAGGCACTGCAACTCAAGCAGAGGGCGGTCAGAGCGGCGGCGAAACGCCGCGACCTGCGATGAGTCATCGAAGCGTTTGGCATCAACTCCCTCGCGTCTGGCCGGCCGACAGCGCTTTCGCGCTCTCGATCACATAAGCGAGCCTCGGAGTTAACGGCAGGTTGCTGATCGCCTCAGTGGGGGTCCAAAGGATTTCGCCGACCTCCTCGTTCATGCGGCCGCTACCCGAAACCCAGGCGCCGGCGAAATTCGCGATGACGAAATGGCGTTTCACGCGCGCCTCCGTATCGTGCTCGATCATTTCGACATGCCGGTTGAACGTGAGCGGACCCGCTTTCATCTCGACTTCTTCCCATAATTCGCGCCGTGCGGCCTCTTCCAAAAGCTCGCCGCATTCGACAAGGCCGCCTGGCAGCGAGAAAAGATTTTCGAGCGGCGGCCTGGCGCGTTTGACGAGCAGCACCTCGTCGTCGCGAAACAAGGCGATGCTGACCGCAAGGAGCGGGTAGGCCGGATAGAGGCGTCCGTCCTCTTTGGTCTGCGTCACGGATAGAGCCTCTCTTTGGTCCAGGGCGCGTCGAGCCCGTCGCGGCTGAACCTGATGCGGTTATGCAGACGGAACGTTCCATCCGCCCAGAACTCCACGGCGAGCGGCTGGATGCGGTAGCCGACCCAATAAGGCGGGCGTGGAATTTTGCCGATTGCATAGGTGAGCGCGAATTTGGCGACGGCGGTTTCGAGCGCGAAGCGGCTTTCGAGCGGCCGCGATTGCTGGCTCGCCCAAGCCCCGATCCGGCTCTCACGCGCGCGGCTGTCGAAATAGGCGTCGGCCTCGGCATCGCTCACGCGCTCGACCGGACCGCGAAAACGGACCTGCCGGCGCAGGGATTTCCAATGCAGAACCGCGGCGGCCTTCATATTCGCCTCGAGCTCGCGGCCTTTCGCGCTTTCCGCATTGCTATAGAATGTAAATCCGGTGGGGGTGGCCGATTTCAGGAGCACCATGCGGACATCTGGCAGACCTGTGGTATCGACGGTGGCAAGCGCCATCGCATCCGGGTCGTTCAGCTCGCTCTTTTTCGCGTCCTCGAACCAACTTTCGAAGAGAGCGAAGGGCTCCGCTGCTTCGGTGAAGTCACTGCCTATTAACGTTTTCAATGCTACCCCTCGTTGGTACTGCGGCTGTGTGACAGGTGAGGGCGTGCGCCCCAATCGGACTTACGGATCTTTCCAGACTCATTATAGCAGCCGGGACGGCTTGGCGCGGTCCTCGTGGCCGGGCTTTGGCGCAGGCTGCTTCATCGTTGTCGCGGCGCTTGCATCTTCCGGCTGTTCCATCTCCATGCCGATCCCCTCGCTTGTCAGCCATACCGACGAGGACGTCACTGCCTCGATTTCGCGGCCGCTTTTTGCCGAGTCGCTCGGCCCCGAGGACGCGCGGCGCGCCAAAGCAGCTATGACCACGGCGCTCGATCCGCAAGGCGCCGGATCGACCGTCGCTTGGAGCAACCCCGATTCGGGAGCCAAAGGGAATTTTGTCCCGGTCGGCAAGGCCTATCCCGAAAACGAACGTGTTTGCCGTGCCTTCCTGGCCGAAATCGATCTCAAAGGCGGCGACAAGTCGCTGCAGGGTACGGCCTGCGCCGACAAGGACGGCAATTGGACCGTCACCGACACAAAGCCCTGGAAGAAGACCTGATATAGGCTTGATCTCGCTCATTTTATGCGCGCGGACTCGAGCTTAACCTGCGATGAGAGTCTTGCGGCCGGTAAATTCTCACCCAAATTATGAGCGAGACATGTGCGCTTGCGCCGACTCAGGGCGGGCGCGGAAATTGGGCTCTTTCAATGCGTGATCCATATACAGTTTTAGGTGTGCCGAAGACGGCCGACGCGGCCGAAATCAAAAAGGCATATCGCAAGCTCGCCAAAAAATTCCATCCCGACCAGAGCACCGATGCCAAGGCGAAAGACAAATTCGCCGAGATCGGCTCCGCCTATGAGATCATCGGCGACGAGAAGAAACGCGGCGCTTTCGACCGGGGCGAAATCGATGCCGAAGGCAAGCCGCGGTTTCAAGGCTTCGAGGGTTTTGGCGCGGGCGGTCCGGGTGCACCGGGATTCCGCCAGCAGGCGCCCGGCGGCGGCTATGAGCATTTCGAATTCGATCTCGGCCGGGGCGGCGGCCGGGGTGGCGGCGGCGGTTTCGACCCAAGCGATCTCTTCGCCGATCTTTTCGGCAATGCCGCGCGGCGGGGCGGCGGCGGCCAGCAAACGCGTCAGCCGCAGAAAGGCGCCGATGCCGCAGCGAGTGTCACGATCGGTCTGGCTGAGGCCGCGAAAGGCACTACAGCGCGCGTCGAGCTTCCGACCGGGCGCACACTCGACATCTCCGTGCCGGCCGGCATGGAAGACGGCAAGCAGATCCGTCTCAAGGGGCAGGGCTATCCCTCGCCTGTCGGCGGCGAAGCGGGCGATGCGATGGTGACCGTCCAGATCGCCAAGCATCCTTACTTCAAAGTGGATGGGCGCGATCTGCGGCTCGATCTGCCGGTCGCGCTTTATGAGGCCGTGCTTGGCGCCAAGGTCAATGTGCCGACGCTGAGCGGCGCCGTCGAACTCGCCGTGCCGGCTGGCAGCAGCGGCGGCCGCACCTTGCGGCTGCGCGGCAAGGGCCTGCCCAGTGCGCAAGGTGGAACCGGCGATCTTTTCGTGACGTTGCGGATCGTTCTGCCGGAGACGGCAGACCCTGAACTCGTCGCCTTGATGCGCAAGTGGGAAGCCGAGAAGCCCTATGATCCGCGCAAGGATCTGACCTAGCTTCGCCCCGCGAACAAATCAGCGGGCCGGGTTCGACATCCCGACCCGCGTATGGATGCGTTGGGCAACGTCGAGAAGCGCCGTCTCGGACAGGCGTCCCCCTAGAGCGAAATGGCCGATCCGTTCCGGCCAATCGACCGAACGCAGCGGCGGCACCTCCGTCGTGCGGTAGTTGAAGCTTTGGGCCGACGAAGCCTTTTCGAGGCAGAGCGTCAGGGGCTCGCCGGCTTTGGTGGACAGGAACAGGCAAAGAGCCGGATCGCTGGCTGCCGTCCCGATCTGAAAGCCCTCGACCGATAGCTCCAACGCGGCCAAATCCTGGAAGAGCATGGGAGCAGGATTGAAATCGGCGCGGGTGCCTTTCGAAATCATCTCGTCCCTGATTTTGAGGCTTGTCTCCGCTGTCGGGCTCTTCTCGCGAAGCCCGGCGATTTCGAGTGTTTGAAACGGCAAAGGCAAGTCGGCCGCCGTCCTTGCAATCGAAGTCGGGTGGTTTGGAAACAGCTCCGCAAGCGGGCTGGAGAGATGTGGCGTCACGAGTGCCGCCATCATGCCGCCGGCGAAGGCAATTCCGATCGCGGCGCAGAGCTTGGCGAGATCGGATGCCTTCCAGGCTTGCGGCGTCAATTCATCGCCCTCGCGCGCACCTGCCGCCGTCGCGGGGATAAGCCGGACCAAACTGTCGTTGCGCAGGTTGCGGGTGGGGGTCAGAGACAGAGAGAGCGGGATGGGCTCATGCTCGATCTTGCCGAAACTGGCGCGAATGAGTTCGTTCTGACAGCGCCAGGTTTCGACGCGTGCGGCATCCGCCGGAGACGCCGCGAGAAGCGCGAGAATGGCCGCATTGGTTTGCGCATCCGTCTCGCCGTCGACGAATGCATGGAGATCTTCTTCGCTGACGAGCGGCAGAGTCGCCACGGCTTTTCCTATTTGATCACGCGCAGATAAGGTGGACGCCGCGGCTGCGGGCCGGGGCTGACCTTGGCGCCGATGGAATTCGACAAGGCGGCGCGGGCATGCGCCAGGCGGATGATCAGCATGCCGCGCGAGATCCGCAAAATATGCGACGCCTGCCCATAGCTGAAGCCTTCGAGAACGACCAAGAGCAGCGCTTCGCGTTCTTCCAGCGTGAGGGCGGCGAGCCCGGCGCCCAAACCGCCTGGCGGATGCCCGTGCCCCACGGGCTTGTCGCTGATCGTGCTGCCGTAAAGACTGCGGCTTTCGCCGGCCGCCGTCGCGCCATGTAGGCGGTTTTGTGCGTCGCGATAAAATTGTGTCAGCAGCGAATAGAGCCAGACCGTCATATCGGATCTGGGGTTCAAGGGGCCCGTCTGCAGCGCATGCATGAGGGTGCGCTGGACCAGCGCGTCCGCCGTTTCGCTCGGGATATGGACGACATTGGACAGCGCCTGCGCATAACGGCGCAGGCGCGGCGTCAGGAGGCCCAAATCGTCGCGTAAGCTCACCTCTGCGCTCCGCTCTGGCGCTTTCCATCTGGGCGGAAAGCGATTCCCGTGGTTTCCAAACGCCTGAGTCCAGCTACAAATCGCTTGAGGTCCCGAGCAAAATGGGATGGATATCCCTGCTCGCCGCAAGCTGGCTGGGGGCCAAGCCTAGCTCTAAAGCTTAATCATAGAGCGCTCCGCGCCGCCTGCCTATGGTTGTAAATGAAAATCATGTCATTTCGTGCGAGGGAAGGTGGTATTTCCACAAACCTTCGGACTTGCGCTAAGCAAAGCCAACCCTTAAACGCGGCAGGTCCCCGCGGCCTTTCCTGGCCCGCCTTTCCTCCTCTTGGTCCGGATTGAGTATGACGCAGCCGGAAATAACGGTCACCGGATCTCCCCAGCACGGCATTTTGGCGGGGAAACGCGGTCTGGTGTTGGGCGTTGCCAATAACCGGTCCATTGCCTGGGGTATTGCCAAGGCGGCTGCCGGTGCCGGCGCCGAACTCGGCTTTACCTTCCAGGGCGAGGCGCTCGAGAAACGGGTGCGGCCTCTCGCCCAGGAACTCAATGCCCAGGTCCTTGGTCCTTGCGATGTGACCGACGTCGCCTCCGTGGATTTTATTTTCGCCGAAATCGCCCGGATTTGGGGCAGGCTCGATTTCGTCGTCCATTGTGTCGCTTTTTCCGACAAGGATCAGCTGACCGGGCGCTATGTCGACACGACGGCGGATAATTTCGTCAATTCGATGCTGATCTCCTGCTATTCCTTCACAGCCATCGCCCAGCGGGCCGAAAAGCTGATGACTGATGGCGGCTCGATGCTGACGCTCACCTATTACGGCGCCGAAAAATGGATGCCGCATTATAACGTCATGGGGGTGGCGAAGGCCGCGCTCGAGGCCTCGGTGCGCTATCTGGCGGCCGATCTCGGCGAGAAGAACATTCGCGTCAACGCGATTTCGGCGGGACCGATCAAGACCCTGGCCGCGTCCGGCATCGGCGATTTCCGCTATATCCTGAAATGGAACGAATATAACGCACCGCTGCGGCGGTCCGTGACGATCGAGGAGGTCGGCGAAAGCGCGGCTTTTCTGCTGTCCCCGATGGCACGCGGCATCACCGGCGAAATCCTGCATGTCGATGCGGGCTATCATGTCGTCGGCATGAAAAATCCGGCGGCACCCGACATTTCGGTTCAGAACAATAAGGACTGAGCGCATTGATCCGGAAAGGGAGCTCCTTTCTGGCCGCCGCGATTCCTTCGACCGGCTTCTTCAGCCGCTCTTCGTCGATTGGCGCGCCTGGCCCTTGCTCCCGCCATTCATCAGAAATTCAGATTAAGTATCTGATAAATGTGTTGTTGTAGGGAGCTGACACCTGCGGCATCGTCAGGCACGGCTGTCACAATCCCTTGCTAGGCATCCAATCCACCTCCAGTCATTTACCACAAAGAACCTGCCAGGATATAAGGTTAGGCTCGGATGAGGGTTCCGAGTTTTCACCCGCCGCACGCGTTGGCCGACCTCGAAAGCGATATGGCTCTGTACCAGACGGTCAAAGACGAAGGCGTGACATTAGCTTCTGTGGCGTCGGAGAGTCCCGCGGCGAAGGCTGGTCTGCGCGGTCCGGTTCGTCCGCACCTGATCCGCGACGAGCTCTTGTCCGAAATCTTCGCCGCCACCGTCCGCGCCGATCCGCAAGCCGTCGCCATGATCACGCCCGAGGCTCGGCTCACCTATGGAGAGGTCGAGGCACAGGCCGAAGCCATAGCGCGCGGCCTTTATCATCGCGGTGTACGCCCCGGCCATGTCGTCGGCCTCTGGATGGCGCGCGGCCAGGATCTCCTGATCGCCCAGATCGGCATCGCCAAGACAGGCGCCGCCTGGCTGCCCTTCGACGCGGATGCGCCCGCCGACCGCGTCGCGACCTGCCTTACCGATGCACAAGCCTCACTGCTGCTGACGGCACCGTCCTTCGTCGAGACCGCGCGCGCGCATGCTGCTTGCCCCATCGTGATCCCGGCCGATCTCATCGACCCGACCGATCGCACCAAGGTCGATGCGCGCGTGCTCGGCGCGACGCCGGATCACCCGGCCTATCTCATCTATACGTCGGGCTCGACCGGCATGCCGAAAGGCATCGTCATTTCGAGCCGCAATATTTGTCATTATTTGCGCGCCGCCAATGAAGTCTACCGGCTGAGCGAGAACGATATCGTTTTCCAGGGCGCCTCGGTCGCCTTCGATCTCTCCATGGAAGAAATCTGGCTTCCCTATCTCGTCGGGGCGAGCCTCTTCGTCGCGACGCCGGAGATTATGGCGGAAGCCGACAAGCTCCCGGATCTTCTCGAAGCCTATGGCGTCACCGTGCTGGACACGGTCCCGACTCTGCTGTCGCTTCTGCCGCGCGATGTCGCAACCTTGCGGATCATCATTTTGGGCGGCGAAGCCTGTCCGCCCGCGCTCGGTGCCCGCTGGTGCAAGGCCGGGCGCACCATCTTCAATTCCTACGGGCCTACCGAGGCGACCGTCGTTGCGACGATCTCGGAAGTCCATCCGAATGAGCCGGTCACGATCGGACAGCCGATCCCGAATTACACCTGCTATGTGGCAGATGACGAGTTGCGGCTCCTCGGAGCAGGCATCGAGGGTGAGCTCCTGATCGGCGGACCCGGCATTGCTACGGGCTATCTCAACCGCGAGACGCTGACGGCGGAAAAATTCATCGCCAACCCGTTCGATGCGACGGCTTCGGACGGACGGCTTTACCGGTCGGGCGATGCCGTTCTCATCGATCCGCAGGGCAACCTCATCTTTCGCGGCCGGATCGACGATCAGGTCAAAGTGCGCGGCTTTCGCGTGGAGCTCGGGGAGATCGAAGCCAAGCTCACCGATCTGCCGCAGATTTCGCAAGCCGCCGTCGTCCAAAGAGGCGAAGCGGGCGTCGAAGAACTCGTGGCCTTCGTCGTCGCCGTCGCGGGGGCCGCACTCGATCCCGCCACCATGCGCAATCTTCTGCGCGCCCATTTGCCGGCCTATATGCTGCCGAACCGGTATGAGCCGGTGGACAGCCTGCCGCGGCTGCCGTCGGGCAAGGTCGACCGCAATTTCCTGAAGAAGGTCGAGCTGCACTCCGTTGGGAGCAACGAAGTCCAGGAAGATCCCCGCACCGAAACCGAAGCCAAGCTGCTTGCCGCGGCGCAGCGTGTCTTGCCGCCGCAAGCCATCCCGTTCGATGCGGATTTCTTCACCGATCTTGGCGGTCATTCGCTGCTCGCCGCGCGTCTCATCTCGATCGTGCGCGAAACGCCGGCGCTCGCAGGCATTACGTTGCAGGACGTCTATACGGCGCGCTCCTTGCGCTTGCTCGCGGACCTGCTCGACAAAAAATCGGGCGATATCGGGCCGCCGCGCGATCTGTCCTTCACGCCGCCGCCGTTTCTGCGGCATTTCCTCTGCGGCCTCGCGCAATTGATCGTGCTGCCGATCATTCTCGGGCTCGTGACGGCGGAATGGCTCGGGGTTTTCGTGAGCTATATGCTGCTCACGGATACGGATGCGTCGATCTTCGAGGAAGTGGCCTCGCTGCTCGGCGTTTATATCTCGATCAATATCGCGATTCTGGTGATTGCGATTGCCGCCAAATGGGCAATCATCGGCCGGACCAAACCGGGCCGCTATCCGCTTTGGGGCGTTTATTATTACCGCTGGTGGCTGTCCAAGCGCTTTTTAGGACTGGTCCACACCAGATGGTTTCACGGCACGCCGCTTTTGCCGCTTTACATGAAGGTGGTCGGCGCGAAGATCGGCAAGGATACACTTCTCGCCGAAATCGAGGCGGGTGCCTTTGACCTGATCAGCATCGGCGATGGCGCCAATATCGGCTCCTTCGCGACTTTCGCCAATGCGCGGGTCGAAGGCAATGAACTCATCATCGGCGAGATTACGATCGGCCGGGACGCCTATATAGGCTCGTCCTGCGTGATCGAAGAAAACGTCGTCCTGGACGAGGGCGCCGAATTGCGCGACCTGACGTCGATCGGCGCCAATACGCATGTTGGCGCCTGGGAGGTTTGGGACGGATCGCCGGGAACCAAAGTCGGCATTGTCGATCAGGCCGCGCTTGATCCGCAGGCCACGGCGTCGCCGCTGCGTCGCACTGTGATGAATGCGCTTTATACGCTCATGCTTCTCGTCATTCCGCCGCTTGGGCTTTTGCCGATCATTCCAGCCTTCTGGGTCTTCGACAAGATCGACGATCTGATCGGCATCGCCGATGTCGACCGGGGGCTCTACATGGCCATGATCCCGGTCATGGCCTGGCCGACGGCTTTTGTCACCGTGCTCGCCACGGTCGGCTTTATCATCCTGTTCCGCTGGATCGTTTTGCCGAGCGTGAAGGAAGGCACCTATTCGATCCATTCCTGGTTCTATTTCCGCAAATGGTCGGTTGCGCTCGCGTCCGAAATCACGCTCGAAACACTCTCCTCGCTCTTTGCGACCATCTATATGCAGGGCTGGTACCGGCTGATGGGCGCCAAGATCGGCAAGGACGCGGAGATTTCCACCAATCTGTCCGGCCGCTACGACCTTGTCGAGATCGGCGAGAAATGTTTCATCGCCGACGAGGTCGTGCTCGGCGACGAGGAGATCCGCCGCGGCTGGATGTATCTGAAACATGTGAAGACCGGCTCGCGGGTCTTCGTCGGCAACAGCGCCGTCGTGCCGGCCGGCGCCGAAATCCCCAATAATGCGCTGATCGGCATCAAGTCGAAGCCACCGGCGAATGAATTGATGAGCCCCGGAGATACGTGGTTCGGCTCGCCGCCGATCAAGCTGCCCGTGCGGCAAAGATTCGATACGGGCAATGCCAATTGGACCTATGAGGCGCCACGCTGGAAGAAATTCGCAAGAGCTGGTTTCGAGGCGATCACAATATCGATGCCGACCATGCTCTTCATTACGTTCGGCACCTGGGCGGTCGAATGGTTCAGCCGGGCCGTGATTGAGGGCCACTATGCCGAGGTTGCGAAGCTTTTCATCATCTCGGCTGTGGCGATCACGCTCGGCCTGACGGCGGTGGTCGTTGCGATCAAATGGCTGACCATGGGCCGCTATGAGCCGATGACGAAGCCCATGTGGTCCTGGTGGGCGATGCGGACCGAGGCGGTCGCGGTGATCTATGCCGGCATGGTCGGGCGCGTGCTGCTCGACCATCTGCGCGGCACCCCGTTCCTGCCTTGGATCTTGCGGGTTTTCGGTGCCAAATTCGGCCGCGGCGTCTATATGGACATGACCGACATCACCGAGTTCGATTGCGTGACCGTCGGCGATTATGCGGCGCTGAACTCCATGTGCGCCCTGCAGACGCATCTTTACGAGGACCGGGTGATGAAGGTCGGCCGTATCCATGTCGGCAAGGGCGTGGCGGTCGGCGCGGGCTCGACCGTTCTTTACGACACGCATGTCGGCGATTATGCGCGGCTCGGACCTCTGACCCTCGTCATGAAGGGCGAGCACATTCCGGCCAATTCGGAATGGGTCGGCTCTCCGGCTGAGCCGAAGGCGGTTGAAAAAGCAATCCAGAAAGAACCCGTAAAGGCTGCTGCCTGAAGGGTTTTTGCGCTTCGGGCCAGGCTGCGCTTCATCTTTCGTATGAGCTTTAAGGGTCATACAAAGGGATTGGTTAAACCTTCTCCCTGTGGGAGAAGGTGCCGAGCGAATGCGAGGCGGATGAGGGGTTACGGTCCCTCAATTGCTGCATCGCAACCCCTCATCCGGTCAGCTCCGCTGACCACCCTCTCCCACAGGGAGAGGGTTTGCGCATCCTGTTTGAGCCCATGTCCCACAATACATTCGGCCATCTTTTCCGCGTCACGACCTTCGGCGAAAGCCATGGGCCGGCGATCGGTTGCGTCGTCGATGGCTGTCCGCCCGGCATTCCTCTGACGGAAGCCGACATTCAGCTCCATCTCGACAAGCGCAAGCCCGGCCAGTCCCGCTTCACGACGCAGCGCAAGGAAGAGGATCTCGTGAAGATCCTGTCCGGCGTCTATGTCGACGAGCGCTGGGCCGAGCAGGTCACGACCGGCGCGCCGATCGGGCTGATGATCGAAAACACCGATCAGCGCTCCAAAGACTACGACGCGATCAAGGACAAATACCGTCCCGGCCATGCGGATTATACATACGATGCCAAATATGGCCTGCGCGACCCGCGCGGCGGCGGCCGCTCGTCGGCCCGCGAAACCGCGACCCGTGTGGCCGCCGGTGCCGTCGCGCGCAAGGTGATTGCGGGCGTCGAGATTCGCGGCGCCTTGGTGCAGATCGGACCGCATAAGATCGATCGTGCGCGTTGGGATTGGGCCGAGATCGACCGCAATCCGTTTTTTTGCCCGGACGCCAAGGCGGCGGCTTTTTTCGAAGCCTATCTCGACGAGATCCGCAAGGCCGGATCATCGGCGGGCGCGGTGATCGAGATCGTCGCCGAGGGCGTGCCGGTCGGCTGGGGCGCCCCGATTTACGGCAAGCTCGATAGCGAATTGGCCGCGGCTTTAATGTCGATCAATGCCGTGAAGGGCGTCGAAATCGGCGAGGGTTTCGCCGCCGCCGCTCTGTCGGGTGAAGAAAATGCCGATGAGATGCGCATGGGCAATGACGGCGAGCCCATCTTTCTCTCCAATCATGCCGGCGGCATTTTGGGCGGCATTTCGACGGGCCAGCCGATCGTCGCGCGCTTCGCGGTGAAACCGACCTCGTCGATCCTGACGCCGCGCCAGACCATCGACCGGGCGGGGCATGATACGACGGTTTCGACGACCGGCCGGCATGATCCTTGTGTCGGCATCAGGGCCGTGCCGGTTGGGGAAGCCATGGTCGCCTGCGTGCTGGCCGATCAGTTCCTCCGCCATCGCGGACAAATAGGCGGTTGAGGCCGAGGTAGGGTAGGGCGTGCGGTGGCGATCATAGACAGCCGTTATATTCAGCATCTCTTCGGCCTGTCGCGGATCGCCTATAAGACATGGCGCCGCCGGTTTCTGTTTCTGATCGGCGGCATTTGCGTCGGTCTGGCGGCGATCGTCATGGCCTTCCTCGCCGACATCACGCAGTCCTATTTCCGGCACATGCTGAGCCTCTGGCCCTATGTGCCCTTCTTCGTGACGCCGCTTGGCTTCGGCTTCTGCGCTTATCTCGCGCGCAATTTTTTCCCCGGATCGCAGGGCAGCGGCATTCCGCAGGTGATCGCGGCGACTCAGGTCGCCGACCGAACGGCGCGGTTGCGCCTCGTGTCGCTGCGCGTCGCCTTCGGCAAGGTCCTCGTCATGATGCTTGGTTTTCTCTCCGGCGCCTCGATCGGCCGCGAGGGGCCTAGTGTGCAAGTCGGCGCCGCGATCATGGGGTCCTTCGCCTGGCTCTCACCCTATCGGCAGAACGGGCTTCTGCTCGCCGGATCTGCGGCGGGGATCGCAGCGGCCTTCAACACGCCGCTCGCAGGCATCGTCTTCGGCATCGAGGAGATGAGCCGATCGTTCGAGTCCAAGACCAACGGGCTTGTGCTCGGAGCGGTCATCGCCGCGGGCCTGACCTCGCTCGCCATCGTCGGCGACTACGCTTATTTCGGCTCGACGCCGGCGGTGCTCCCGCTTGGACCCGCTTGGGCGGTGGTGCCGGTCTGCGGCATAGCGGGGGGCTTAAGCGGCGGACTCTTCAGCCGCATTTTGATCCTCTTCGGCAATGGCCTGCCGGGCACGGTCGGCGGCTGGATCTGGCGCCATCCGATCGTCTTTGCCATTCTTTGCGGGCTCGGCGTCGCCATATGCGGATTTTTCTCGGGCGGCACCGTGCATGGCACGGGCTACGAGCAGGCCCGCGCCATCGTGCATGGCGAGAACACCCAGGCCTTTTCTTTCGCATCCTGGAAATTTTTGGCGACGATCTTTTCTTCCATCAGCGGGATTCCGGGCGGCCTTTTCGCGCCCTCTCTTTCGATCGGCGCGGGGCTTGGTGTCGACTTAAGCCCGCTCTTTCATAATGTGCCGATCGGCGCCTTGGCGCTGCTCGGCATGGTCGCCTATCTCTCCGGCGTGGTGCAGGCGCCGATGACGTCTTTCGTCATCGTCGGCGAGATGACCGAGGACCACGCGATGATCATTCCCTTGATGGTCGCAGCGGTCATTGCGACGGCCTGCTCCAAGCTCATCTACAATGAGGGGCTCTATCACGCACTGGCGAAGAATTTTGTGAGAGCTCTGGGCGGCAAGCCGGAAGAACTGGCAGAGGTCGAAGAATGAGCGCGGTCATTCCAGCCCCATCAGCGGGTGAGCACGACTTTCGGCACAATAGACATAGAATACAGTATATGGCATACCATATACGGCTCGGGTTCATCTCGTTCCAACTGGCATCACCTCGCCTCCAGCGCTGTCCCGACGCTGGAGGTTCTTTTATTTCGAGTCTTTAAGCCGTTAGCGTCGATCACGAATCATCGTGATCCAATGCTTGCGACGCGCGTTCAACTTCCAAAGTCCTCGACCACCCGCTGAAGCGGCTCGCTGCCGACGAAGGCTGGACCAGTGAAGGGATGATCGATCGATACGATGACAAGCAGCCCCAGGAACACGAGGGCTGACAATATGCCGGTCATCAGGATCTGAGCCCGCAGGTTCGAAAAAAAACGTGAAGCCCACCGTCAGCACCGCCCCACCGGACAGTGCCAGCCACGCGATGCTGGGGACGATTCCGGCTGAGGCGGCCAGTTTGAAGCGTGGGCGTGGCAGCGGCAAGCGATAAAGCCGCCCGCCGCCCGACGAAATTGCCGTCATTCAGGTCTTTGCTGGGCCGTCGCGCTTTTCTTTCGCACGTTTCGGCTTACCGCCTTTCGGCGGGGCGTCCGGGCCCGTGGGCTCAGGGCCGCCGCTCAGCCGTTCGACGCGGATATTGTCGCCGCCCGGCCGTTTCATATTGGCGGCAAATTGCGCCGCGACCGGCTCCGCGATTTCAACCTTCGTTTCGGTGTCGAAGATGCGGATCACGCCGATGTCTTGTTTGCTGATTTTTCCTTTGCGGCAAAGCATCGGCAAAAGCCATTTCGGATCGGCGTTCTTGCTTCGCCCGATATCGAGCCGGAACCAAGTGGCCTCACCCGAAAAAGCCGCCCGCGGCGCCTTGGAGGTCTTGGCCGATGGACCTTTCCCCGGCGCGTTTTTCGATCCGCGCGGCTCGCGGCGCTCCGGGCCTTGGCCGGGATCGGTTACGTCCTCCAAGGCTGGCAGGCGCGAGCGATAGACGCGGATCAAGGCCGCGCCGAGTTCTTCGGGCGTTCGTTCCGCAAGCAGCAATCTTGCGAGCTCGAAATCCTCTTCGGCCGGCGGCTCGGTCAGAATCGAATCTTGCAGCATGCGCTCTTGATCGAGCTTGCGGATCTCCTCGACGGAAGGCGGTCCACTCCAGGAGGCGCGAACGCCTGCCTCCGCCAAAAGCCGTTCGACGCGCTGGCGCCGCGCGTTGGGGACGAGCAGAGCGCTCACGCCTTTGCGGCCGGCGCGGCCGGTGCGCCCGCTGCGATGCTGCAACGCTTCGGCATCGTTGGGAAGCTCGGCGTGAATGACCAGTCCGAGATTGGGCAGATCGATGCCGCGCGCGGCGACGTCTGTCGCGATGCAGACGCGCGCCCGGCCATCGCGCATGGCCTGCATGGATTGATTGCGTTCGTGCTGACTCAATTCGCCCGACAAGAGCACGGCCGAGAAGCCGCGTTCGAGCAAGGTCGCGTGCAAGTGCCTGACCGATTCGCGTGTGTTGCAAAACACGATCGCGCTTTGCGCCTCGACGAAGCGCAGGAGATTGACGACCGCATGTTCGGTTTCATGCGGAGCGACCCTGATCGCACGATATTCGATATCCGCGTGACCGCGCTCGCCGCCAGCGACCTCGATGCGCAAAGCATTGTGCTGATAACGCTTGGCCAGAGCCGCGATGCCTTTCGGCATGGTCGCGGAAAAGAGGAGAGTGCGTCTGGCGGCGGGCGTCGCCTCGAGAATGAATTCGAGATCCTCGCGGAAGCCGAGGTCGAGCATTTCGTCGGCTTCGTCGAGGACGACGGCCTTGAGCTCATCCACAATCAAGCCGCGCCGCTCGATATGATCGCGCAGGCGGCCGGGCGTGCCGATGACGATATGCGCGCCGTCTGCGAGCTTGCGGCGCTCGGTCCGGCTATCCATGCCGCCGACGCAAGAGACGATCTTTGCCCCGGCATATTGATAGAGCCAGGCCAGTTCGCGTTCGACCTGCATGGCAAGTTCGCGCGTCGGCGCGATGATGAGGGCGAGGGGCGCGGCAGCCTTGCTCAACTTGTCGTCTTCGCCGAGAATCGTCGCGGCGATGGCCAAGCCATAGGCAACCGTCTTGCCGGAGCCTGTCTGGGCCGAGACGAGAATGTCCCTTTCTTCCGCTTCCTCTGTCAGGACGGCGGATTGCACGGGTGTCGCATCGGCATAATTGCGCTCGGCGAGCGCACGAGCCAGCGGTGGGCTGGTCTTGAACAAGGTCACGGATGAATTGCCTGAAAGTTAAAAGGCCGCGCAGCACGTCGCTGGCGACGATGGGAGCGGCGGCTGATCTCGATTGCGTGATGGGCGTCAGTTTACGCCACTCGGCCGCTTTTCACGATCAAAGCCATAAGGCAATATGACGGAATATCAAAATCTCTACAGAAAAGCGCCAATTCGCGGCATTTTTGATTTTTAACCGCCGCTCCCCAAGGGATCGGTGACGAGCCCTGTTTCGGTGGTTTCCTTTGCGCTGAGCCAGTGGATATCATTCGTCGCGGACATCGCCTCCACGACGGCGGATGAGACGCCCATCTTCGTCATATATCCTAATACGATACCCGTGGTTCTCTGCGTATCGGCGACCGGGTCGCCGCCTGTGCTGGTAGTCGTAAACCGGTGGACACCCAGTTTGGATCCTGGGATACCGATGCGAACCGTCCCGCCTGCATAGGCAAATACGCAGGCACTCGCGCAATAGGACGGTTTTATGTGACCGGAGGAATCAGGCACGCCAACGGCTGTGACTAGCCCCTTGGATCGAATGACCTCGCCTATGATGAGGGCTTGGTCGATATATCCGCCCGGCGAAGACAAGAACACGGCATCACCCGGCGAGAGATGGGCTTCCTCGATTCTGTCACGAAACCAACTTGCGGCTGCGGCTCCTATTTTCCCGCTGACCGCCAAGCCTGGATGAAGATGACCTGCGCTGTCGGTATAAGCGTCTGAAACGATGGTAGAGGTGAGGCCCGGCGAAAAATAGAGATCTCGCCAATAGGCCCAGGCTTCGGGTCGCGAGAGATCTCTGTAGGCAGAGACGCCGTAGCTGAAAAGAATGACGGCGAGTATGGCGAAGGAGCCCAACCGCCATGGCTTTCGAGCGGAGGCATGATTTGCTTCCGGCGGCTCTCCCGCTGCTTCAGGCGACGGCGCCCCCCACGGACCAGAAGATGCCGCATGAGAACGAGGCGGCCCATCACGATCAGTCATGATTTGTCTCCATCATTGGCCCGATCGAGAGCGAAGCTGGCATCTTCGTATATACTCCAGGGCGAACCGCTTTTGGACAGGCCGGAATGCTGACCTTATTTTCCTACCCCGAGCTCTTCGGCGTTGCCGACAACAACCCCTTCGGGTTGAAAATTTATGCCTTCCTCAAACTCTGCGGTCTGCCGTTCCGGCATGAGCATATCATCGACACGGCGCAGGCGCCGCGCGGGCAATTGCCCTATCTCCTCGATGGCGACGAGAAGATCGGCGACAGCGATGTCATCATCGCACATTTGATCCGGCGCTATGGTCTTACGATCGATGATGGGCTCACCGTCGCGCAGCGCGACACCCATCTTCTGGTCCGCCGCGTGCTCGACGATCTCTATTGGGTGATGTCCTATTCGCGCTGGAAGGACGATCAATTCTGGCCGCAATTCCGCGACGCTTTTCTTGCAACCCATAAGGACATGACTACGGCCGCTTTGGAAGCCGCGCGGGACTATAATTTCAAACGTTACTTCTACCAGGGCATAGGCCGCTATGAACCGGACGCCGCCTATGCCCGCGGCCTCGCCGATCTCGGCGTGCTGGCGCGCCTCGTACCGCAGGACGGCTTCGTATTCGGCGCAAAGCCGACGAGCCTCGATGCGGCGCTTTATGGCTCGATCGCCAATATTTACGTCTTCGAGATCGACACGCCGCTGCGCGGATTCGTTTTGGAACATCAAAACCTCGTCCGGCATTGCAAGGCGATCCACGCCGCCATCGCGGCCTAGGACCGCTGCGGCCGGAGCCTGGCGTGGGGCGTCATCTCAACGTCTTAACCAACCAAATATGCTCGGATCTGAAGGTTAAACGGAAACCAACATCGATAGGCCATGTCGACAGGCTTGGCGGGCCAGCGTATCGTCCGACGAGACGGAATCTCACGGGAGTTCTCAATGTCCAAGAGCAGGCAGTTCAAGACAGCCGCAGTGGCAGCCTTCCTGATGCTCGGCTGCATGGCCGGCAAAGCCAATGCCGCGCAATGCGGTACCAACTCGGCGGGCTTCGAGAGCTGGAAGCAGCAATTCGAAGCGGAAGCGCGGGCCAAGGGCGTCGGCGGCACGGCGCTCGCTGCCCTTGCGGCAACGCATTACAATCACGCGACGATCGGCGCCGATCGCGGGCAGGGCGGCTTCCATGTGTCGCTCGAATCCTTTCTCGCACGGCGCGGCGGCGCCGCCATTGCCGCGCAGGGGCGCGGGCTGAAGCGCTCCCAAGCGGCGCTCTTTGCCTCGATTCAGCAGCGATATGGCGTCCCGCCGGGGCCGCTCATCGCGATCTGGGGCATGGAGACGGGCTTCGGGCGCGTCCATGGGAATCAGGATGCGCTCTCGGCCGTCGCGACGCTCGCCTATGACTGCCGCCGCTCGGCCTATTTCACCGATCAGCTTTACGCCGCGCTGAAACTGATCGACCGCGGAGAGTTGTCGCCCGGCGCGCGCGGTTCGATGCATGGCGAGATCGGCCAGACGCAATTCCTGCCCAAGACCATTCTCGAATATGGCACGGGCGGAAGTCTCGACAATGCCTCCGTGGCGCTGACCTCGACGGCGAATTTCCTGAAAGCGCATGGCTGGCAGGCGGGTGCGGGCTATCAGCCGGGCGAAGCCAATTTCGCCGCGATCCAGGCGTGGAACGCGGCGCCCGTCTATGAGCGGGCGATCGCCATCGTCGGCCGGCAGATCGACGGCGATTAGGGTGCTGCGCCCGCATGCGGGGCAACCCGTGTGCGGCGCCGCTTGTATGCTGCCTATATCCATGCGCTAACGAGGATCAACCAATCCCGGAGCGCGCTATGATACCCGTTACGCAAACAAAGCTTTATAGCGACAGCGGAGGGCATCACGGAAATTGCCTTGCCGCGGTTTTGGCCTCTCTGTTGGAAATACCGCTATGGATGGTTCCCGAATTCGAGGGAATGATCGCGCGCCGCAACGAATATTGGCTGGACAGAGTCGTCGAATGGGTGAGCCTGATGTTCAAAGAGGATTTTCATTACGACAGTCCGGCGAACATCCATGATAACCACATCCCATTGCCCGAGTTCTATATTGCGCGCGGCCAAAGTCCGCGCGGCGTAGACCATGCGGTCATTTTTTCAGACGGCAAACTGGTGCATGATCCGCATCCTCTCGGCGGAGGAATTGGCGAAGTGACCATGATCTATTGGATCGGCCAAGCGGCAACGGGAGGGCGGGATAAGCGGCACTAACCTTTCCCTTCCGCATGAAGTCGCAATTCTTGCCGGCGGTTGCTTTTGGGGCGTGCAACACACCCTGCGGCGCCGTAAAGGCGTGGTCTCGACACGTGTCGGTTACACTGGCGGCGATGTTGCCAACGCCACTTATCGCAACCACGGAACGCATGCCGAAGCCGTCGAAGTCATCTTCGACCCGAAGGCGATCAGCTTCCAAATGCTGCTCGAACATTTTTTCCAGATTCACGATCCGACGACGCTGAACCGGCAAGGCGATGACGAGGGCCCGAGCTATCGCTCGGCTATTTTCTATACGAGCGAGGATCAGAAGCGCATTGCCGAAGATGTGATCGCTGGTCTCGACGCGGCCGGACATTGGCCGGACAAGATCGTGACCCAAGTCGTTCCGGCCGCCAGGTTCTGGGAGGCTGAACCGGAGCACCAGGATTTTTTGGAGCGCTGACTGGCGCATCGATCCGTGTTCAAAGGACACTGTTTTCGCAGGAGACCATTCAATGCTCTATGAGTTGCGCGTTTATACCGTCGTGCCGGGGCGCATGCCCGCCTTGCTCGCGCGTTTCAAGGATCACACGACATCCATCTGGAAAAAACATGGGATCGTTCAGGTCGGATTCTGGACGACCTTGATTGGCAATTCCAACGCCGAACTGACCTATATTCTGAGCTGGACTTCTCTCGCCGACCGCGAGGCCAAATGGACCGCGTTTCAGAGCGACCCCGAATGGTTGCGCGTGCGCGAAGAGAGCGAGAAGGACGGCCCAATCGTTGCGAGCATTGCCAATCAGCTTCTCACGCCGACGAGCTTTTCGGCCTTGGCTTAGCCCGAGTTGAGGCGAGCGCGCGACGGGCTTCTCTTGAGAGGAGATCAAAACGATGGCGAGGTTGCTCTCAGTTAATGTGGGCCTGCCACGCGACATCGAGTGGCAAGGGAAAACTGTCCACTCCGCGGTTTGGAAAACGCCGGTTCAGGGCCGGCGGATGGCACGACGGCTCAACCTCGATGGAGACGGGCAAGGAGATTTGGCGGGGCACGGTGGCGAACACCGGGCAGTCTTTGTCTATCAGATCGAATCTTATCGTTATTGGCAAAACCAGCTCGGTCGAAATGACTATACCTATGGCCAGTTCGGAGAGAATTTTACCGTCGAGGGACTGGCGGATACTGAAGTGTGCATTGGCGATCATTACCAGATCGGCGACGCCCTGTTCGAAGTGACGCAGCCGCGCGTCACCTGCTATCGCGTCGGCATCCGCATGAACGAGCCGCAGATGGCAGCACTGCTCGTCTCACATGGCAGACCCGGTTTCTATTTCCGGGTTTTGAAGGAAGGCGAAGTCGGCGCCGGCGCCGAAATTGCGAAGGTCGAGGCCGGTCCCGAAGGGATGACCGTCGCCGAGATCAATGCGCTGCTCTATTTGCCGGGTCACCCGGCGAGCGGTCTGGAACGAGCGTTGCGTATCCCGGCATTGAGCGCCGGTTGGCGCAGCTCGTTAGAGGCGCTGCTCGACCGGGAACGGAAAGGCAATGGAACAACCGGTAACCCAGGACTTGGCCCACCGACGGGTTCGCCCCCCGCGTGGCGCGGCTTCCGTTCGTTGCGTGTGTCGCGCAAGCTGCACGAAAGCAGCAATGTCACCTCGCTCGTCCTGGAGCCGGCCGACGGTGAGCCGCTTGCGACCGCCGAGGCGGGGCAGTTTATCGTTTTGCGGCTCGGGCCACTGCCCGATGGGAGCGCACTGCTTCGCAGCTATTCGCTGTCGGGCGAGCCGAGCCGGGATCGCTATCGCATCAGCGTCAAGCGCGAGCCGCATGGCGCCGCCGGGGCTTACATCGATACGCAGGTTCAGGCGGGCGATAGTCTTGATGTAAGCGCCCCGCGTGGCAGCTTCACGTTGCAGCCAGGCGAGCGTCCCGTGCTCCTTGTCAGTGCCGGCATCGGCGCCACTCCGGTCCTCGCAATGCTGTATGCACTGGCCGCCGAGCAAACTCGGAGAGAGATTTGGTGGATTTACGGTGCCCGCAACGGCAGCGAGCATCCATTCGCGGCGGAGGTGCGCGAACTTCTCGAGTCTTTGCCCGGAAGCCATAGCCACATCCGCTACAGTGCGCCAAACCCAACCGATCGGCCGTCTGTCGATTTCGATGGGGTGGGACGCGTGGATGTGGACGTGTTGAAGGAAATCGGCGTCCCGCCCGATGCGGACGTCTATATCTGCGGTCCAGCCGCGTTTATGAGCGATCTCGTCACCGGCCTTGCAGGCTCGGGGGTCATCCGTGACCGCCTGCACACCGAGAATTTCGGGTCGGGCCCGTCGATGACGCCGGGCATCGCCGCGGTCTCGCGGCGGCCGCCGCATCCGCCGGAGGAAGCCGCGGAGGTCGGGCCGATTGTATCCTTTACGCGCAGCAATCTCGCTGTCCACTGGGGTTCCGGGTTCCACAGCCTGCTCGAACTCGCCGAAGCCTGCGATGTGCCGGTGCGCTGGTCGTGCCGCACCGGAGTTTGTCATAACTGCGAGACGGAGCTGATTTCCGGCTCAGTCATCTATCAGCCGGACCCAATCGAACCGCCGGCCGAGGGCAATCTTTTGATCTGCTGCAGCCAGCCCCAAGGTGATATTGCTCTCGATCTTTGATAGGGCCGAAGCGGCGCCGAATGGCTGCGTGTGCGTGAAGAAAGCGAAAAAGACAGACCGATCGTCACCTGACACCAAGCGCTCTGGCCAATGCGTCTCTTGCAGCTTTCGGATGCATGTTTTGATCATAGGGATCCGGGCGAGGACAGGATGGGTGTGAAACGCAATTCGCCCAGCCGCCCAGAGACGGAAAGACATCCGAAGGAGATGCATCGCCACGCAGCCAAGAGTATTTGTCTGATAGATCCCAGTTGGTCACCATTGTAACCGCTGGGACCTGCAAAGCGGCCGTGACAAAAGAGTCCATATAAGCAGCGACCTGCGCGTCGCGCTCAGCAACAGAGTTGAGCGAGCAGTCGTTAACATCAAGCTCGGTTATGTAAATTTCCACGTTTCGGCGCGCTAGCTCTCTTATAAATCCGACAAAGGGTTTCCAATCCGGCTTATCGGGTTCGTTCATCCATTGCGGCATGAGGTGGCATTCGAGGCCTATGGCATCGACTTTTCTGCCGGCTCGTTGCAACGCATCGACCAACCGGAGCAGGGCTAACCTGACCTTCGGGCCGAACCGGTCGTTATCGCAATAAGTCTCATTCAAAAAGAGCGATATGGCATTTGATCCGAAGCGCTCACCGAAAACAAAGGCCTGATGAATGTAAAGCGGTATGCCGTCAGACGCGAGACCGAACGCGTTCAGCCACGCGCCTTTACGCCAAGCTGGTGCCCCGTTTTCTTCTATCCACGGATTGAACGGTTCGTTGATGACGCCGCACCAGCGCAGTAGGGTCATGTCGTTGGACGTCTCCAACCGCCTGAAGTGCGCAAAGACATTTTGAAAGTGCCTCTGATAGATCTGCATGACCGTGTCCTTGGAACGCTCATCACGCCGCTGAGCAAGGTCGACAAGCCATTTTGGCAGCCACTCGTTCCAAGCAAGGCAATCACCGCGGAGAGGTACGCGCAGACGTTTTGCAAGCGCGACAATATCATCGCATTCGCGCCAGCTCTTGCCTTCGCTGGCGTCGATATCCGCTGGCTCCGGATAAAGATTGCCGAATTTCAAGGCATTGGCAATCGCGAGAAATTTCGGCCGCTCCGCCGAAATTGCCTGAACAAGTGATTCATCGTAGAGAGCCGGAGATGCAAGCGCCACGCCCCAAAGTGTCCGCGGCGAGATATCGCCAAGCGGCAAAACGGGCTTTGGCGCAGCATACGCGGCGCCGCTCTTGTCATTGCAATAACTCTCCGCTGCGCTTGGCCTAGGAGGCATGAGGGCCAATGTTGCGAGGCCCGCCAGATACGTTCGTCTCGTCAAATCCATCATGCACTTCGCTCCTCCCAGCCGAAGCCTCGATATGCGGCCTATTCCAGATCGATGCTGTTAGCTTGGGCGAAGCAACCGACAGATGAATTTGGCTCTTATTAAAAAGCACAATCTTCTACCCAGTTTATAGCGACAAAAAATGCCGCTCAGAATGTAAGTTGAGTTAAGTATGTAGCTCAAAATCATTAGACCGGTCATCGATTTTGTGACACGTTCCGCCCAGTTGTTGGGGTTCGGGATGACCCATAAATTTCAAAGCGACGCGATGCTGATACGCAGGCGCGGCAATGATCAGCGCTCCGATCAAGATATCGTTGATGCATATGTTTTTGAGCGCCGCTTGTCTGATAAATTGCGCACCGCTTCCGCGGAGGAACGGCCTCAACTTTATATTGATGTTTATCGCGAGTTCTATGAGGTCATGTCCGCCGAGCAAGGCGAAAGTGACACGGCCCGCGAACTCCACGAAAGGGCTCGCGACGAGCGTAATTCGATTCGATTGAAGTCTTTCCGTCGCTATATCAATCCTCAAACCGACTTCTTGGAGGTCGCGGCTAACGACGGGACGCTTAGCTACATGGTGGCGCCGCATGTACGGATCGCCTACGCCACCGATGTCCAGGATGTCGTCATTGATTATGGCAAAGCGCCGAAGAATTTTCGATATCTAAAATGCGACGGCATATTGATCCCGCTTCCTGATGAATCGGTGGATTTCGTCTATTCAGACCAATTCATGGAGCATCTGCATCCTGACGACATGATCGCGCAAATGAAGGAGGTTTTGCGGATCTTACGGCCAGGCGGATTGTATCGCTGTAACACGCCGAGCCGGGTGACCGGGCCGCATGATGTGAGCGGCTATTTTGATGATGTAGCAACCGGCTTTCATCTCAAAGAATATGACTATGCGTCCATCGTTACCGCATTCAAGCAATCTGGATTCCGCAAGGTGTGGCTATTTGCGTCCGGCGGGGGACGCGAAATTCAAATTCCTTTTTGGTTCGGCCGTCTGTTCGATAAGATTATGACGTCTCTTCCCCAATCCCTTCGGCGGAAACTGCGACACCTACGGATTATACGCGGCTTGGCTGGATTGTGCGTGGTTGGGGTCAAATAGGCTTGAAGCGATTGACAAAAGGAATCCTCGTCGGGCGCTTTCGCGCTCAACACAGCTGAAATTTCTGCAGCGACGCCTCGATCCATCCGCCTCTCACCGCCCGGCGTTCTCGACGACCCCCACGATCGGACCCACCGGCTGCCAGCGGTCGGCGCGGCCGAGCGACGGCGCGTAAAGGCTCGAGATCGATCCGTCGAGGAAGAGCGCGTTGGGACAATTGAACGTGTCGCGAAATAGGCTCGCAAATTTATAGAAGGTCACAGGTTCGTCGGAGATCGCAAAGATGATGATGTGCCCATCTTTCACGCCGACGCCGTTGCGGATTTTCTCCGATGTGCCGGTCGGCTCGATCTTCGGATGGATAGCGCCATTGATGACGAGCATGGGGCCGGACTGCGTCGCATAATCGGCGGCGATGCCGGACTTCAAGAAGCGCTCGGTCTCCATCACGCCTGCGCCGCCGCGGCCGAAGTAGAAAATCCCGTTCGGCTTCAAATGAAAATTGCCGGCGCCGGACCGCGTATTGGCCGGGATGATCTGACGCCCCTCTTCGATGTAAAGCCCGACCGGCGAGGAATCCGGGTGATACATCCCGGCATTCATCGCGAAGGCGAGGGTCTTGCCGACCTGTTTCAGGCTTGAGGCCAGCGTGTCGTAGCCGCCATAAGGTTTGCCGCCCGGGTCGCGCCAGAAAAGCTGGAGCTTGTCGGTTCTGGCATCGTAAGTGCAGACCGTGTAGCGGCTGCCATTCTCGACGAGCGGGCGGCAGGCTTGAGCGGGTGCCGCCCATGCCGGAGCCAGTAGGCCAAGTGAAATCAATGTGATGGATGCGAGCGCAGCCAGGAGTTTGCTAAACTTGAACATGATGCCCATTCGGGGATTTAGTTTGACTAAACCAGAGGCCGATCCTAGATCATCTTTATGAAACTCGGTGCATGGCTGCAGCAAAATAACGTGAGCCGGACGGATTTTGCCCGGCGGGTTGGCCTTTCCAAAGGCGCCATTTCGCAGATCTGCAATCAAGACGATGCCTGGGTCTCGCGCGAGACCGCGCTCGTCATTTTGCGCGAAACCCAGGGCGCGGTCACGCCGAATGATTTCTTAAGTTTGAGCGCGTCGAAGGAGATGACCGCTATGCCCAATTCCGTCACCGAGGCCATCCAGGCCATCGCCCGCGGCGAGATCGTCGTCGTCACGGACGATGACGACCGCGAAAACGAAGGCGATCTGATCTGCGCCGCATCGCTCTGCACGCCCGAAAAAATGGCCTTCATCATCCGCAATTGTTGCGGCATCGTCTGCGCCCCCATGACGGCGCAGGATGCGCAGCGCCTGCATCTGCAGCCGATGGTTGCGGCGAATGATGCGCCGCATGGCACGGCCTTCACGGTCTCGGTCGATGTGCGCCACGGCCTGACCACGGGCATCTCGGCCGAGCAGAGATCGAATACGGTGCGCGCGCTCGGCAATGGCAATATGGGCGCCAGCGATTTCGTGCGGCCGGGGCATGTCTTTCCCCTGATCGCGCGCGATGGCGGCGTGCTGATGCGCTCCGGCCATACGGAGGCCGCCGTCGATCTCTGCCGTCTTGCCGGCCTGCCGCCGGTCGGCGTCATCTGCGAACTCGCCAATGACGACGGCACGGTGATGGTCGGCGAGCAGATCGAGGCCTTTGCCGCGCAGCACCGCCTGAAACGCATTTCGGTGGCGGACATCATCGCTTACAGGCAGGCGCGCGAGAAACTCGTCGAGCGTGTCGGCACATTCGCGGTCGAGGGGCCGAGCGGGCCGCTTCTCGGCTATGCCTATGTCACGCCCTACGACCCCGTCCAGCATTTCGCCTTCGTGCAAGGCGAGATCGGCGATGGGCGCAACATGCCAGCGCGGCTGCATCGCGTCGATCTGATCGCGGACGTCATCACCGGCGGCGCGAATATCCGCAAGACCTTTGCGCAATTCAAACAGGAAGGCCGCGGCGTCTTCATCTATCTGCGCGATGGAACGGCTGGCGTGCCGGTCAATGTGCCGAAGCTCGACAATGCGGACTCGTCCGAAGCCTTGCGGACGAAACAATGGCGTGAGGTCGGCCTCGGCGCGCAGATCCTGCGCGATCTCGGCGTCTCCTCGATCCGGCTGCGGTCGGCACATGCGATGAATTATGTCGGCCTGTCGGGTTTCGGGATCGAAATCGCAGCCTGGGAGCCGTTGGACTAGCATCATCCCGAAAAGTTGCAGACTTTTCGGATGAGATGATGCGGCAAGTGAAGAGCGATCATCCCGAAAAGTTGGAGAGTTTTCGGATCAGATGATGCGGCAAGCGAAGAGCGAGCATCCCGAAAAGGTGCAGACTTTTCGGATCGGATGCTGCTGAACGATCCGAATAGATAGAGCTGCTACATGTGCAGGAAGTCTTGCATGCGGGCGGCTGCGTCTGCCGTCGTGGTCTCGTCGCCGCCGCGGATCAGTCTTCGGCCGCCCGATTGAAGCTCGAAATGGATCGCGTGATCTGTGACATTTTCCTCGGGGTACGAGCCGTCCTCGATCGAGGAGATGTCGGAGAAGGCGATGTCGAGCGGCTCGGCAGGCGTGAGGAAACTCGTTTTCTCGATATGAACGCGTCGCGTGGAACGGTCCAACGTAAAAAGCGCGGACGTCAGACTGAGCGTCGAACTCAGTTTAACGACGAGACGGTCTTCGGTTTGTATCAGAATGTGGGACATGCCAAATCTCGCATCCGCTGATGGGCCCCCCTCGTAGATGGCATAGGTGCCACCGATAGGGCGTGTTCCATCGCACGTTGCGAGCGTGGCCGGCCGCTGCCCGCTTTTAACGGATGCCGAGCAGATCGTCGTTGGCATCGGCCTTTGCCGCGACGTCCAAACGGTTCCACCAGCCGCCGCCGAGTGCCTGGAAAAGCGCCGCCGTGTCGGCATAGCGATTGGCCTGCGCCTGAACGCGGGTGATCGCGGCTTGCAGATAGGTTTGCTGGGCGTTCAACAGAGCAAGATAGTTGACCTGCCCGAGGTGGAGCTGCTGGCTCGTCAGGTCGAGGCTCTTCTGCGCGGCCGTTTCGGCATAGATCGCGGCTTTGAGCGTGCGCGCATCGGCTTGCAAGGCGCGAAGGCAATCGGCGACATTTTGAAACGCAGTGATCACGGTCGAGCGATATTGCGCCTCGGCTTGTTGGTATGCGGCTTCGGCGGCGCGCTGCTTATGAAGAAGCGTCCCGCCATCGAAGACCGATTGCGCGGCGCTGCCGATCAGGGTGTAGAACAGGGTTTGAGGCTCGAAAAACCGGGACCAATTGGCTGGGCTTGATCCGAATTCCGCCGAGAGATTGAGGACGGGCAGGCGATTGGCAACGGCAACGCCTATGGCCGCGCTCGTCGAATGAAGATTGGATTCCGCCGCTTTGACGTCGGGCCTGTGCTCGACGAGTTTCGAGGGCAGGGACAGCGGCAGTTCGCGCGGCAGATGAAACGACGCGAAATCGAATTTCTGCCCGATCTGATTTTGCGGCAATTGCCCGGCGAGCGCGGTCAGAAGATCGCGCTGCACGGCCAATTGCTTATCCAGCGGCGGCAGGGTCTCCTCGGCCTGCGCGAGCGCTGCCTCCTGCGCCAAGACATCGGCATTGGAGATTTGCCCCAAGTCCTTCTGACGGCGCAAAAGATCGAGCAATTCTTTCTCGATCGCGATGATCCGTTTCGTCGCGGCGATCTGGCCTCGCAATGAGGCTTCTTGCACGGCCGCCAGGACCAGATTGGAGGTCAGCGTCAGATAGGCGGCTTCGAGCTGATAGCGCTGCATCTCGGCTTGCGCTTCGACCGATTCGACCTGGCGCTGGTTCAGACCCCAGACGTCCGGTGTATAGGCGACCGTCACGCTTGCCGTGTTCAGGCTGTAGAAAACTTGGTTCGAGGCGAGCGGGGAGGCGACGTCCTCGCCGACCTTACCGGCCGTCGTATTATAGCCGGCGCTGGCTTGCGGATAGAAAAGCCCTCTTTGCGCGACGGACAATTCGCGCGCATTGCGCAAGCCGGCTTGCGCGGCTTGCAAGTCGGGATTCTGCCGCATCGCGGTCTCGATCAGATCGTTCAGCTGGCGCGAACGAAACGTCGTCCACCATTGGCCGGGAATATCGAGATCGTCGACGAAATTCTGCGACTTGCTTTCAGGCCTGTCGCTCGCGGCGGTCGCGCCTAGCTTTTCCGGCGTATAGCCGGCCGTCTCCGGCGCCGTCGGCGCCACATAATCGGGGCCGAGCGCGCAGCCCGATAGCAGGCTCAAAACGAGCGGAAGCGGTCCTGGCGCGATCCGCAGTCGCTTTTTCATGGTCACGCCCCCGGCCTGCGAACAGCCTTGTGGAGGCCGGAGAGTTCGAGCCCGCTCCGCGGGACGCCATACGCCGACGGCCGGATCGTAACCGCCGGGCGGATTTTGTCATAAAATTCTTCGCCGGAAGCGGCGTTTCTTGGGTCCGTGGTGCGCCGGTACATCACTATTCTCCCGGCTCAGGTGCGACGTGGCCGACCGGCTCATGGGATTCGTCCGGGGTGAAGACGTCGATCATCACCGGCAGGATGATCAGGATCAGAATTGGTGCGAGCAGAATGCCGCCGACCACGACCAAAGCGAGCGGCCGCTGGACCTGCGAACCGATACCGGTCGAAATCGCTGCCGGCACGAGGCCGACGCAGGCGGCGACGCAGGTCATGACGACAGGGCGCAGCAAAGTCGTGCCCGTCTCGATGACGGCAATATGCCGTTCCCGGCCTTCTGCGATGATCCGCCGGAAATAGGAGAGAACGATCACGCCATCCATGACCGAAATACCGAGCAGCGCGACGAAACCAATGGCGGCCGACACGCTGAAGGGTGTTCCGGTAATGACCAGTGTGAAGATGCCGCCGACCACCGCCATTGGAATGACGCTTGCCGCCAGCAAGGTATCGCGAATGCTGCCGAACATGCCGTAGAGCAGAATGAGGATCAACGCGATGCTGGTTGGAACGAGAACCATCAGGCTCTTGATCGCGTCTTGAAGATTTTCGACTTCGCCGACCCAGACGAGCCGCTCGCCCGCCGGAAGCACGATTGATTCGCTGACTTTTCTTTGCGCTTCGAGCACGGCACCGCCGACATCGCGGCCGCGCACGCTGAATTTGATGGGGATGTAGCGTTCCTGCCCTTCGCGATAGATATAGGCCGCGCCGGAGGTCAGCTTGATTTCCGCGATTTCACTCAGCGGCACCTGGATGGTCCCGTTCGCGCCTTGCGCGCCCACGGTGATATTGCGAATGGCATCGAGGTTTCCGCGATACTGCGGCGCCAAGCGTACCACCATCGGGAAATGCCGGTCGCTGCCTCGCTCGTAAAGGTCGCCCGCCGGCTGTCCGCCGATCGCGGCCTGGATCGTCGAATTGATGTCGCCCGGCATGAGGCCATAACGGGCGGCCTTGGCCCGGTCGACCTTGATCGTCACCGTCGGCTGGCCGAGCGATGTCAAAACGGCAAGATCGGTGATGCCCTCGACGGAATTCAGAACGTCTTTGATCTTGAAGGCCGTCTTTGTCATCTCCTCGAGATCGTTGCCGAAAAGCTTGACCGAATTCTCGCCTTTCACGCCGGAGGCCGCTTCCTCGACATTATCCTGGATGTTTTGCGAGGCGTTGAAGTCCACGCCTGGAAAATCGGCCTGCAGCTTGTCGATGACCTCTTTCGTGATCTCTTCCTTGTTGAGGCCGCGCGTCCATTCGGACGGCGGTTTCAAAGGCACGAAGAATTCCGCATTATAGAAACCGGCCGTGTCGGTGCCGTCGTCCGGGCGGCCGTGCTGCGAGACGACGGTAATGACCTCGGGAGTCGAGAGCATAACCGCGCGCATCCGGTTGACATAGCCATCACCCTCCGCGAGCGAGATCGATGTCGGCATGGTGGCCCTGATCCACAGATTGCCTTCCTCAAGCTTTGGCAGGAATTCGAGCTGCATCGAACGCCCGGCAAGTATGCTCGTCACCACAAGCAAAACGCCGATGCCCAAGGTCAGCATGCGGTTGGCCACGGCGAAGTGCAGGACCGGCCGGTAGAGGGCTTGAAGCATCCGGATCGGCAAAGTCTCCTTGTCTTCCAGATCGAGCGGCAGGAGCAGGGCGGAGAGGGCCGGCGAGACGGTGAAAGTCGCGATCATCGCGCCAAGCAAGGCATAGGCATAGGTTTTCGCCATGGGCGAGAAAATATGTCCGGCGATGCCGCCGAGACCGAAGAGCGGCACGAAGGCCGCAATGATGATCGCCGCCGAAAAGAAGATCGATATGCCGACTTCACTCGCTGCCGCATGGATGATGGCAAGACGGCCGGAGAGCCCATAGTCGCGGAGCTGGTGCAGCATGCTGCTCTGACCGCTTGTGCCCGGTCGGGGATGCCGGCTTTCGACGAGATGACGGAAGATATTCTCCACCATCAGCACAGAGCAATCCACGATCAGCCCGAAGTCGATCGCACCGACGGAAAGCAGATTGGCGGATTCGCCGCGCAGCGTCATGATGATCAAAGCAATGGAAAGGGCGAAGGGGATCGTCGTTGCAACGACAATGGCGCTGCGCAAATTGCCGAGAAAAATCCATTGCACGAGGAAGATGAGCACGATGCCGGTCACGATATTATGCAAGACCGTATGGGTCGTGACATTGATGAGATCGGTGCGGTCGTAATAGGACACGATGCGAACGCCAGGCGGCAGAATGCCGCTCGTGTTCATCTTTTCGACTTCGGCTTCGACGAGCTTCAGCGTCGGCAGGGTGGGCGTGCCACGGCGCAGAAGCACGATGCCCTGCACGATGTCGTCGTCCTTGTCCATGCCGGCGATGCCCTGGCGCGGCTTATGTCCGACGGTGACGGTCGCGACATCGCTGACGAGGACGGGGTTGTTCTGGTTCTGAATCAGCACTGTGTTGCGGATATCATCCATCGAATGGATCAAGCCGAGGCCGCGGACGACGGCGCTTTGTGGGCCGATGGAGAGGAGATCGCCGCCAACATTGATGTTGCTGTTGTTCAGCGCCGTCAGCACTTGCGTGAGCGTCAGCCCATAATTTTGGAGTTTGGCGAGATCGATCGAGACATCATAAGTCTTGGTGAGGCCGCCCCAGCCCGTCACATCGATGACGCCAGGGACGGCGCGAAAGCGGCGGTCGAGGACCCAGTCCTGAAGCGTCTTAAGGTCGGTGAGGCTGAATCCCGGCGGTCCGACGATCCGATAGCGATAGATTTCGCCGGTCGGGCTCGTCGGCGAGATCGATGGCTGGATATTGCCGGGCAAGGGCGAAAGCTGCGACAGACGGTTCATCACGTCTTGCTTCGCTTCGTTATAGGTATCGTTGTAGTTGAACTGCACTTTGACGTCGGACAGACCGAAAAGCGAGCTCGTCCGAACGGACGTCGCATTCTGCATGCCGGCGAGCTGCACTTCGAGCGGGATCGTGACGTAGCGCTCGACTTCCTCAGCCGATTGGCCGGGCCATTGAGTGACGACATCGATCTGCGGCGGGACCGGATCGGGATAGGCCTCGATATTGAAATTCGCAAAGCTGATGCCGCCCGCCGCGATCACGGCGAACAAAAGCACCACGACCAGCGCGCGGCTCTTCAAGGCGAAGGCGAGCAATCCCTTCATGTCACGATCCTTGGCTCGGCTGGCGCATCCTCAAAACTCTTCAACTCAGGTTCTGTCGATCGAAATGGTTCACAGGAAGACGCGAGGTTTCAGTTGCCGGAGACGGCGCGGTCGATGAAAATGCTGCCCCGGGTGATGACCTGTTCACCCAGCGAGACGCCGGATAGAACTTCAACCTCATTGCCATTCGTCACGCCGGTTTTGATCTCATGCGTGACGATGGTGTCGCGGTCTTTTTCAGCGACCCAGACGCGCGCCGTATCGCCTTCATAGACGATGGCTTCCTCCGGCACGGCGAGGCCCTTATGGCTGCTGCCGGTGATGATGGTGAAGTTCGCCCACATTTCCGGCTTCAGCAGTCCGCCGGGGTTGAGAACTTGCGCGCGGATCGGCAGGCGGTGCGTATTCGGATCGACCGAGGCGGCGACGAAATTGATCGTCGCCTTGAACACGCGATCAGGGAAAGCCGTGACGCGGACTTCCACCGGCTGCCCGACCTTGACGAAGGGGGCATCGCTTTCGCGCACATTGGCGACAAGCCAGACGCTTGAGAGATTGCCGATGGCAAAGACCGGATCGCTTGCGCCTTGGTTGACATATTGGCGCAGACCCAGCTTGCGTTGCAGCACGTAACCGCTGATCGGCGCAGGCACAGTGAGATCCGGGTTGGTATGGCCGGTCGCGATGATTTCCGCGATCGTCTCATCCGATTGGTTGAGGATGCGCAACTTGGCTTTTGCGGCTGCAAGCGCGATCTGAGCGGCCTTTTGGTCGTTTTGGGCGCCGGTGAGATCGGCCTGCGCCTGCTGCCAATCCTTCAGAGAACCGCCTTGAATGTCGAAGAGCTTATGGGCGCGCTGTTCGCCGGTTTGCAGAAGATTGACCAGCGATGCCGTCTTGGCGACTGCGGCGACGGCCGCGACAAGATCGTTTTGGGCTTGAACGAGATCGGTGGAATCGATCTGGAACAAGGGCTGGCCTTGTTCGACATAATCGCCTTCGCGCACGAAAAGGCCGGTCACCCGCCCCGAGTAGGGCGGAAAAACCGGCGTTGTCGCGTCGGCATCGATCGCGATTTTACCGTCAGCCTGGCGTTCCGGCTGGAAGGCGATTTCTTTGACCGGCTCTGTCTTGATCGTCGCCCATTGCTCCGGGGTGAGCTGAAATGGTGCGGTCTCAACATGGCTTTCGGCGGGTTTTTCTTTCGAAAACAATGCGCGCAGCCCCGCCGGACCAATCACTAAAAATGCAATGATGGCCGCTCCCGCGATCAGCAGGATGGCAAATTGCACTTTCTGCGGCATGCCTTTGCGGGGCATACCTAAGGCTACGCCTGAAGGAGGCGGCGATTGAATATCTTTCACGTCCATTGCAATTTTTTGAATATTCTTAGAGGTCGGAGACTGCTGCGGCGCGGCATTGATCCGCAGATTTTTCATATAAAAGCAAGCCTATACCGGAGATGAACCGCCCATAACCGGCCGAAGTTGCCTTTTCGCACAGCCTGATCTTGCCAGAGGGCAAACGCCTGCCAACACGGCGTCATTTATCTCAATGATGTGACATCGGCGGCGGCTCTGGGGTGTTGGCCCAGTGCGAATGCCGGCTCCATCGAAACGTCTATCTTTTTGAATTTCTGTTCTAAATGTCGCACCTCGCAGTGGAGCCGCTTGACTGAGATGTAGCTGAGGCTACATTCTAGAGCGTATACTGAGAAACGGCGTGTCCTTAGCAGGACACCGGAGAGCGGGATGTCCGAGGCGATTGTTGAACGCGCGCAGCAAGGAATGACGGAGCGGACGCGCTTTGCCATCGGCGAAGCGTTGAGCGGCCGGCGGCGCGGCTTACGGGCTGCGATACCGTTGGCGGGACCGGCCTTTGTCGCTTCCGTTGCCTATATGGACCCGGGCAATTTCGCGACGAATATCCAGGCGGGTGCAGGCTATGGCTATAGCCTGCTCTGGGTTGTTCTCGTCGCCAATCTGATCGCCATGCTGTTCCAGGCCATGTCGGCGAAGCTCGGCATCGTGACCGGACGGACCCTGCCGGAACTCTGCCGGACGCATTTCCCCAAGCCCACCGTCTGGGCCATGTGGATCGTCAGCGAGATCGCCGCCATGGCGACCGATCTCGCGGAATTTCTGGGGGGCGCGATCGGCCTCTCCTTATTGACCGGCCTGCCTTTGATGGCCGGCATGGCGGTCACCGCGATCATCACCTACAGCATCCTTATTTTCGAGAGGAGGGGTTTCCGCCCTCTCGAACTCATCATTACCGCGCTCGTCGGCACGATCGGGCTTTGTTATCTGATCGAGCTTTTCATTGCGCCGCCCGATTGGAGCGCCGCGGCTCTGCATCTCGTCACGCCGGAATTGCCCAATGCCGCGGCCGCCACGCTCGCCGTCGGCATCGTCGGTGCGACGGTCATGCCGCATGCGATCTATCTGCATTCGGGATTGACGCGCGGGCGGGCCAATCTGCGCAACGAGACAGAGCGCCGCGCGCTATTGCGGTTCTCGAACCGCGAAGTGATGGTCGCGCTCGGCTTTGCCGGTTGCGTCAATGTCGCCATGGTCTTGATGGCGGCCGCGGCCTTCAACAATGGCCACAGCCAGGTAGCGGAGATCGAGACGGCCTATCATACGCTGGTGCCGCTGCTCGGTGCCGGCGCCGCGGGCGTCTTCCTCGTGGCTTTGATGGCCTCAGGCATTTCCGCTTCGTCCGTCGGCACCATGGCCGGGCAGATGATCATGCAGGGCTTCGTCGGGTTTCATATTCCCATATGGGTCCGGCGCGCGGTAACTATGGCGCCGGCCTTCGCGGTCGTCGCCATGGGCTATAATGCGACGACTTCGCTCATTATCAGTCAGGTTGTGCTGAGCGTGATCCTGCCGGTGCCGATGATCTCGCTGCTGCTGTTGAGTCGCCGCAAGTCGGTGATGGGCGACTATGCAACGTCGGGCAGGGTCTTCGTCCTCGCCGGGGCCGCGACCGTGATCGTGCTCGTGCTCAACATCATCCTCATCGCGCAGACTTTGGGGATTGCCGTGCCGGGTCTTGGCGCGGCGTAAGTGCGACCCGTCGGGCGGCAACGTTACGTATCGAGCGTGCGCCGCGCAAAGCTCTCGATATAATCCATCAGTCTATCCGAGTTCTGCGCCGCCGCCGCGGGGTTGCGCTGTGTGATCGCTTCGCAGACATCCGCATGAAGATTGGCGCAGAGGGGGAGGTCGGCGGCTTCCTTATAATGCTGGTACCAAAACCGCCGCGACAGAGAGCTCATGCTGCCGAGCGCGCGCATGGCGAACTCGTTTCTTGACGCTTCAGCGACGAGCTCATTGAATGCGCGGTCGAGACGCATGAAGGCGATGTCATCGGCGCTTTTCGCAGCCTGACGCATGTTGCGCGCAATGTCAGCGAAGGCCTTGATCTCTTTATCGGTTGCCTTCTCTGCCGCCAGCCTGGCGATCAGATTTTCCAAAACCCGGCGCGTTTCAAGCAGACGCAATTGACTGCGCAGGTTGATCTCGGACACGAGAATCCCGCGTCGCGGTAAAACGACGAGCAGTCCATCGCGCCCGAGTCTCTGGAGGGCTTCGCGCACAGGCGTCCGGCCGATGCCGAGCTCCTTGACCAAGGCTTGCTCGCTCAGAACCGTGCCCGGTGCGAGTTTCAGCGTCGTGATCATCTCTTCGAGCTGATGATAGGCCTTGTCGGTCAGAGATTGATCGTCGGCAATCAGCGGAGAGGCCAGGCGCGGGGAGGTAAGGCGCGGAGTCGAAATCTTGCGCTTCCGGGGCGTTGACTTCGAACTTCTAACTGCTTGAATCATAAGAATCTCAAAGACCGGATCGACATGCGAAGCATAGCATGCACGAAGCAGGGATCACAGCCAAACCGGTCCATCGACGAAAGTTGGAGACTGATATATCTTCCATATGTTAGAAATATGTGAGACGTTTACCAATAACGAAAAAGTCATCGGGAGGGTTACCATGGCGGGCGGGATCGCATCTTCCGTTACCGAAACGGCGGCGTTTGACGCGGAGCGGGCGAGTACCGCCTCCATGGAGGATGTGCTGATCGCGGCGAGGCTCGAGCGCCTGCCGATGACCGCATATCAACGCGGAATTTTCGCCATCATCGCAACGGCTTGGCTCTTCGACTCGATCGATCTCGGTTCGCTCACCTTCGTGCTTGGCTCGATCCGCAAGCAGTTCGATCTTTCGACCGCGCAAGCCGGACTCCTCTCGAGCATGAGTTTTGTCGGCATGTTCGTTGGCGCCGCCTTGTCGGGAATGGCGGCCGACCGCTTCGGCAGAAAGCGCGTCTTTCAGGTCAGTATGATCTTTTGGGGCTTGGGAAGCCTCTGGTGCTCCTTTGCGCCGGATGCACTTACGCTCGGCTATGCCCGATTGCTTTTGGGCTTCGGCATGGGCATGGAATTTCCGGTCGGCTTGGCCATGGCCTCCGAGTTTCTGCCGGCCGGCACGCGCGGCCGCTATATGGCCATTCTCGAAGGCTTCTGGCCGCTGGGCTTCATCACGGCCGGTCTGTTGAGCCTCGTGCTTCTCCAATATTTCGACTGGCGCGCGGTCTTCCTGGCGCAAGCGGTCCCATCGCTCTTTCTGTTCGTGATCCGGTTTCTCGTCCCTGAATCGCCGCGCTGGCTGGCCGACCACGGCCATCAGGCCGAAGCCGACCGGGTCATGAACGAAATCGAAGCCAAAGTCAGCGCGCGTCTCGATGGCCGCCCGCTGCCGGAGCCCGAACCGCTTCCGGCGCGGGTGCTGAAAGAGCGCAAATTTTCCTTCCTGGAGATTTGGACGCCGACCTATGCGCCCCGCACCGTGATGATCTGGCTCACCTGGTTTTTCGCGCTGCTCGGATTCTATGGTCTCACGACCTGGCTCGGCGCGCTTTTGCAGGACGCTGGCTATAGCGTGAGCAAATCGGTGACTTATACGATTTGGATCTCGCTCGCGGGCATTCCTGGCTTCATCGCCTCGGCGATTCTCGTCGAGGTCTGGGGGCGCAAGCCGACCTGCATCCTGATGCTGCTCGGCAGCGCGGCCGCCGCCTATCTTTACGGACATTCGCCGTCGTTCGTCTGGCTGATCGTCTTCGGCCTGACGATGCAGTTCTTCCTCTTCGGCATGTGGTCGGTCCTCTATGCCTATACGCCGGAACTCTATCCGACCCGGGCACGCGCGACGGGCGCTGGCTGCGCCTCGGCCGTCGGGCGTCTCGGATCGCTGCTGGGTCCCTATCTCATCGGAGTCATCTTGCCGTCGCTCGGGCAGGGCGGTGTCTTCGCCTTGGGCGCGGGATCTTTCGTAATCGCCGCGGCCGTGGTCTTTGCCCTCGGCATCGAAACCAAGGGCAAGGCGTTGGAAGTGCTCTCGCATTAATTGCGTGGGAATTTTGCCCGCTACCAACCGCAACCATTGCAAACTGATATATCAGTGATATGCTAGAAACATAGCGACAAAGGAGACGCCCATGGAACTCGCGGCGAGCAAAATGTCAGAGCGCCAACGGCACTATCGGGCCATATACCGCGAGCGGGTGGCCGGATCCTACAACGGCTTTCTGCATATAGCCGTCATTTACACGATCGGTCTGACGGCGCTTTATATCTATGTTTCGAACATCAAGAACGTGACCCTTCTGGAGCTTCTCACGGTTCCCGTCACTTTCCTGTTCTGCAATTTCTTTGAATGGTGGCTGCATCGTTATGTCATGCACCGCCCATCGATGAACCCCATCGGGCGCGCGGTCTATAACCGGCACACGCTGCAGCATCATCAGTTCTTCACCGAACATGAGATGCGTTTCGCCGATCAGCGCGACTATCGCGTGACCTTCTTCCCGACCTATGCGCTCGCCACTTTCACGCTGATTTCGATTCCCGCCGCGATTCTGCTCGGCTTCGCCTTCGACGCCAATGTCGGCTGGCTCTTTATCACCACGACGACCAGCGTCTATCTGATCTACGAGTTCATGCACTTTTGCTGCCATGTGGAAGACAATGCCTTCGTGCGCAACATGCCCTTCATCAATACGATAAGGCGTCACCATACGGCGCATCACGATCAGTCCATCATGATGGAGCGCAATATGAACCTGACCTTCCCGATCATGGACTGGGCCTTCGGCACATCCGATCTCGACCGCGGGCTCCTCGGCACGATCTTCAATGGCTACGACACGAAATACGTGAAGAGAAACTTGCGAAAGACCTCACGTACGCCGGGTCGTGCTGCTCCAGAGGCTATTCAAGCCGCGGAGTAGCAGGAGGATCGGCCGCTGGACGCCATCCCCGGCGGCCGATCCTTTCATGACGATGGGAGCAAGATATGCCGTTTCGCATCAAATTCGGATTGTCGGTCGTCGTCGGGCTGGTGGCTCTGGCCGGCTGGTTCTACATGGGCCATTTGGGCGAGATCGGACCGCAGCGCGCCGTCGCCTTTCTCGGACCCTTCATGATCTTCAGTCTCTGGATGTTTCCGGAAGTCATGCGGCATTCGTCCGGCAAACCGCCGCGTCCTAAATTGCCAGGAGCGCAAAGCAAATGAAGACCTATGCCGGGGATCGCACCATCGACGGCATTGTCGTCACGGTCGACGGCGAGCCTCTCGACGCCCAGACGAGCCGGCACCTCTATTCTCCAGCCGGGTTCGAGTGGAGCTATGAAGGACCGGAGCCGTCGCAATTGGCTTTTGCGCTGCTTGTCGATCATCTCGGCGACGATCAAAAGGCCATAGCGCTTCAGGATCGATTCATGCGCGAGGTCGTCGCCAATTTCCAAAACGAGTGGGAGATGACTTCGGCCGACATCGAACTGGTGTTGAGCAGGTTCCATGAAAACGCGGGTTCGTAAAATCCTCTTTCATGTCGGCCGTCATTGCTTGCAATGACGGCAAGTGATGGCCTTGCGCCTAAAACCAGGAGACGGTGCTCGCATGGCGGCCCAGACAGAAAATAAAGCAAAGATCGAAACCGAGACTCCTCAAAAAAAAATCGAAAAGCGCACGATCGAGGACATTCGCAAGTCGAAGGCGACCGGCGAGAAAATGGTCTACGTGTCGGTGCCCGATTATACCTCCGCGAAATGGGCCGAAATGGCGGGCGTCGATGTCGCGGTTGTCGGCGACAGCCTGGCGATGGTCGCGCATGGCCATGCCAACACGATTCCGGCGACCATGGACATGATGGTCCTCCATGCGCAGGCGGTACGGCGCGGCGCGCCCAACACCTTCGTTCTCGGCTGCATGCCCTATCAGAGCTACAATACGGTCGATCGCGCGCTCACCAACGCGACCCGCTTCATGCAGGAGGCGCTTTGCGACGCGGTCAAGCCGCAGGGCGGCAAATCCCAGGCGCATATTCTGAAAGCACTCGTCGATGCGGGCATTCCGACGGCCTCTCACATCGGCCTGACGCCGCATACGATTGCGACATTCGGGGGCTTTAAAATCCAGGGCAAGACCGCCGATGCGGCGATGAAGATCCTCGAAGACGCGTTGGCGATCGAGGATGCCGGCTGCTTCATGTTGGAGTTCGAAGCTGTGCCCGCGCCGATCGCCAAACTGATCTCGCAACAGCTTAAAATCCCGACCATCGGCATAGGCGCGGGCGTCGGCTGCGACGGCCAGATCCTGCTCGCCTATGATCTTTTGGGCGTCTTCACGGATTTCAAGCCGAAGTTCACCAAGCGTTACGCCAATCTCACCGAAGTCGCTGTCGCCGGCATCAAGGATTACGTGGCCGAGGTGAAGACGGGCGCTTTTCCAGATGACGATCATTCCTACAAGGTCGACGAGGCCGAGCTTGAGAAGTTCGCCTCCATGCTCGAGAAGCGGCGGCCGATATAGCGCTTTAATTCACCCCTAATCCATCGTCCCGGACTGTCCCACGGCGTGAGCCTGCCTTGCCGCCTCTTCCGGATCGCCGGCAAGCAGTTTGATAAAGACCTGCATAGGCGAGAAGCTGCCGAGCACGTTCGCGGCATGTACGGCAAACAAATCCTTATGCAGGGTCTTGTCTTTCAAGCGCAAGGCGTGCAGATGCCCGGCGGCGACTTCGGCTTCGACGGCACTGGCAAAAACCACCGATATTCCAAGCCCTGCCTTTACCGCATTTTTGACCGCCTCGGTGCTTCCAAGCGTAAGAACGATCGAGAAGGTTTCCGCGACTTCGCCGATCATCTGCCGTAACAGCCGGCCCGTGCCGGTGCCGTTTTCTCCGCCGATCATCGGTTGCCCGGCGAGATCTTCCGCGCTGACCTCATCCTTCGAAGCAAAGGGATGCGTTTTAGCGACGATAATCACCAGCTCCTCGCGCCGCCAGATCGAGGAGGTGAAGGCTGGTTGATTGTTCCACCACTCCATGAGCGCCAGATCTATTTCTCCTGTCGCGAGCTTCTCGGCCAGGACAGGATTAGGCGCGACAATGACATCCGGCAGCGCATAGCCGAGCGCGGCAAAGCGCGCCACCTTCTCTTGCAGCAGGTAAGTGCCAATGTTCCCGCTGGCGCCAAGGCTGATCCGGCCGGTATGCACTGCATCGACAGCCCGGCCCGCCATCTGCAACAGAGCGTGAGCGTGTGGACGGAAGGCGGCTCCGGCCTGGGTCAGATGACAACCTCCCATCGAACGGACGATGAGAACCGCGCCGAGTTCCGCTTCGAGTTTCTGGATCTGTTGGCTCAATGTGGGCTGCGAGCGGCCGATCAGCTTTGCCCCGCCGTGGAAGCTGCCGGCCGAGATAACGCTCAAGAAAGCTTCCACATGCCGCAAATCAAGCATCGTCTTCAATTCGCGGCAAGTGCGCCTTGCAGCGCGCGGCCTTCGAGGAAGTCCACGATGTTTCGGGCCGCTTCCATCGCGATCTCGAGCCGTACCTTCGTGACGGCGGAGCCGATATGCGACGTCAGGATCGTGCGGTTGTCCGCCCCGAGCAGCCGGGGCGGAATGGCCGGCGGATGATCCGGAAGTGCCCAATCTTCCATGGCAAAGACGTCTGCCGCGTAGCCGCCGAGATGGCCCGAAGCGAGCGCGTCCGCGACCGCTTCTTCGTCGACAACCGAGCCGCGCCCCGTGTTGATCAGGAGTGCGCCGCGCTTCATACGCGCGATCGCGGCGGCATCTAGAAGATGGACCGTTTCCGGCGTCAACGGCAAAACGGCGGTGACATAGTCGCTGCGTGACAAGAGTTCGTCGAGTCCGACCTTTCGGGCGCCGAGACGCGTTTCCTGTTCGGCGGTGAGCCTGTTCTGGCTGAAGTAGATCAGCGAGCAGTCGAACCCGGCGAGACGCGCCGCGACAGCCTGACCCAAAGCTCCCATGCCGATCAATCCAACGGTGCTGCCGGCAAGACCAGTCCCATAAAACGTCGGCCGCCAACCGGCAAAGGCGCCACTGCGGATATAGCGGTCGGCGCTGAGGATCTTGCGGCCAAGCGCGATCATCAGGCCGACAGTGAGTTCGGCGGTTGGCCCGATGAGCAGGTCGGGAACGATGCTGAGAGCCACGCCGCGCCGCCGACATGCGGCGACGTCGTAATTGTCGTAGCCCTTCAGCGCACAGCTCACCATCCTGAGGTCAGGACAGGCGGACAGGAACGCCTCGTCGACGCTTTCTGTCATGAAGGACAACAGCGCCGTCGCACCCTGGCAGCGCCGGATTAATTCCGCAGCCGACCAGGGCTCGAAGGTTGTATTCGCTTCCACTGTTCCATAGGCGCGCAGGTAATCCAGGACTTCCTTTTCGACCCAGTTGGCGACCACGATTTTGCGCATATTCACTTTGTCTCTCATCGTAGATGCCGCCGCAGGCCGGCTCCGAGGCTGTCGACCAGAGTGACCGCTGCCAGGATCACCAGGAGCAAGGCGGAAACCTCCTGGTACTGCATCAAGCGCAACGACCCTATGAGCTCGAAGCCGATCCCGCCCGCGCCGACCATGCCCATGACCGTCGAGGCGCGGAAATTGTATTCCCAGCGATAGAGCGCGACATCGGCCAGCTGCGGAGCCACTTGCGGCAAGATGGCATGCACGATCACCTGGAGAGGCGTCGCACCGACGGACAGTGCGGCCTCGACGGGCTTCTCGTCGCAATGCTCGATCGCCTCGGCAAAGAATTTGCCGATCATGCCGATCGAATGAAGACCGAGCGCCAAGACTCCGGGTAAGGCGCCGAAGCCGACGGCGGCCACGAAAACAATGCCGATGATCAGTTCCGGAATGGCCCGCAAGGTGTTGAGAAGGCCACGCGCCAAGCCGTAAACGACAAGGTTGGGCGAGGTGTTACGCGCCGCGAGAACCGCAAGCGGCAGCGACAGCAGAACGGCCATCGCCGTCCCGGCTATGCTCATCGCGGCGGTGTCGAGCAGTGGATGCAGCCAGCTTTTCGCGTTGCTGAAGTCGGGCGGCATCATATCGCGCGCCAGCGTCGCCAGCGCCGGCAGACCGCGCGCCAAGCGGGCACTGTCGAAGAGTTGCGTATAGGCGGCGCTTGCGATGATGATCGCAAGCACCAGCGCGAGCGCGATGGCGGATCGTGCGTGCTTGCCCCGCTCGCGAGCGATGATGAGATCGGCCGAGGCGCCCATCATCGCTTCTGGCCGATCCGAATGCACGAAGAGACTCAACGCCGCCCGCCTTAGTTGGTCAGGTTCAATTTAAGGATCTTGGCCAAGTTCCGGACGACGTCGTAATCGGAATCCTTTACGGCGACAAAGCCGTCCGCCTTGAACTGCTTCAGCACAGCCGGGTCCTTCAAGTCGTAGAAGGCGGTGCGAATGTGCTCCTTGAGTTCCGGCTTCAGATCCGAGCGCATGGCCCAGGGATATTCCGGAAAAGATGTCGATGTCGCCAGGACCTTGACCTTGTCCTTCGAGATCAGGCCGCGCTCGACCAAGCTCTCGAAGATGGGGCGCGACAGACCGCCGGCTTGCGCATTGCCATTCTGCACCGCCATGGCCACGGCATCATGGGCGCCGACGAAATGTTCCGTGTAATCCTTGCCAGCGGTCAGAGACTCCTGCAGGAGCATCGACTTCGGAATGAGGTGGCTCGATGTCGAGGCGACATCGCCGAAGGCGACGTCATGGCCGCGAATGTCGGAGAGCTTCGAGATACCGCTTGCCACATTGGCGATAACGACCGCTTCATAAGTCGCTTTGCCGTTCTTCATCAAAGCCGCGAATGGCTCGATATCGGCTTTCGACTTCGCCAAGACGTATGACAGCGGACCAAAATAAGCGACGTCCACGCGGCCAAAGCGCATCGCCTCGATCATCGAGGAGTAATCGGTCGTCACCACCAATTCGATCGGCCGTCCGAGCGTGGCCTCCAAATAGGCTTTCAGGCCCTGATTGTTCTTGATGACGGTTGCCGCATTCTCGTCGGGCAGCAGAGCGACATGCAGCAGAGCCGGATCAGGGTCGGCGGCGCGAACCGGCGCGGCCGCTACGAAAAGGAGAGTGAGTGCCGTCAAAAGGGATCTGAAAAATGTCATGTCTTTTGGCCTCTTGTGGGTTTAATCGAAGTGTCGGATGCGTGACGGGTCCATGCGTGGCTCAGTGGTAGATGTGGTCGAGTTGCTGCTGATTGAGATCGCCGGGTTCGCCGTCAAAGACGACGCGTCCTCTTGAGAGGCCAACGATGCGGTCGGCAAAATCGCGCGCCAGATCGACCTGATGCAGGCTGACCACCGCGGCGATGGACTCGCGCTTGCAGATGTCGTGGAGCAGGGTGAGCGCACGGCGGGCGGTTGCAGGATCGAGACTTGCGACCGGTTCGTCGGCGAGGATCAAACCCGGCTGCTGCGCCAGGGCTCGGGCCAGTCCGACACGTTGCTGTTGGCCGCCGCTGAGCGTATCGGCGCGAACGAGGGCGACGTCGGCGAGGCCGACCTTGTCGAGACTTTCCATCGCGATCAAATGATCGCGCCGGGGTAGAGGCAGCAGGCTGCGCGCGGTCGAATAATAGCCAAGGCGGCCCATCAGCACGTTGCGAAGCACCGAGATGCGCCCGATCAGATGATGCTGCTGAAAAACCATCGCGGTGCTCGCACGGTGCCGGCGCATTCGCAGCCGCCCGACAAGCTCACCGAGTTTATCGACCGTCACAGCCCCGGACGACGGACGGACAAGACCGTTTAGAGTCCGCAGCAAGGTCGATTTGCCAGCGCCCGACGGCCCCAGAATGACCGTGAATTGGTCGGGCGCAAATGCCAGGGTCGTCGGGTGGATGGCCATTCGTTCGCCTGGGTAGACGACTGAAACGGCATTGAGCGAAAGCATTAATTGCAAATCCCAATCGATCGGCCGCTACCGATTGAGATTTGAATAGACTGCATCCATGACGCTTATTTTACAGCAATGTGAACGCCGCATGATAATGCCGCGCAGATCCAGTCCCAGCGGTGGGGTGAGACGATCGTTTGCGCGGCGGTCAGCCTTGCGCCGGTAGCATCCACCGGATCACCCCTGATCGAGCCCGCCTGTCGCCAAAAAGCGCTCCAGCCAATGGATGTCGTAGAAGCCGTTCTGAATATCGGCGTTGCGGACCAGCGTGCGAAACAAGGGCAGCGTCGTCTCGATCCCGTCGATGACGAATTCGTCAAGCGCGCGGCGCAGGCGCATCAAGGCTTCGGTCCGGTTGCGCCCATGCACGATTAGCTTGCCGACGAGCGAGTCGTAATTGGGCGGAATCGTATAGCCCGCATAGACCGCGCTATCGACCCTGACGCCCAATCCGCCTGGCGGATGATAATGCGTGATCTTGCCGGGCGAGGGCCTAAAGGTCGAAGGATGTTCCGCATTAATGCGGCATTCGATGGCATGGCCCTGCAGTACCACTTGGTCCTGGGTGATCGACAGCGGCGAGCCCGCCGCGATCTTGATCTGCTCGTTGACGAGATCGAAGCCGGTGATCATTTCGGTCACCGGATGCTCGACCTGGATGCGGGTGTTCATTTCAATGAAGTAGAATTTGCCGTCTTCGTAGAGAAACTCGATCGTGCCGGCGCCGGCATAGGCAAGCTCGCGCATGGCGGCGGCGCAGATCTCGCCGATTTCGGGCCGCTGCGCATCGTTCAAGGCAGGCGAGGGGCCTTCTTCCCAGACTTTCTGATGCCGCCGCTGCAGCGAGCAATCGCGCTCGCCGAGATGGATCGCATGGCCGCGTCCGTCGCCGAGCACCTGGACTTCGATATGGCGCGGCCGTTCGAGATATTTTTCGAGATAGACGGTATCGTCGCCAAAGGCCGCCTTCGCTTCGGTGCGCGCGGTCTCAAGGGCCGAGGAGAGATCATCGGCCGAATGCGCCACTTTCATGCCGCGTCCGCCGCCCCCCGCCGCCGCCTTCACGAGCACCGGATAGCCGATATCCTTGGCGATGCGCAGGGCTTCCTTGTCGTCGGTAATGCCGCCTTCCGAGCCCGGCACGCAGGGAATGCCAAGACGCATGGCCGTGCGCTTGGCTTCGATCTTATCGCCCATCAGGCGGATATGATCGGCCTTGGGACCGATGAAAGCGATGTGGTGCTCTGCCAGAATATCGGCGAAGCGGGCGTTCTCGGACAAGAACCCATAGCCCGGATGAACCGCTTCGGCGCCGGTGATCTCGCAGGCGGCGAGGATCGAGGGAATGTTGAGGTAAGAATCCCGCGCGGGCGGCGGGCCGACGCAGACGGATTCGTCGGCAAGCTTCACATGCATCGCCTCCTCATCGGCCGTCGAATGGATGGCGACGGTCGCGATACCGAGTTCCTTGGCGGCGCGCAGGATGCGCAAGGCGATTTCGCCGCGATTTGCGATGAGGATCTTGTCGAACATGTCCTACTGGTTATTTCATTATCCCGGAGCGGGAAAGGTCCGGGTTCGTCCGGCAGTTGAGTGAAGCGATTTTGGTCGGTTTCAGCCTGGGGCGCCAACCCTCTCCCCTTGGGGGAGAGGGTGGTCGGCGGAGCCGACCGGGTGAGGGGTGATAAGAAAACATAACCCCTCATCCGGCTTGCTTCGCAAGCCACCTTCTCCCGCAAGGGGAGAAGGAACACCCCGCCGCTTGCGCCTGACCTTCACTCAATGACCATCAGCGGCTGACCATATTCGACCGGCTGGCCGTCCTCGACCAGAATGCTGATCACGGTTCCGGCGCAGGGCGCGATGATTTCATTGAATGTCTTCATCGCCTCGACCAGCAGAATCTTGTCGCCAGCCTTCACATTGGTGCCAAGCTCGACGAAAGGCGCCGCCTGCGGCGAAGCGCGGCGATAGGCCGTTCCGACCATGGGCGACTTGACCGTGCCGGCACTTTCCGGCTTGGGCGCCGACGCTGCAGGTTCGGCTGCGGCTGCGGCAGGCTGCTGGACGGCTGGCTGGACCGCGACAGGTGGTCCGAAATTGCGCGCCACGCGTATGGCGAAATCGCCATTCTGGATTTCGATCTCGCTGAGGTTCAGGCGCGTTGCGATCTCGCCCAGCTTTTCGACGAGGCGCGTGTCGACGGCGCCCGGCGCCTGTCCTTTATCCGTATCCGGCCGCTCCTTCATGTCTCAACTCTCGCTTTTGGCCATATCGGCGAAGATCGCCGTGAGGGCGAGCTCGTAGCCGAGCGCCCCAAGACCCATGATGATGCCGCGTGCCGCGCCGGATATAAAAGAATGGTGACGATAGGATTCACGGGCGTGAATGTTGGAAAGATGCACTTCGATCACTTTGGCATTGGTGCCCTTGATAGCATCGATCAAGGCGATCGACGTATGCGAATAGGCACCGGCATTGATGATGATAGGGTCTCCGGCCTTGCCTGCTTCCTGAATCCAGGTGACGAGCTCGCCTTCGTGGTTCGATTGGCGGAACTGGAGAGCGACGCCATGCGTCTTGCAGATCGCGGCCAATTTCGCCTCGATATCGGCAAGCGTCTGGGTCCCATAGGTCTCCGGTTCGCGCGAGCCAAGGAGGTTGAGATTGGGTCCATTGAGGACGTGGATCGTTTTGGTCATTCGTTTTGAGCCGCGTCGGTGGATTTTACTGGAAACGAGCGCTGGAGGCTGTCCGAAGGAGGCGGGAAGCCGCCCTTCGAAAGGGCGGCCCATGCTCTAGCCGGGTTCTTTGGATGAGAAAAGCCTCGGCCGTGGCAAAACGCGGCCTTTTCCAGGTTTCTAATCGGCACGGCGCCGTTTTTTAACAAATGCCGCAGTGCGGTAAAGCCAAGGGCAGGACGCGCCGCAGCCTAAAGCGCGATCTATGGCCTTCGGTCGCGATCGGCTTTACGAGCAGGCGGCCTTGCCGCATTTGCGGACATTGTCGAGTTTCGCCTTCAATTGATCGTAGCCGACGGCGCCGACGATCACTTCGCCGCCGATCACATAGGACGGCGTCCCGTTCATCATGAGCCCTTTGGCGAGCTGATCGTTTTCGTCGATTCCCTCTTTTACGCTCGGCGCGATGGAATCCTTGTTCAGCTTGTCCATGTCGGCGCCGAGGTCCTTGGCGACGGCGAGCGCCTGTGCCTTGCCGACCGGGCCGCGCGAACCCAGGAGTTTTTGATGAAATTCCCAGAATTTGTCGCCCTTGAATTGATTGCGCGCGGCGGCCGCGATCGCCGCGGCCTCGATCGAGCCGGGCGAGAGGATCGGCAGATCCTTCAGCACCACGCGAAGGTCGGGGTTGTCCTTCATGAGCCGCGCCAGATCCTCCATGGCATGTTTGCAATAGCCGCAATTGTAATCGAAGAACTCGATCAGCGTGACCTTGCCGTTCGGGTTGCCGATCACCGCCTGGTTTTGCGACGTATAGAGCGGGCTTTCCTGATCGGAGAGGGCCTTTTCGCGTTTCAGGCTTTGCGCAACCTCTTCGCGGCGTTCCAATTCCGTGATCGCATCGCGCAGCACCTCCGGATTTTCCAGAAGATAGTTTTTGATGATCGATTGGATTTCGACCTTTTGCGGGTCTGAGAAACTCTCGGTTGCGAAGGCCGTGCCCGGCAGAAGGCAAAGCGTCAAAGCGGCGGCACGCAGGATGTTCAATGCCGGGATTTTGAAAAACATGAGGTGCCTCGTCTTTTAGATCGGCGCGCGTTCAATAGAATTGGTGCTGCCGTTCTATTTTCGGTCAAGCATCGGATGATCGGGAAGATCATAGAACTTTCTTGAAACCGACGAAATGCCCGGCGATCCCGTCAGGAAACGGAATTCGATTCTCATTCTCTACCCGAAAACGGGCGAAAGCTCATTCAAGATATCGTCAGCTTTAGGCCATGCCCGGCAAACTTCGGCGTCGCGCGCCCGTTTCGTGCTGCGATCCAATTGCCGGCGGGGCTCCAACACCGCAAGAAAAAACCCCCGGCGCAGAGCGACCGGGGGTTGAAAGTTATGCCAACCGAGAAGGGTAAACCTCGGTATTAACTTGTATATAGGAGTTGAAGGTACCGCGATAGGAGCAACTTTGACGCAGCGGTAACCGAAGTTATTGAAGTTTATGACAGTTTTGAAACATTCAAATGGAGAATTCCATCCGCCAACGCGATCGGGCAATAGCAAAAAACAATCGATTGCGGGCGCTAATGAAGCTGCGCCGGTGCTTTCAAAACATGAAAGCCGGTGGCAGGCGGCGGCGCGGCGGCACCGGCATAGCTGACCGGATCGGCCGGGGTTTCGGTGCGCCTTCCGTCGATGTTCTTGATGGCCGTCTCGATCGCGCCGAGCGTCTCGACCGAGCGCCGCGAAAGACTGGCCGGCCGTTGGCCGCCAACGCCCAGTTCCGCAACGCCTTTCGCCGCCACCGCTGGGGCTTGCTGCCCAGGCGGGATGGTCGAACCGGGCAGGGGCTTCAATTCGATCCCTTGATGGGCATAGGCCATGATCTCGTGCCACGTCCCGGCGGGCAGACTGCCGCCCGTCATATTGTTCATCGAGGTATCGTTGTCGTTGCCGTACCAGACGGTGCCGACATAATTGCCCGTATAACCGTTGAACCAGGCGTCCTTGTAGCCGTTCGTCGTCCCGGTCTTGCCCGCCGCCTCGATATTGTCGAGATGAGCGCGCCGTCCGGTGCCGGCCTCGACGACGTTTTTCATCATCGTGACCATGTCGAGGATGTAGGGCAGCGGGATGATTTGCTTCAACGGCGGCGCGTCGCGGTCGTGCTTGTAGATCACTTCACCGTGGCTGTTCATGATCTCGACGGCGGCATAGGCCGGGGCACGCTTGCCGCCGTTGGCGAAAGTGGCATAGGCCGAGGCCATCTCGATCGGGATGACCTCGTCGGCGCCGATCGGCAGTGACACCGTGTCGGGCAAGGGCGTCGAAATGCCCATCAGCCGCGCAGTCTGGATGATCTTGGCGCGGCCGCGCTTCGCCGCATCCCAAACATTGTTGTGGCCGGGTTTCGAATCCGCTTCGCCGATAGCGATCGAGAGTTTGACCGCGACAGTGTTGAGCGAATGGGTCAGAGCGGTGATGAGCGGCACCGAACCCATGTAGGTGCCGCCATAATTATGCGGGCACCAATTGCCGATGCAAACGGGCCCGTCGACCACGATCGTCGAGGGTTTGAATTTTCCGGTCATCAGCGCGGTCAGATAGACGAATGGCTTGAAGGACGAGCCCGGCTGCCGCAGCGCTTCGGTCGCGCGGTTGAATTGGCTCGCGCCATAATCTCTACCGCCGACGATGGCGCGCACAGCGCCGGTCGGCTCCATAATGACGGCGGCGCTTTGCTTGGCATGATAGGCCGGCGCGTTTTCGCGCAATTGCTCTTCGATGACATCCTCGGCTTTTTTCTGCAGGCCGGAATCGAGCGCCGTTCGGACCGTGAGCACGCGGTCGTCGCCGAGTTTCTTTTCCTCGGCGAGCCGCTTGATTTCCTCATAAGCCCAATCGAGATACCAGTCCGGGCTCGACTCGCGGGCGCGGTCGACAGGCGTCGCGGGATTGCGTTGCGCCGCGTAGATCTGCCCCTCGGTTAGATAGCCGGCCTCGACCATGCCGTTCAAGACGTCGTTGGCGCGCGCACGGGCAGCGGGCAGATTGACATGCGGCGCATATTTCGTCGGCGCCTTGAAGAGACCGGCGAGCATGGCCGCTTCCGCCAAGGTCAGATCGCGGACGGATTTGCCGAAATAAAATTGCGAGGCGGCCTGAACGCCGAACGTGCCGCCACCCATGTAGACGCGATCGAGATAGAGGCTCAAAATCTGGCGTTTGGTTAGGTGGAATTCGAGCCAGACAGCGAGATAGGCTTCCTTGATCTTGCGTTCGATCGTGCGTTCATTGGACAGGAACAGGTTCTTCGCCAATTGCTGCGTGATCGACGAGCCGCCCTGCCGGACATTGTTGGCGCTCGCATTGACGCTCAGCGCGCGCAACGTGCCGATGATATCGACGCCGAAATGTTCGAAGAAGCGCCGGTCCTCGGTGGCGAGCGCGGCCTGGATCAAATATTGCGGCAATTGATCGAAGGAGACGGAATCGTCATGTTTGATGCCGCGCCGCCCGACCTCCTGGCCGTAGCGGTCGAGAAAGGTCACGGCGAGATCCTGCTTTTTCAGCCAGTCGTCGGTTGTTTCCTGGAAGGCCGGCTGCGCCATGAACAGCGCAAAGAGACCGCCGGCGATGCTGATCGTGAAAAACTCGCAGCCAAGTTCGACGAAGACCTTGTTCCAGCCCGAGGTGTGAAAGCCGTCCATGAAGGCCGAGAAGGCGGCGTAATTCGCGCGCGACTTTTGGCCGGCCTCATAGACCGAGGAATCGACGAAGGCATCGAAAGCGAGCAGGGCCCGCCCGATTTTTTTCACAGCCGATCTACGAAACGCTTCGAACAGGGGTAAGCTCCAGCAGCTCTGGATGAAATAGCAGGCTTTTTTAACGCTTTAGTAAGCCTCTTGACGATGGCTAAAGCATGGAAACAAGTCACTTCTCTCCATTCGTCTCCCGACACAGTAAAGAATCGCGAGCGCCATGCGGTCCCCCCCGTCCCAAAATGATACGACCCGCCAAAAGGCCGCGGCAAGGCCGAAAGCGGGCAGCACCGCGTCCGAGCCTGTCCTGCCGCCTTTCTGGAAGGGAAAAAGCCTCGAAGACTTCAGCCAGGCCGAGTGGGAAAGCCTTTGCGACGGCTGCGGCCGCTGCTGCCTCGTCAAGCTCGAAGATGAAGATACGGGCGAGATTCATTTTACTGATCTTGGCTGCAAGCTCCTCGACGGCAAGACCTGCCGCTGCTCGGATTATCGCCGCAGGCGCCAGCGGGTGCGCGATTGTCTGAAGCTCACGCCGGACTCCGTGCGCACACTGCCATGGCTGCCGCCGACCTGCGCCTATCGGCTGATCGCCGAGGGCAAGGGGCTCGCCTGGTGGCATCCGCTGGTGTCGGGCTCGGCGGAGACCGTGCATGAGGCAGGCGTTTCCGTGCGCGGCCGCGTGGCGGCCCTGGAGACGGAGGTCAAACTCGACGATTATCCGAATTACATCGTGAGCTGGCCGACGAAAGTGCCGAAGGCGGCGAAGGGGAAGGTCCGCCGCAGATAACCAGTCAAGCTTTCCGCTTTGGTAATCCTCAGGGACGGTTTTGCCAGATGTGAGGATCGCGGCTCGAATGAAAACAGGCGATCACGTAAACCGCATCACCGAGAACTCTAAAAAATAGACTGTAAGGAAAGCGCCGCAGTCGTGCCCGGCGCACATCGTGGAGTACGATGGGAAACTGCAATGGGTTCGCAGCGATGCGCCGCACCTGGGCGTCGACTTCGCCTTGGAGGCGTGTGCCAAGCCCCTTTGCTTCCCGTTCATACCAGTCGAGCGCATCGATGAATTCAGCCCGCGCCGCGGGCATGAAGAAGATCTGCTGTGTCACGGCAGGCGGCGCGCGAGTTCCGCCTTCAAATCTTCCCAAGTCGTTGCTTGCGGTCGATCCTCATCGAACCGCAGCAAACGCCGCTCGATCTCGGCGCGCTGTGCGGAAGAGAGCGGCAATTCATCATCTGTCAAACTATCCCAAAGATCGCCGATCAAGGCGAGACGCTCTTCGGGGGAAAGACGGGTAATTTCGTCATGTGTCAAAGTCGCCATGAACGAAGAATAGACGAAACGATCTGGGCCGTTCAAGCGTCATCGCATTGGGCCGTGGCGTCAGAGCGATTCGCGAGGGCGTGCCTGTCCATTTAGGACATAACGGCACGCTTCCGTCACAATCATACCATGGCCACGCTCAGCGGGCCGCGGTTTCCTTCGGGAAAGTCGCGCGGCAAGCGGCGCTCAATTTGGCCTTGTTGGCGATCATGCAGGATTTGACGGCCGCGACATCCGGAATTTGATCCGAGCAGAGACGGAAGGCGTCGGGGGTGCAGGCGACGCGCTGCGCATAGGTCGCTTCTTCGGCGCGGGCGGTCGCGGCGGCGGCAATGCCGATCGCGAGAACAAGCGCGAAGCGGGTGATCTGGGAAACCGAGAGAATGTTGCGCTGGTTGATCATGACGACCTCCTGTGAGTGGGGCTTGATCCCCGGTGTGACCACACTGTCTCACGGTGTCGGGCAGGCATCTGTGATGGCGATCACAAAGCCTCGGCGGCATTCATTCTTCGTTAGACTATCGCCGGACTGAGCAGGACGCGGGGGCCTTCATCGCGCGTGCGTCCAGCCTGCCAATACGCTCTCGATCCAGGCCCTTTGCGGTGCGATGAGAGCACCTTGCGTGAGGGCGCCGCATTTTTGCGCGCCCTTGCCTTCGGCCCAATCGGCGACGGCAACGACGATCGGTTGATCCAAAGCCAGAATGGGACCGCCGGAATCCCCTGTGCAAGCGCCGGTGCCCCGGCCTTCGAGATCATGCGTCCAGAGCAGGATCGACGAGAGCGGCAAGCGTGCGGAAATACGCCCGACCCGCAGCGCGCCGGAACTCGCGCCGGCACCTTCCCGCGTGACTCCGAACCCGGCTATGCGAAAATCCTGGCCTGCTTTGATGGCGCCCAACTCTGCGAGACCCATGGGTTTGAAGCGCGCGGGCAGGGGCTCGGCGAGACGGATCATGGCCATGTCGATCGAGACCTGGCGCGCCTGCACCGCATCGGCGCGGTAGCCTGGATGTTTCACGATCGCCGCGACATCGACGAGCACGGGCTGGCCTTGTGCGTCGCGAAAATGCACGCGGGTATTTGACGGCTCCGCGAGGCAATGAGCGGCGGTCAGCACGATGTCTTGCGCCAGCACGCTCGCGCTGCAAAAGCCGGCGGTCTTGCCGCTGCGGCTCAGCACCATCACGACATAGGGCGAAAGCTCGGGCGCGGGCTCGCTGACCCCGACGATTGCCGATGCCGGAGCGGCTGGCGCGAGAAGAACGAGAGCTGCGGTCAGAGCGCGCCGCCGCCCATTGCTCTCAGGGGCGCCTGGCCCCAAATTCAGCCGAATCACTTCACGGAAAGTTGATCGCACGAGGCGCGCCCACCGCGAAAGCCGCGAGCTAACAGCTAAGTTTAAGCTATTTCCGGCGGTCATGCCTGTTTTCCACTTCCAAAAAATCCTCATTCGCCGGACGACGGCTCTCGCGATCCGGGCCTGCGAGCTGGCCGCTACCCGCCGCCCTGCAACGCGTCGAGGACAGGCCCGGCTTTTTCCAGGGATGGATGTGTTTTGGCCATAACGCATCGGTCCACCGCGGCGCATCGGCTTGGCATGACAATGCCACGTCAAACCGATGGTAGAAGCGGGCTTCCCGATGAGAAGTCGTGGAAATAACGTGATATGGCTGGAGCGATCCCGAGTCGATTGCCCGTAAGATATTATAATTCGGCAATGATACTCTCGATGGTCCGTGCGAGGGGTTTCTTGGCTGGCATCATCGGCTACATTCGTTCACCGCGCATTCATTGCTCAAGAGACAGTTTCGGTCGATGAAAGTTCTCGCACTCGCGCTTGTGGCCTGGACTCTTTCCTGCGCCCTCGCCGCATGCGCCGATCAAGAACGGCAGCGCGTTTGTTTTTCGGCACAAGAGACGCGCGAAAAGATTCGTGAGCACAAGCTCAGCGAACCGTTTCGTGTGCTGAAGTCCACGGCAAGCCAGATGCAGGCGGAGGCCATCGGCGTCAAACTTTGCCGCTGGAAGGAAGAACTCGTCTATGAAATCAGCCTTCTGCGTCGCGATGGACATATTCTCCACGTCTTCGTGAATGCCGCGGATGGCCACACCATCGGCTCTCGAAATGTACCTTGAAATCGATCGGAGGCTCTGTTCGTGAGACTTCTCGTTGTCGAAGATGACAAGGACCTAAACCGGCAGATCGCCGCTGCGCTCGAACAGGCCGGCTACGTCATCGATCGCGCCTATGACGGCGAAGAAGGCTGGTTTCTCGGCGATACGGAGCCTTATGACGCCGTCGTGCTCGATATAGGCCTGCCAAAACGCGACGGCATTTCGATCATCGGCGAATGGCGCAAGGCCGGACGTCTGATGCCGATTCTGATGCTGACGGCGCGCGACCGCTGGAGCGACAAGGTCCAAGGCTTCGATGCCGGCGCCGACGATTATGTGGTGAAACCTTTTCATATGGAGGAGGTGCTCGCGCGATTGCGCGCGCTTTTGCGCCGCGCCGCGGGCCATGCGTCGAGCGAATTCACCTGCGGTCCTGTTGTGCTCGATACGCGCGCGGGCCGCGTTTCCGTCGATGGCAATCCGATCAAACTCACGTCACACGAATACAGGCTTCTGGCTTATCTGATGCATCACGCCGGGCGCGTCGTCTCGCGGGGCGAGATCGTCGAACATCTATACGATCAGGATTTCGATCGCGATTCGAATACGATCGAGGTTTTCGTCGGACGCTTGCGCAAGAAACTCGGCGTCGATGTCATTCAGACCATCCGCGGCCTTGGCTATCTTCTGGCCGTGCCAGGCGAAGCGGCTGGGGGCACGAAATCCACAAAGAGCGATCCCTCAGCTTCGAGCCGTTGATGTGAGCGAAACCCAAAAATCGCGTGGCGGTTCGATTGCACTGCGCCTCTTCGTTTCGGCGGCGTTTTTAAGTTTTTCGATTCTTCTCGTCGCCGGTCTGGCGCTGTCCGCCATCTATCGAAATACCGCGGAAGCGGGTTTCGACGAGCGTCTCGGCGTCTATTTGCGGGCGCTTGTCGCCGATATTGCGACGCCCGTCGACGAGGGTCGCGCGGAGCCCGGTCAATTGGGCGATCCGCAATTCGAATTGGCGCTGTCAGGCTGGTATTGGCAGATCACGAGGCTCGACGATCCGAACCGGGAGATCAAAAGCTCCAGATCGCTTTTCGCGGCGAAGCTGCCGCGCCTCGCCGACCAAGGCATTCCGGTCGGACAAAGCGGAACGCGGCGCGGCTATGTGAAAGGCCCGGACGATCGCCGGTTGCGCATGGTCGAACGGATCATAGACGCGGGCGATCAAGGCACTTTTCTCGTCCAGGTCGCGGCGACGACGGAAGATCTCGACGCCCAGATTGCGCGCTTCCAGTTCGATCTTTTCGTCACCTTCACCTTGCTCGGTCTGGTGCTTGTCGCCTCATCGGCTTTGCAGCTTCGTTTCGGTTTGCGGCCTTTGCGGCAATTGCAGGAAGGCGTCGCCGCGATCCGCCGCGGCGAGGCCGAAAAGATCCAGGGTTCGTTTCCTCAGGATCTCGCGCCGCTCGCGAGCGAAATCAATCTCCTGATCGCCGCCAATCGCGAAGTCGTCGAACGTTCGCGCACCCAGGTCGGCAATCTCGCGCATGGCTTGAAGACGCCGCTGAGCGTCATCATCAACGAGGCCGGCGTCGACGACAGCAGCTTCGCCGGCAAGGTGCGCGAACAGGCGATTTTGATGCGCGATCAGATCACCTATTACCTCAACCGGGCGCAACTCGCCGTGCGCGTGGCGATGAGCGGCGATTCGACAGAAGTGGCGCCCGTCGTCGAAGCTTTGGTGCGGACCTTCGAGAAGATCTACCGCGAACGCGACCTTGTCTTCGTCACGCGCATCGCGCCGGGCGTGCGGTTTTTCGGCGAACGTCAGGATCTGGAAGAAATGATCGGCAATCTGGTCGATAATGCCGGTAAATGGGCCGACCACGAAGTTGTGATCGAGGCCTCGCCTGAGCCTGCCGGCAAAGCCACCGAAGGATCGTTCTTTCGCATGTTGATCGACGATGACGGGTCAGGTTTGACGCCGGATCAGCGCGAGGCTGTGTTGCGCCGGGGCCTGCGCCTCGATGAAACCAAGCCCGGCTCGGGCCTGGGTCTGTCCATCGTCGTCGACCTCGTCGGCCTTTACGGCGGGGCGTTGAAGCTCGGTGTTAACCCCTCGGGAGGGCTGCGGGCAGAGCTTCGCTTGCCCGCCGCGTAAAAATGCGGCACGAAGCCCCGCGATCTGTTCGCTTGAAAAGCGCGGCTTTATCTTCGATCTATAGGCCTTGACCCGGGATCGCCTACGACGGCGCCGTGGGCGTCTCAGGAACATTCATGCTCTGGATTATTTTCGCGGTTTTGACGGGCATCGCCATTTTCAGCGTGCTTTGGCCCTTGGCCCGCGCGCCGAAGCGTCAGAGCGATGTCGAACGCGATATTGCTTTCTATGAGGAGCGGCTCGGCGAGATCGATCGGGAGGTCGAGCGCGCCTTGATCGCGCCCGAAGATGCGAAAGCCGTCAAAGCGGAGGCCGCGCGCCGGCTTCTGGTCTCGGCCGATCAAGACAAGGCACCGGCGCAGGCTTCACAAACGCGGATTCGCCTTGCAACCGCGCTGGGTCTGATCCTGGTTCCGGCCGTGGCACTCGGTCTTTATGCCCGCGTCGGGCATCCGGACTGGCCCGATCTGCCCTTGCAGGCGAGGCTCAACTCGGACCCCGCACGGATGGATCTGGCGACGGCGATCGCCAAGGTCGAAGCCCATCTCGCGCAAAATCCGTCGGAGGGGCGCGGATACGAAGTCCTGGCGCCCGCCTATTTGCGGATGGGCCGCGTCGACGATGCCGTGCGGGCCGCCTCGACCGCTCTGCGGCTTCTTGGCGATTCGCCCGAACGGCTCTCGCTTTACGGTGAAACGCTCGTCGCCGCGGCGCAGGGCGTCGTGACGAAGGAAGCGCAAGAGGCCTTCACGAAAGCGGTCGCGAATGGCGCCTTGGCGCCGAAGGCATCGCTTTATCTGGGCCTTGCCGCCGAGCAGGATGGCGATACTCAACGTGCGCTCGCCATATGGCGAAAACTCCTGGCGGACGTGCCCAACGCGCCCTGGACCGAAAGCCTGCGTCAGAAAATCGCCGCGCTTTCGGGTGAAGCCGGACCGCAATCGACGCCGGAGGGCGCGGCCATCGCCGCCATGCCGGAGGGCGATCGCGATGCCGTGATCCGTAGCATGGTCGATAGGCTCGCCGCGCGCCTTGCCCAAAACGGCCAGGATCTCGAAGGTTGGCTTCGCCTTGTTCGTGCCTATAAAGTCCTAAATGAAGCGGATAAGGCGCGCACGGCCCTGGGCGAGGCGCGCCGCAATCTTGGCAATGACCCGGCCGCGACCGCCCGCATCGACGCGCTGGCGCATGAACTCGGCCTCGAAGGATAGATTTCAGCATGACTCGCAAAACGCGGCGGCTCGCCTTGATCGGATCGGCACTTTGCGTGCTGAGCGTCGCCGTCGGACTCGTGCTTTTCGCGTTTAGCGGCAGCATCGTTTTTTACTACGATCCCGCGATGGTGGCGGAGAAGGCCCCGCCGCCCGGCACGCGCCTGCGCATCGGCGGTCTCGTCAAACAGGGTTCATTTGTGCGTGAAGGGGGTCAATCGATCCGCTTCGACATCACCGACACGAAACATGACGTATTGGTCACCTATACGGGGCTTCTGCCGGATCTCTTCCGCGAAGGGCAGGGCGTCGTGGCCGAAGGCGTCATCGGACCTGACGGATTGTTGAAGGCCGATAGCATCCTCGCCAAGCATGACGAGCGCTATGTGCCGCGCGAAGTGGCCGATGCTTTGAAGAAGCAAGGCCTTTGGAAAGAGGGCGAGCCTTTGCCCGAGACACGCGCAGATACGTCCGCCAATCCGGCATCGAGCGTGAAACAATAGAGCGAGAGCAATGATCGTCGAAACCGGACATTACGCCCTCGTTCTTGCCTTGGCGCTGGCGCTCGTCAATGCGATTGTTCCGATCTGGGGCGCGCGCCGCCATGATCCGCAATTGATGGCGGTTGCGCCGTCCGTCGCGGTGATGAGCTTCGTTCTCATCGCCTATGCCTTTTTCGCACTGACCTATGCGCATGTGGTCTCGGACTTCTCGGTTTTGAACGTCGTCGAGAATTCGCATTCGGCTAAGCCGCTCATCTATAAAATCTCCGGCGTCTGGGGCAATCACGAAGGCTCGATGCTGCTTTGGGTCTTGATCCTCGCAATCTTCGGCGCGGCGGTCGCGGGTTTCTCGCGCAATATGCCGGACGACTTGCGCGCCAATGTGCTTGCCGTGCAGTCCTGGATCGGCGCGGCCTTCCTGCTCTTCATCCTGCTGACCTCCAATCCTTTCGCGCGCCTCGCGCAGGCGCCGGCCGAGGGCCAGGATCTCAATCCGCTGCTGCAGGATCCGGGTCTGGCGATCCATCCGCCGCTGCTCTACCTCGGCTATGTCGGCCTCTCGATTACCTTCTCCTTCGCCGCCGCTGCCCTGATCTCGGGCCGCATCGACGCCGCTTGGGCGCGCTATGTGCGGCCTTGGACCCTGATCGCCTGGATCTTCCTCACGCTCGGCATAGCGATGGGCTCCTACTGGGCCTATTACACCCTGGGCTGGGGCGGGTTCTGGTTCTGGGACCCGGTCGAAAATGCCTCGCTGATGCCGTGGCTCGCGGCGACCGCGCTTTTGCATTGCGCCGCCGTCATGGAAAAGCGCGAGGCCTTGCGCGTCTGGACGATCTTTCTCGCGATCCTTGCCTTTTCCCTGTCGCTCATCGGCACATTCCTGGTGCGCTCCGGCGTTTTGACCTCGGTCCATGCCTTCGCCAGCGATCCGCAGCGCGGCGTCTTCATCCTGGTCATTCTGATGGGCTTTATCGGCGGTTCGCTCGCGCTCTTTGCCTTTCGTGCAGGTGAGCTAAAACAGGGTGGAATCTTCGCGCCGGTCTCGCGCGAGGGCGCGCTGGTCTTGAATAATCTGCTTTTGACGGCGGCCTGCGCCACAGTCTTCGTCGGCACGCTTTATCCGCTCGCGCTCGAAGCGCTGACCGGTGAAAAAATCTCGGTCGGCGCACCTTTCTTCAACGCGACTTTTATCCCGCTCTTCCTGCCCTTGTTCCTCGCGATGCCGATCGGGCAAATGCTCGCCTGGAAGCGCGGCGATCTTTTGGGCGCCGCGCAAAGACTGACGGTCGCCGCTGCTTGCGGTGTCGTGGCGGCGCTCGTTTTCGCAGCCTGGCATGGCGCGCCTTGGGTGTCTTATTGCCTCGCGGGTCTCGCGGTCTATGTGATCACCGGCTCTTTCACCGATCTCACGGGCCGGGTTTTCGCCGATGGCCTCTCTGTGTCGGGCGCGTGGCGCCGCGCGACGGGTCTGCCGCGCTCCGCGTGGGGCACGGCTTTCGCGCATGCGGGTCTTGCCGTTACGCTCTTGGGGCTCGCCGCGACGGGATGGGGCGTCGATCGTGTGCTCACGGTGCGGGCCGGCGAGACGATCGCTCTTGGGCCTTATGAAGTAAGCGTGCTTGGTCTGGTGCCGGAGCAAGGGCCGAATTACTCGGCGCTGACCGCGCCTTCGATCATCCGCAAGGGCGGCGTGGCCATCGCCAAGATCGCACCGGCGAGCCGGTTCTACCCGAGCCGGCGGATGAGCCGGGCAGAAGCTGGTATCGCGACTTTGGGCTTCGGCCAGGTTTACATGAGCATTGGCGGCGCTTCACCCGATGGTGCGATCGACGCGCGGCTCTATTGGAAGCCGCTCGTCAGCCTGATCTGGCTCGGCGCCTTGATTATGGGCTTCGGCGGCATGCTGTCTTTGTCCGACCGGCGCTTGCGGATCGGCGTCGCGCGCCGCGCGCGCGTCGCGCCCGTGCCCCCGGGCGTCCAGCCGGCGGAGTGACGATGCGCAAGCGATTCCTCTTTGCTGGTCTGGCAATCGTTGCGATGCAGCCGCTGCCCGCCTTCGCCGTGCGGCCCGACGAGATGCTCAAGGACCCTGCGCTCGAAGCCCGCGCGCGGGCGCTTTCGAGCGAATTGCGCTGCATGGTCTGCCAAAACGAATCGATCGACGAATCGGATGCGCCGCTCGCGCATGATCTGCGGGTGCTCGTGCGCGAGCATTTGCAGGCGGGAGAAAGCGAGGCGGCGATTCGCCAATATCTCGTCGCGCGCTACGGGGATTTTATTCTGCTCAAGCCCCCGTTCAAGGCTGAAACTTTTCTTTTATGGCTGACGCCGCTCTTGGTTCTCGTCTTGGGCGGCGCTGGAATCGCGCTGGTCTCAAGGCGCCGCTCGCAGGCGGTAGCGCCACTGGAGCTCAATGCTGAAGAACAAGCTAGGCTCGCCGATTTGTTGAAAAAATGACTTAATTCAAGCCTTTTGTTGTCTCCTGGCTTACGAAATTTTCATTCCGCCGAAATAGCGACGTAAGCCGACCGCGCCCATGTTAGCGTTGAAAGGGCGTCCTCCCCCGCCTTCCTTTCATTTGGAGATGCATATCTATGACGAGCTCGAAGTCCCCCCGACCTGATGAGCAGAGCGAAGGTTTTTCAAAGATTCGCAAACATGTCCCAAGCCGTGTCGTTCTGTTGAGCGCGGTGGCGGGTGTGGCTTTGACCGGCGCACTGGCGAATAGCTTTATCTTTCCTTATCCTTCTAGTGCGCTTGCCGAGACCGTGACGCCTGCGGCTCAGGGTGCGTCTTTCGCAGATGTCGTCGATCGCGTGCGCGGCGCCGTCGTCTCGGTCAAGGTAAAAGTCACCGAAGACGCCGAGAGCGACGATAGCAAGCCGAATATTCCGCAGCTTTCGCCCGACGATCCGATGGAGAAGTTCTTCAAGCGGTTTGGTCAGCAGGGCGCGCCGGGCCTCCCGCATAAGCCGCATATCCAGCAGGCGCAGGGCTCCGGCTTCATCATTTCTCCCGACGGTTATGTCGTGACGAATAATCACGTCGTCGAGCATGGCAGCGATGTCACGCTTGTGATGGACGACGGCAAGACCACGCTTCCTGCGACAGTTGTCGGCACCGACAAGAAGACCGATCTCGCACTTTTGAAGATCAAGGAAGGCGGCAATTATCCCTTCGTCGATTTCGCATCGGCAGCGCCGCGCGTCGGCGATTGGGTGATCGCGGTCGGCAATCCGTTCGGGCTTGGCGGCACGGTCACGGCCGGTATCGTGTCGGCCCGCGGCCGTGACATCGGCGCTGGACCCTATGACGACTTCCTGCAGATCGATGCGCCGGTCAATCGCGGCAATTCGGGCGGCCCGACCTTCAATGCGGCAGGCCAAGTCGTAGGCGTCAATACGGCGATCTTCTCGCCGTCGGGTGGCAGCGTCGGCATTGGCTTCGCCATTCCGGCCGATACGGTGAAGAGCGTCATTGCCCAGTTGAAAGACAAGGGCACCGTCGCACGCGGCTGGATCGGCGTGCAGATCCAGCCTGTCACGGCTGAGATCGCCGACAGCCTCGGACTGAAATCCCCGAAGGGCGCACTTGTCGCCGAGGCGCAGGCGGATTCGCCCGCGCAAGAGGCCGGCATCAAGTCGGGCGACGTCATCCTCGGCGTCGACGGCGAGAAGGTCGAAGGTCCGCGCGAACTGGCCCGCAAGATCGCGGGACTTGGACCCAATGCCAAGGCGGATCTGACCGTCTGGCACGGCGGCTCCGAGAAGACCGTCTCGGTGAAGCTCGGCAGTCTGCCGCCCGATAAGGAGGCCAAAGCCGACGCCGACATGCAGTCCGAGAAGAGCTCGCTGGCAAGCCTCGGCCTGTCGCTTGCTCCCGCCGCCGCGGTTCCGGGCGCCGGAAAGGAAGGCGTCGTGGTCGCCGAAATCGATCCTGACGGCGTCGCGGCGCAGAAGGGTCTTAAGGTCGGCGATGTCATCGTCGAGGCGGGCGGTCATGCCGTCAGCAAGCCGTCCGACATCACCGCGGTCATTGCCGACGCCAAGAAGGATGGCCACAAGGCCGTCCTGCTCCGGGTGAAGAGCCCCGAAGGCATGCGTTTCGTGGCGATCGGGACGAGCCCCGCCGGCTAGCCCAACCGGTTCGTTCACTATGCACGCCAAAACAGTGGGCCGGGGGATGATCTCCCGGCCTGCTTTTTTTGTGGAAATCGCTATATGACATCCATGCGCATTCTTATCGTTGAAGACGATCTCGAAGCCGCCAATTACCTGGTCAAGGCTTTCAGGGAAATGGGCCATGTCGCCGATCACGTCGCCGACGGGGTCGAGGGCTATGAGCGCGCGCGCGACGAGACCTATGACGTGCTCATCATCGACCGTATGCTGCCGAAGATGGACGGGCTCTCGCTGATCGGCGGGTTGCGGGCGCAAAAAATCACGACGCCGGTCCTGATCCTTTCGGCGCTCGGCCAAGTTGACGACCGGGTGAAGGGACTTCGGGCGGGCGGCGACGACTATCTGCCGAAGCCCTACGCCTTTTCCGAACTGCTGGCGCGGACGGAAGTCCTGGCGCGGCGCAATCAGCCGAGCACGACCGAAGACATGGTCTACCGGGTCGGCGGGCTTGAGCTTGACCGGCTTTCTCATAAATTGACGCGGGCCGGGAAGGAAATCTCCCTCCAGCCGCGCGAATTCCGCCTGCTCGAATATTTGATGAAACACGCCGGACAAGTCGTGACGCGGACAATGCTTTTGGAAAATGTCTGGGATTATCATTTCGATCCGCAGACCAATGTCATCGATGTTCATATTTCACGTTTGCGGTCGAAGATTGATAAAGGTTTCGATCCGCCGCTCCTGCAAACCATCCGCGGCGCGGGATACATGATCCGTGACGCCTCTCGGTAAGCTCTTTCGAACGACCGCCTTCAAGATATCGCTCGCCTATCTCGTCATATTCGCGATCGGCGCGGGGCTCGTGCTGAGCCGGGTCGGCTGGCACGTGAAAGAGCTGATCGACGAGCAGATCAAGCAGACGATCGACACCGACATCACCGGCCTTGCCGAGCAATATGCGCAGGGCGGCATCAGGCAGCTCACGACCGTCATCGAGCGCCGCGTCAAACAGCCGGGTGCCGGGCTTTATCTCGTCACGACCTATGCGGGCGAGCCGATCGCCGGCAATATTGCGAGCCTGCCCGCGGGGGTTCTCTCACAGGCCGGCACTGTCGAGACCAATTATCAGAGGCCGGGCGACGCCGGCGGCTTGCATCGCGCCTTCGCGCGCATCTTCATCCTGCCGGATGGCTTCAGGCTTCTTGTCGGTCATGATATTGAAGAAGAGGAGAGCCTGCGCCAGATTCTGTCGGGTGCGCTGCTCGCCTCGCTCTTCTGGCTGACGATCATCGGCACTTTGGGCGGTCTGCTTGTGGCGCGGCGCGTGCTGACCCGTGTCGATTCGATCAACGCGGGGGCCCGCCGCATCGTCGCAGGCGATCTCTCCGGCCGCCTGCCGGTGACGGGATCGGGCGATGAACTCGACCGGCTGGTTTTGAACCTCAACAGCATGCTCGATCGGATCGGCGAATTGATGGCCGGCTTGAAAGAAGTCTCCGACAATATCGCGCATGATCTGCGCACGCCCTTGACGCGCCTGCGCAACGGCGCCGAGCAGGCCTTGCGCTCTGCTTCGTCCGTGGACGAGAACCGGCTCGCGCTCGAAAAGGTCATCGAGGAATCGGACAATATGATCCGCATCTTCGACGCGCTTTTGATGATCGCCCGCGCCGAGGCGGGCGCCAGTCCCGAAGGGATGGTTTCTTTCGATGCCGCAGCGGTCGTGCATGATGTCGGCGAACTCTATGAGCCGGTCGCGGAAGATCGCGGTGTCACATTGGAGACCGAGGCGGAGCCGGGGCTTTTTATCGAAGGCAGCCGCGAACTGATCGGTCAGGCGCTCGCCAATCTGATCGACAATGCGCTGAAATATGGCACGCCCATCACGGCATCGCGGGACGGCAAATGCACCGTGCCGGAAATTTTCGTCACCGCGCGGCGCAATGACGGCATGATCGAAATCACCGTTGCCGATCGAGGCCCCGGCATTGCGCTTGCCGATCGCACCCGCGTGCTCGACCGTTTCGTGCGGCTTGAAAATTCGCGCTCGCGGCCCGGTTCGGGCCTCGGCCTTTCGCTCGCCGCGGCCGTCGCGCGGCTGCATGGCGGGACCTTGCGTGTCGAGGACAATGCGCCGGGTCTGAGGATCGTAATCGCATTGCCGGCGGTGGCGCATCCCGTGGCGCTTCCCGCGCCCGCGCCCGTGCCGGCCTTGGCTTCGCCCGGGACAGCGGCATGAGTGGCGCGCCGCAGGCGAGCCGGACCCAATCCTCATTGCCTTTGTCGCGGCGGATCTCGACCGCGCCGCAATTAACCGATGCCAAGGCCGCGGAACGCCGTCTCGCGGATTTTCTTGGGAAGCATGGGCATGAGGAGATCGCGCGTCTCGCGGCGGATAAAAATATTCGGGCGCTTCTGCAAGGCATAGCCGATCATTCAGTCTATCTTTGGCGGCTTGCGGCCACCGATCATCGGAGGCTCGCACGGCTTTTGAACGAGGCGCCCGAGGCCAGTCTGCGCGCCTGCCTCACAGGCCTGGAGTCGGCCTGCGCGAGCATCGACCGCGAGCAAGATCTCATGGCGCGGCTGCGTCTGGCCAAGCAGGAGATAGCGTTGCTTGTCGCGCTCGCCGATCTCGGCGGTGCTTGGGATCTCGTCGCGGTGATGGACGCGCTATCGGACGCCGCCGATCTTTTCGTGTCGCTCGCGCTGCGCTTCATGTTGCGTGGAATGTCGGCGAACGGAAAACTACATCTCACCGATCTCGCAGTGCCCGAGGCAGAATGCGGGCTTGTGGTCGTCGCGCTCGGCAAGCTCGGCGCGCGCGAACTCAATTATTCAAGCGACATCGATCTCATGGTCCTGTTCGATCCGGCCTCGGCTGCCGTGCCGGACGGAACCGACCCGGGGCCGCTGTTCGTCCGTCTCACGAAAAATCTCGTGCGGCTTTTGCAGGACCGCACGGGCGACGGCTATGTCGCGCGTGTCGATCTAAGGTTGAGGCCGGATCCCGGCTCGACCGCGATCGCCGTCGGCCTGCCTGCGGCTTTGTTCTATTATGAAATGTACGGCCAGAACTGGGAGCGCGCGGCGCTCATCAAGGCGCGGCCCATCGCCGGTGATCTCGCGCTTGGGCGAAGGTTTTTGCATGAATTGACGCCTTTCATCTGGCGCAAATATTTCGACTATGCGGCGATTGCCGACATTCATGCGATGAAGCGCCAGACCCATGCGGTGCGCGGCCATGCCGAAATCGCGGTCGCCGGCCATGACATCAAACTCGGCCGCGGCGGCATTCGCGAGATCGAGTTTTTCGTCCAGACGCAGCAATTGATCTTCGGCGGCAAAAGACCGGATCTGCGCGGTGCGCGCACGCTCGACATGCTGCAAAGGCTCTTCGAGGACGGCTGGATCACGCGCGAAGCGGCTGATGAGCTCAAAGCCGCCTATATCGCGTTGCGCGGCATCGAACATCGCTTGCAGATGATCGCCGACGAGCAGACGCATCGCTTGCCGCTTGAGAAGGACAAGCTCAAAAAGTTCGCGCGGTTTTGCGGATTTGCGCGCGTCGATCAGTTCAGCCGTGCCTTGACGCGGCATTTCCGCGACGTCGTCTTTCACTACGCGCTTCTCTTCGAACATGCGCCGGATCTCAGCGCCGAATTGGGAAGCCTCGTCTTCACCGGCGTCAGCGACGATCCGGAAACACTCGAAACCTTGGCGCGGCTTGGCTTCAAAAATCCGTCTCTCGCGGTCGAGACCGTGCGCGGCTGGCATTTCGGGCGCCGCGCCGCCGTGCAGACGGCACGGGCGCGCGAAGTGCTCACCGAACTCGTGCCGGACATGATCCAGGCCTTTGCGCAATCGGGTGCGCCCGATGCCGCGCTCGCCGCCTTCGATCAGGCCTTGGCCCATATGCCGGCCGCGATCGAACTTTTTTTGATCCTGAAATCCAATCCCAACCTGCAAGCTCTGTTCAGCGATATTCTGGGCTCGGCGCCTCGCCTCGCAGGCATTATCGAGCAGCGGCCGCATGTGCTCGATGCCGCGCTCGATACGCGGCGGCTCGACATCCCGCTCGACGAAAGATCTTTCGAAGACCGCGCCGCCTTCGCGCTGCGCAGCGCCGCACATATGGAGCAGTTTCTCGATACGGCGCGGGATTTCGCGCAGGAGGAAATGTTCCTCATCAGCCTGCGGCTTCTGGCCCAGCTGATCGATGCGCAGACGGCGGGACGCGCCTTTTCAGCGCTGGCGGCAGCGGTTGTCCAGGCTTCGCTCCGGCAGGTCGAGCATCAGATCGCGGCAGACCATGGGCATGTGCCGGGCGGACGCTGCGTGGTTGTTGCCTTGGGCAAGCTCGGCTCGCGCGAGATGACGGCGACCTCAGATCTCGACTTGATGCTGATTTACGATTTCGATGCGGAGCGTCCCGTCTCGGATGGCGTGCGGCCGTTGCACGCCGGGCAATATTATGCGCGCATCGTGCAGCGGCTCGTGTCGGCCTTGACGGTGCCGACGCGGCGCGGCCGGCTCTATGAAGTCGACATGCGCTTGCGTCCGTCAGGCGGCAAAGGTCCGGTCGCTGTGCAGATGAGCGGCTTTTCCACCTATCAAATGCATGAGGCCGAGACCTGGGAGCATATGGCATTGACGCGGGCCCGCGTCATTGCAGGCGACAAGGCTCTCGCCGCTGAGGTTCAGTCGGCGATCCGGGCCATTATCTGCTCGCCGCGCGGCGAGAGCCTGCGCCGCGACGTCCTGGCCATGCGCAATCTGATCGCACGCGAAAAGGTCGAAACCGGCCCCTGGAACCTCAAGCTGACGGCTGGCGGTCTGTTGGATATCGAATTTCTGGCGCAATATTTATTGCTGCGCCACGCTCATGATGAGCCCAATTTCTATGCGATTTCGACCGCCGAATTGATCGATCAGGCGGCAGGCTTCGGTTTCCTCACCTTCAAGACCGCGCGGGATTTGCTCCAGGCGCATAGCCTCTATACGAATGTGACCCAAATCCTGGGGGTGACTCTCGCAGGGGATACGCCGCCGCCAGCCGCGAGCCTGGCTGTCAAGCGGCGTTTGGCCGGTGCTGCCGATCTGCCGGATTTTGCCCATCTGGTGCGCGAACTCGAAGAGACGCGGGCCCAAACACGCCGCATCTTTACGCGGCTTCTGACAACGGATTGGGCACGACCTTAAGCCGCAAGCGTGCTTAATGTATCTGACACATTTGGCAAATTCCGGACGGTAATCGTCATTCCAGAAAAGACCGATGAGCCGCTATTCGAACCAGAAACGGGCCAAACGGGCCGCGACGACTGCCGCCACGCCTTCCAAAGCCGGCACTTCCAAAACCAGCGCGGGACCGGCTGCCATGACTGACGTCAAGACACGCAAAGAATGGATGAACAGGGCGGTCACGGGGCTTGATCCGGCGCTCTTCACCGAGCATCTGGTCGGCTGGCTTGAGGCGACCGCCTATTTGCGCAGCCGCTCCGAGGCCGCGGCGTCGAAAGACCCGATCGCTGAGCTCGGCGGGGCGATTCCGCTGTTTTCCGCCGCCGATCTGGAAAAGCCGCCAGTGCGCGCCGTGGCGGATGATGCGGTTTTCGCCTTTTGCATCATTGCCGCGCTCGCCGCCGATAAGGCCGCCGTCGAAAAGCTGGAAGCCTCTTTGTCGGCGCGCTTCGGCGAGGCATTTCCCGGCAGCGCGGCGCTTGGCTGCTGTCTTCGCGGATCCGAAACCGGCGATCCGCTCGATACCGCCGTCGGCGCCTTCATCAAGGATATGCTGGAAGCCAAAGCCTTCGATCCGCGAGACATCTGGAATGCCGGCCTGCGGCTTCTCGAAAAGGCGCGTCAATCGAATTTCGTCCAGGAGCTCATCGGCGTGCTGGCCAAATGGCACAGGGATCGCTGGACCCACATCATCACGCAGCAGCTTTTCAACGTGACACGGCCGAGGGCGACGGTGCCGCCGATTGAAGAGGTGCTGAGCGATGACCGGAATGATCAGTGCTTCATCGCGTGCTTGCTGATCGCCGCGACCGGTGCCGTCGATCTCGAATTCGACGAAGCCTATCGCGCGCATTTGCAGGCTCTTGCGCGGCGGGGCTGAAGCCTGATTAACAACCAGATGATGATGGCTGCGTGTCCATGAAAGTCGTGGCACTCCTGACGACAGGGTTGAGATCGTCGATCGGCTCCGATGCCCTCCTGCGCGAGGTCGCGGGCAAGCCGCTTTTGGCGCATGCGCTCGACCGCATGGCGCGTGTCGACAAGCTCGACGCGATCGCCGTCGTCGCGACGGATTCGCCCGCCGATGCGGGGATCGAGCGCTTTTGCAAGGCGCGCGGGATCACCTGCTATCGTGGCAGCGGGGAGGATGGTCTCGGCCGTTTGCTCGCGGCGCTGAAGGCCGAGGCCGCGACCGCGGGCGTCGTGATCGCCGCCGATGCCCCGCTGGTCGATCCGGCGACGATCGATCATGTCGCCAATCTGATCCGCCTGACGGATGGCATGGTCGATTGGATCGGCACGCCGCTCACCAAAAGCTATCCGCTCGGCATGGAGGTCGAAGCCTTCACCGTCGCGGCGCTCGACGATTCGAGTCGCCGCTGCCTCGATCCGGATGAACGGCGCGAAGGCACGACGCATTTGCGCTCGAACTCGCGTCTCTATCGCTTGCTGAGCGTCACGGCGCCGGCCGAGCAGCATCGCCCCGAACTCGATTTCTCGGTGACGCCCGCGAGCATGCCGACCATCGAAGCCGTTATCCGGCATTTCGCCGGGCGCGACGATTATGGGCTGACCGAGATGATCGCCTTCCTCGACGCGCGCTCGAAGGGCGCCAAAGGCACCGCGCGAGTATAGTTTGATCTGGCTGCACCAGAGACCGCTTGCCGGCAGCGGCAATATTTTCACGGGTCGGGCGGCAAGGCATCGAGCGCAGCGAGCGGATCCGTTGCCGTCCAAACAAGGTCGTTTATAGTCTTGACGAGGCGGGGCGCATCTCCGGTCGTTGTCACCCAATCGGTTTCGATGAAATTTGGGACTCGCTGGAAGAACTTTGCGTTTTTCTTCACGCGTGCGAGGAGACGATTATAAGCGTTTACGGTCGGGTAATTGGCGTAATTCAATGTGCTCAATACGGGAAAATGATTGAAGATCAGGCCGACCCTCCCGGCCTGTCTGTTTTTACTTTGATCGCGTTCTGCAGGATCCGGGGAAAAGAAATTGAACCAATCCTGGTCGGAATACCAGTTTTCCCGCATATAGCGCCAGACAAAGGGAACGACGTGACGCAACGACTGCGGTGATCCTTTGTCGCGATCGACAAACATCACCAGCCGTTTGTTGTCCGTTTTCATTTGATCGACAGTGGGCCAATTGAACTGCCCTACATTCAAGTTGACGTCCCATGTCCGGGCACCGGAAGGAGGATTCGCGGAGGTGCTGTCCGGCCAGAAGATCAGGTCGGTGGCATTGCTTGTGGCAAAAGCTGCGACGAATAGGGCGTTGCTGGCGGCATCCGGCAGCGTGTCGCTTTGGCTTTCAAACAGGATTGTCACGATGTCGTTCGAATTGGCATTCAGGAATGTGACGATTTCGGTCAAGGTCGCCGACAACAGCCGCGGCGGCGAGGGCATGCCTGGGGACCCGCAATATCCGTGGCAGAGATAGAGATCGTTCGTCCCTCCGGTGGTGGGCGAATAGACGAATACGTCTAGTGCGAAAGCGCGGACCCCTTGCGCAAGCTGCTCCGTGACGCTGCCTTGTTGCTGTGCGGCTAAACTGTTCCAGCCGTCGGTGACATTGGCCATCGCATTATGCGCGGTCAGAAATGTAAATTCGTTATAGCGTCTGAGTTTCGGCGGTACGTAGACGGGCAGCTGGGCCGGCTGCGCGGGAGTTGCTCCCCAGTCCATATACCAGAGCACCATGATGGCAAACACGACCACTGCGACCGCGACTGCAGGGTTGGCTTCCACATGCGCCGGTGGAAATGGAAACCAGGTGGAAAGCGAAGCCGACCCGTTGACGCGCACCTGCTCCAAGGCCGATCCAGGCGCTAGTCCCTTCACGCCGATCATGACCCAAGAAGAATTCAGGCCTGCCCAAGTACTATTTGGACGAAGCGCGCGGATGAAACCGCTGCCCAGCGTTTCGCAGGCGAGCTTCGCCCGTTCGGTCAAACCGGTCGCGGCATCGCCCATGGTTGCGACCGCCACGATGCGGCCACGCGGCAATTGCTCGATGATCATGGCGAAGGCATCGGCTTGCGCGGAGCTTTGCGCCGGCGTCACATAGCCTTGCTGCAAAAGATTTCCATTGGTTTGATCGATGATCGCGAAGTTGAGTCCGGCGCCGGGAAGCCCTGCGACCGCGGTGCCCTTGACGGTGATCCAACTGGGATTGCTCGACGAGCCGCCGGCTAAGGCCGCGATGTTGAAGCCTCGGCCCGAAAACAACGAGTCGGGGAATAACCAGTATCGTGCACTCGCGGGAGAGTTGTTGGAAAGTGCTTCCGGGACTGAGGTCGATTGCGCGCCTTTCTTGCCGATGATGGCCCAGGAGCCACGATATTGCAGGTTGCGGATCTGGCGGCTGCCGAGACTTTCGCAGGCGCGCTTCGCGCGTTCCGTGAGATTATTCTGGGCTTCGTCGCACACCGCGATGGCAACGATTCTTCCTGTAGGCAAGGCTTCAACCATGGCGGCGAAGGCGTCCGCTTCGGCGGAGGAACCGCAGGTGTCGTAGCTACGCGTGAATGTGGCCTGACCGGTTGTTTCGTCGATCACCACGACATTGAGACCGCGGCTGTTCACCGAAGCAAGGGGCAGTTTGGAAAGGTTGGGCGAGATCGAGATCGATGCGCGATTGCCGACGGAATTGCCGGCGGAATCCACTTGGACCTCCATGAAGAGCCGTGCAAGACGGCTTTGGTCTCTGGCGAACCAGGCTTCAAGCCCGACGGCGCCATCGTTGCGCAGCACCTCGGGGACCGAACCTGGCGCGCAGCCTTTGCGTCCGAGGATGGCCCATGAGCCGTGAAGCGCGAGATTGCGGATGAGGCCGCTGCCGATCAATTCGCAGGCGCGTTTTGCTCTTTCGCTCAGATTGGCGAAGGCGTCGTCAGCCACGGCAATCGCTACGAGTTCGCCCAGGGGCAACTGTTCGATCATATCGGCGAAGGCGTCGGCGGCGCTGCTTGAACCGCCGGTATCGAAAGTCTGGATCTTGGCCATGGGGTCGATGCCTTGGCCAATCACCGAGACGTTGAGACCACGTCCGAACGTTGCATTTTCGGCGAGCGCCGCGAGCGCAAAGCCGCCGACTGTGAGGTTCGCGGCGGCGCCGAAGGAAGTTCCCGCCGAAGCGAGCGCCAGCGATATTCCCACGCGCGAATCCGTAGTTTCGGGAAAATGCCAATAGACACTCGTGACCGGGGAATTACCCGATATGGTCTCGGCGACGCTGCCGCGCAGAGCATCCTTGAAGCCGATCATCGACCACGAGCTACGAAAGCCCAGCTTTCGAATCTGGGCGCTGCCCAGGCTCTCGCAGGCGAGCTTCGCACGCTCGGTCAATTGAGTGAAGGCATCGTCCAAAACCGTCACGGCGACCATGCGTCCGGCCGGCAGGCCTTCGATCAAGGCTGCGAACTGGTCCGCAGGACCTTGCAGGTAGGTGTCGAAATTATAGGTCGCCAGCACAGCGGCGGTGGTGCCGTCCATAACGGCGACATTAAGACCGCGCCGGTAGCCGCCACCCGCAATCGCGATCGCTGCGCCCCGCATCGTGATCGAGGCTTGGTTCCCGCCGTTCCATCCCCCCGACAGAGCCGCGATTTCGACACCATTGGCATTGTCGGTTAAGGCGGGGACGTCTTTAACCAGGTGCACGGCGGCGAGATTGGACTGCTGTTCCATGGCTGCGCCAGGAGCGGCACCGCGTTGTCCGATGATCGCCCATGAGCCAAGATTGGTGAGGTTGCCGATCAGTCCGCTGCCGATCATTCGGCAGGCACGTTTGGCCCTGTCGGTCAAATTTGTCGCCGCGTCACCTTTTGCCGCGACCAGAACATATTGTCCAACAGGTGTCTGTTCTACCAGGGTCGCGAACGCATCGCCCGCACCGGGGTCGCCGCCGGTGTCGAACACCGCAGTTTTGAGGATGCTCGCGTTAATCTCGCTGAGGATCGCAACGTTGAGGCCGCGGCCGTAAGAGCCGCCCGGCATTGGTATAATTGTGCCCCAACCTTTGATGAGGGCCGAATTGCCGAAGTTGGGGCCTGCGGAAGAAATGTCGATTTCAAAAGTTGGCATGAGCGCCACTCGCGGTCAGAAAAGATTTCCACTTAAAAAAGGATCGGAGCCTATGGCTCCGACGGATGTGGGCAGCAATTTTAAACTATAGGATCAGAATATCCGTTGTACACATGACAATCATGTGTCGCGCATTACGACCGCGCCATCAGTTCCACCGCCAGCCCGTAGAGCCTGAAACGCGCGGCTTCCGGCAGACCGCTCAGCGTTTCAAGATAGATCTGCCCGACGTTGCACATGCGCGTGTCTTGGATCGGCGGATCGGCCGATTTGCCGTCGAGCAAAGCCTCGATTTCGGCCGTGTTGAGGCCCTGATCGCGCAAGGCTTTTTCGAGCAGTTGAAAATCGGCCTCGCTCGGCGCCGGGCGTTCGATCTTGTTCGCCTGTCCGTCGGTGATGGCGTCCAATCCGGCGAGCGCCATATCCGAGACGAGCGCCCGATTGTCGGAGGAGAATGAGAAAAAGCCGCGGCTCGCACCGCCATAGAGGAAATCGACGCAAAGACGCTGGTCCTTGGTGCCGAGCGCCCGCATCATCGTCAATTGCATGTCGAAAATCTTTTGCAGCGCCGGACCATTTGCCTTGGCTGCCAATATCCCATGCGACAGACGCAAGGAGCGCACGGCTTCCGACATCATCGCGTCTATGTCGTCCGTCTCGCCGGCGCTCGCCGCGCGCTTGGCGAAAGTGTCCATGATCGTCTCATATTCGTTTGGAAAGACGAGCTTCAGCCGGTCGAAGAAGCGCATATATTCGGGCGATTGCGCCAGTTGCGCTTCGATCTTCTGGCGCATGTCCGCGCGCGCTGCGAGATCCGAGGCGGATGGCTGATCCGGCTTGGCTGCAGGCGTATTAACGATCTTGGCCGGGGCAGGCTGCTCCGTTTTGAGCGCCTGTTGGATGAGGCTCCAGCCGAGAATCAGCGAGGCAATGGCTGCGAGGCCCAAGATCGCCAGCCGCAGATCGTCGATGCTCAGGCGGCTGAGCCGTTCCTGTAAGCCCTGTAATTTCATACCACTGTTACTATCACGGTTTTCTGACATGCCCCAAGATAGCACGACAGGAGAAAGCCGCGACACGGGACGCAAAGCAGCGTTAAGCTGGCGGCCCGAGCGTTCTCAAGGCGTCGCGTGCATGCGCTCGAACCCGGCGGCGAGGTCGGCCTTGAGATCCTCTATATCCTCAAGCCCGATCGAGAAGCGCAGAGCCGGGCCTTGCGGCGCCCAGGGGGTCGCCGTGCGATAGGTCTTGCAGTCGAAGGGAATGACGAGGCTCTCGAATCCGCCCCAGGAAAACCCCATGCCGAAGAGCTCGAGCCCGTCGAGAAAGGCCGCGAGCGCCTGCTGCGAACAGGGCGCGAGCAGAATCGAAAACAGGCCTGAAGAGCCGAGAAAATCGCGTTTCCAGATCTCATGTCCGGGGCAGGAGGGCAGGGCCGGGTGCAGCACCTTGAGCACTTCCTTGCGGCCGCCAAGCCATTGCGCCATGGCGAGGCCCTGGCGCTGCGCCTCGTTGAGACGCAGTTCGAGCGTCCGCATGCCGCGCAAGGCGAGGAACACGTCTTCCGGTCCAGGGCACATGGCGAAAGCGTCGTAAGTCGCATGCAGCGCCGGATACCAGACCTCATTGGCGGTCACGAGGCCGAGCAGAAGATCCGAATGGCCGGAAAGATATTTCGTCCCGGCTTCGAGCGAAATATCGACGCCGTGTGCATGCGCCTGGAAGAAGAGCGGCGTCGCCCAGGTATTGTCGAGGATCGTGCAGATGCCCTTAGCTCGCGCGACGGCGACGATCGCCGGAATATCCTGCACTTCGAATGTCTGCGACCCTGGCGTTTCGAGAAAGATGACGCTCGTATTGGGCCGGATCAGCGCCTCGATACCGGCGCCGATCAGCGGCTCGTAATAAGTCGTCTCGACGCCCATGCGCTTCAAAATCGTGTCGCAGAAATTGCGATTGGGCCGGTAGACGGAATCGCTCACGAGAATATGGTCGCCCGCCTTGACGACCGCGAGAAGCGCTATGGCTATGGCCGCCAATCCGGTTGGCACGATGACTGTGCCCTTGGCACCGGAAAGCTCGGTCCATGCGGTCTGCAAGGCCTCCGTCGTCGGCGAACCTTGCGTTCCGTAAGTAAAGGGCATCCGCCGGTTCAGCAGATCGTCCAACGTCGGAAACAGCACTGTCGAGCCACGATAGATCGGCGTATTGACGAAGCCGGATTGTTCAGAAGGCTTGCGGCCGGCATGAACGAGCTTGGTGCGGTTTTTGAGATTTTTTCGGCTGTCCGCGGGTTTTTCTGCCATTGATTCGTCCACATGCCTTCATGAGCTAAGCTCGTTGATGCGTAAAAGCGCCGCCTCGAATAATCTATAAAATTAGTCGTGTTTTGAATTCTACCTATACCCGGGGCGGAAATAATTTTTCGAGAAGGTCATCGCCCTGCCTTCCACCTACGTCACGATTGTGACCGTTCGACAGCCGGCCCATGTGGCAGAGTAACAGAACAGTCCCGGCCGACGAACAGACCATGGGCGAATGACCGTCCACAAATTGGTTCATGAATTGTCCGCGCGCGCGGGCGAAGTCCAGGGAGTGTGAAATGAAGATGAATATTGTGTCGGGCAGCAGCATTGCGGTCGCAGCGATCGCTCTTGCCATGAGCGGCGTTTCCATTGCGCCTTCGAGCGCAAAGTCGGCCGGTGTCCATTGCATGGGCATCAACACCTGCAAGGGCACGTCTTCCTGCAAGAGCGCGAGCAATGCCTGCAAGGGTCAGAACTCCTGCAAGGGCCAGGGCTGGGTTCCGGAGAAGTCCGCGAAGGCCTGCACCGCCAAGGGCGGCACCGTCGGCTAATTCGGCTCACGCAATAATTGCTCTCGCGATGCCCGTCATCGTGAGAGCCTCGCCGCTGACATGATGAGTTCAACGCAATAGGGAGTGCGTCCGTGCAAAAGCCTGCGCCTTTAGGTTTTGGCCTCGGCCTGCGTCCGATCTATTATCCCGATATTCTCGAGCATAGACCGCCGGTCGATTGGTTCGAGATCCTGTCTGAGAATTACATGGTGCCGGGCGGCAAACCGCTCACCATGCTCGACCGTATCCGCGCCGATTACCCCATCGTCATGCACGGCGTTTCGATGTCGATCGCTTCGACGGCACCGCTCGATTTCGATTATCTCGCTGCGTTGAAGTCCCTGGCAGATCGCGTCGAGCCTGCCTGGATTTCCGATCATCTCTGCTGGACCGGCGTTCACGGCCTCAATCTGCACGATCTTCTGCCGATCCCTTATACGCGCGAAGCGCTCGATCATGTCGTCGGTCGCATTTCGCGCGTCCAGGACTATCTCGGCCGCCGGATCGCGATCGAAAATGTGTCGAGCTATGTGACCTTCGCCGAATCTGAAATGGACGAATGGACCTTTGTCGAGGAATTGGCCGAGCGCGCCGATTGCATGCTTTTGTTCGATGTCAACAATGTCTTCGTCTCGGCGTTCAATCATGATTTCGATCCGCTGGCCTTTATCCGCGGGGTTAAGCCGGAGCGCGTCGTGCAGATGCATCTCGCCGGCCACTCGTCCTGCGGCACGCATAAGATCGACACGCATGACGAGCCGGTATGCGACGAGGTCTGGACGCTTTATGCCGAGGCCTGCAAAAGATTCCCCGGCGTTTCGACCATGATCGAACGTGACGACAATTTTCCACCCTTCGCCGAACTTGTCGCCGAGCTGGATCACGCGCGGGCCATTGCCGCCGATCCGGCCCAGGCGCAGCCTGCCGAGGTCATGGCATGAGGCTCGCGGAGCTTCAGACCACCTTTCAGGATGCGATCCTGAACGAAGCGCGGGAGATGCCCGGCTCGATCATGGCCTCGCGCCGCCAGTCCGCGATGGAGCGTTTCGGGGTCTATCAAGACGCTTATCGTCTGAGGCTCGCCGAATTTCTTGCGAATGACTATCCCGTTTTGCACAATGTGCTCGGCGACGAGGGGTTCGATGCCTTGGCCGAGGCCTATATAAAAGCGACGCCGTCTTCGCATCGCAATGCCCGCTGGTACGCGCGGGACTTGCCGGACTTCATGCGGATGCGCGAGCCTTGGCAGGAGATCAAAGCCGCCATCGATCTTGCCGCCTTCGAACGTGCGCTCGCCGATGCCTTCGATGCCGCTGACGCCGATGCGCTGGAGGCCTCAGTGCTCGGCAGCATTGCGGCGGAAGACCAGCCGCGGCTTTGCTTTACCTTCCAGCCAGGCCTCGCGCTTCTAAGTCTCACGCAAGGGACGGTTGGCGCCTACGAGGCGGCGGCCGAGGGCCTCGATGCGGCGCCGCCTTCGGGCCCGCAGGAAGAGCGCGTTCTCGTCTGGCGCGGGTCTTCGCAGCAATCCTTTTACCGGTGTCTCGAAGAGGATGAAGCTTTGGCGCTCGACAGCGCCGGCATGGGCGGCACCTTCGCCGAGATTTGCGGCTTGCTCAGCCTGCGCATGCCGGAAGAGGAGGCCGCCAATCAGGCAGCGCTCTATCTCATCCGCTGGTTCGGCGATGGGCTGATTGCCGGTGTCGCCTGCGGCTGACACGATCTCGACGTATGATCTTAGTCCCGAAAAGCCTGCAAGTTTTCGGGATCATGCTGTCGGTTTTGAATCGCCGCTGCCGCTTGTCAGTGTCACCGATACGACTTCAGGTGGCCGCATGATGCGGATCGGCGCGATCGACGTTCCAAGACCGCCCGAGATGATCATGTGGCGATCGTTCTCGATAATATGGCCATAGACCTTATCGGTGCCGAAATTGGCTCTTTCGTAAATCGGGCTGATGAATGGAAGATTGACTTGGCCGCCGTGCGTGTGGCCGCACAGCGTCAGAGCAACACGACTCGGAACCCGGTGAAAGAGGAAAGGTTCATGCGCCAGAAGGACGACCGGCGCGTCATCGTTGATTTTGGCGAGCGTCGCCGGAAGATCGTCCATGCCGTGAAAATGATGCCGGCCAGCCGGCTGCGCCATCTGGTCGCCGAGGCCCGCGACCCAAAAGCTCCGGTCGCCCTTGCGCAAGCTGATGGCTTCGTTTTCGAGCAGCGTAATGCCGGCATGGCGCAGGCCGCGGCGAACGCCGTCGCCCTCGTCGCCCTTTATGCCGGGCAGGGCCCCGTGCCATATATCGTGATTGCCGAGCACGGCGTAAACGCCGAGCGGCGCCTCTAGAATCGAAAGCGCCTCGGCCCATTGGTCCGGCATGACGGGACCGCTGACGAATTTATGGCCGCCATTGAAATCGCCGAGAAGGAAGATGATGTCAGGCGAAAGCGCATTGGCGACTTCCGCTATGGAGCGGACGCGCGAGGCCGGCATCCAAGGTTCGCAGGCATGAATATCGGCGAGAACGGCGGCTTTCAGTTCAAGCCCCTGCGGCCACCGCGGCGGCGTGACCTTGTAGGAGGTCACGTCGAGCAGCAGGCCGGGTTCGATGACCGTGGCATAGGCGCCTGAGGCCATGCCGGCAACCGTAAGTCCGCCGAGACCTTGCAGGAACAAACGGCGGCTGAGAAAAGTCATCCTGAAAACACCATGGCGCGATCGTCGGAGCGGACGATACGGACCTTGTCATTTAAGATCATGGCATAATTCAGCAACGATCATCTTGCCGCAGGCTGGACCGCCGGGAGCATGAGGCTTTCGGCCAGCGGCCGATTGTCATGCGGATGGTTAATCTCAAGCGCGGCGGCGACGGCGGAGATCCCGATCTCGCGATAAAGACGCGATAAAAGATCATTTGTGCCGGTTGCGGGGCTTGCCGGGACTTCCAATACAGCTTGCTCTTGCATGTGATCAACTCTTACGCGAGGACGGAAACAGGATCCGAGACCTGCGAATGGTCGGCGCATGCGGTTAACGAGGCATGAAGAATCTTAGCTTTACGGGATGAGTTTTCTTTTCAATATGGTTAGGAATATGTTTCGCCGATAGCCGAAGGATGCCGAACGTGAGCGATGACGAGCGGGCCATCCGCGACTTGGTCGATTGCTGGCTTGCGGCCAGTGCGAAAGGCGACATCGCGACGGTCCTCGGGCTGATGACCGATGACGTGATCTTCATGGTTCCCGGCCGCGAGCCGTTCGGAAAAGCGGCTTATGAAGCGGCTGCGAAAGCCATGCAAGGCATCCGCATCGAAGCAAAAAGCGACATCCTGGAAATCGAGATCATCGGCAGCTTCGCCTATCTCCGCAATTTTCTCGAAATGACGATCGCGCCGCCGGACGGTGCGCCCGCTGTCCGCAAATCTGGCTATGTGCTTACGATTTTGCGCAAGGAAGCCGATGGCCGGTGGCGGCTCGCGCGCGATGCCAATTTGCTGATTTAGGCGACGGAGCTACTATGTCCGGCCTCGCCCTGCTTCGCTGCGGCGATATTTTACAAATGAGCCTTTCATGCGTCGTCTGATCGTCGAAGAGCCCTATGCCGAGACAGCAGTCTGGAGCCGGCGCCTCGGCTTTTTCGCCTTGGCTGTGGCGGGCATAGGCGTTTTGTCGGCGCGGACCGGCCTCGATCCGACGCCGGTCTATGCCATCCTCGGCTCGTCTTTCGCCATTGCCTGCATCGCCGTTCTATGTGCCGGCGCCGCGATCATCGTGATCTGGCAGACCGGGCGCAAAGGCACCGGACGGCTGCTGGCGGGCCTTGCTCTCGCCTTTCTGCTTCTGGGCTATCCGGGCTTTCTCGCCGTGCAGGCGATCAGACTGCCGGTCCTCGCCGATGTTTCGACCGATCTCGACGATCCGCCGGCTTTCGCGCGGTCCAAAAAAGCGCTGGCCGCGCGCAATGGCGTGACGCCGGAACCTGTCTCCGACGATCTGCGGCAGCAGCAGATGCGCGCCTATCCGGCCATTCAGCCGATCCTCCTCGATCTCGATGCCGACGAGGCCTATAAAACGGTATTGAAGGTCGCCGCGGCTAAACATTGGCAGATCGTGGATCAGACCTCGCCCGGCGGACGCTCCGGCGTCGGTCATGTCGATGCCATGGTGCGCGGGCTCATCCTGGGCCTGCCCGACGACGTGACGATCCGGATCAGGCCGCAAGCCGGCCAAACCCGCGTCGACATGCGTTCTGTTTCGCGCATCGGACATCATGATTTCGGCGCCAATGCCTATCGCATCAAGCAATTCCAGCAGGCGCTCGAGGCCGAAGCTTCGAAGTAATTACTAAGATCGAGAACTCATCGGGGTCCAATACCAAACCCTCATCCTGAGGAGCTTGCCATAGGGCGGTGCGAGGCGACGCCCGTCGCAAGCAACGGGCTGTGGCAAGCGTCTCGAAGGACGAGGGTTTGGAATCGATAAGGTAATGCTGATCCCTCGCCCTTCGAGACGCACGCCTGTCGGCGCGCTCCTCAGGGTGAGGGATCAGGTCGTGAGGTTCGAAATCTAGCGCAAGCGATAAAAGGCGGTGAGCGTCGCTTGGCCCTCTGACGTGACTTGCTTGCGGTTGATTAGATCTTCGAGATGCGCGAAGGCCGACAGCGCCGCGGCGCCGCGCAAGCGCGGATCGAGATCCTTATAGACGGCGGCGACGATCGCCTCGATTTTCGTATCGCCGGCCTTCAGCCGGTCGAGGATCGCGGCTTCCCGCGCATGCCGATGATGTACGAGCGCGCGAACGAAGCGCTGCGGCTCGTCGACGGGCGCGCCATGTCCCGGCCAATAGACGCGGTCGTCGCGGGCGAGCAGTCTGTCGAGCGAGTCCATGTAGGGCCGCATGGCGCCGTCCGGCGGCGCGACGATCGTCGTCGACCAGGCCATCACATGATCGCCGGAAAAGAGCCCCTGTTCTTCAACGAGAGCAAAGGCGAGGTGGTTCATCGTATGGCCGGGCGTCGCGACGCAGGCAAGCGTGAAGCCATCGCCTTGAACAAGATCGCCGTCGCGCAGCAGCCGGTCAGGCTTGTGCTCCAGATCATTGGCGGCATCGAGCGGGTTGATTTCGCCGAGCGCCAGATCGCGCGCCGGCACGTAAGGCCCGCAGCCGATGATCTCGGCGCCGGTCGCCTGTTTTAATAGACGCGCGCCGGGCGAATGATCGCGATGCGTATGGGTCACGAGCGCGGCTGTGATTGTCTCGCCCTGAACGGCCGAGAGGATCGCCGCTATGTGCGCCGGATCGCCGGGGCCTGGATCGATGACCGCGACGCGGCCTTCGCCGACGATATAGGTGCATGTGCCGGTGAAGGTGAAGGGCCCCGGATTATTCGCGACGATACGGCGGACGCGCGGCGACAGGCGCATGAGCTCGCCGGGGCGGGCCGGAAAGTCGCGTCTATAGGGGATCTCTTCTGGAGCTTCGGTCATGCGATGCACAGCGCCTTGATGATATCGTCGAAGGACGCGCTCGAAAATGCGCCTGGCCTTTGCCGTGGAAGGGCGATCAAGGGCACGCTACCGCAGAAATGCGACAGAGTTTCGAGTGTGTCGTCCATCGTGACCGTCGAGCCTTCCGATTCATTGATCACGATCATGCGCGGCAAAAGATTGCGTGTCTTCAACGTTTCCAGAGCCGAAAGACAATGGCTCACCGCACCAAGATAGGTGCCGCCCACAAGAATGATAGGCAAAGCGAGGCGCTGCATCCAATCGAGCACGGTGAAGCGCGTGTCGAGCGGCACCATGATGCCGCCCACGCCCTCGATCAGCACGAGACCGTCGTTCCCGGCAATGGCCGCTTGGCAAAATGCGGCGAGTTTTTCGACATCGATCGAGCGGCCTTCTTTGCGCGCCGCCATATCCGGCGAAAGCGGCGCCTTGAACCGCCAAGGCGAGATCGCGTCAAGCTCGGCCGGACTCACCTCGCGTCCAAGCGCTTCGAGCAAAACGGCAGGGTCGCTGCCTTTGGGATCGGTCTCGTCGAAACCGCTCGCGACGGGTTTCAAGGCCGAGACCTTCTGGCCGCCTGCGCGCAGCGCGCGGATGAGACCCGCCGTGACGAAGGTCTTGCCGGCATCGGTGCCCGTCGCCGTTATGAAGACGCCGGGCATAGGCTCGATAATCCGAGGCGCGTGCCGATGACATCGGCGAGGCGTTCTATTTCGGCGTCGGGATGGGCGGCGGAAAAGGCGATGCGCAAGCGCGCGGTGCCTTGCGGCACGGTCGGCGGCCGGATCGCGGTGACGAGAAAGCCTTCCTCCGCGAGCAATTGCGAGGCTGCGAGCGCCGCCTCAGGTTCGCCAATGATGAGCGGCACGATAGGGCTTTGCGCGAGCGGCAGGCCAAGCCGCTGCGTGAAGTTTTGCGCTTTTGAAAGCGGCAGGCGCGTGAGCTCCGGTTTCTGCTCGAAAATGTCGAGCGCGGCTATGGCGGCGCCCGCGCTCGCGGGCGGTAGGCCGGTCGAATAGATGAATGTCCGCGCGCGGGTCTTCACCAGGTCGATGACGGGTTTCGAGGCGCAAAGATAACCGCCGTAGCTGCCGGCGGCTTTCGATAATGTACCCATATGCAGGGGGATGTCGGCCGCGCAGCCGGCTGCGGCGGCCGAACCCCGGCCGTCGCCCACGACACCCAGTCCATGCGCGTCATCGATCATGAACCAGCAATTCTGATCGCGGCAGAGCGTGGCGAGCGCCTTCAAAGGTGCGCGGTCGCCATCCATGGAAAAGACGCCTTCGGTGATCAAAAGCGCATGCGGATAAGCGCCGCGATTGGCCTTCAGCAAGGATGCGACATGGTTCATGTCATTATGATCGAAGACGAGCGTGGATGCGCCCGACAATTGCGCGCCGGCATGGATGCAAGCATGCGACAAACGGTCGATGAGGATCAGATCCTCCTTGCCGACGAGTGTGGCGATCACGCCCAAATTGGCGAGATAGCCGGACCCGAAGACGCAAGCAGCCTCCGTGCCTTTGAGGCGTGCCAGTTTTTCTTCAAGCGCGACGAGCAGCGGATGATTGCCGGTGACGAGGCGCGAGGCTCCGGCCCCCGTGCCATAGACCTCGATAGCGGCTTTGGCCGCCGCTTTCACGGCCGGATGATGCGACAAATTGAGGTAATCGTTGCAGGAAAAGGATAGGAGCTTGCGTCCGCCGCGCTCGACGTAAAGCCCGTCGCGCGCGCTCTCGGCGAGCACGCGGCGCAGCGATATGCGCTCCAATTGCACGAGCTTGTCAGAGGCGAATTGATCGAGGCTTTGCACGGCGAGGCTTTCGTTATTGTCTTCAGGGGTGTAGCGCTTCCGCCCCATCTCCCGCAACATGAGGTATTTCAGCCGCATGAGCAAAGACCCCCCGGATTGGATGAGGCAAGGCCTGCCGCATCTCTGGCTGCCCTATACGCAGATGAAAACCGTGGCGTCGCCGCTGGCGGTCGCGCGGACCGAAGGCGCGCGCATTTTTCTCGAAGATGACCGCGTGCTGGTCGACGGTATCGCGAGCTGGTGGACGGCCTGCCATGGCTATAATCATCCGGCGATCCGCGCTGCCGTCGCGGCTCAGCTTGAGACGATGCCGCATGTGATGTTCGGCGGGCTCGTGCATCAACCGGCGGCCGATCTCGCGCGGCGGCTCGCCGCGCTTCTGCCTAGCGATCTCGATCATGTGTTTTTTTCAGATAGCGGCTCGGTCGCGGTCGAAGTCGCAATCAAAATGGCGGTTCAATATTGGCTGAACAAAGGCCTGCGCGGCCGGACCAAATGTCTGGCTTTCAAGGGCGCCTATCATGGCGACACGTTCGCGACCATGGCGATCTGCGATCCGGATGAAGGCATGCATGCGCATTTCAAGGGCGTGCTGCCGGAACAGATCATCGCCGATCTGCCTGAGGATGACGAAAAGTCGGCAGCGCTCGAGACCTTGATCGCGCGCCATGCGGATCAGCTTGCGGCGATCATCGTCGAGCCCCTCGTGCAAGGCGCCGGCGGGATGATCTTTCACGAGGCCGAGGTGTTGCGTCGCCTTCGGGCGCTGGCCGATAAATATGATCTTCTTCTGATCTTCGACGAGATTTTCACGGGCTTCGGCCGTACGGGATCGATGTTTGCTTGCGAGCAAGCAGGAGTCGTCCCCGACATCATCACATTGTCGAAGGCCTTGACCGGCGGCACGATGGCGCTCGCGGTGACCGTCGCGCGGCGGAAGGTGTTCGATGTTTTTCTATCCGACGATCCGGCGCATGCCTTGATGCATGGGCCGACCTTCATGGCCAATGCGCTTGCCTGCGCCGCCGCCAATGCCTCGCTCGATCTCTTCGAGCACGAGCCGCGCCTGGAGCAAGTGGCGGCGATCTCGCGAAGCTTGATGCTGGGCTTGGAGCCTTGCCGTGGCAGGCCCGGCGTGCGCGATGTGCGTGTCAAAGGCGCAATCGGTGTCGTCGAAATGGATAAGATCGCCGATCTCGGTGCCTTGAAGCGCCGCTTTATCGAAGCGGGCGTCTTCGTACGGCCTTTTGGGCGCGTTATTTATTTGACACCCGCTTTTACGATTCAAGCGGAGGAATTGAAATTGCTTACGCAGACGATCGTGAAGATTGTTGGCTGAAAAATTCAATCCGGAACGATCCACGCAACAGGTCGTTGATCTTGCTCATATTTTGTCAGAGGGATTCAGAATGGACATCGATCATGACGGCGGCCCCTTCGAGCCTTTGCCGAGCCGTGTGCTGACCACTTGGGCGCCGGGCACTTCGCTTGAAAACATCGCGGTCCGCAATGACGGCATGATCGCGGTCTCGATCCAATCCGAAGGCGAGATCGAGGAAATCGACCGTGCGGATTGGAAGCAGCGGCGCCTGGCGAAACTGCCTGTGCCGATCGCGGGCCTTGCCTATGACGCGTTCAAAAATCTTTGGGTCGCGGCGGGCGTCCCGCATCAGCCGCCGGGCATGATCTGGCGCGTGTCGAAAGACGGCGAACTTGCGCTCTGGTGCGGCATCGAGGACGCCGAACTCCTGAACGGCATGTGCGTCACCCCCGATGGCAGCGGACTTCTGGTCGCCGAATCCTTCACGGGCCGCATCCATTGGGTGAATATGCTGGAGCCGCAAACGCGCGTCTGGCTGATCGAGGATCAATTGAAGCCCGTGTCCGGCACGCGGACGGCGGGCGCCAATGGGATCAAGATCTGGAACGATCGCGCCGTTATCTCGGTCAGCGACCGCAACAAGCTCTTCGAGATCGGCCTCTCGGCCGCGGGCGAGGCGGGTCCGATGCGGGTCTTGGCCGAGCATCTGCGGGCCGATGATTTCGCCATCGATCCGGAAGGGACGCTTTATCTCGCCACGCATCGGATGAACTCCGTCGTGCGGCTGACGCGCGACGGCAAGCGAACAACGATCGGCGGCCCGCAGCAGGGGCTCGTCGGCGCCACGGCCGCCGCCTTCGGCCGCACTGGAGACGATGCCGATACGCTTTATGTGGTCACCAATGGCGGCCGCCATGCGCTTTACGAGGGCCAAATGCAGGACGCGAAACTCGTCGCAATCGACGTAAAGCCGGGGAAATAGGGGCCCCCGGCCAAGCTATCTCCGGGGGTTGGGACGCGGCCATCCGTAACAAGGAGGAATGTGTTCGCGCTACCCCCTTGGCCGGAGACTGTTATGTATCCCTATCATGTCCTCGTTTTGCGATTTTTCCCCTATATCGCAGCCGGGATCATCTTCGAGATCGCTTGGTACCTTCTGCTCTGGAAAGCGGCCTATCCCTGGAAGGAAATGGCCGCGAGCGTAGGCGTCTATGCCTTGCGCCTTCCGGCCCGGTTCCTGACGGCCGTCCTCATCGGCGGCTTGGCCCTCTTTGTCTGGTCGCTTCGGCCGCTCACCATTCCGCTCGATACGGCCTGGGGCGTGATCCTGCTCTTTCTAGGCGTGGAATTCGCCTATTATTGGATGCATCGCTTCGATCACACGATCCGTTGGATGTGGGCGACGCATGTCGTCCATCACACGCCGGAGCATCTGCATTTCGCCAGCGCCTTTCGCCTTGGCGCGACGGATCTGGTGTCCGGCGGCTGGCTGTTCTTCATGCCGCTCTATCTGATCGGCTTCAACCCAGTGGCTGTCGCCGGCATGCTTGCGGTCAATCTCTTCTATCAATTCTGGTTGCACACCGACGTCATCGGCAAGCTCGGGCCGCTCGAATGGATCTTCAATACGCCGTCGCATCACCGCGTTCATCACGCTTCGAACAGCGAATATCTCGACCGCAATTACGGTGGTATCCTGATTGTCTGGGATCGTATGTTCGGCACTTTCGCCGCGGAGCAGCCGCAGATCGCGATCAATTACGGGCTTGTTCAGCCGATCGGCAGCCTTAACCCGCTCAAGCTTGCGTTTCATGAGTGGATTGCCATGGCCAAGGATTTTTATCATGCGCCGACGTGGAGCGAGAAGGGGCAGCAGCTTTTCGGCCGGCCTGGCGGAAGCTTGGCAAGTCTGGCTTCAAGCCCGGACGAAAGCGTCGTGGTCCGCGACCAGATTTTATTGACCGGCACACGATAGACTTGAAGCCAGGAGCACTCTTGAGATGCGAAATATGATGCGCATTGAAAGGCTGGAGCGGATGGGATCTGTCCTTGCGGCGATGGCGTGGCCGGTTGCCGCCGTCCTGGTCCTGGTCGCATCAAGCGCCACGGTCCATGGCAGGCCGGGCGCTTTGAGGCCGCGTCTTTATGGCGATGCCGACGACTCGGAACTGCTCGAGTGGGCGGCCGACGGCGACCGCCGGGCCTTCGACGAAATCGTGAAGCGGCATGGTCCCTTTGCGTTGCGCGTCGCGTCGCGTCTCGTGTTCGATGCGGCGACAGCCGAGGATCTGGTTCAAGACGCGATGGTGCGGGCTTGGTCGCAGGCCAGCCATTTCGACCCGCGGCGTGCGCGTTTCACGACCTGGCTCTACCGGATCGTGGTCAATCTCTGCATCGATCATCGCCGCAGGATGAAGCCTGCGTCGCTGCCTGACGGTTTCGACGTGATCGATCCTGCCATCGGTGCCGACGAACGGATGGAGATCGACGAACGTCACGCGGCTCTGGCACTGGCGCTCAAGGACCTGCCGGTCCGCCAGCGCGCCGCGATGACGCTTGTCTATGATGAAGGCCTATCGGGGGCCGAGGCGGGACGCGTTCTCGGCCTCTCGGCCAAAGCGGTGGAGCGGCTTTTGGCGCGCGGGCGCGCCACGCTGCGCGAACATATGAAGACTTGCGCGTGATGGGATCGCGCGCGACGGAAGGAGTTTGGTTATGTTGACGCTCAAGCAGTTCACGGCAATGCTCGACAGCTACGGCGCCGATCCGCAGCGTTGGCCGGAGAACTTGCGCGCGGAGGCGGAGGCGCTTCTAGATCGGTCCGAGCAAGCGCGCCGGAGCCTTGCCGATGCCCTGGCGCTCGACGACGCGATGAGATCGGCAAGCGCACGGGAAGAAGCGAAGCTCTGGCAGCCGGGGGATCAGGATGCGGCGCTCGCGAGACTGCGTTCTGGCGTCGCGGCGAGGATCGCTTCGACATCTTATCAGCGCCCGAACCGCAGCTTGGCGTGGACGCTGTTTGGCGGCATGCAATCGGTCTTTTCTCCGCGTCTTGCCTGGGTCGGTGTCGGCGCGAGTGGCGGCATTGCCGTTGTCGCGGGATTACTGATCGGCGCGGCCTACAGCGCGCCATCCGCATCCGACAATCTCATGACCATGCTGCAGCCGGACCCCATCCAGATATTGGCGGATTGAACATGCGCGCATTCACTGAAAACTGGCATCAGCAGCCGATCTGGAGACGGATCGCCTTGCCTATGTCGCTCGTCTTGAACATTTTCCTGATCGCGGTGATCGGCGGACACATGCTGCACCGTCATGCGCACGATGCGGCTCTCGATGGATCCTTCCTGAAGCGTGCTTTGGCCGACGCCGAAGCCAGCCTCTCCAAACCCGACGCTGAGGCGTTCGGCGCTGTCCTGCGTCGCGATGCGCCGCGCTATAGACCGGCCGCCGCCGATTTCGCCCAGGCTCGCGAAGCGCTCGCAAAGCAAATCGAGACCGAGCCGTTCGATAAGGAAGCCGTCAGGCGTGCGTTCGCGGCGTCGCGCGAGAGTTGGGACCGCTTAACGGGTGAATTTGGAAATACGCTGGTCGACGCGCTGGCGGATGTGTCGCCCGAGGGCCGGCGGAAGCTTGTCGCAGAACGCCGGCGAAGCATGGGCGGCGCTCCGGTTGCCGAGTGATCGCAGCATCAACACCCCGCGCTCATGATGAGGGCCGCGGGGGATCACAAGCTTTAGGTCGTATTATCTCGTGTTGACGGCGGCACCGGACCGCCGGATTGGAGGCAACGATCAATGAAATACGAATCGATCCAAAAGCTCGGCGGGATCGCGCTCGTCACAGCGCTCGCCCTTGCCAACGGCACCAATACGGCGATGGCCCAGCAGAGCGTAATCCGCGAAGCCTGCGCGGCGGATTATAAATCGCTGTGCTCCGGTGTGCAGCCGGGCGGCGGCCGCATCATCGCCTGCCTCAAGGAGAATGCCGGTAAGCTCTCTCCCGGCTGTCAGAAGGCGTTGGAATCGGCCAAGGCGCCCCAATAAGGTCGAAAACCCAACTCGGCGAATAGGCCTGACAACAAAGTTCGAGTCGGTTTCAGCTACACCTTCGACCGGCCGCTGTAAGTGTCCAGCGGACTCTTGCAAGGCAATTAAAGTGAAACTCGCTGCGGTCGTGAGGCTTTGACAGCCGCGCGGCTGCCCGAAAAAAGCGAGTTCTTCAAGCCCCGAGCGCATCTGGAAAGCAGCGTCGACTGCGCGACATTGCGCCCGCAAACACGCGAGATGTTGCGATGAGCGAAACACCTTTCGATCAAATCCGCATTAAGCAGGCGAAGCAAAGACGAAAGCAGAAAGAGAGCCTTTTGATCATCGCCGGCGCTATCGTCGTCGGTATCTGTCTTGGCATCGGGTCGGTCGTCCTGATTGTGCGCGACGGCGGCTGCGGCATGCCGTTTTTCAACTGCGACACGATCGAAAGCACAGATGCGGACGGCGGTCTTTAAAGCAGCAATCCGCGATTTTGCATGTCGCAACAGCCAACCAAATCCGTATCACATGCATACGGCACGACCGTATCGTTCGTTTAGGAGTCTTATCGATGATACGTAAACTTATGCTGGCATCCGCCGTGGTCGCCGCAACGGCTGCGGCCGTCGTTTCTCCCGCTAACGCTGGCGCATGGTATTATCATGGTCCGCATGGCGGATATGCCTGGGGATATCGCGGCTGGGGATATCATGGCTGCTGTTATGGCGGCGGTGCCGTTGCCGCCGGTGCTGCGGCAGGAGTCGTTGCGGGCGCAGCCATCGGCGCGGCCGCGGCGCGCCCGGCTTATCCCGCACCCGCTGTCGTCTACGCGCCGCCGCGCGTCGTCTATGCCGCGCCGCCGGTGGTCTATGCGCCGCCGGCCTATTACGTGCGCTAACCGTTCATCCCGCTCTAAACTTTGTTTTGACGCATGATCTTATTCCGAAAAGTCCGCAACTTTTCGGGATCATGCTCTAGCGACTCCAGAGCATCTCCGGAGTCGCGCTTAAACGAAGTTCTTCTGCAGCATAAGAATAAAGGGCCGGAAGCTCTGAGAGGTGAAAAAGGCTTGCGCGACTTGGTTCGTCGCCCAAGTGGCAAGCACGAGTTTGGTGATACCCTCGGCGCGGGCTTCGGCCTCGATGTTTCTTAGAAGAGCGGAGGCCACACCGCGCCGCCGCGCCGCCGTGTCGACGGCGATATGATGCACATAGAAGCGTCGCGTCGGGAATGTGAAAGGCGTATCCGCGGTCTCTTGTTTCTCGAACCAGACATAGCCGGCGATCAAGCCGTCGATCTCGGCGACGCGAAACTGATGCTGCGGGGCCGAGAGTTGCGCGGCAAAATAGGCCGAAACCTCGACCTCATCCGTGACGGCTTTGAAAAGCTCGGGTTCCAGCTCCGCGTGCAAACGCTGAACCGTTTGATTGATGCGGCCGATCGCATCTATGTCGGCCTCATCGGCGGGGCGCACCGAAAGGGATGTGGCCGTCTCATTGTCCATTCCGTGCATCCTCCAGGATCATCGCCGCGCCTTTTTCGGCAATCATCATCGTCGGCGAGTTCGTGTTGCCGGAGGTGATGCGCGGCATGGCGGAAGCATCGATCACCCGCAAGCCCGTAATCCCGCGCACCCGCAGGCGCGCGTCAAGCACCGCGCCCTCGTCATGATCGGCGCCCATGCGCGCCGTGCCGACAGGATGGAAGATCGTCGTGCCGATCGCGCCAGCCGCTTTCAGGAGATCTTCGTCGCTCTGCGCAGCGGGGCCGGGCAAATATTCTTCCGGCTGGAAGCGCGCGAGCGGCGCCTGCGCGATGATTCGGCGCGTCAGCTTCAATGCATCGACCGCGACGCGGCGATCTTCCTCCGTCGACAGATAATTGGGCCTGATTTCGGGCGGCGATAGAGGGTCCGGGCTGACGGCATGGACCGAGCCACGGCTCGACGGGCGCAGGTTGCAGACGCTCGCCGTGAAGGCCTCGAAAGGATGGAGCCCCATGCCCCAGGCATCGAGCGAGAGCGGCTGGAAATGATATTCGAGATTGGCCGTCGCATAGTCAGGGGAGGATTTGGTGAACATGCCGACCTGGCTCGGCGCCATGGTCAAAGGGCCGGTGCGAAACAGAGCATATTCGATCCCCATCCAGCCGCGCTTCACGAGATTGGCATAGCGCAGGTTGAGAGTCGGAATGCCCGTCACCTTATAGACCGGCCGGATTTGCAGATGATCCTGGAGGTTTTCGCCGACGCCGGGCGCGTGAAGATGAACCTTAACGCCGAGACTTTGCAGCCGCGCCGCATCGCCGACGCCGGACAATTCAAGCAATTTCGGCGTGGCGACGGCGCCAGCCGACAGCACGACCTCTCGCCGTGCGCAGGCGATAAAGCGTCGTCCGTTGCGCGAGAAAATGACCCCTCCCGCGCGTTGGTTCTCGATTGCGACGTGCTCGACGTGAACGCCGGTCTCCAGCCTCATGTTTTGACGTTTCAGGATCGGTTTCAGAAAACCCCGCGCCGCGCTCCAGCGCCGGCCGCGCCGCTGGTTGACCTGGAAATAGGATGAGCCTTCGTTGTCGCCTGTATTGAAATCGGCGATTTTTTGAATCCCCGCATCCTCTGCCGCATCGCGTATCGCATCGAGCACGGCCCATCGGATTCGCGGCGGCTCGACGCGCCACTCGCCGCCATGGCCATGAAATTCATTCGCCGGTGCGAAGTGATCCTCATGTTTCAGGAAATAGGGCAACGTGTCGGCCCAGCTCCAGCCCTCCAACCCGAGTTGGCGCCAGCCGTCGTAATCCGCCGCCTGACCGCGCATATAGATCATCGCATTGATGGATGACGAGCCGCCGATCACCTTGCCGCGGGGGTAGGCGAGTGCGCGCCCGTTGAGGCCAGGCTCCGCCACCGTCTTGAACATCCAGTCGGCGCGGGGATTTCCGATCGCAAAGAGATAGCCGGCCGGAATGTGAAACCAGATCCAATTGTCATGGCCGCCGGCTTCCAGCACAAGCACGCGGTTTGCCGGATCGGCCGAAAGCCGGTTCGCCAAAACACAGCCTGCCGAACCGGCGCCGACGACAATGTAATCGTAGGTTCCAAAATCCTCGGCCGTGTCGGCGCCTGCCATGCTGTCCCGCCCTGAGATTTTCGTGTCTTAGCTTTGGATCGTCCTGGCTTTGGATCAAAACACGCTTTAAGGCGCCGCGCACCTATAGTCGGATGCGTCTATCGTGGGAGGGGATTTACGTCTTAGGCTTGGATGCGCTCGCGGCCCCGGCATATTCATTTACCGCGCGCTGAAGATCCAACAGGTTTTGATGCAATTGCTCGAGCGCGAAACCGAGCGTGAAGACGCGTTCGGTCTCGAGCCCCGGTAGAGCGCGCGTCAGGCCTTCCAGCCGAAGCGCCGCGAATTGGGCCTCGTATTTTCCGATCGCGGCCTCGGTGGCCTGAGATGGCGGCGGAGGCCGCCGGGCTACGAGCGCGGCGCCGCAGCCGCGCAGATAGGCGTTTGTGCTCGTGCCCACCTCTTCGAGCAGAGGGTTGAGACGCGTTGCGAAGGGCTCGGGCAGGGGGGCCGCTGCCGCGCGTCCGATGATGACGAAATCGTGCCGCAGCCGCAAAAGCAGCCGCCCGAGAGAAGCGAGGTCCGGCTCGGGGTGCAGATAGGTCAGGCGCTCGCGTTTGGTTTCCGCAGCGATCGTCTGGAATTGGGCGATCGCGTCGCCGAGGCCGTCCTGGATGCGGACGGCGCCGCCCGGGCCTAGATCGCGGCTAAAACCTTCGAGCAATTGGGGCAGGACTTTCGCCAGGCGCTCAAGGACGGCGGCCGCGGCTTTCAGTCCCCGGCCATGCGCCTTTTCAGGCAGGATCACGAGCGAGACCACGACGGTGCTGACGCCGCCGATCAGGACTTCCAGCACGCGATAAATGGCGGAATCGACCGGGCTTTGCGCAAACTCGGTCGATACGAACAAGACGATGACGGCCGTGAAGGGCGCCACGCGGAACATGGGATTGAGGCCGGCCGCCAAGGCAAGCGGCGCGATGCTGAGGGTCAGGACGACGCCCAGCAGAGGTGTCGTCCCATGTGGAAGAATAAGGGCGAGCAGGCTGGCATAGATCGCGCCTGCCAGCGTACCGACGACATATTCGGAAATGGCGAGGATCGACCCGCCGACGCTGACCTGAGTCACGATGACGGCGGTCAAGACGGCCCAAAGCCCGCGCAGCGGGAAGTTGCCGAGCTGGGCAAGGCAGAAGGCCAGAAGCCCGGCGAACGTCACCCGCAGGCAGAAGCGTATCGGTGCCTTATGGGCCTCGAACCTGGAGCGGACGGAGCTCCAGGCAGCGGCCAAACCGCGTTTTTGCTCCGGCTGGGCGGAATTGGGTTGGCCGGTGCTCGTCGCCATAATATCAAAAATCCTCGTATCGGGCAGCAGGCCGGGCACGCCCAGCCGTCACAGGTTGAAACCGGCGCGTTTTCATAAGCCATTGCCTTGGAAAACCGCCAGCTTTTCCTATATGAGGCCCATGGGATGCCGCAGCCTTGCATTGCAAGCCCGCGCCCCCTATAAGCCCCTTCATTCCACACGCGGATCTTTGCGGACCTGACTTAAGGCCCGCTGCCGGTGGCTTCCTTGCCAAAGGGAGCCTGAACTGATTCCGCGGCGGCTCAACCGGAGAAACATCAGATGGCATTGCCTGAATTCACTATGCGTGGGCTTCTCGAATCCGGAGCCCATTTCGGCCACCAATCGCATCGCTGGAACCCGAAGATGGAATCCTTCATCTTCGGCACGCGCAATAATATCCATATCATCGACCTCGCCCAGACGGTGCCTTTGCTGCACCAGGCGCTGAAGGCCGTGTCGGATACGGTCGCGCGTGGCGGACGTGTGCTTTTCGTCGGCACCAAGCGCCAGGCGCAGGACGCGATCGCGGAAGCGGCGCGGCGCTCGGCGCAATATTACGTCAATTCGCGCTGGCTCGGCGGGATGCTGACCAATTGGAAGACCATTTCGGGCTCGATTCAGCGCCTGCGCAAGGTCGACGAAATGCTCGACGGCGGCGGCGCGACGGGCCTTACCAAGAAAGAGCGCCTCATGCTGTCGCGCGAACGCGACAAGCTCGAAAAGGCGCTGGGCGGCATCAAGGACATGGGCGGTACGCCCGACCTCATTTTCGTGATCGACACGAATAAGGAACAATTGGCGATCCAGGAGGCGGAGCGCCTGCATATTCCGGTCGTTGCGATCCTCGATACGAATTGCGATCCGGACGGCATCAATTTCCCGGTTCCCGGCAATGACGATGCCGGTCGCGCGATCAGCCTCTATTGTGACCTCGTTGCCCGCGCCGCGCTCGACGGCCTGTCGCGCAGCCAGGGCTCGACCGGTTTCGATGTCGGCGAAATGGAAGAGCCGGCAGCCGAGGTTCTTCCCGCCGAAGGCGGCGAGGCGCAGGGCCCGGCGTTCGAACTTCTCACCGCGCCGCGCGGCGCGCCCGACGATCTCGCCAAGCTGCATGGCATCGGGCCGCAGATCATCAAGAAGCTGAACGATGCCGGCATCTACCATTTCTGGCAGATCGCCGCGATGACGCCGGCCGATGCGGAAAAGGTCGATCACGATCTGAAGCTCGGCGGCCGTATCGACCGTGACGGCTGGATCGCTCAGTCCGGCACGCTCACCGCCGAATAAGCATGCCGGCGGCCGTCATCAGGCTGCGGCATCATCTAGAGCGGGATGAGGAAAAGCGGACACCGGTTTTCCGGCGCAATCAAGTTTACGCAGATTGCGTAAATTTATCTGCGCTATCCCGCTCTGAACTATTAGAACCGATCACGTTCATGATTGCGGATTGCTTCAATCCACAATCATGAACGTGATCTATGGATTTGATTGCAACGGCTGGATCGATCCACCCGAATCCGAAGGAATGAACGATGGCGAACGTCACCGCGGCGATGGTGAAGGATCTTCGGGAGAAGACCGGCGCCGGCATGATGGATTGCAAGAACGCACTCAACGAGACCGAAGGCGATATCGAAGCCGCGATCGACTGGCTGCGCAAGAAGGGCCTGTCGAAGGCCGCCAAGAAGGCCGGCCGAATCGCTGCCGAAGGGCTTGTCGCCATCGATGTCGAAGGCACGAGCGCTGTCGTGATCGAGGTCAATTCCGAGACGGATTTCGTCGCCCGCAACGATGATTTCCAGTTTCTGGTGAAGAACATCGCGCATGTCGCCGTCGAACATGGCCTGACCGATGTCGAAGCCTTGAAGGCCGCTGCCTATCCGGCGGGCGGCACGATTGGCGAGGCCATCGCCCAGACGGTTGCCAAGATCGGCGAGCATATGAGCCTGCGCCGTGCGGCGCTGATCCATGTGCCGACGGGTGCTATCGGCTCTTATGTCCATAATGCCGTGAGCCCCGGCATGGGCAAGATCGGCGTCATCGTCGGCTTGGCGACGACGGGCAACGCCGAATCCGTTCAGCCGCTGGCCCGCGAGATCGCCTTGCACGTCGCTTCCGCGGCGCCGCTGGCCGTCGATTCGGCTGGCATCGATCCGGCCATCGTCGAGCGCGAAAAGGCCGTGCTTGCCGACAAGAATGCCGGCAAGCCGCCGCATGTGCTCGAGAAGATCATCGAGTCGGGGCTGAAGTCCTATTATAAGGAAGTCTGCCTTGTCGATCAGCCGTCGAACTATCCGGAGCACGCGGGCAAGACGATCGGCCAGATCATCAAGGAAGCTGAAAAGCATGCTGGCGCGCCTGTGACCCTCGTTGGCTTCTATCGCTTCGCGCTCGGCGAAGGCATCGAGAAGGAAACGACCGATTTCGCGGCCGAGGTGGCGGCAGCGGCGGGCGGACAGGCGTAAGGATCAGACCTTGGTTTGCAGTTTTTCCGCCAACCAGGTTTTGATCAAGGATTGATAAGGAACGTCGCGTTTATTCGCGGCGATCTTGATCCCTTCCAGCAGTGACACTGGGAGGCGCAACGAAATCGATGTCGTGCTCGGCTTGAGGTTCGGAAGGCTTACGCGCTCCGCACCCGTCCAGTCGACATAATCGCTTGAATCATGCGCTTCCCAGAATTGCCGTTCCTCCGCTTCATTGGCGAAAGAGGGAACGGGCTTAAGCTTCTTCGTCATAATGGGCCCTTTCCATGGCGTGCATCGGACGCGCCGAGATCGCCCTGATCAGGCTTTCTGCGGCCCGCAGTGTAAAGGTAATGTGGAGCCGCCTTCCGTCATCCGTGCGTCCCAGTGCATGAAGCCGGTTTTCGCGTTCGCTATGCATAGCGTCCGGTGCGATCAACAAAGGGGCGTTGAAGAAAACCTGCTCGGCTTCAGCTTGGCTGACGGCGTGCTTATCGACGCTTTTGCGGCTATTGCCGGCGTCCCAGTCAAAACCTGTGACAAGTTTCCAATCAATCATTTGTATATTATCATCATATACATTTTTTGCAATCTCTTGCATCAGACTTAGGGGGCGCTTTTAGCTTTCCCCCGCTGCCGTGAAGCCAACATCGTCTCCAGCATGACCGGCCTATAGGCCCAGGCGTCGACTCCGACATCGAACTGCCGCGTCAGCTCCTTCAGCATGGCATGCGAATGGCCGTGCAGATCGACGGCGCCCTTGCCCATCTGGTTCCAGGTGCGGAACGCATAGTGGCACAAGATGCAATGCGTCTCGCCGAGCCGCAATTCGGTGTAATGCTGGACACTCGTCCAGGCGGGGCTTGCGAGCGTTTTCGGCCCGTCATTATTGCCGATGATGAGATGTTTGCGGCCGTGCAGCTTTTCGAGAAGCTCGCTCATGCCATCGGCGCCGGGTGCGACACCGACATCGCCCAAATGCCAGACCTCGTCGTCCTTGCCGACCGTCTCGTTCCAGCCGCGCTTCAAATGGTCGTCATGCTCGGCGATCGTCGCAAACGGGCGCTTCGCGGCGCGCAGAATGCGGGCCTCGCCGAAATGCGTGTCGCTGGTGAAGAAGACCGTCATGCGATTCCAAATTTATAGCGCATGATTTTTGTCCGAAAAGCCCGCACTTTCGGGATCATGCTTTAAGTGATCATGCCGATCACCGCGCCGCTCATCGAGGTCGCCAGCGTGCCGGAGAGGATCGAGCGCAGGCCAAGCGACACGATCTCATGTTTGCGCTCCGGCGTCATGGCGCTCATGCCGCCGACCAGAATGCCGAGACTGCCGAAATTGGCGAAGCCACAAAGTGCATAGATCATGATGAGGCGCGAGTGCGGGCTCAAGGCATCGGGTGGAAGTTGGGAAAAATTGAGATAGGCCACGAATTCGTTGAGCACGGTTTTGGTGCCCATCAGAGCCGAAGCCGTGCCGAGGTCCGGTTCTGGAATGCCGATCAGCCAGAGGATCGGCCAGAAGCCGTAAGCGAAGATGCGCTGCAAGGTGATCGGATCGCCGTCATGCGGCAACAGGCCAAGCGCAAGATTGACGAGACTCACGAGCGCGACGAGCACGATCAATGTGGCGATGATGGCGACGAGAATGCCGATGCCGTCATTGGTGCCGCGCACGATGGCTTCCATCGTGCTCGCGGGCGGATCGGGCAGGGACAATTTGCCCGATTCCTTCGGGTCTGGCGCAAAGGGCACCATGAGGGCTGCGACGGCGAGCGCGGCCGGCGTGCTGATGACCGAGGCAATGAGAATATGGCCCAAGGCATCCGGGATGACCGGGCCGATGAGACCCGCGTAAATCACCATTACGGTGCCGGCTATGCCGGCCATGCCGCAACTCATCAAGGCGAAGAGTTCGCCGCGCGACATTGTGTTGAGGTAGGGCCGGACGAGCAGCGGTGCTTCGACCATGCCGACGAAAATATGGACTGCGCCGCCGAGCGCGAGGGCGCCGCCTATGCCGAGCGTCCGCCGCAGTGCGAAAGCGAGCGCGCCGACGATGCGCTGCAGAATCCCCCAATAGAGAAGCAGCGAGGCGAGTGCGCTGATGACCAGGACAAGCGGGAAAGCGCGAAACGCCAGAATGAAGCTTGCGCCCGGCTGCGTCTCGGCAAAGGGCAAGGGGCCGCCGCCGAGATAGCCGAAAACGAGTGTCGTCCCCGCGTCGGTTGCCTTTTGGAGTGCGCCGACGCCGTCGTTGAGAAGCAGGAAAGCGCTCGTTGCGAGCGGGACTTTGAGAAAGAGAAACGCAAGGCCGATTTGCAGCGCGACGCCGACGATGACGATGCGCAGTGGAATGTGCCAGCGGTTCTCGCTCAAGATCCAGGCGATGAACAGAAGACTCAACAGCCCAAGGATACCATGCAACACAGCCATCTCGCCCGACCCTCGCTAGCACCGATAGGCTTATGCCCCATCTGCCATGCAAGCCCAAGCGTGCATCGTGCCACGGGTTCGCGCGGGGCGTCGAAATCCTTCTGAAACAAAAGGCCCCGGCGATCATCCGCCGGGGCCTTGCTTTATCCAAATCGATGAAAAGCCCGTCTATGATTACAGGGTCGCTTTCAGGCCGATGTAAAGGCCGATCGGCGGCGCGACCGTGATCGACTTGGGATTGTTGAATTGCGGGAAGCCGGCAAAGCCCGCCGTCGAATCGGTCTCGAACAAGGCGCCGTAAGTCGCGTAATGTTCGTTGAAAGCGTTTTGGATCAAACCATAGACCTGAACGTTCTTGGTGACCTGATAAGAGCTGCGCAGGTTGACGGTCGCAAAGCCCGGCAACGGGCTCAATGCATTGATCTGGTCGCCGAAGAAATAGCGGCTCGATTCATAGACGAAATCGCCGCCGACTTTCCATTCGGGAGTTACCGAATAATCGACGCCGAATTTCAGCCTGTTCCGTGGCACGCCGGGCAGGCTGTCGCCGGGCATGACTTGGATATTGCCGTTCGCATCGGCGAACGGATTATTGGGCGACGACAGCGAGACGGGCGTTCTGAAGGTCGCGTCAATATACGTATAGTTGATATAGGCGTTCCACTTTTCCGTCCTGTAGTTCAGGCTCGTTTCGACGCCTTGCCGGCGTGTCGTTCCGGCATTCTGAAAGAAGCCGAAGCCGGTGACCTGGCTGGGCACGCTCAAGATGTCGTTGTCGTTCATCGTCCGGAAAATGCCGGCGCTCCATTCCAATCTGCCGGGCACGACCTCGGCAACATCGAAATTGCCCTTGAAGCCCGCTTCGACCGTTTGCGAGATGACCTGTTTCAGCGGTGGATCGGAGACGAGAAAATTATCGATCATGCAGGGCTGGTTCGGATTGGCGCAGCCGAGTTCGAGCGGCGTCGGAGCGCGGTTGGCTTCCGACCAGCTTGCATAGGCCGAGACGTTCGGCGTGATCTTGTAGGTTGCGCCAGCGCCGGGATTGATATGCTGGAAATTGTTGGCGCTGTTGAGGCTGGGGCTTTGGCCGGTCAGATCGCTGAGATTGATCTGGGCGTTATTATAGCGAACGCCCGTAGTCACCGTCAGCTCGTTGGTGACGTCGAACGAATCGAGCGCATAGACGCCGAGGTAGCCGTTTTGGGCATTGAGGTCAGTTGGCGAAACGTCGGAGGCGGGTTCGTTGATGAAAATGCCGCTGCCGATCACGACGAAATTCGGGGCCGGAATGGTGCCGATCTCACTCTGGCCTTTGAAGTTCGACCAACCATGGTCATAGCTCACGCCGGCGGTGAACTTGTTATTATGGTCGATGATCTTATCCGTATCGGTCAGCTGGACTGTTGCGCCGGTGCTGCGCGAGCGTGTCCAATTCCGGTCGATCTCGCCGACGATCTGGCCGTTGCTGACATCTGGAATGCTGGTCGAATTGCCGCTGCCGTCGCAGAGGGTCGCTCCGCCGCATGAGGCAAAATTGCTGATATTGCCGTCGACATGCGCCTGGTCGAACGAGCGGATATAGCCGACCGTGTTGACTGTCAGAGTGTTCGTCACGTCGAACTTGCCGTTCAGCTGGACCATGCCGACGGTGTTTTGCGTCGTCTGCGGCGTCGTGAAGACAGAGCTTCGGTTGAAATCGACGAGCTCTTCAGGCGTCGTGCCGGCGACGCCCAGATTGGTGCGTCCACCGGTGAAGGCGAGATGGAGTTCATTGCCTTCGGCGCGATAGCCGAGATCGGCATAGCCTCTGTTGACATGCGAACCGCCGTCGTAGCGATAGCCATTGTCGTGCAGCGACTCGGCCGCGAAATAGAAGCCCCAATTGTCGATCGCCTTGCCATATTCGAACTCGGCTTGGCGGCGCATGCGGCTGCCGAAACGCAGGTCTGTCATGGTGCCTTGATAGGTGAAGCCATTGTTCATCTCGAGAACGACGGCGCCGCCAAGCGCGTTGAGGCCGAAGATCGGATTGCCGCTTTCAATCGTCGTGCGATTGATGGCGACCGACGGGATGGCGTCCCAATTGACCACGTCGCCGAAAGCTTCGTTGATGCGCACGCCGTTCTGATAGACCGCAAGGCCTTCCGGCGTTCCCGGGATGGGCGATGCGACGAAGCCGCGATAGTCGAGTTCTTGAACGAGCGGGCTGCCGATCACATCGTTCGTGCTGATGCCGGGCGTGCGGCGGGCGAGCGCTTCGGTGATTTCGTTTTGATGGGTTTGCTGAAATTCTTCGCGGCTCAACGTTTCGACATTATAGGGAACTTTGGTCCGTTCCGTCCCTTCGCCCCCGAGCGGCGTCGTCGCGACCACGTCGATTTGGGAAAGGACGACGGTTTGCGCCTGGGCTTTCATTCCATAGGCCGAAAGTGCGAGGCTGCTCGTCGCGAGCATGAGGGCGAGTTTACCGAACCTATGTTCTCTTTTTTCCCAAAAACGCACAGCCTGCCTCCGCTACCAAAGTGTTCTTATGTATTTTTAACGATAAAACCTCCTGAAAGTGACGGCAAAGGCTTTCGATCTGCCAGACAAACAAACCAAAAGCCCGTGTTTTATTTGCAACAATCAAGAATAATACTATTCTCTACGCTGGATGTTATGCGGATACTTGAGAATAGTTCCCGTTATTTTCATGGAAAAATTCCCGATCCGACAGCTAAAAAGGTCGGATCCCTGCGCGATCAGAGCTTTGCGCGTTGCTCGACGGCGAATTTGATCAGCGCCGAACTCGTCGGAATCGACAATTTCTGCTTGATCGCAGAGACGAGATTAGCGGCGGTCTTGTAGCCGATCGTCAGATCGGACGAGATTTCGGTGAGGCTTTTGCCATCGCCGAGCAGGCCAAGCACCTGCCGCTCGCGATCGCTCAGATCGCGCAAAGGACTATTGGCAGCTTCGAGATTAAAGAGCGCGAGATTTTGCGCCACCGCCTGGCCGAGATAGACCGTGCCCGCACGCACCTTGTCTATGGCCGATAGAATGGTCATCGGGTCATCGTTCTTGGTGATATAGCCACGGGCGCCTTTTTCGAGCGCATGAGTCACGAAACTCGCTGCCTCATACATGCTGAAGACGATGATCTTCGCAGCCGGATTATCGGCGAGCAGGGAGCTGATGAGATCGAGGCCGTTGGCATCCGGAAGATTGACGTCGAGCACGACGATCTCCGGTGCAAGACTCCGATTGAGCGCGCTGCCGGTTTCGGCCGAGCTCGCTTCGATCGCGTCTATGTCGGTCCGTTGCGCGAAGATGCGCATGCAACCGTCGCGAACGATCGGATGATCCTCGATGACCAGAACTTTCACCTGTTTGTCCATCCACCGTCCATCTGCGTCAGCATGATCCCGAAACGTCGCGGAGATTTCGGACAAGAGCATGCTCCATAGATCACGAAGCTCAAGTCATAAGCTGCAAATGCCCAAGGTTGCAACGGTGTTGGCGTAGGGAATTTACCCTTATTTTATAAGGATATTTTCCAAACGCTCGGAAAAGACGCGCTCCGACGGGCGCGGCGACGCCGGGATAAAAGCGTCGATGATCGTGCCTGTCCTAGGCGCATTGCTGATATGCAATTGGCCGCCGAGTTTGCGCAGCCTTTCGCTCATGCCGAGAAAGCCGAAACCAAATCGAAAGCCGGCCGGCAGGCCGATGCCATTATCTTCGATGCGGATGTGAAGGCCGGTCGCCTTCGCGTCGGTACCATAGCGGAGCCCGATATGCATCGCTTTCGCCTTCGAATGCCGCGCCACATTGGTGAGGCATTCTTGGATGATCCGATAGGCTGTGAGACTGACCTCTTCGTCGAAGCTGAGATTTTCGGACGGCAGATCGAGCGCATAGGAACAATCGCGATGATGCGCCCCCCAGGAGTCGACGAGCTGGCGCAGCGCATCGAAGAGGCCCATCTGATGCAAAATGACGGGTCTGATCCGGTCGAGAATGCGATAATTTTGTTTTTGAATGCCGTCCGCCAAAGTCGAGATCAGCGCGGCGCGGTCGACGATTTCCTTATCGATAAGTTCCTGGGCCGCCACATCCATCGCGTCGCGGGTGCCAATCGCCGCGATGATGCAGGAGGCGGCGGCCCTGATGCCGAAAAGCGAGGCGCCGAATTCGTCGTGCAATTCGCGCGCGAGCTCTTTGCGCTCGGCTTCTTGAACCGACATCAGCCGGTCGATAAGGAAATGATTGTCCGCTTCGGTTCTCGCAAGCGAATGCGCGAGGCGGTTGAATGTCTCGCCGATGCGGCGCAATTCGGCGACGCGGATTTCGGCGAGCGCATCGAACTGGCCTTGTTCGAGCCGATCCAAGCCTTCGACCAAAGTGTGGAGCGGCGCGAGCGTTTGGCGCGCCGTCAAAAGGATGAGCGCGATGATCGCGAATGAGAGGACGCCGAGCAGGCCTGTGACGAAGGTTAGGCCGAGCCAGACTTCGTTCACTTCGTCGGCAGGCTGCGTCCACATGACGAGTTCGCCGTGCGGTTCATTTCCGAAATTGACCTTATAGGTCTGGACGACGCGGGCCGGTTCGAACCATTGTTGAAACCAGTGTGGCGCGGCATGCTTGCTGTCGGAGTTCGGCGGCTCGACCTTGTCTTGTGCGGGATTGGCGACATAGGCGACCTTGATATGGCGCACATGCGCGAGATCCTCACGCAATTGCCGCAAGGCTTCCGCCGGATTGGGAGAACTCGCAACGTCGTCGAGCGCATATTCCATCAGCCGGCTGCCGAGATTGACGCCGGAATCGATTTCGGAATGGATGCGGTCGCGGGCGCCATAAAGCGTGGTGACGGTGGCTGCCAGAATGCCGAGAACGAGGAGGCTCGCCGGGATGACGATCAGGCGGATTCGCAAGGAGCCGCGGGCGGTCTCGAACTTGGGCATTGCGCCGTTTCCTTTACTCTCGCATCAACACGTTCTGTTACATCAAGACGAAGGTTTCCAGGCCGGAGCTGCGCCGCCGTCTGGGGCGCGCTGCAACTTAGCTTCCGCGTCGAGCTGGCAGGTCAGGGCCTCTTTCACCGCTGGGCTGCATTGATAATCGCTGACGCCATAGCGCCGGAACATATAGGCTGAGACAAGCTCGCATGCCTCGTCGAGGCTGAAAGCACGTCCGAACAAGTTATGCGCTAAATCGGGGAAAGCTTCCGCGACAAGTGTTTTAACGCTTTCATCCATGCGGTTGCTCGCTCTAGGAAAGATGTAGGATAATAAAATCGCCACGACCCAAGCTATACTGCCGAAAGACGAATCGCATTCTTTTTCAAAGGAACTCGGATGACTGAGGAAGGCGGAACGCCGGAGGCCTTGCGGCAATGGCGCCGCGTCGTCGTGAAACTCTCCGGCGAAGCGCTCATGGGGCACCGGACCCACGGCCTAGATGCCGAAACGCTCGAACGCCTCGCCTTGGACCTCGTCGAAACGGCTGCGCTTGGCGTCGAGATAGCAGTCGTCGTCGGCGGCGGCAATTTCTTCCGCGGCATCGAGGGCGCCGAAAAGGGCATTGAGCGCGCCCGCGCCGATTCGATCGGCATGCTGGCAACCGTCATGAACGCTCTGGCGCTTGAGTTTGCGATCGAGAAACTCGGCCAGTCCGCCCGCGTGCTCTCGGCCGTTCCGATGCCGTCGCTCTGCCAGCCTTATTCCCGCCAGGCGGCTTTGCATCATCTTTCGAAACAGCGGATCGTGATTCTGGCCGGCGGCACCGGCAACCCATTCTTCACGACCGATACCGGCGCGGCGCTGCGCGCCGCCGAACTCTCAAGCGACGTGATCATGAAGGCGACCCAGGTCGACGGCATTTATTCGGCCGATCCGAAGATAGATCCGAAGGCAACGCGTTATACCAAGCTGACCCATGACGAGGCCATCAACAAAAATCTCGCGGTCATGGACACAGCCGCTTTCGCGCTCGCCCGCGAGAACAAGATTCCGATCCTCGTCTTCTCCATCAAGGAGCGCGGCGCGATCCGCGCGGCGCTGGAAGGAAAAGGCTTGGCCACGCTGGTTTTGCCATGAGAGCGTCAGGCGGGCGGGCGCTTCGTGCGGCAAAGAGGGCCGTTGCGAAGGCTAGCACAAGGCGGCAAGAGGCTTTAGGGTTTGCCGTGAGTTTCGACACAGACTCTGGCGGGCTTTCGGTTTCGATTTGGAATCGCGCAAGCTGTTGCTTAATTTGGACGGCTACGTCCGGCTCCAGGAATGCCCAATAGGGCGTCCGAGCCAAGATTTCTGAGCCAAGATCAAGGTTCGATGATGAGTACAGAATTCGATTTATCCGCCCTCAGGGAGCATATGCAGGGCGCATTGCAGTCCCTAAAACACGAACTCGGCGGCTTGCGCACCGGGCGCGCCTCGGCCAGCCTGCTCGAGCCGATTTATGTCGAGGCCTATGGTCAGCGGATGCAGCTCAACGCGGTCGGAACGATCAGCGTCCCGGAACCGCGGCTTCTTTCGGTTCAGGTCTGGGACAAGGGTATGGTGAATGCCGTCGATAAGGCGATCCGCGAGTCCAACCTCGGCCTCAGCCCGACCGTCGAAGGCCAGATCCTGCGAATCCGCATCCCGGAGCTGAACGAGCAGCGCCGCAAGGAAATGGTGAAGGTTGCGCATAAATATGCCGAAGAGGCGCGCATCGCGATCAGGCACGTCCGCCGCGACGGGATCGACGGTCTCAAAAAGCTTCTGAAGGACAAGAAGATCAGCGAAGACGACGAAAAGCGCCACGAAGCGGAAATCCAAAAGGCGACCGATCAATTTGTCGGGGATGTCGATCAGGCTCTGGCGATCAAGGAAAAGGAAATCATGCAGGTTTAAAGGCGGTTGCGGAAAGTGGCCGGCCTTTCATGTAAGATCAGGCGCCGCACCACAGTTGAGGCATGATCGCGACGCAATCTTCTGGCATCACGCTACCGCGTCCTTCTTGGCGGACGGCGAATTCTCAGAGTGGGATCGGCAAGGGCACAGTCACCAATGGCGACGCCGGACATCATCGAAGAGGAGATCAGGCAAAAGGCCGTGGACATCGTTCCTTCGCGCCGTCCCTCGCATGTGGGCGTGATCATGGACGGCAATGGCCGATGGGCCGCGAGCCGCGGCCTGCCGCGACTTGAGGGCCACAGGCGCGGTGTCGAGGCTTTGCGCCAGACCGTCCGCGCGGCCATCGATTTCGGCCTCGATTATCTCACCGTCTATAGTTTTTCGGTTGAGAACTGGACCCGCCCCGTCGAGGAAATCTCTGATCTGATGGGGCTTTTGAAACGTTTCATTCATAATGATTTGCACGAGCTTCACCGCGCCAACGTGAAGATCAAAATCATCGGCATCAAGGACACGTTGAAGCCGGACATCCGCGCTTTGCTCGAAGATGCGGAAAGCCTGACGCAGGCCAATACCGGGATCACGCTCGTCATCGCCTTCAACTACGGCAGCCGGCAGGAAATCGTCGCTGCCGCGCGTGCGATCGCGCAGAAGGTCGCCGACGGCCGGCTGCGGCCGGAAGAGATAGACGAAACCCTCTTCGTGCAACATCTCGATACGGCCGGCATCCCGGATCCCGATCTCATCATCCGGACGTCCGGCGAACAAAGATTGTCGAATTTTCTCATGTGGCAGGCCGCCTATGCGGAATTCGTCTTCTTGCCGATCTATTGGCCGGATTTCGATCGCCAGGCTTTCGAGACGGCCTTGGCCCAATTCGCGTCGCGCGAGCGCCGGTTTGGCGGCGTGACGGCGCACGGTGCCAAAGTAGGGACGGGTTTATGAGCGCGCCGATGGACGCGCGAAAATCCCTTGATCCTTTTGCAATGCAGGCCGGAGATTTAAATCAAATGGCCTCGGGTCAGGATCGGCCGGAGCTGTCCTCCTCCAAAACGGCCTCTCGTCCCGCTCTGGCCGACCTTCTGCCGCGGCTGCTGTCGAGCCTCGCCTTGATGGCGCTGGCGCTCGCCGCCTGGTGGTTCGGCGGCGATATTTTCGTGGTGATCTGGCTCGCGGCGGCGATCGCCGTCTTTTGCGAATGGCAAAGGATCATCGACGGCGAGCAAAGACTGGCGCGCTATCTGACCGGCAGCCTCTGTCTCGTCCTTGTCGCGGCTTTTACGAGCCGCTTGGATTTCAAACTGGCTGTCCTCAGTCTGGCCGGGGCTGCCTTGCTCATGGCTGCGCTTGCCGGACCAGGACGGCGGATCTGGGCAAGCTCCGGTCTCGTCTATGCCAGCGTTCTGATCGGGTCGCTCTGTCTTCTCAGCAATGACGCGAGCCTGGGGCCGCGCGCGATCCTCTGGCTCTTCGCCATTGTCTGGGGCACCGACGTTTTCGCCTATTTTGCTGGCCGCACTTTGGGCGGCCCCAAGATCTGGCCGGCGGTCTCGCCCGGCAAGACCTGGTCGGGCACGCTGATCGGCATTGCCTGCGGCGCGGTCCTCGGCACCTTCGTCGGGCTCAAAGGGCTGCCCGGACCGGTGCCGCTCTTGCATGTCTTCGCATTGAGCCTGATAACGGCAGCCGTTGCGCAGGCTGGCGATATGTTCGAATCTTGGATGAAACGGCGGTTCGGCGTGAAGGATTCTGGCCGGCTGATCCCGGGCCATGGCGGTCTCATGGATCGCCTCGACGGTTTCATCGCAGCGGCCGTTTTTGCCGTCGCAATCGGTCTCTTGCATGGCGGCACCTCACTTGCCGCCGGCTTGTTTGATTGGCATTAACCAAAGAGAAACAGCAACATGGAAACGGTTGTTCAACTCAAACAGAAGCCGGCTTCCGCGTCCGAACCCCGCTCGGTCGTGATCCTTGGCGCGACCGGATCGATCGGCCGCTCGACGGTTGAGATCATTTTGGGCGCCAAGGGCGCCTTCAGCGTCCCTGCTGTGGCAGGCGGCCGCGATCCGCAGACTTTGGCCCGCACGGCGCGCGAACTTGGCGCGTCTTTCGCCGCGCTCGCCGATCCAGCCGGCTACGCAGAACTCAAAGAGGCGCTTGCCGGCAGCGGGATCGAGGCGGCGGCGGGTCCTGAGGCTGTCATCGAAGCGGCGCTTTATCCTTCCGACATGGTCATGGGTGCGATCGCGGGCACGGCCGGAGTCAAACCGACATTCGCGGCGCTTTCGGCCGGGCGGACCGTGGCGCTTGCCAACAAGGAATGTCTGGTTTGCGCCGGTCCGGCCTTCATTCGCCAGGCCGAGAAGACCGGCACGCGGCTTTTGCCGGTAGACAGCGAGCATAACGCCATCTTCCAGGCGATGAATGAATGCGATCCCGATACGATCGAAATGATGACGCTGACCGCCTCAGGCGGCCCATTCCGCACCTGGACCAAAGAGCAGATCGCGCAGGCGACGCCCGAACAGGCGCTCAATCATCCCAATTGGGCGATGGGACCGAAAATCACCGTCGATTCGGCGGGCCTCATGAACAAGGGCCTGGAAGTCATTGAGGCTCATTATATTTTTGGCATCGAGGCGGCGCGGCTCGATGTCCTGGTGCACGCCCAATCGGTCGTGCATGGGCTCGTATCCTTCAAGGATGGATCGGTGACGGCTGGCCTCGCGGCACCCGACATGAAAGTGCCGATCGCCCATTGCCTATCCTATCCGACGCGCATCGAGACGGCGGCGCGGCGGCTCGATCTGGCGGCGGTCGGTCAATTGACCTTCGAGCGGCCGGATTTCGATCGTTTTCCAGCTTTGCGCGTGGCAATCGAGGCTTTGCGGCAAGGGCAGGGGCTGCCGACCGTCCTGAACGCGGCGAATGAAATCGCCGTCGAAGCTTTCCTCAACCGGGTCATCTCTTTCCATGAGATCGCGCGTGTCGTCGAAGCGGCTTGCGAGGCGGCTTTGGCGGACGGTGTGGCAAAGGAACCCCAATCTGTTGAGGATGCGCTCGCCATTGACCATATGGTGAGAGAAAGATCGCGAGCCCTCTTGGCGCGGTCGTCCGCTTCCGGCATGGTAATAAATCAGTAACCATACCAAAGCGTAAGCGGGAAGTTTTGGCTTTTCCGCAACCTTCCGCGCCTATAGGGGAGACCTATGTCGATACTCATGAATTTATGGTCTCTTGCCGGATATATCGTCCCTTTCATCTTCGTTCTGAGCATCGTGGTTTTCTTCCACGAGCTTGGGCATTTCACCGTCGGCCGCTTGTGCGGCGTTAAGGTTGATGCCTTTTCCCTCGGATTTGGTCCGGAACTGGCTGCCTTCACCGACCGCTGGGGCACGCGCTGGCGGATCGCAGCCTTCCCGCTCGGTGGCTATGTGAAATTTCACGGCGATGCCAATGGCGCCTCGATGACGGACGAGGCCGGCATAGCCAACATGCCTTCCGACGAGAAGGCGGTGACCTTCTTCGCCCAAAATGTCTGGAAGCGCGCCGCGATCGTCGCCGCCGGGCCGCTCGCCAGTTTTCTGCTGGCAATCGTGATCTTTACCGGAATTTTTTCAATTGAAGGCCGCGGGATGTTGATTCCGCGGGTCGACGCGGTGGCCCCCAGCAGCGCGGCGGCAGACGCCGGCTTTCGCCCGGGCGACCTGATCGTCTCCATTGATGGAGTCAAGATCAATGGGTTCGAGGACATGCAGCGCATTGTCCAGACCTCCAGCGACCAGAGCCTGACCTTCGTCGTCGAGCGCGATGGCAAGACCGTTGATCTGGTTGCGACGCCGCGTCGGCGCGATATTGCCACGCCTTTCGGGACCACACGCGTTGGCGTTCTCGGCGTCGAAGCCGCCAACAATCCGGCAAATGTCCATGTCGAGCGCTACAGCGTGCCGGAATCGGCGCGGATGGCCGCGGCCGAGACATGGTATGTCATCGAGCGCACGGGCTCTTATCTTTCGGGTCTCTTGATCGGGCGGGAATCGGCCGAGCAATTGTCCGGCATCGCCGGTATCGCGCAAGCTTCGGGCGAGATGGCCAAGATCGGCTTTGCCGCTTTGATGAGCCTGACTGCGATCCTGTCGATTTCGATCGGCTTTCTCAATCTTCTGCCGATTCCGCTGCTCGATGGAGGCCATCTCTTCTATTACGCGGTGGAAGCCGTGCGGGGGCGGGCTCTGCACGAGAAGACCCAGCAGTTCGGCTATAGAATCGGTTTGACCTTGGTCGCCGGACTTATGATTTTCGCCACCTACAATGACATATCCCGGATCACCCGCCAGTGGATGCACTGGGGTTAGATTCGGATCGAAAGGTCTGGATCGAACGGGCTTGATGAGACGGCTGCTTCAAGCCGTCTCCTTTTGTTGCAGAACATTGCATCAATGTGAGCGGCAGCTTCGACCCGCGCCACAGAAGCGTCACTTTGCCGAATAGAAATAGGTCCAAAGAATGGCGTCCGACGTCATTTTCGCGATTAGACGTAGTTAACCGTCACACTTAAGAGTTTGCTTACTCAGAAACGTGTCTTACCCGCCACGTGCCTTTGAAATCGACTTAAAAAGGGTAAACGGGATTTGCAGGCTAAATTAAAACGGGTAGAAGCGAAGCTAGAGGATGGCGGCCTTCCGGCTTGTTTTAAACCATCCCAATATACAACCAGATCAACTGGTTGCCGCTGGTTCGATCTGCGGCTTTATCGAAGTGGGGACCGGTCTTACAATGCGATTTTTAGGTTTCCGTCCAAACCGGTTTCTGTTCGCGGCACTCTTTTTTGCGTTGCTCGGAGTGTTGTCTCCAGCGGCCTACGCTGAAAGTGTCACCGTTTATGGCAATCATCGCGTCGATACCCCGACGATTCAGTCCTATTTCAAAGGGACCGACCAGGCCTCCATCAACAAGGGTGTAAAGGATCTTTACGCCACGGGCCTGTTTGCGGATGTGAGGGTCAGCGGCGGTCGCGGCGGTATCGCTGTTACCGTTACTGAAAATAACATCATCAATCGCGTTGCCTTCGAGGGCAACAGCAAGGTCAAGACCGAAACACTTCAGTCAGAGATCCAGTCGAAATCGCGCGGACCCTATAGTCCGGCGACGGTCGCGGCCGATATCGAGCGCATCAAGGACGTCTATCGCCGGTCCGGACGCGCCGCCGCGACGGTCACTTCGCGCACCGTCGATTTGGCGAACGGCCGGCTCGATGTCGTCTTCACCATCGACGAGGGTGGCAAGACGGGCATCCGGGAGATCGATTTCGTCGGCAACCACGCCTATTCCACCGGCAAGCTGAAGGACATGATGCAGACGACGGAGATGAATTTCCTCTCCTTCTTCAAGACATCCGACGTCTACGACCCGGACAAGATTTCATCCGACCTCGAACTCATTCGCCGTTTCTATCTCAAGAATGGTTATGCCGACTTCCGTGTGATCGGATCCGATATCCGATACGATCCGGAACGGACCGGCTATATCGTGACGATCACGGTTGAAGAAGGTGCGCCCTATACGGTCGCCAGCGTCGATGTCGAATCGCATATTCCGGAGATCGACGGAGCCTCGCTGCGGAGCTATCTGCGCCTTTCGGCCGGCGAGACCTATAATGGCAACATGATCGAAAAGACGACCGAGGCCCTCACCAGAGAGGTCATGAAGCGCGGTTATGCCTTCTCGCAGGTCCACCCGCGCGGCGACCGCGATCCGGTAACCCATACCGTGGCCATCGTCTTCGTGATCGACGAAGGTCCGCGCGTCTATATCGAACGCATCGTCGTTCGCGGCAACACGCGTACACGCGATTACGTGATTCGCCGCGAGTTCGAACTCGCCGAGGGCGACGCCTATAATAAAGTTCTCATCGACCGCGCCGAGCGCCGCCTGAACAACCTCGGCTTCTTCAAAAAGGTGAAGATCACCAACGAGCCGGGTTCGGCGCCAGACCGGGTGATCGTGGTCGTCGATGTCGAAGACCAACCGACGGGTTCGCTGTCGCTGTCCGGCGGCTATTCCACGAGCGACGGTTTTATCGCCGAAGTCGCGGTCAGCGAATCGAACTTCATGGGACGCGGCCAATATGTGAAGCTCGCCGTCTCGGAAGGCCAGTATAGCCGCGGCGTGACATTCAGCTTCACGGAGCCCTATTTCCTCGATCATCGGATCGCGGCCGGATTCGACGTCTTCGCCAAGAAGACGGATGTCTCGCAATATTCATTCTACAATAACTTCGTCACCGGCGGCACGGTGCGCTTCGGCCTGCCCATCACCGACGAGATCACCTTCTCGCCGCGTTATTCGATCTATCGTTCGGACATCTCCATCCCGAATGATAGCAAACATCCTTATAACGACTGTCAGCTGCCGGTGGCGTTCGTGACACCGGGCACGTTTGGGGCGCTCCCGCTCGGGCCGTACTCGAACTGTTTGACGAATGGCGAAGCGTCGCTGGCCTTGAAAGAGGCGGCGGGCGCGACAGTGACCTCGATGTTCGGCTATAGCCTGTCCTATAACTCGCTGGACAATTACAAGAATCCGACTGGCGGCATTTACGCTGAATTGAAGCAGGATGCGGCCGGCGCTGGCGGCGACGAGAAGTTTCTGCGCACGACCGGCGACCTGCGGTATTATCATACGGTCTATTTCGACGAGCTCGTCGGTATCCTTCACTTCCAGGCAGGCGATCTCCAGGCTTTGGGTGGCCAGCAGCTGCGGATCGTCGACAACTTCAACATGGGTCCGTCGCTCGTCCGCGGTTTCGCACCGAACGGCATCGGCCCGCGCGACGTGTCCTTCGGCGTCGATCCCTCGGGCAACCCGCTCGGCGGCACGAAATATGTCGGCGCGTCGGCCGAAGTTCAGTTCCCGATCTGGGGTCTGCCTAAGGACTTTGGTTTGAAGGGTGCGGCCTTCTTCGATTCGGGCACGTTGTTCGGCTATGAGGGCAAGACCAATTTCACGCCGGGTGGCTTGCCTCAGAACTGTACACCGCAGGATGCCTCTCCGCTCTTCACCCAAGGCACCTGCTTGACGGTCGGCGGCGACAACAAGACGATCAGAACCTCCGCCGGTGTTTCGTTGATTTGGAATTCGCCGATGGGGCCGATCCGCTTCGACTTCGCCAAGGCCATCACCAAGAGCCCCTACGATCAGACCCAGTTCTTCCGCTTCTCGGGCGGCACGACCTTCTGATCGCGATCGCGCATGACCTTGGATTGGTTCAATCCAAGGCAGCTTGAGCCGATGCCGTGCTGGACGCGGCTCGGCAGGGCGTGAAATCGACCAAAGACACTGCTATGGCTTCGGGCGAGAGCATCACGCTCGTTTTGGCAGTCTTTCAATGAGCGAACCGATTTTTTGGCGCGGCATCCTTAATGCGACTTTGGGCGATGTCGTCGCCTGGACATATACCAAAGCGCCGCCCGGCGCCATGCTCTCGACACCCGTGCATTGGATCGCGCCGCTCGAGGATGCCGAACCAGGCACCTTGGTTTTCTTCGATCATCCGAAATATCAAGACGCTCTGGCAACGACGCGGGCGACCGCTTGTCTCGTGACGCAGCGCAACGCCGCGCTCGTGCCGCCGGGCACCGTGGCTCTGGTGACGGAAAGCCCCTCTAGGGCCTTTGCGCTCGCGCTCGCCAAGCTCTGTCCGGCAAGCCTGCAACCGGGCTCTCTCTTCGGTTCGACAGGCATCAGTCCGGGGGCGTCGGTCCATCCCGACGCGCGGCTCGAGCCGGATGTGATCGTCGATCCCGGCGCCGTGATCGGACCGCGCGCCGAGATCGGGGCGGGAACCACGATCGGCCCAAACGCCGTCATCGGTCCCGATGTCTGCCTCGGCCGCAATTGTTCGGTCGGCGCGCAGGTGACGATCATTCACGCCTTGATCGGCAATCGCGTCATCATCCATCCCGGCGTCAGGATCGGGCAGGACGGTTTCGGCTTCGTCCCCGGCCGGCAGGGTCATCTGAAAGTGCCGCAGATCGGCCGCGTCATCATTCAAGACGATGTGGAGATCGGCGCCAATACGACGATCGATCGCGGTTCGACGCGCGATACCGTGATCGGCGAAGGTGCGAAGATCGATAATCTCGTCCAAATCGCCCATAATGTAACGATCGGGCGATCTTGCCTGATTGTCTCTCAGGTCGGCATTTCAGGCTCGACCGAACTCGGCGATTTCGTCGCCGCAGGCGGGCAGGCGGGCATCGCAGGCCATCTCAAGATCGGTGCAGGCGCTGAGATCGCCGCCCAGTCGGGCGTGATCGCGGACGTGCCGGCCAAGGCCCGGCTCGGCGGCACGCCGGCTCAGCCCTTCCGGCGCTGGCTACGCGCGCATGTCGTGCTCGACCGGCTGGCGCGCGGCAAGCGTTAGCGCATGATCGCGGAAAGCTGCAGCACTTCATCTAAGACCAGGCATCAAGGCGAAGCCATAAGCCTTTGAGAAAAAATAGTTTCTGGATCTGTATGCGCTGCGCGGCACGGCAAAAGGCGGCGCTTTCCGGGGCTGCCCTTCTCACGGAAGAGGATCGAGGTCTATAAGACCCAATATCACTGAATTGGAGGTTCGATGGACGAGGTGGTCGCGAAAACGATCGAGGTTTTCGACATCATGCGGCTTTTGAAAGCGCTGCCGCATCGCTATCCTTTTCTCCTCGTCGACCGGATCATCGAGGTTCACGGCGACGAGTCCGGCATTGGCATCAAGAACGTCACGATGAACGAACCGCAATTTCAGGGGCATTTTCCGGAACGCCCGGTGATGCCTGGCGTGCTCATGATCGAGGGCATGGCGCAGACGGCAGGCGCGCTCTGCATCAACGCGCATCCCGAGCTCGGACCGCAGCCGGTCGTCTATTTCGTCACGATCGACAAGGCCAAATTCCGCAAGCCTGTCATCCCGGGCGATCGCCTCGAATATCATATGACGAAGACCAATCAGCGCCGCAATATTTGGTGGTATAGTGGCCGCGCGCTGGTCGATGGCAATCTCGTTTGCGAAGCCGAGATTTCAGCCACGATCATGCCCGGAAAGACCGGCGAGGCTTGAAAAAATCCCTGCATCATCCGCAAACCGCGAATGCCGATCTGAAAGCCATGCGCCGGATGAAGACGCTCAGCCAAGGTCTTATCATTCATCCGACCGCCATCATCGAGGACGGTGCGCGGCTGGGCGAGGGCGCGAGCATCGGGCCCTATTGCCATATAGGCGGCGATGTCGAGCTCGGTGCCGAGGTGCAGCTCGCCTCGCATGTGGTCCTGGCAGGGCGCACCAGCATTGGCGCGCGGACGCGGATCTATCCTTTCGCCTCTCTCGGCCATCCGCCGCAGGATCTGAAATATCGCGGCGAACCGTCGACTCTGGCGATCGGCGCGGATTGCCTCATCCGCGAAGGTGTGACGATGAACCCAGGCACGACGGGCGGCGGTATGAAAACCATCGTCGGCGACCGCTGCACCTTTCTCGCCCATGCGCATGTCGGGCATGACTGCAAAGTCGGTAGCGACGTCATCCTGTCGAACAATGTGATGCTCGCCGGCCATGTCTCCATCGGCGATTTCGTCATCCTGGGCGGCGGCGCGGGCGTCATCCAATTCACGCGGATCGGTGCGCATGCTTTCGTCGGCGGATTGAGCGGGCTCGAAAGCGATCTCATTCCCTTTGGCCTCGCCGTCGGCAATCGCGCCCATTTGGCCGGGCTCAATCTGGTTGGCCTGAAGCGGCGCGGGTTTTCGCGCGAGGCCGTCAAGGATCTGCGCCGCGCCTACCGGCTTTTGTTCGCGCCGGAAGGCACGTTCAGCGAGCGGATCGCGGATGTCGCGGAGGAATTCGCGACGTCTCGCGAAGTCCAGGCCATTATCGATTTTCTGCGCGAAGGCCGCGATCGGGCGATCTGCGCACCAGCGAGCAGCCATGACGAGGGCGGGGCTCAAGCGTGAGGCCAAGCGGGCGGCGATGAAGGTCTTTTTGGTGGCTGGGGAGGAATCCGGCGATCAACTGGGGGCTGGTTTGATGCGGGCCTTGCGCGCGCGACAGCCGGGCGTCGTCACGGCGGGTGTCGGCGGCACCGCCATGGCGAAGGAAGGGCTCGAAAGCCTCTTTCCGATGGACGATATCGCGGTCATGGGCTTTGTCTCGGTCATCGCCCGTCTACCGCTCCTCGTAAAACGCATCGGCGAGACCGCTGAAGCGGCGTTGCGCTTCGAACCCGACGTTCTCGCTATCATCGACAGTCCCGATTTCACCCATCGGGTGGCGCGCCGGCTGCGGGCGGCGCGGCCCGATCTGCCCATCGTCGATTATGTCAGCCCGACGGTCTGGGCCTGGCGGCCAGGCCGCGCCGCTCAGATGCGACGTTCTATCGATCATGTCCTGGCGCTTCTGCCTTTCGAGCCCGAGGCGCACCGGCGGCTTGGCGGCCCCGCCTGCAGCTATGTCGGGCATCCCTTGATCGAGCGTCTCGACGTGCTGACGCCCAATGAGGACGAGATGCGCGCGCGGAGCGCTGACCCTCCGCTGGTGCTCGTCCTGCCGGGCTCGCGGCGTTCGGAAGTCACACGGCTGCTGGATGATTTCGGCGCCGCGATCGGCCTGATCCGCTCCACCTTCGGTCCGGTCGAGGTGGTGCTTCCGGCGGTGCCGCATTTGGAAGCGCTCATCCGGGCGCGCGTCGCGGACTGGCCTTGGCCACCGCGCATCGTGACAGGCGAGGCCGAGAAATTCGCAGCCTTCCGACGCGCCCGCGCGGCGCTGGCGGCGTCCGGCACGGTCACTTTGGAGCTGGCGCTCGCCTCCGTGCCCCAATGCGTCGCCTATAAGGTCTCCTGGGCCGAGGGCTTTTTGAAATATGTCATCACCGTCCCGTCGATCGTATTGCCCAATCTGATCCTCGGCGAGAACGTCGTACCGGAATTTCTGCAGGAGGCCTGCACGCCGCACAAGCTGGCCGGTGCCATGGTCGCGCTTCTGCGGGACGGGCCGGACCGCGAGGCGCAGATCGCGGCCTTCCAGCGGCTCAAGGAGCTCATGAGCCTCGCAGATGGGGAAAGCCCGGCTGGCCGCGCCGCTGAAATCGTTATTAAGGCCGGTTCGCAGCGCTCGTGAATTCCTCTATCATCCGGCCATTATCTCCAAATGGTTGTCAGTCTCATGGTCAAAGCAGTTCGCGTTCATGAAGTGGGCGGTCCGGACGTCATGCGGATCGAGGATATTGAGATTCCGCCGCCGGGTCCGGGTGAAGTGCTCGTCCGCAACCATACGATCGGCGTGAATTTCATCGATATCTATTTCCGCAGCGGCCATTATCCGGCACCTGGCTTGCCCTTCACGCCCGGCAATGAAGCGGCAGGCGAAGTCGTGGCGCTCGGCAAAGGCGTGAAGGGGTTCAGAGAGGGCGACCGCGTCGCCTATGTCGCGGCTTTAGGCTGCTATGCCGAGCAGCGCGTCGTTGCCGCGGACCGGCTCATCAAACTGCCCAAAAGCATTTCCTATGAAACGGCCGCCGGCATGATGCTCAAGGGCTTGACGGCGCGCTACCTGCTGCGGCGCTGCTACAAAGTGAGAAAGGGCGATCGTGTTCTGATCCAGGCGGCGGCAGGCGGCACGGGCCAGATCCTCAGCCAATGGGCGAATGCGCTCGGCGCGACGGTGATCGGGACGGCCGGCTCGCCCGAGAAGGCGAAGCTCGCCAAAAAGGCCGGCGCGAAACATGTGATCCTCTACCGCGACGAGGATTTCGCCGCGCGGGTCAAAGAGATCACCAGGGGCAAGCTCTGCGACGTGGTTTACGACGGCGTCGGCAAGGCGACGTTCCCGGCCTCGCTCGATTGTCTGCGGCCGCTCGGCCTATTCGTGAGCTTCGGGTCGGCCTCGGGCGCGATCGAGGATTTTAATTTGGCGGAACTCACGAAACGCGGCTCGCTCTATGCGACGCGTCCGACGCTCAACACCTATACGGCCTCACACGAAGACCTCATGAAGAGCGCGCGCGATCTCCTCCGCGTCGTCACCAAGGGCGATGTGAAGATCGCCGTCAACGAGATCGCCAAGCTCGACGACGTGGTGCGCGTCCATCAGGATTTGGAAAGCCGCGCGACGACGGGCTCTACGGTGCTGGTGGTGTGAAGCTGGGAGGTCTTCGCTGCCGATGTGACTGCTGGAACGGTCAAAAATTTCGACATGCCTTGAATCGTTGAGCGGGGAGAAAACCCTTAGCAGCCGCTCATCCCTAGTCTGATTGTATCTGATAGTGTCCTTCACCAGATATGGGAACAGGCGATGATCGACGACGCGGAAATCAGAGGCTGGCTGCTCAAGCACTTTCACGGGCTGCGAAATGATAACGGTGGCTGGGTTCCAACGGACGAGACTATTCTAAGCCCGCACCCGGTCAGCCGTGCCGCCATTGCAAACGCGTGTCAACATTTGGCCGAAGCAGGGTATATCCTATGGGAACCCTTTTTAGTTGTGCAGCACACCATCGGGCGCGCGAAGATCACGGGTCCGGGAATTGATGTCGTAACCGGCTCCCGTATGCCTGCTATAGACATTCGCTTTCCGGGCATGGAAGAGCATGGTGTGCGATCGGCATTGGCTTCACCCGCTACGTTATCCGGCGCAATTAGCGCGGAAGGCCGTCGGGTTCGATTCGAACAATGGGAAAGACTCGGTCTCGATCGGGTGAAGGCCGACTTAGCGAATGGTGGTCATCAGATCATAGGTGGCCCACCAGCGGTCCGTGAGCTTGCGTGGGAATGGGTCAGCATCAAGGACGCTGAACAGGAAGGGCGAAGCATGGCGAGACAACCGAAGTCTTTGGCTCCGCCGCAGGCAGCCAAATTGACGCCGCAGCAGATGCAAGCGGGTATCACCCGCTTGACGAAGAGGCTCGATGAAGTGAAGGCGTTCAATCCGCAATCAGTGACAGATCAGTTTAATGCGCCCGAACTTGATGCTTTAGAGGCTGCGGTCGATGCTGCATTGGTTGACACCTTCGGTTCGGATACGGCGGACTATCATCGATATAGGCAGGCGAAAGACTTTGATCGCGGCCCTTACAACATGTCTTATCCAACTCCGCCGGATGAATTTCAGGCATCCATCGCTCGGTCGATCGGTATATCCGCCGCGCTACTGAAGCAAGCGATCAAGTCGCTGGAGGAAAAGCTAGAGGAACAATCAGGTTTTGAGTTGAACCCAGCTCGTGAAATGGCAGCCATCCCTAATCTTTCTCGGAAAGTTTTTATCGTTCACGGTCGTGACGACGGTACTAAAAATGAGGTAGCCTTATTCATCAGCGCAATTGGCTTGGAGCCAATCATCCTTCATATGCGCCCAAACAAGGGACGGCATTTGCTGACGAAGTTTCAGGAGGAAAGCGAAGGCGCCCAGTTCGCCATCGTCTTACTGACCCCTGATGACGAAGGTGGGATCGCCGGCGCCGGGAATGTCCAAAAGCGCGCGCGGCAAAACGTCATTTTTGAACTTGGTTTTTTCATCGGCAAGCTCGGGCCAGAGAATGTGGCGGCATTGTTGAAAGGTAATGTCGAAAAACCCTCCGATTTTGATGGTGTTGCCTACATTTCGATGGACGATACTGGTGGATGGAAAGGCATTCTCGCTCGTGAATTACACGAGGCGAAACTTCCCTTCGATCCTGCTAAAGTTTTCACGGCCTGAAGCAATGCCGGTGGCTTCTTAGCCTCGCGCGCCCTAAGAAGAGAGGTCTTATACCGCACTCCCGAACAGATCATAGGCATCCGCCCGCTCGATCTTCACGCTGACGATTTCGCCAGGCCGCAATGGCCGGTGCGAGGTGATATGCACCTTGCCGTCGATCTCGGGCGCATCGCCCTTGCTGCGGCCGACCGCATTGCGTGGTCCGGCAGCGTCCACAATGACTTGGCACCGCTTGCCGACCTTATCCTTGAGCTTCTTGGCGCTGATCGCCTGGGCGCGTTCCATGAAGCGTTTGTAGCGGATCTCCTGCACCTCCGGCGGCACCATGGGGAGGCCGAGATCATTCGCGGCAGCGCCTTTGACGGGCTCATATTTGAACGCGCCGACGCGATCGAGCTTCGCCTCGCTCATCCAGTCGAGCAGGAGCTCGAAATCCTCCTCCGTCTCGCCGGGGAAGCCGACGATGAAGGTCGAGCGCAGGATGATGTCGGGGCAGATCGCCCGCCAGGCGTGGATGCGCTCGAGCGTCTTCTCCTGGTCGCCAGGACGCCGCATGGCTTTCAGCACACGCGGGCTCGCATGCTGGAAGGGCACGTCGAGATAGGGCAGGATCTTGCCCTCGGCCATCAGCTCGATCGCGGCGTCTATATGCGGATAGGGGTAGACGTAGTGGAGCCGTACCCACGCGCCAAAGCCTGAAAGCTCGCGCATCAGATCGATGAATTTCGCAGCTACCGTGCGGTCCTGATATTGGCTCTCGGCATAATGCAGATCGAGGCCGTAGGCGCCGGTGTCCTGGGCGATGACGAGGAGTTCCTTGACGCCCGCGGCGACGAGCCTTTCGGCCTCCCGCAACACGTCGCCCGCCGGGCGCGAGACGAGATCGCCGCGCAATTGCGGGATGATGCAGAAGGAGCAGCGGTTGTTGCAGCCTTCCGAGATCTTCAAATAGGCGTAGTGGCGGGGCGTGAGCCTGATGCCCTGCGCCGGTACGAGGTCGAGATAGGGGGCATGCGCGGCTGGAGCGGCGCTATGGACCGCCCGCATGACGCTCTCATAGTCCTGCGGGCCGGTAATGGCGTGAAGGGCAGGGAAGGCGGCCTGAAGGCTGGCCGCCTCGGCGCCCATGCAGCCCGTTACGATCACTCGGCCGTTTTCCGCCAGCGCGGCTTCGATCGAGGCCAGCGATTCGGCTTTGGCGCTGTCGAGAAAACCGCAGGTGTTGACGATGACGGCATCGGCGCCGCCATGGCTCTTGGTGAGCTCGTAGCCCTCGGCGCGCAATTGGGTGATGATTCTCTCGCTGTCGACGAGCGCCTTGGGGCAGCCAAGCGAGACGAAGGAGATTTTGGGTGCCATCGCGGCACCTCTGGGATCGTGCGGCGCATCGGCCGTCATTTCGGGATCAGGGATCATGGGGGGAGGCTTGCCATGCGGCCTATGCCCTTGGCAACCGAAACGGTGACGCGCGGGCCCGTGCGCCTGGCTCAAACAAAAAGGCCGGTTAAAACCGGCCTTTACGTCTTCGATTGGAACTTCAGCCTACGATCGAGCCGTAAGCGTCAGTATTTGGCGACCACCGGCGGCGGCGGCGCGTACATTTCGAATTTATAGCTGAAGCCGACACGCACCGCATGTTCGACTTCGTGGTGATCGACGGCAGCCGCGACTGCCGGCAGGTCGGTCTGATGCCCGAAGTCCGTGTAGCGGTATTCGCCGCGCACCGACCAATTATTGGTGAGGGCATATTCAACACCGCCGCCGACGGTCCAGCCGACGCGAGATTGCGAGTTCTGAACGTAGAACGGTGCCGCGGCGCCAAAGAAGGGGAACGAGCCGACCGTATAGGACTTCTGGAGGTCCGCGAAAGCCGCGCCGCCCGTCGCATAGAACAGGGCGCGATCCCAAGCAATACCAACGCGACCGCGAACCGATCCTTCGACCGGAATGCGCGTGCCGAATGTCGTGCCAGTCAGCGGATCGAAGACATTCTTCGAAATGCTCGTGCCGTCGACATCGCCTTCGACGCCGAGGACGAACTGGTTCACCTGGTAATTATAACCGATGTGCGCACCACCGACCACGCCCTCAGGACTGGTGGTCGGGGCGGAGAAGAAGGCCGGCACCGACATACGGTCGTTGCCCCAGCCGTAACCGATCTGACCGCCGACATAAACGCCGGTCCAGGTGAAGAGCGGCGGCGGTACAAACACCGGCGGCGGCGCCCTGTGGGACGGCAAATCGGCGGCCAAGGCAAAGCCAGGGGCGCCAAGAAGAGCGATGAGGGGAATAAGGCGTTTAAACATGTAAAAGACCTCGCACCTGGGTCTCTTCGAATCAAGGCCTATTCAGCGCGAAATCGCTGGAGGGCCCGCTTTTGAAGTATCTGTGTCTGGAAAGTCACAACCCCACCCATGCCGAGGCAAGGGCGGGGCTGCGGCACATTTCAGGTCAATATTTCGCGACGACCGGAGCCGGCGGCGTATACCAATCGAACTTGTAGCTGAAGCCGACCTGCACTTTGCTTTCGGTCAGGTGGCTGCTTTGGGTGCCATAAACACCCGTGAGGGCGGTAATGCCGCCAAGGGTTGCACTCGAGTTCGTCCCATAGTCCGAATAACGATATTCGGCGCGCACCGACCAATTGTTGTTCAGCGCATATTCGACGCCACCGCCAACGGTCCAGCCGACACGGGTTTTCGAATAAGTGGCGGGATCGTTAAAGAAGCCGACACCCGCGACTCCGAGCGCAAAGCTATGCTCGATATCCGCGAAGGCCGCGCCGCCTGTTGCGAAGAACAACCAATGATCCCAGGCGAAACCGATCCGAGCGCGTGCCGATCCTTCGATCGGAATGCGCGTGGCGGTATTCACCGAAAAGGCGCCGAACGGAATGCCGGCCGCGCCAAAGGCAAAGCCGGTGCCGCCGTTGTTGAAGTTCGAGCCATTGACGTCGCCCTCGACGCCGATCACGAACTGGTTGAACTGGTAGTTGTAACCGATGTGGGCGCCGCCGACTTCGCCGTTCGGGCTGTTGTAATTGGTATAGGCGCCGAAAGGACCAACACCAACGGCGCTCAAAACGCCATTGCTATTGTCCTTGCCCCAAGCGTAACCGACTTGACCACCGACATAGAGGCCGGTCCAGGTGAAGAGCGGCGGCGGCACGAAGACCGGCGGAGGCGTGCGGCGCGGGAGGTCCGCGGCGAAGGCAGACGCACTCGCTGCCATCAGCACGGCCGTCGCCATGGAGAATTTGCGTATCATGAGGAAATCCCCTTTAGAAAGTTGAATTCGGTTTCAGTTTTATGAGTTAGACGTTCAGTATTTGGCGACGACGGGAGCAGCCGGAGCCGGAGCTGTCCACAGAGGAACGATCACACGCAGCCAGCCGCGGGTCTCGTACATTTTGGACGTGAACGGTGCTGGTTGGAGATTGAAGTAGTTGGAGGTGGCGATGTCACGCGACACCCACGCCTGCAGGATGACCGGCCCGAAGTTGTAGCCGACAAAGGGGCCGACTGCGAACTGGCTCTGCTTTGCTGCGGGAAGAGCACCGAAAGGAGTGCTGATGCCGCTGACGTCCCACGATCCGAAGGCGATGGCACCGAGCGTCCACTTGCCGTAGGTGTAGGTGCCGGTCAGGTCGAGGTTGACGTAGTTCGGGCTCGTCTTCGTGCCGTAGCCACCAGGGGTTCCAAAGATACCGCCAGCGGTCGACGACAGATTGTTGCCAGTGACGCCGTAGATGACATGGCCCGAGAAGCTCCATCCATTCTGGGCCCAGGTCACGCCGAGACGTTCGTTGAAGGTCCAGAAGTCGACGAGGCCGTTGAGACCATTGGTCGGCGCATAACCGCCGATGAAGTTCGAAACGCCCCAGCCGTTGCCGAGATCCCAGCCTTCACCGACCCAGAGACCATCGAGCGCAGCGCCAGCGAGATGGACAGCGGTACCGGGCACGCCCAGCGGGTGAGGAACGGTAATCGACCGCGAGGGAACCGCGACATAGGCCTCGACACGGCCGCCGAACAGCGTCCATGGGGTCGACCAGATGATGACCGGAATGCTGATAGCGTCTTCGGAATCGAAGGCCAGGCCACGGTTGTTGCCGTAGCTCTCGGTCGTCGCGAAATAGATACCTTCCGGAAGCGGCGCCCAGGTGTAGCCGACGAGTTCACCGGGCTGGCTAATGGAGCCGGCGGCCGCGGGAGTGATGGCGCTAAGCGACATCGCACCCATTGCAGCAAGGCCCGCCCCGACGAGCTTTGAACTAATTTTCATTTATGCGGCCCTCCAAAGTGGCATGACGAGAAAAGAAATGTTCTTTCTCAAACTTGGCCGGATGTGCATTTGCTTCCGACTCTAGGATCACGTTTTGGACGTTAGCCGAAATTGTTTTGTTGTCGAGGCTCGCGCCCTTGGTGTGGCCACAATCGCCAAGGGCTGTGATAATTTTGAAACAGATTAACGGTGCGCATATCGCTGTAAAAAGCGATGGTCCGCATGGCCGAGACCACTCTGTTGATAAGCGAAAGCGCGATATCTTAACAAGACGTTAGTGAAGCACTGACATGCGTTCTGAGTGAACCGCGCATCGTTTGTTTTGCGCCGATTTTACCGCGCGTTGCAATTATGCACCGGCTTGTGGGATACCACTCAACGGCGCGCGCGGCTGATGTCGAAAGCCACGAATGATGGCGCGTTCGACGCTTTTCGCGGCGGCTCGCATGTCGGCGAAAGCCGCCGCAGACAAAGGCCTTCGCGGCATGATATGAGGCGTTTGTCGGGTCGGGCTTCGCTTGCAAAAGCGGCCCGGATGCGCAGGGAAGGGTGGCCGAGTGGTTTAAGGCAGCGGTCTTGAAAACCGCCGTGGGTGAAAGCCTACCGTGGGTTCGAATCCCACCTCTTCCGCCAAGAGCCCATAGGGCTTTGCTTCGAATTTCTTGATTGTTCTGTCGACCCATGCACGCCTCGCAACTGAGGCTGCGCGATCTCAGTTCTTATGCTGCTCGCGCCACTGCCGCACGGCGGCCAGCGTGTTTTCAATATGCTTATCCGGCGCGGGATCGGAATAAGCGTAGATCACTTTGCCGTCCGGCGCGATGACATAAGAGATCCTGTCGGCCATCTCCTTGCCCGATGGCGTGAGACCGAGCAGCATCGCCGCGTCATAGGCGCGAATGACGGTCATGGCCGGATCGGCCGCCACCGGAAATTTGTCCCGGCATCCTTCCGTCGAAAATTTGCGCTGCGTTTCGATCGTGTCTTTCGACATGCCGATGAGCGTGGCTCCGGCCGCGGCGAAGTCCTCGGCCGCTTCGGCGAATTCATGCGCCTCGATGGTGCAGCCTTGCGTGAAAGACTTCGGATAAAAATAAAGGACCACCGGTCCATGCTTCAAAGCTTCGGCCAAGGAGAATGTGAAATCCTTGCCGCCGACCGCCGCTTGCGCGGTGAAATCGGGTGCCATCGCGCCTGGTTTCAAGGCTGCCGAAGCGGGTGCCGTGGCAAGGCAAGTGATAATGATCGCTGAAGCTTTGATGTATTTCATATGACTTACGCCTTCTTCCAAGTTGAGGACAGATCGCGGCGTTGCACAGGTCGAAGGCTTAAGTCTTCACGACGACAAAGTACATCGTTGGGACGGTAACAGATGCTTGACTTCAAAAATGGCGGCAGCTTAATAAACAGGTATTCCAATATTTAATCGGGGCAGAAAATGGTTCGCTCAGGAAAGCTGCTGTTCGCCGCCTGTGTTGGCCTGTCGCTTTGCGACGTGTCAGCCGCAATCGCCGCCAAGCAGCGCAATTTCGTTCAGCTCAAATTTTATTGCACTTCGGCAGCAAGACCGGATGCGGGCTATAAGATCATATTGGTCGAAGCCAATAATTGTTCCGCCGTGCGCCATACGATCCAGGGCGCGATTGCCATGGAACTGGCCGATCCGTGTCATGCTCAGGATGCAGACACTTGGACCGCGCATTCCGAAGAGATCCAGGTCAACGGCTGCGCAAGGCGATAAAGCATGATCCCGAAAAGTTGCAGACTTTTCGGAAAAGATCATGCGGCGGACGTAAAGCATGATCGCGACGGATTTTCCGATCCTGCCTGGGCGATCTCCTTTCGGTCTATTGCTTCTTCGACAACGGGAACGAGATAGTCTTCAGCATGTGTCTCATGGCTTGAGATCCATGCCTGGAGGATATGGTTCGTGGCAGCGTCGATGCCGCCGGCGATCGTTTGGTTTCGTGACGATCTGCGTCTCGCCGATAATCCCGCTCTGGATGCGGCGGCCGCGTCAGGCCGCCCGATCATCTGCTTCTATGTGCATGACGAGGAGAGCGCCAGGCTGAGGCCGCAGGGCGGCGCGACGAAATGGTGGCTGCGTGGTGCGCTCGCGGATTTAAGCGAGGCTCTGGCTGCCAAGGGAGGCGAGCTCGCGATCCTGGCCGGCGCCGCGGCGGCGATCCTGGAGCAGCTTGCCGCAGACGTCGAAGCTGCAGGCGTCTATTGGAACCGGCGCTACGACGAAGCGGGCCGCGCCATAGATACAAAGATCGAGGCGGCGCTGACGGAACGCGGCATTCCCGTCGAAAGCTTCAACGCGAACCTGCTTCACGAGCCGTGGTCCGTGCTGAACAAGGCCGATGCGCCGTTTCGGGTCTTTTCGGCCTATTGGCGGGCGGCTTGCGGACAGGCCGAACCTGAGGCGCCGCTTGGCGTGCCGCGGAAGCTCTCCTTTGCGTCCTTGCCGAAAAAGCTTCGCGCGAAATGCGTCTCGCTTGACGGTCTCGAGCTTCTGCCGAAGCGGCCCGATTGGGCGGCAGGTCTGCGCGAGACTTGGAAGCCCGGCGAAAAGCCGGCGCATAAGCTGCTTGCTCATTTCTTGAAAACGAGCCTCGCCGATTATGCGAGCCTGCGCGACAGGCCGGACCGGGCTTCGACCTCGCGGCTTTCGCCTTATCTACACATTGGCAACATCTCACCGCGGCAGATCTGGCACGCGGCAAAACAGGCGGTCGTCAACGGCACATCGGAGGCGAGTGAAAAGGATCTCGAAAAATTCCTGACCGAGCTCGGCTGGCGCGAGTTCTCCTATCAGTTGCTTTTTTACAATCCCGGCATCGCGCAGCGAAACATTCAACCGAGCTTCGATCGGATGCCTTGGCGCGGCGACCGAGCCGCTTTGTGCGCCTGGCAGCGCGGCGAAACCGGCTATCCGATCGTCGATGCGGGCATGCGCCAGCTTTGGACGGAAGGATGGATGCATAATCGCGTGCGCATGATCGTTGCGTCGTTTTTGACGAAGCACTTGCTGATCGATTGGCGCGAAGGCGAAGCCTGGTTTTGGGATACGCTCGTCGATGCGGACGCGGCCAATAATGCCGCGAGCTGGCAATGGGTGGCAGGCAGCGGCGCCGATGCCGCACCTTATTTTCGCATCTTCAATCCGACCTTGCAGGGCGAGAAATTCGATCCGGACGGTGTCTATGTGAAGCGTTACGTTCCCGAACTTGCGAAACTGCCGTCGACTCTGATCCATAAACCTTGGAAGGCCGATGCCAAGCAGCTCGCCGCGGCGGATCTTGTCTTGGGCGAAAATTATCCGCATCCGATTGTCGATCATAATGCGGCGCGCCGCCGTGCATTGGAGAGTTTCAAGACGATGGGCGGCAAATAGGAAAAATCACCGCCTTGGCCGAGGTTAAATCGCGTATTCTATCGAAACCATTGGAAATCCCCCGTGGCCAGGATCGCTACACGGAGAGATTCGGTCGAACTTTCAGGCGGCGCGAAGCCTTATTGATTTCTATCAATGCTAGTGCTGGACGCGGCCGTCATTCAACGGCAACATCGATGGCCGATGTAGCCGGCGAAGAGAGCAATGAGGATGGTTGATATGCGGAAAGCCCAAACGATTAGGTCCATGGCCACTGCTGCTGCGATCGCGCTCATGGCCATCGTCCCGGCCTTGGGCGAAAATGTTCCCTTCGCAGAGGCGCCGGTGCCTCATCCGGGCCAGGTCGATTCAGGCATCACAGCCAGCCTCGGCGATCTCATGGGCTTCGTGCAAATGCGCCATATCAAGCTCTGGTACGCCGCCAAGGCAAAGAACTGGGGCCTCGCAGATTACGAGCTCGGCCAGCTTGAAGACACGCTCAGCCGCGCCGCAACGCGCTATATCAACATCCCTGTTGAACTTGTCATAAAGGCGGGCAAGCCGCTGGGCGACATGCGCGACGCCGCGAAGGCAAAGGACGTGCAAAAATTCCTGCGCAGCTACGACGAACTCACGGATGCCTGCAACGCCTGCCACACGGCGGGCGGCGTCGGCTTTATTCGTATCCATCAGCCGGCGGGCTCGCCCTATAGCGATCAGGCTTACTAGCATCATCCCGAAAAGTTGCAGACTTTTCGGACGAGATGATGCTGCCGGCGAAGCCATCATCCCGAAGTTTCAGACTTTTCGGATCGGATGATGCGGCCGGATCAAACAATAATCCCGAAAAGCGCTATGCCTTTCGGGATTGTGTTTAAGCGTTAACCGGCAGTGAACGCGGCTTAGAACAGGGGCCGGCCGAACGGCTGATCGTCGTCATCGCCGTCATCGCGATCGCCTTGGCTATAATAGCCGGCGAAGAATGGCGTTCCGACACCTTCATTGGGATCGAAGACGCCATAGCGATAGCTTGTCGCCTCGGTCGGGATCCAGGACCAGGTCCGTATGGCATCGGCCGCGACAGCGGAACGGACGGGATTTGCCCACGGCGGTGGGGTCGTGCGCATGCGATAGCGCCAGGCGCCGACGCGATATTGCGGCGGCAACGCGTAAAAGCCCAATCCGCTATGGGGGTCGCCAACGAGATCGGCGTAGTGGCCGCGAAGGCCGTAGCGGGCGCCAGCCGTGCCGGGCGCATAGCCGACCCGCGCGTGGCTATGTCCATAACCGTGATGGGGGGGCGCGCTCGCGTGTCTCTGCGCTGTGCTCGTCTTATGGGATGAGGGCGTCTGCGCGGCTGCGCCAGATGCGAATGCGACCGCCATAACGGCCGCGAGAACTCCTGCTTTCCAGCCTAAACGCATATTCCTCGTCTCCAACCTCGGCACGTCCATACGCAAATGGGGGTTCAATCACGATAGTTCCACCACCTTGGCCACTGCCTTGGCGCCGCAGTCTTGCGGGCATGCAGCGGCCATGCGGGGAACTCTTCTCACGATAGGCCGGGCTCGATAAGATTTTACAAATCAATTCGGTCCGATTTCGGCGCTTGCGTGAAGGTTCGCGCAAGAGCTTGTCACCTGGTGCGGGTTAACCCGCATCAGGCGATGCGCAAATGAGGTAAATCAATTCTTTGCGGCCGGGATGGCCTCGGCGAAGGCGGTCAGCCGGCAAACAGCTTGCGGTCGACTGAGTGCAGATCGTTCGGATCGTAATATTTCGCGGCCCAAGCATCATCCGCCTTAAGGAACCAGCCGGCGGAGACCGCGGCCTGCGTACCGACCGCGGCGGCTTTTTTGGGCTTCTTGGCTTTCGAGACGGTTGCGGTGCGATCGAGAAAATCGAAATGATCGACGAGTTCCAAAGCCTCGATGGCAAACACCGTCGCGACATCCTCGTCACTGATCGCGAGAAGGTTGTCGCCATTGGCCTGCTCGCCGCCAAGCGCGAGATTGGACGATCCGCAATAGACGACCGGGTTGGGGCCGTTGAAGCCGCAGACCACGAATTTATGATGGATCTGATGGCCGGCTCCGACGCCGGGCACCTGATCGAAGGGCGGCGGCAGGCGGCTTTGTCCCGGCTTGCCGGTGACGAGGACGCCGGTCTTCTTGCCGAGCGGATAAAGCGCTATGCCTTTCGGCGTATCCGAAATGCCGTAGCTGAAAATGTTCTGGTTTTTGTGCAGATCACAGAGCGCACTATAAACCGGATTGTTCGGGCCGCCGCCAAGTTCCATAACCGCGAAGAGAACGCTTCCGGTCTTCGCTGCGCTCTTTCCCTCTTTGTTGATCCGCTGCACGAGGCCGCCGAGAATATCGGCCGCGATCTCTTCGCTGTGCGGCGAGAAGGTGATGCTGGTCTTGGGAACCGAGGCGGTTTTGGAGACATAGGGCTCGGTCGCGTAATCCGACGCCACGAATTTGGGCTTGGACGTATTGTCGTTCCACGATTCTTCGAACACGGCCGCATAGGTCTTTGCGACGTCGGCATCGTTGAAGACGAGCACATGGTTTGAATTCACGTAAAGGCCGGTAACGGAGAAATTCGTCGAGCCGGTCAAGACCTTCTTGGCGCCGCTCTTGTCCGAGACGATGAAGACCTTATCATGCGAATAGCGGCCGAAGTGGCCGCGCCAAATCGCATCCTGGCCGGCGCGTTTCGCAAAGAGCGCTTCGAATTCATCTTCGGGCTTGTCGCCTTTTGTGTCGTGATGGAGCGCCGCATTGTCCAGAATGATCCGGACGCGTTTTTCCTTGCCGAGCGCCAGCAGTCTTTGGATGATGTCGGGTTCGTTCAGATCGTAGGCAAAAATGTCGAGCGAGAGCGTCTTGTCTTTGGCGACCTCGTCGAGCAGATCGAAGATCAAATCGCGCGCAGTCCATCCGAGCCATTGATATTGATCCGCATAGGTGAAATTTTCGCCGGCGGCATTCGTGCCGGACGGTTGCGAGGTCTTGAAAAGAAGATCCTTGCCCTTCGGACGGATGAGCGCATTGAGGCCGAAATGCCGGACGAAAGCCTGCGACTGCACGAAGCCGCGGGTGAAGCCGACGGCGAGCTTGCCCTTTGAAAAGCGGTCGACACTGATCTTCACCGACACGCTGAGTTTCGGGTCGGCGGGCTGCATCGAGCCTTGCGCATCGAAGTAACGCGGCGTGACCGTATAGGTATAAGTGCCGAAAGCCGGGTTTAAGCCTTGGTGGTCCTTGGCCGTCACATGCACCCAGCGAAACTTCTGGAACGGTGCATTAAGGCTCGAAGCCGCCGGCTCTTGCGGGTCTTGCGCATGATTGCCCGGAATCTCGAAGCGCAGGTTGTTGAGGAGATAATAGGCGGCTTTGCCGGGCGGGGTGACTTGGATCGTAAAGCCCGCGAGACTCTTTCGCGACGCGGCCGTCGTCAGGTTGAAGGCGAGAAGCGTTTTTGCGTCGCCGCGATAGGCTTTGACCGAAAAAGCATCCTTCTGCTTGCTCACGGCTGCCATGACACATCTCCAATCGATTGAATGAAAAGCTTTTCCAATATCTCCCACTTATAAGCTGTCTTACGGCCCAAAGCCTATGGAAACCGGGCACGGCCTTGCGCGCTGTCCAGAGAAAAGTGGAGGCTCGGGGCTTGGGTAGGTAGCGAGATACGCAGCGGCCGGAGATGGCTTTGCCGCAGCAAGTGTCACGAAACTGTCGCTATCGAAAAGGCGGTGCGCATAGCACACCGCCCTTGAGTTTCAGCCTTAAGATTTGCTTGAGCGCGAGCGCCTTACTTCCCGTCCGGATGGCTGATCGCCCAGACGTAGGCGGCAACGGCGGAGACATCCGACTCCGACAAAGGCGCGCCGCCTTTGGGCGGCATGGGATCAGAATAGTTGCGCGGCTTCGGCACGCCATCGTTGATCGTCTTGATGAGCGCTTTGAAGCTGCCGTCGCTCTGGACGAAATTGCCGGTCGTGAGATCGGGCGCTTGCGGCGAGCCCTTGGCATCCGATCCGTGGCAGCCGGTGCAGGTCCCGTCGCTGACTTCGCCATGGAAGATCCGGTCGCCGAGCGCGACCTCCTCCTTCGTCGCGCCGGGCGGCACGGGCAAGGCGGCGGACTCCTGGCGTCCGGCATCCGGATGCGTGCCTTCCGGCGGCACGGCTCCGCCGGCGGATGCGGTGACAGCGGGAGCCGGCGCGGGCGCGACCTTGGCATCGGCACTCCCATGGTAAGTGACGCGCCAGATGCGGCCCTTCACATCGTCAGAAATATAGACCGCGCCGTCAGGACCCATGGCGAGGCCCGTTGGCCTGAAGGCGGCCCGGCCAGGGTCCTTCACGGCGCCGGCAAAACCATCCGCGAAGACGACGAAATCGCCTGTCGTCTTGCCCTTGGCGAAAGGCTGGAAAACGACGTTGTAGCCGCCTTGCGGCGCCGGGGCGCGGTTCCACGAACCATGGAAGGCGATGAACATGCCGCTCTGATAGGCCGCCGGGAAAGCCTTTCCATTGTAGATGAGAAGATCGTTCGGCGCCCAATGCGCGGGGAAGAAGGCGACCGGTTCTTTTCTGTCCGCGCAAACGCCCACCGCCTTGCCCCCGTCACCGCCATATTCGGGGGCGAGCACAAGCTTCTTCTGGAAATTGTCGAAATAGCATTCGGGCCAGCCGTAATCGGCGCCATGCTCGAGCTGCACGACTTCCTCGGCCGGCAGCTCCGCGCTTTGCTCGGGCTTATAAAGCTTCGGCCAGTTCTGCGAGAGCTGGTCGCGGCCGTGCTGCGTGACGTAAAGCTGGCCGCCCGCATCGAAGGAAAAGCCTTCGCCATTGCGGATGCCGCTGGCAAAGCGCTCCTTTGACGAAAAGACCTGACCGGTTTGATTGGCATCGTAACGCCACGTACCGCCGCGCGTTTCCTTTTCGGTGCAGGGGTTGATGCCGGGTGAGTTCAGCGTCCGGTTTTCGACCTGGCAGGCATTGGTAGCAGAACCGAGATCGACGAAAATCTCGCCCTTCGGATCGATCACGAAAGGATGCATCGGGTGATCGCCGGTGAGCGGCATGCCGGAGACGACGGTTTCGGGTTTTCCTTTCGGCACGATCTCGCCCGCGGGCAGGGCATAGCGGATGATCTTGTCGTTTTGCTCGGCATAGATCGCGTCTTTATAGAAAGCGATGCCCGAACCGCCGGCGGAGCCTTCCGCGAGACTATCGCCGAAGCGCTCGATCGTATCGGCCTTGCCGGTGCCTTTGCTGTCCTTGAGGGCGACCAGCATGCCGCCGGGCGGCGGCGGGACGTTGCGGAAATAACGGCCGCTCCAAGTATTGACGTAGAGCACGCCGTTGGGCGCCACCACCATATGGCGGACATGGCCGATATTGTCGGCGAAAATCGTCGCACAAAAGCCGGGTGAAAGCGTAAGGCCGCCATTGTCGCCGGGGCAGGCGCCGGTTTGGGCGGAGGTGGATGTGACTGACGCCGTCGTCAGCAACAAGATGGCTCCGAGAAGAGGCGCTACCGCAAGACTCGCGGCTCCAACGCGATATCCGATCGATTTAACCATCTCGCACGCTCCATTCCTGCTGTGACGTCGAAGCTATAGCACCGGAGCTCATTTCCAAGGCCGTGATCTCGCAGAGTTGAACATCCGACGTTGGGCATGTGCGGGCGCTCCGGGCGATATGACATATCGATGAATGATCTGGCGCAAAGCGCCTGACGTCGCCTTGGCTTAGTTGGACGCAATCCCGATGGCTTTGAACCAAGGTGAAGACTCTCGTGACCGCAAAGATCGATATTGTCCGTGAGCTTGGTGAGGAGGCTTTGCTATTGCCGGCTTTGCTCGGCGATGCGCTTGCTGCCAACGACCGGCTCAAACTGCGCCTGACCTTGCTGCAGGAAGCGGCAGCTCACAGCCGCCATCCCGGCGAGACGGTGCATTCCTTCGAGGCGGAATGCCGCGCCGCCGGTCTAACCGACCTGCCGTTCGAGGCCACGATCGGGGGGACGCGGGTTTTGTCGCCCGAGCGTATCCTGGTCCCAGGTGCTGAAATCCTGGTCAAAGGGCTCGCGGCCGATCTCGCCACTATGCTTTTACCGTTGAAGGCGGCGAAGGTCGTGATCTGCAATGCGTTCGAGCAACGCTTGGCGGTGCTCGCAGCCGCGATGCCCAAAGCCGAACATGACGAGCTTGCGCCGCGTGACATCGACGCCATGACTTCGGCGCGGCGCGATGGCGCCGATAGCGTGCATCTCCTGATCATGGATGTGCATAAAGCGATCAATCAGCTTGCTTCGGAAATGGCGGTCGAGACGATCGACGGCGCCCATGTCCATCATGTCGACGACCAGGACCGCGCCCGCATCAAAGCTTTCATGGCGGGCCTCAATCGCACCTCAGTGCTCGCCTTCGGTCATCCGGGCCTTGGCACGACCGCCGTTCACAGCGGCACGCGGCTCACGATTCAAAACGATATCGGCACCACCGACGCGCATGTCCTCGTCGTGCATGTCGAGGACAAGACGGCGAGCGTCACTTATACGGATGTGCATCGTCAGCGCGCGAAATTCTTTATCTCGCTCTTCGAAGGGCAGGGCGTCACCTGGACGCCGCTCGATGAAAAGAGCGCGCATGGCGTCGGCGAGGAGGATGTCTTCTATCTCATCGTCGGACGCTTCGATGCGGCGGACGAAGCGGCGCTCCAGCGCTTTTTGACGTTTCTCGGCTCGCGCATCGTCTTTTTGATCGATTGGAACAAGGCGCGCAAAGCTCTGCAGACTTTCGTCGGCAAGGGCGCTTCGATCGAGCTCCTGACGTTTGCCGCGACGAACGACTATGGCCATCGCGCCTTTCTCGAACTTGGCGGCGCCGATCTCGTCTTCGAAGCGATCAGGCGCACGGCCGAGGGCCGCATCCCCTATGGCGCACGCCTCGACGAAACGCTTGGCGCCGTTGAGACCAATGACTTTTTGCGGCGCGTGCTGCGCCAGACGAGCGAGGGCTTGCGCGCCTGCCGCTCGACCCGTCTCATTCGCGATGAGGTTCAGGCTGACCTCTCGCAGCTTTTCGACACGGCGGAATCGGCCGTGCTCGCCGTGCTGATGCGTCATCTCGGCATCACTCGCATGCTTGCTTCGCTTCTGGTCGAAGGTTTGGCGGCGAATGGGGCCTCTGGATCCGATCATTCGCGCCTCGCGCAAAAAGCCAAGCGAATGGAGGAAAAAGCCGACAGGCTGACGGTACAGGCGCGCGAGATCTGCGCCCGCGTGCAGCATGCCGATACGCTTCGTCAAAGCGTCGATGCGGTCGAAAATGCGACCGACACGCTGGACGAATGCGTTTTTCTCTTGGGCCTTATGCCGAAAGGCAGTGGCGCCAGCGGCGCGAAGCTCGCCGGATTGGCAGAGCTTGTGGTCGACGGCGTAAGCCATCTGGTGCGCGCGGTCGAGGCCGTGTCGCGCCTGCCGGAAGGCCATCGCGCCGATGCCACGGATTCGCTGCAGGCGATCGATGCCGTTATGGCGGTCGAAAAAAGCGCCGATTCCGCCGAGCGCGATGCGATCAGTGCCTTTATGGGCGCTGCTTCTCCCGACGCCCGCGCGCTGGTGCTTGGCCTCGATGTCGCGCGGGGGCTCGAAACCGCAACAGATTATCTAGCCCATGCGGCGCTCGCGCTGCGTGACCGTGTGCTTGAGGAATTATCCGCATGAGTCAAAATCAGCAGCCCCTTTTCATCGCTGGCAATGGCAGTTCGCCGGACGTCACCGCCGAGATCGCGGGCTCCAAGGCCGCGCTCATCTGGCAGATGGCGCGGCTCGGTCTCAATGTGCCGCCGGCTTTCGTGATGCCGACAAGCCTTTGCGCCGGCGTCGATGCGGGGGACGAAGCGGCGCTCGAAGCGCTTCGCACCGGGCTCGACACGGGCATTGCCTGGCTTGAAAAGACAACCGGCAGGCGTTTCGGCGATAGCCGCGCGCCTCTGCTCGTTTCGGTGCGCTCGGGTGCGGCGGCCTCCATGCCCGGCATGCTGGAAACCATCCTCGACATCGGCCTCAATACTGAAACCGTGCATGGTCTGATCCGCATGAGCGGCAATCCACGCCTTGCTTTCGATAGTTTCCGCCGGCTCGTCCAGGGCTATGCCGAAGTCGTTTTGCATGTGCCGGGCACGTGTTTCGAAGAACGGCTTGCCGATATGATCAAGCGCGAAGGCGTCGAGAACGAGACCGAACTCGATCCCGATGCGCTCGAACGCCTGACCCGCGAGTTTCGCGGATTGGCGTTGCAGATCTCCGGCCATGGCCTGCCGGAAGATCCGCGCGAACAATTGAAGGAAGCCGCCATCGCGGTCTATCGCTCATGGCAAAGCGCGAAGGCCTGCGAATATCGCAGGCTCAATCATCTCGACGGGCTCAAGGGCACGGCGGTCACTGTGCAATGCATGGTGTTTGGCAATTCCGGCGGAAACTCAGGCGCGGGCGTCGCCTTCAGCCGCAATCCGGCGACCGGCGCGCGTGAGCTTTATGTCGATTTCCTCTTCGATGCCCAAGGCGAAGACGTGGTCTCCGGACGGCGCACGCCCGGACATGCGGAACGGCTCGCCGAACGCCTGCCGGACGCGGCGAAAGGCCTGCAGGAGGGCATAGGGCGGATCGAAGCCGAATTCCGTGACGCACAGGACGTGGAATTCACGGTCGATGGCGGCGAACTCTATTTTCTGCAGACGCGCACGGCCAAGCGCTCGCCGCGCGCCGCGCTCCATATCGCGGTCGACCTCGTCCACGAGGGCGCCATCGACTTCAAGACGGCACTTGCGCGTTTGGGGCATATCGACATCGATCAGTTGGCCGTCGCGCGTTTTGCCGCGTCTGCGCCGGCGGTCGCAACGGCGATCTCGGCCGCGCCGGGCGTTGCCACGGGCCGCGTGGCGTTTGACTCGAAACGCGCCAAGGAATTGGCTGCGATGGGCGAACCCGTCATCTTGGTGCGCCACGATACATCGACGGAGGACGTCGAAGGATTTGCCGTCGCGGCGGGCATTCTGACCGCAGTCGGCGGCCGCACGGCGCATGCCGCCGTTGTCGCCCGCCAACTCGGCAAAATCTGTCTCGTCGGTTGCCGGACACTCGCGATCGACGAGGCGCGGCGCGAAGCCATGCTCGGCGACACCAGGATTTGCGACGGCGATTGGCTCTCGCTCGACGGCGATGCCGGCGAAGTGACGCTCGGCAAGCGCGAGATCATCCTAGAGCGGCCGCCAGAGCTCGCCGAGGTCGAGCGATGGCAGGCCGAGACGCTTGCGCGTGAGCCGGCCTGATATCAGAGCGGGCTAAGCAAAATGGGCATTTCGAGAGGTCAAAGCCGGGCAGGCCCGACTTTGACGAGTCCGAAATCAACCTGATCTAGGGCGCCGCGCCAAGGGCCTTGAGTTCGGCATTGGCCGCGGTCCATTCGAGGAAGTCCTTCGGACAGGCATTTGCCGCGAGTTTAAAAAGCCGCGTTGCTTCGCCTTTATCGCCGCTTCGAAGTACCCATTCGCCGCTGTAAAATTGGGCTTCGCACATTTTGCCTTGCTTTTTCGTGGCGTCCGGATCTTCCGCGGCGGTAAGCAGGGCGTCCGGTTTGATCTGACCGAGAAACATGCGAATGACCGGTGCGGGCCATGTCTGTGACCTTAATTGCGAGAGCGCTTGCTGCAAGGGACTTGGAGCTTTTGCGCGTTGGGCGACGATATCGGCCCATATGGCGCTGTATGGATCATGCGGATTGAGTTTGCTTGCTTCCTCAATGTCAGCCAGTGCCTTGGAGGAGTTGCCGCTATAGAGATATGCGAGGCCGCGACTCCGGTAGGCGGCGGCATTTTTGATGTCGATCGCGATCGCACTGTCGAAGTCGGTGATGGCTTTGGCATTATCGCCTTTGCTCAAATAGGCGTTGCCTCGATTGTAATAGGCTTCGGCGTGGTTGGGGCGGGTCTTGATGGCCTCGCCGTAATCGACGATGGCATTGTCGAGTTCACCCTCGTTATTATAGGCTATGCCCCGGCGAACGTAAGCAATGGCGCGATTGTCGGCCGTTTCAAAACTCGACGCGATCAATATGGTGCAGCTCTTGATCTGCTCCTTCCAGTCCACGCCGGCTTTTCCTGTGCAGGTCGTCCATTGCGGCGATGAAAGCTGAGCCCGGGCGTCGGCAGCTGCCAAAATGGTTCCGGCGAGTACCGCGGTTCCAATAAGTCCAAAGCGCATATTGTTTTCTCTCCCGCTTCAGCAATCGTGTGTCATTATCATCGCGCGATCCCCGCGTGAAGCCAGGATTGCGACGACTTTATTAAACGCATGATCTTTATCAAAAAAGCTCCAACTTTTTGGGATCATGCTCTAGACCCCAATATCACGACGGAAGGAAAAAACCCGCGAACATCGCCGTGACGCAGACGATCATGAGGCCCGTCGCGAGCCAGCCCAGAAACTTCAACCAGCCGTTGATGGCGAACCGGCCCAGAATATCCTTGCGCGCCGCCATCATCATCATGACGACCATGATTGGGACGGCGACGACGCCGTTGAGAACGGCGCTCCAAAACAACGCCTTGATCGGATTGATCCCCGAGAAATTGATCATCATGCCGACGAGCGTCGCAAGCACGACGGTCGCGTAAAATGCCTTGGCTTCCTGTACCTGCCGGCCGAAGCCGACCGGCCATTTCAAAGCCTCGCCGACGGCGTAGGCGGCGGAGCCGGCAAGCACGGGAACCGCCAAAAGGCCGGTCCCCAAAATGCCGAGGGTGAAAATGAAAGCGGCGAAATGTCCGGCCAGAGGCTCGAGCGCCTTGGCGGCTTGCGCGGAACTTTGAATGTCGTGATTGCCGCTGACGTAGAAGGTGGCGCCCGCAGTCGTCATGATGGCCAAGGCGATCGTATTCGAAAAGCTCATGCCGACGAATGTGTCGATCCCGATCCGGTCGAGCGCGCTTTTGCTCTGTTCCGGCGCTGAGAGAAGCTTTTCGCGCACCGGATAGTGCTGCACGTCTTCGGCCTCTTCGGACGATTGCCAAAAGAAGAGATAGGGGCTGATCGTCGTGCCGAAGACGGCGACGACGGTCGGCAAAAAATGCTCGTCCCAGATAAAATGCGGGACGAGGCTTTGCGCGGCCATCGCCCGCCAGTCGACATGGACCACGGCCAGAGTGGCGACATAGGAAAAGAGCGAGATCGTCAGCCATTTGAGAATGGAAACATAACGCGAGTAACTGAAGGCGACCTGCATCGCGATGCAGAGACTGCCGAAGCAGATGACATAAAGCCAGACCGGGCCAGGCAGCAGAAGATCGAGCGCATCGCCCATGGCGCCGAGGTCGGCGCCGAGGTTGATCGTATTGGCGATGAGTAATAGGGAGACGGCGCCTTGCAGCAGCCAGTTCGGATAATAGAGACGCAGGATACCGGCAAGTCCGCGCCCGGTGGTGCGGCCGATGCGTGCCGAGATCATCTGTATGGCGATCATCAGCGGCAGGCTGTAGATGAGCGTCCAACCTAGGCTATAGCCGAATTGCGCGCCTGCCTGCGAATAGGTGGCAATACCGCTCGGATCGTCGTCGGACGCGCCCGTGATCAATCCCGGCCCGAGAATTTTGAACAGGCGGGCCTTCGGCGGCATGATGGCCGAATCGGTGATCTCGGGGTCCTGGTCTTCGCGAAAGCCTTGGGTCAAGAGCTGGCTCCGGGCAGAGGCTCAAAGCCTTCCGCCACAATCCTGAATTCGAATACCGCAGCGCTACCGTTGCAGCCTTTATCAAATCAACCAACATGGTAAAGGTTGCAAAGCAAGGCTTCTTCAAGGCTTTCCGTCACCGTGAAGAGTTCGATCTCCGCACAAGGATTAGAGACAAGGACAGACATGAGCGTTCTCGTCACGGGCGGCGCCGGTTATATCGGCGGCCATATGGTCCTGGAGCTTCTTGATGCCGGCGAAAAAGTCGTCGTGCTCGACGATCTTTCGACGGGGTTTGCCTGGGCGGTTCCAGATGGCGTTCCGCTGATCGTCGGCGATTTCGGGGATATGGCGCTGGTCGACGAGATTGTACGTGCGCATCAAATCGACGCCATCGCACATTTCGCCGCGAAGATCGTCGTGCCCGAGTCCGTCGCCGATCCCTTGCTCTATTATGCGAATAATACGGCCAAGGCCCGCAATCTGCTTGAATGCGCCGTGCGCAACAAGGTCAAGCATTTCATCTTTTCGTCGACGGCGGCGGTCTATGGCGAGCCGAAGACAAATCCCGTAACCGAAGATGTGGGGCTCGCACCGATCAATCCTTATGGCCGCTCGAAGCTCATGGTCGAGTGGATGCTCGAAGATACGGCCAAGGCCTGTGGGCTCACTTATGCGGTGCTGCGCTATTTCAATGTCGCGGGCGCCGATCCCAAAGGCCGCCTCGGCCAATCGACGCCGCAAGCGACGCATCTGATCAAAGTGGCCGTGCAGGCGGCGTTAGGCCACCGCAAAGGCATGGATGTCTTCGGCACCGATTATCCGACGCCAGACGGCACCTGCATCCGCGATTATATCCAAGTCACCGATCTGGTACGCGCGCATGTGCAGGCTTTGGCCTATTTGCGCAGCGGCGGCGCGAGCCTCACCTGCAATTGCGGCTATGGCCACGGACGCTCGGTTCTCGAAGTTATCAAAGTCGTGAAGAAAGTCACCGGCATCGATTTCGAGGTGAGGCTCTCAGGCCGCCGGCCAGGCGATCCGGCGGCGCTTGTCGCTGGCGCCGATCGCATCCGCGCCGTGCTGGGCTGGCAGCCGCGCTATGATGATCTCGAAGTCATTGTCCGGCAGGCTTTCGAATGGGAGCGCCGGCTGCATAACCGGAAGGGTGGCTGAAGCTTCGATTGTCTTACTTCGCCAAGCCGTAATGCCGCGCGATCAGATAATCGAGCGAGAATTTCCCGGCGCCGCGCGCGATCACGACGAGAAAACAGGTGGCCCAAATGCCATGCAGCGGCCATGCGTCGGGATAGACGAAGATCTCGATCACCGCCGTCATTCCGAGAAGCGCCAGGGCGGCAAAACGGCTGGCTAAGCCGATGACGAGCAGCACCGGAAAGAAGTGCTCGGCGAAGGCCGCCATGTAAGCTGCGATCGTCGGGTCGATGAGGGGCAGGGCATATTCCTCGCGAAACAGAGCGACCGCGCTGTCCTTCAAATGAAATCCATCGACCTTGGTTTCGCCCGACAGCCAGAAGACGGCGGCTGGAAAAACCCGCGCGCAAAGCGACAGGAAGGATTGCGGGATCTTGTCCAGCAGTCCGGTGATCTGTGCGATCAGCGCGACTAGGCCCGAAAGTGGCTTGGTTGGGGTGAGAGACAATTCGCTCATGGGGACATTTCCTCTGATGCAATAATCGAAAGAGACGTGACAAGACCGGCACTGAAGAGGCCGGCAAGATTGACGGCAAGGTCGAAACCGGGGTGGGCCGCCACAGCGGCTTCGACGGCCTTTGCCAGGGGGTGCCCATCGCCCAAAATGCGCAGAAAAGCGCCACCGCCCGGCGGCAGGCAGCGAATATCGACATCGAGATATGGCCGCGATACGAGCGCTTCTTCACCCTGCCAGTCCGTGATTTCGGCGAGCGGGGTTTCGCCCATATGCATCGCGAGGATCGTGACGACCGGATAGGGCGACGAGACGATCTCCACGGCTGGATGCAGGCTGAAACGCAAATCGCCCAGGTCTTCAGCCTCGATCGACTGAAGCGCGGCGGCATCGAGCGGCGCGGCATCCTCGGCATGATAGGCACGCGTGCGGGCCGCTTCGAGGCGGGCCACGTCGGGAAGATAAGCTAGGTCCCTTGCGGCCTCGAAAGAGGCGATGAAGCCGGGAAAATCGTCGCCGTAAAACATCATCAGCGGCGACATTGGCGGATGCGCAGCGATGTAGAGACGCGCGATACTCTTGAAGAAGGCTTCACCGACGATTTGCTGCGTCACCGGGAAACGCGCGGCGAGCGCGTCGAGGAGTCCGACGGCGACATTGTTGCGATAAATAGAAAAGCGCCGGGCCGCGCCGTCGGCATGGCAGGCGGCTATATCCTCCGGCACGGCTCGGGCCGGATCGGCGAGAGCCTCGGCGAAGTCGCGTTGAAGAGCGGCGAACATGGCGTCTCCTCAAGCAGCGGCGGCGCTTTGCGCGCCTTTGGATTTGCGGGCATCGAGAACGGCCTGCGCGCTTTGCGCTTCGGCGAGAAGCTGCGGCCAGTCCGGAACGTCATTGTCCCATTCGATCAGGGTCGGGATCGGCCCGGCTTTGGCGATCACCTCCGCGTAAAGCGCCATGACGGGATCGGCGACGGGCGAGCCATGTGCATCGATCAGCAAGGGAGTGCCTCCGTCATCGGCCTCGGCGTGGCCGGCAAGATGAATCTCCCGCACTTGGCCGAGCGGAAAGCTCGCAATATAGGCGCGAGGATCGGTGCCGTGATTGACGGCCGAAACGAAGACATTGTTGACATCGAGCAGGAGGCCGCAGCCGGTGCGGCGGGCGATCTCGGCGATGAAATCCGTCTCGCTTAGGACCGATTGCCCGAAACGCACGTAAGTCGCTGGATTTTCGAGAAGAATCTGCCTTTGCAGCGTGGCCTGGATCTGATCCACATGGGCGCTGACCATGGCCAGCGTCTCTTCCGTATAGGGCAGCGGGAGCAGGTCGTTTAAAAACGCGCCACCGTGCGACGACCAGGCCAAATGTTCCGAAATGCTCTGTGGATCATAGCGGTTGCACAGATGTTTCAGCCGTGCGAGATGATCGCCGTCGAGCGGCCCCGCCGCGCCGACGGAAAGACCGACGCCGTGAATTGAAAGAGCGTAATGCGCGCGGAGATATTGCAGTTGCGCATGCGGCCTGCCGCCGGCGCCCATGTAATTTTCAGCATGGATCTCGAAGAAGCCGAGCGGTTGCTGCTCCGCGGCGATGGACTGGAAATGCTGCGGCTTGAAGCCGACCCCTGTGGCGCAGGGAAGAAGCGACGGGCGGCTCATGTGAGGGCTCCTTCGATCCAGCAGAGCGATGGCGAGGGCGCGCCGCGGCTGGCACGCCCTCGAAATGGATTAGGACTTGGCTTTGAGCGAGCCCATGCCCTTCGGCGTCGAGATTGTCTCGCAGGTGCCCTTGGCGACATATTTCCAGGCGGCGGGGTCATAATCGACCTTCGACGTGCCGGCGCAGCTCGTGCCCGCGCCCGCGGCGCAATCGTTCTGGGACTTGAGGCTGACGCCGTAACATTTATCCATCGTCGGCTGACCCGGGGCCGGGCCGGCGGAGGCGGGGCTTGCAAGGAGCGCAAGGGCGGTGGCGAGCGAGCCGGCCAAGGAAATGCCGGCAACGTTTGTCTTCACAGTCATCATGAGTCCCTTTTTTCAGATAAAGCGGGGGTAAGCTGGCGGGGTGGTCCCTTCAGCGGCGAACCGGCCCAAGCCGGCATGCATCGACTTCTTCGCGAGCGGCAAAGCAGACGTTACGGAGTGTAGGAGCGAATTTTCGTTAGCGAAAGCGTGATTGGGGCGAGTCGGGCCGAGCGTAACAAAACCTATATATTCACCGAAACCAATACGGGAGCGCGTGTGCGCGGCAATGATCGAGAGCAGGGATGGGCGGCCCTGATGCGGGCCGGCAATGCCGGTGACGCGGCGGCCTATCAGCAATTGCTGCGCGAATTGACTCCGGTTCTTCGAGCCGCGGCGCGGCGCGGGCTGTCGGCGGGTGGATATGCCGCCATGGATGCGGAGGATGTGGTGCAGGAGACTTTGCTCGCGATTCATCTCAAACGCCAGACTTGGGAGTCGCAGTCTCCCTTCAGTCCGTGGCTATGGGCGATCGTGCGCCATAAGACCATCGACGTCTTGCGGCGCCGCGGGCGCAAAATCCATGTGCCGATCGACGATTTCGCGGACGTTCTAGGCAGTGAGGAAGCCGAACCCTCCATGCTTGTGGAAGACATCGACCGCCATCTCAAAAGCCTGCCGGACCGGCAGCGCAATGTCGTGCGGATCATCGCCGTCGATGGCGCATCGATCAGCGAGGCTGCGGACCGGCTGTCCATGAGCGCTGGAGCGGTTCGCGTGGCCCTGCATCGCGGGCTCGCCGCCCTGGCTGCGAAGTTCAGAATGAGCGAAGCATGAAAACCGAGAATTTAATTCAGGCTCTCGCGGTCGATGCCCGCACGCCTCCGGCGCCGCTCGGCCAGACCTTGAGCACATGGCTGCTGCCGGGCGTGATCATCGCCATCGGCATTTATTTCGTCGCGCTCGGCTTGCGGCCGCATCTTCTAAGCTTGGGCGCCGACGATCCAAGGATCTTCTTCAAGATCGGTCTCATGGGTTTGCTCGTCTGTCTCGCGGCGCCCTTGACGCTGCGGCTTGCGCGGCCTGGAGCCAAGCTGCACGGCGTCTTCTTGGCGCTGATGATCGTGCCCCTCCTGCTGCTGCTTGGCATCGGGTTCGAGTTGGTCACGGTTCCCGAAGCGGATTGGGGACATCGCCTGATCGGCCATAATGCGATGTTCTGCCTGCGGAGCATCCCTCTGCTGGCGCTTGCGCCTTTTTGCGCTTTGCTTCTGGCTTTACGCGACGGAGCTCCGTCGCGGCCGGGTTTGGCCGGAGCGGCCGCTGGCCTCTTTGCAGGTGCTATCGGCGCTACGCTTTACGCCACGCATTGCCCAGACGACTCGCCCTTCTTCGTCGCGGCCTGGTATTCCATCGGAATAGCCATCGTGACGGCGGCGGGCGCTCTGATCGGAGCGCGTATTCTGCGCTGGTGAGGCTCGGCCGCCTGGACGAAATATTCGCGGCCGGTTGTCTGCCGGGTCGCGAGCGGCGACCGTGGTGCGCCATATCCGGGACGGGTTTGCCGTCGAGTTCGACGAGCGCATTGCACCGACGGCTTTCAAGAGAACATCGTCCTCTGACATGAATATGATATAATTCAAGGGCTTCCGAGTAACGACATCGCGCATTCGCCAGCCCGCGCAGCGTTTTTGTTTTTCCTCGTTGCCACTATCCGGCAAGGTTTTGACCGGGACGAGGGCAATCATGAGGTGGTGCCCTCTTTGATTCATCCAACTTTAGAGATTCTTTGGGCCTAATCGTAAGCGTTGGAGGTCAGCCTCGACGCGGGCGACGTTTTTTCGGATCCAAGGGATCGATGTGGCGGTTTGCGGTTGAAAGCTTCCGTGACGGGATCGGCGTGCGGCTCCGCTTGTCGCTGCTGGCTATGGCCGCCATCGTACCGCTTTTCGGGCTTTTGGTTGGCGGGCTTGTTACCGATAGGCATCTTGCGATCGGGGCGGCGCGAACGCATGCGATGGATCTTGCCCGGCTGATTGCAGAACGCCAGGCCGACAGTGTCCAACAGGCGAAGGAATTGCTCGGCGTTTTGCGGAGAACGTCGCAGATCGTGGGGGTTTCCGACAATTGCCACAAAACGCTCAAAGCGGTCGCAACCGATCAACCTCAATTCAATTCCATTGGCATCGTCCGGGCGGATGACACCATCGTCTGCGGCAGCATTATAACCGAGCCGCAAAAATTCCTGGATCCCGCCTTTCTGCGGGAGGTGCTGCGTTCCGGCCCCTCGAGCTTCCGCATCAGCCGTTTCTTGATCGGAGCGGTGACCGGCAAGCCGACCGTTTTTGTCGCAACGTCATTGGCACTTCAAAACGGCGCAGAGACCGCTCCGGGCATGATTTTCGTCACGCTCAATCTCGACCGGTTCGCGAAGGTGGCCCGTCAGTTTGTGGGATCGGAGGATTGGAGCGTGATCGTCGTCGAGACGCGCACCGATACGGTCTTGGCTGAGGTCCCAGAACAACTTGGTTCGGTAGGCAAGAGCTTTCCCGATCATCCGCTCATGAAGGCCATGGCACAGCATCCGGACGGCGGACGCGTCGAAACGGACGATTTGGACGGCGTAAAACGGATCTACGGCTTTGCGCCGCTGCCCTCTGCGGACGGAGCCCATCTCGTTGTGGGCGTCGGCTTGGCGCGTTCGCTCGTACTGGCCGATGCGAACCGGCGGATGATGATCGGTCTGACGCTGGCGCTGGTCGCGGCTGTCTGCGCTGCTTGCGGGGCATGGTTTCTCGGCGATCTATGGCAATTGCAGCCGATCCGGGCACTCGTGGCCGCCGCGCGCAAGCTCGGCAAGGGGGATCTCACCACCCGCGTCGAGATCGCGTCTTGGCAGGCACCGGAATTTAGGGCTCTCGGCGGCACGCTCAATGAAATGGCGCGCGACATCGCCAACTTCCAAAAGCTGCTCGTCGAGCGCGAGGCGCAATTGCGGCTTCTCGCCGAAAACGCAACAGATTTCGTGTTCCAGCTCGATCTCGATTTTAGCCGGCGCTATCTATCGCCCGCTTGCCGCGAAATCCTCGGATTTTCTCCCGAAGAGCTTTTCGGCACATCGCCGTTCGACCTGATTCATCCAGACGATAGAGCTGGAGTAAAGGCGGTTTTTCAATCCTTGGCACAAGGCAATATGGACCGCACCTCGTTCGTCTATCGCATCGGCCATCGCGACGGACATTGGGTTTGCGTCCATTCCGAGCTACGCCTGCTGCGCGACCCGCAAACAAAGCAGCCGTTTGGAATTTTGGGCGCGTTGCGGGATATTTCAGAGATTAAAGCGGCGGAGGAGGCGGTCCGGGAAAGCGAAGCGCGTTACCGCTTGCTGGCGGATAATGTCGTCGATCTCATCATTTGCCTGAACCACGATCTTAAACCGACCTATGTTTCGCCGGCTTCGCGTCAGCTGCTCGGCTGCGATCCCGATGAAGTTGCAACCGGGACACTTGAAGACTTCGCCTTGCTGGAAGACCGGGCCTTCCTCGATACGGCTTTGCGCTTCTTGCAGGAGAAAGGCGAACTCGTCGATTTCCGCTTTCGTGTCCGGCATCGCAGTGGCATGGTCCGCTGGCTGGAAATGAGCGGCCGCAAGCCGGCCGGCGGCGATAGCATCGTTTTGGTCCTGCACGACATTACGACGCGCCAGCAGGCCGAAGAGCAGCTTGAAGAAGCCAATAATCAGTTGCGCGATATTGCCGCGCGGGACTTCCTGACGGGTCTCGCCAATCGCCGCGCCTTGGAAGATCTTCTCGGCAAGGAATTTCGCCGCGCCCAGCGCAATGCGTCGAGCCTTGCCTTGATCATGATCGATGTGGATCGATTCAAGGCCTATAACGACCTTTACGGTCATCCGGGCGGCGACACCTGTCTGCGAAAAATCGCCGAGGCCGTCAGGAGTGCGTTGCAAAGGCCGAGCGATCTTGCCGCCCGCTACGGCGGCGAAGAAATCGCGATCCTCTTGCCGGATACGGATGAAATGGGCGCCTATACAGTGGCAGAGCGGATCAGATCGATCGTCCTGGACCTGAAAATCGAACATAGAGGCGGGGTCGATCACATCGCGACGATCAGCGCCGGCGTCGCGACGATCATTCCCAAGGAAGGCAAGACCTGGGCCGATCTCCTCGATGCCGCCGATCAAGCGCTCTACGCGGCGAAGGCCGGCGGCCGCAACCGTATTGCTTGCGCCTCGCATCTCGGCGCGATGACGCTCCTGCCGCCACGCCGCAGGCCGGATCGCGTCAAGCTTGGATAGGCTGCTTGTGAGACGGGCCAAAGACTTGCTATTGAAGGGCAAGACTAGATCACGATGGTTTTGGATCAGCCAACTCGGGCTTGCCCGGGTTGGGCATCTTAGAGTCTCAAGTCGGGCAAGCCCGACTTGAGTGATCCAAAATCATGAACGTGATCGATTCCAATAGAGTAGAGCGGGATGCGGGCGGAAAACCGCTGCACACTTTTCCTCATCCCGCTCTGGTTTTCGATCGGGCGGCATGATGGATGACGAAAAATGGCTGGAAAGGCGCTATTATGGCGGTGACCTTCCGGCGGAAGCGGAGCGCGCCTTGCATGCGGCAGGGCTCGTCTGGGAAGACGAGGAAGCCTGCGAAACCCAGATCAGGCGCGCATTGAGCGTCGCGCCAGACCATATTGCCACGAATTTCGGCGCCTTCAGATTTTATTACTACCGACACCGGCTGAAAGAAACGCTTCCGCATCTCGAAACCTGGCTGCGCGAAGCGATCAAGCGCAATGGCTTGCCAGAGGATTGGCGCGAGGTGACGCCGCTTCACGCGGATTTCACGCATTTCGACGGCGAACCGCGCGCGTTTCTCTTCGCTTTGCGCGGCTATGGTTTCGTTCTTGCGAGGCTGAAACGGTTCGAAGAAGGCCGCGAGGCTCTATCGAAGGTCGCCGAGCTCGATCCGGATGATCATATGCGGGCCCGCCGCATATTGCAGACCATCGACGAGCACGTCGAAGACGAAGATGAGGAGCAGCCGACGCAAGCCAATGGGTGAGTGTCGCTGCTAGAGCATAGGACCCAAAAGTGGGAACCGGTTTTGGGATAATCCGATGCGTTTAAAAGAGGATGCCTTTAAATGGATGAGCCGACGATAGCTGGCGTGATCCTCGAACTCTGCGGGAAAGCGGTGCCTCCGAACTTTGTCGATCCTGCCGATGCCGCCCAGGCCTTTGCCAAGGCAACCGGCCGTCTCAGCGTGCCATGGCAAGGCTATCTCGACCGCGTGCGCGAAACGGCGGTCGGCCTCGCGCGGGAAGGCAAGATCACCATCTATCGCCGTGGCGAACCGGCCGACCCCGATACGTTCAAGGGCCCGTATAAGCTTGGCTTGCCTAAAAGCTGAACCCGATAGGTCCGGCTACTGCCGCGGCCTGTGGTAATGCGCGCGGCGATAATGATGACGGTGATACCTTGTGCCCCAACTGTCGGCTATTCCGGGGCCGGCCGTATAGCCGATGACGCCGCCCGCAAGAAGACCGATGGGGCCCAAAACCACGGCGCCCGCAAGCGCCCCCAAGGCGCCATCGCCCACTCGTTCCTGTGCCATGACGGGCATTGTCGAGAGGCTAGCTGCGAGACAGAAGAACCCCGCCGGTACAATGATATGCCGTAATATCTTCATTCAATGCTTCCTGCTTATTGCCGCACTCTCATGCACCTTTTTGAGGATTCACGCAAAGCTGGCCGCTTTCATGGCCGCCATGCGCGCCTGAGCGTCGATCAGCGTGGGCAAAGGCAATTTATGCCAGGCGATGGGCGTCGTTTGCCGGCGTTTCAGCTGCGACGGGTCGTCGTAATCCGGGACCCGGACGAGAACGATCGTGCCTTTGCCGACAGCCGAGCGGATACGCATCGACCCGCCATGAAGCGCGATCAAGGAGCGGGCGATCGCTAGGCCGAGGCCGGAGCCCTTCATCCCATTGGCCAGCGGATGATCCAGAGGCTCGAAGGGACGCCCGAGCCTTGCCAGCGCTTGCGGCGAAATCCCCATGCCGTTGTCTTCGACGTAAATGTTCAAGCCGCCGCGCACATGGCGGGTGCGAACCGCGACGCGGCCGTATTCGGGCGTAAATTTCACCGAGTTGCGTAAAAGGATCGTCAGAATCTTCTCGACCGCGGACGGGTCGGCCGTCATCGGCGTGTCGGGAAGAGCCGCGGTGATCATGATCGATTTTTCGCGGGCCGGCGTTTCTATGGAGGCGATGGCGGCCGCAAGAACCGTGTCGACTGTGAAAGTCCGCTTTTGCAGGCGGATGCTGCCGGCTTCGAGCCGCGACATGTCGAGCACGTCGGAAATGACGCTGAGAAGATATTGTCCGCTGGCTTTGATGTCGGTGCAATAGTCGCGGTATTTGGGAGAGCCGAGCGCGCCGAAAGGCTCGTGTTCCATCATCTCGGAAAAGCCGATGATCGCATTGAGCGGCGTGCGCAGCTCGTGGCTCATATTGGCGAGGAATTCCGACTTAGCGCGATTGGCCGCTTCCGCATCGGCCTTTTGATCGAAGTATTTTTCGGCGAGATCGGCAAGCTGCTGTTTCTGCTGTTCGAGGATCTGACGCGAATTGCGCAGATCCGCGATCGTCGCCATCAGGCGGCGTTCGGAGTCGAGCAATTGATGCTCGTTGCGTTTCAAGGCCGAGATATCGGTGCCGACCGACACATAGCCGCCATCCTTCGTGCGGCGTTCGTTGATCTGCAGCCAGCGTCCGTCCTCGAAGCGCGCTTCATAGGTCCGCGCGCCGATGCGGGGTGTCTCGCCGAGCGGAATATGCGCTTGGATCATCGGCGGCGTTCCGTCGCTCATGATCTGCGCATAGGTGGCGCCGCTCGTCAGCGCGCAATTGGAGAGATTGTGAAAGCGCTGGAATTTGGAATTGCACATGACGAGCCGGTTCTCGGCATCCCAAAGCACGAAGGCCTCGGAAATCGCCTCGATCGCGTCGCGAAGCCGCATGTCGGCCTGTTCGGTGCGTTCGGCGAGCATTTTCTGCTCGGTCACATCGAGGGCTATGCCGACGAGATGCCTATGGCCGTTCTCTTCCTGGATCATCTCGACACGGGCGCGCAGCCAGATCCACTCATCCTTCGCGTTCCTGACGCGGAACATATGATCGATGGAATTGGTCGCGGAGAGCGCGAGCATGTCGGAGACGGCGTGGAGCGTGCCGTCGTCCGGATGGATCAGAGCATCGATCTCGGCAACCGACATGAACTGCCGGTTGGGCCTCATGCCAAGGATCTCATACATCGAGTCGGACCAATAGATGCGGTCGCGGTAGAGATCCCAATCCCAGAGCCCGCAATGGCCGCGATTGAGCGCCGTGTCGATGCGGTCGAGAACGCGGTTGCAGATCGCGTCCGCCTCCCGGGCGCGCGAGGCCTGCCAGATATAGGCAAGTCCGAGCGCAAGGAGAACGAAGACGGTGGCGGCCAGAAGCGCCGCGCCGTGAAACGTTTGGCGCGTCCAATCCGCGAAGACGAGGTTCAACGGATGCACGAGCGCGACTTGCCCGTAGGGCGCATGCACGCGCCGGACAACGGCCAGGGCCTCGCTGCCATCATTCAACGTCACCCGCAGAACACCCGATTGTTCGGCAAATTGCGTCATCGGTCCGAGATAGTCAGCGAGCAGGCCCGAAACAGCCGTCTGGGATTGGCTTGCAACGACATGGCCTTTTGCGTCGCTGACGAAAACCTGCTGGCCGCGAGTCGCAACACGGGCTGGTACGGCGGCCGGCAGGAAATCCGCGAGACTATCGGCGGCTGTCTGGTCGATCGCCTCGTTCAGATTGTCGGTGATGACGGAGGCGACGAGCTCAAGGTCGGACGCGGCATTGGCGAGTGTCTGACGCCGGGCTTCCAGGGCAAAGAAAGCGGCGATGAGTGCCAGGACCCCGATGAAGAGGGCGAGCATTAAAGGGATGGCGCGCCTGGCCAAGGGCTCGAGTTTGGCAAATCGCAGTAGCGCGAGATGCGCGGTCGTGCAGACAAGACCTTGCAATGCTCCCGCGTAAGCAGGTGCATTGTCTGCGTCCAGACGCGCCATTATGGCCCCCTAAATAGCGCCCGAAGCCATGTGCCGCATCGCTTCGAATCACGCCTATGAGAATCCCATGCGGGTGCTTTGTCCAGAGTTTAATGGAGTGTGAATCACAATGTGAACTTTTACGGATTCGAGTACCATTTATGCCAATGAACGCTCGACGATATCCTTCACGTCGGGCGACAGATCGTTGACTTGCGCAACGCGGCGCAAGGCGGCTTCTGCGAGCGCGGCGCGCTTGGCTTCGAGAACCCGCCAGCTTTTGAAGGCTGCGAGCAGGCGGGCCGCGACCTGCGGATTGGTGTGGTCGAGCCCGATCACGATCTCGGTCACGAAATGATAGCCGCTCCCGTCGGCGGCATTGAATTGCGTCTGATTGCCGGCCGCGAAGGCGCCGACGAGCGAACGCACCCGGTTCGGATTGGCGAGCGAGAAGGCCGGGTGCTCCATCAGCTTTTTCACCCGCGCAAGCGTGCCTGGCTCTGGAATCGTGGCTTGTAAAATGAACCATTTGTCGACGACCAGCGCGTCGGCCGCATGCCGCTTATAGAAGGTATCGAGCGCCTGTTCGCGCGCTTCGCCTCGAACATGCGTCAGCACGCCGAGCGCGGCGATCTCGTCGGTCATGGTCTCCGCGGTTTCGAATTGGCGCAGTGCGAGCGCGCCGCCATCGGCAGGAGAGCCAGCGGCGTAGAGATCGAGGGCGGCGGTGCGCAAGGCGCGCCGTCCGGCGGCCGCGGCATCGGGCGAATAGGGCCCAACCGGCGCGAGACGTTCATAGGTCTGCAGCAGAATCGGTGCGAGCTGCCGTCCCAGCGCCGCGCGCAGCACGTCTTTTGCCACATGGATTGCGTCGGGATCGACATTCTCGCCGAGCTCGCGGGCAATATCCGCTTCGCTCGGCAAGCTCAGGACCTGCGCCGTGAAGGCCGGATCGTTGATGTTGGAGTCGATCGCGCGGTGAAGCGCCGCGCCGAAGGCCTCGTCCGCGCAAGCCTGTTTGCCGGAGCGAACGAGATCGACGGAACGCAGCAGCAGGCGCGTTGCATAAGTCTGCGCCGCCTGCCAGCGGTTGAAACTGTCGCTGTCATGCGCGACGAGCGCGATGAGCTCTTCCTCGCTGACGCTCTGAGACAGTCGCACGGGTGCCGAGAAGCCGCGCAGCAGCGAGGCGACGGGCTTCGTTGCGACATTGGTGAAGGTGATCCGCCGTTGCGGGGTCGAGAGTTCGATGACGCCGCGCGCCAGCTCTTCCGGCGTCGCGGCATCCTCAGTGGCGCTTTGCAGGGCGACCGTCTCGCCATCGGCTCCGACGAGACCAAGCTCGATCGGGATCACGAAGGGATCTTTGTGATCTTGTCCGGGCGTCGGCTTCGCAGACTGCTTGAGGTCGAGCGTGAACGTCCGTTTGGCCGGATCGTAGGAGGTCTGCGCCTCCACGAGCGGCGTGCCCGCCTGATGGTACCAGCGCGAGAATTGCGTCAGGTCGCGGTTCGAGACTTCGGCGAAACAGGCGATGAAATTCTCGATCGTCTGCGCCGTGCCGTCGTAGCGGTCGAAATAAAGATCCATGCCCTTGCGGAAAAGATCGTCGCCGATCAGCACTTTCAGCATGCGGATGATCTCGGCGCCTTTCTCGTAGATCGTCGCCGTGTAGAAATTATTGATCTCGAGATAGGTATCCGGCCGCACATTATGGGCGAGCGGCCCCGCGTCTTCGGGAAATTGCGCGGCGCGCAGAGTGCGCACGTCGGCGATGCGGCGCACCGCGCGGGAGCGCTGATCGGCCGAAAATTCGTGATCGCGGAAAACCGTCAGCCCCTCCTTGAGGCAAAGCTGGAACCAGTCGCGGCAGGTGATGCGGTTGCCGGTCCAATTGTGGAAATATTCATGCGCGATCACCGCTTCGATCTGCGCGTAATCCGTGTCCGTCGCGGTCTCGGGCAGGGCCAGGACATATTTGTCGTTGAAGACGTTGAGGCCCTTGTTCTCCATCGCGCCCATATTGAAATCGGAGACGGCGACGATGTTGAAGATATCGAGATCATATTCGCGGCCGAAGGCCGTCTCGTCCCAGGCCATGGAGCGCTTCAAGGCATCCATCGCATAGGCCGCGCTCTTTTCCTTGCCGTGTTCGACATAAATGCCGAGCGCCACCTTGCGGCCGGACATGGTCGTGAACGTGTCGTGGATCGAGCCGAGGTCACCGCCGACAAGCGCGAAGAGATAAGACGGCTTGGGGAAAGGGTCGTGCCAGACGGCAAAATGCCGGCGAGTCCCTTCATTCGAGCTGCCTTCGATCTTGCCTTCCTCGACCTTATTGCCATTGCTGAGCAGAACCGGCGCTTCGCCAGTGTCCGCCTCGATACGGGTCGTGTAGACGCTGAGGACGTCCGGCCTGTCGAGGAAATAAGTGATGCGGCGAAATCCCTCCGCCTCGCATTGCGTGCAATAGGCGGAACCGGAGCGATAAAGCCCCATCAGCCGCGTATTGGCGGAAGGGTTGATCTCCGTCTCGATTTCGAGAAGGAACGGCTGCTGCGGCGGCGCGGTGAGGGTGAGCTGATCCGGCGTCACGAAAATGGCCCCGGGCGCGAGCTCTTTTCCATCGAGGAGAATGGTCTTGGCCGTGAGTCCGTCGCCGTCGAGCACGAGCGGCGCGCCGGCGCGCCCCAGCGGATTGGGACGCAAGGCGAGCGTGGCGCGCACCAAGGTCGCGGTATCGTGAAGTTTGACGTCGAGGGCGACCGTGTCGATCAGATAATCTGCTGGGCGATAATCGGCGAGACGCACGGGTTGAGCAACATCAGTACGCATCAAGACCTCGATCGGAAGTTTGGCGGCGCTTTGGCCGGGAGGGGGCGCTGGCTGGGACCAGGGCATGCTGAAACATAACCTAATGCGTCTCGGGGCCACTATGAAGACCCCTGAGCCCCAAGACTTTGCCTTGCGAAGACCAGCATCTTTAAGTAGATGCGTGGCATTACATGCGGAGAGGGAAGATCATGAGGGGATTGAAGGTTCTTATCGGTGGCGCGGCGGCGCTGGCTCTTCTGGTACCGCTGGCCGTCGAGGCGCATGGCCCCAGCCGGCAAAAAGTATCGGAAACGGTCGAGATTAACGTGCCGGCGGCGAAAGTTTGGGCGCGAATCGGCAATTTCCAGGATATTGGCTGGCTTCCCGGCGTCGAAAAGACCGAAGGCACCGGCGGCAATGCCGACAAGGCGACGCGGAAAATCACGCTGAAAGGCGGCGCGACCGTCGATGAAGAGCTCTACGCCTATAGCGCCGAGAAAATGAGCTATTCCTACCGCATTACCCAGGTCGACGTGAAGGTTCTGCCGGTCAATAATTATTCATCGACGATCACGGTCACGCCCGAGGGCGACGGCAAAAGCACGGTCGAATGGCGCGGCGCCTTCTACCGCGGCTTCATGAACAATGATCCGCCGCCGGAACTTTCGGACGAAGCGGCCTCCAAGGCCGTCTCCGGACTTTATCGCAGCGGGCTCGACAGCCTTAAAAAAGAACTAGAAGGCAGCAAATAAGAGAGGCTCCGGGTCACCCGGCCCGGATCATCTCGATAGAAGGTCAAAATGTCAGGTTTCGTTTGGAATATGTCGCGAGTCGGCCTGATCGCTATGGCGATCGCAGCGCCGATCGCCGTTTTCGCACATGGATCGACGCGGCAGAAAGTCACTGAATCGGTCGAGATCAATGTCCCGGCCGAGACGGTTTGGAAAGCCATCGGCGATTTTCACGACATGAGCTGGTTGCCGGGCGTGATCACGACCGAAGGCGGCGCCAAGCCTGAATTCGCGCATCGCAAGCTCATCTTGCAAGGCGGCGCGGCGATCAGCGAAAGCCTTACCAAATATGATGCCGATAATATGAGCTATTCCTATCGCATCGACGATGTCGACGTGAAGGTCCTGCCGGTCACGAATTATTCATCGACAATCACAGTCGAGCCGGTCGAAGGCAATAAAAGCAAGGTCGAATGGCGCGGTGCCTTCTATCGCGGCGATCCGAACGATAATCCGCCGCCCGAACTCAATGACGAAACCTCGATCGCTGCCGTGCATGCGCTTTATCGCAAGGGTCTCGATAATGTGAAGCAAAAACTCGAGGTGACAAAGGCCGAGGCTACTCATTGAAGCTTGCCGCGGCCATGGTTTGCGCCACGGCGCTCGGCTCCTTCGTTCCGGCCTTCGCCGACGAAGCCTTTACGACCAATCAAAACGGTGACGATATCAGCGTCCTCGACCTTCAGACGCGAAAGGTCGTTGCCACCATTCCGGTCGGCGGCAAGCCGGCCGGCATAGCCATGTCTCCCGATGGAAATTTTGCCTATGTGACGAGCACGGAAGGCAAATATCTCTCCGTGATCGACACGGCGGAGCGCAAAATCATCAGCAAGATTACGATCCCCGATACGCCGCTTGGCGTCGCGGCCGATCCCGCCGGGACTTTCGTCTATGTCGCGGGCTTCTACGACAACCATCTCTACGAGATCGATCCGCGGGAAGGGCGTATTGTCGCGACGCTGGAAGTCGGCCATGCCCCGTCCGGCATTGCCTTGACGCCTGACGACAAGCTCATCGTGACGGCGGATCGCGAAGACAATCAGCTTTCGATCGTGGATGCGGCGAGCTTCACGCAGCAAAAGATGGTCAAGGTCGGCGAGCATCCCTTCGGCGTGACCATCGATGCGCCGCGGCATCGCGTCTATGCGGCGGATGTCGAAAGCGACGAAATGTCGGTCGTCGATTATGAAAAGGGCGAGCTTGTCGGCACCGTCAGGGTCGGTAAAAGGCCTTATGCGATCGCCTTGGCGCAGGACAAGGCCTTCGTCACCAATCAATATGCCGGTACGGTCTCGGTCGTCGATCTCGACACATTGCAGACGGTCAAAACCATTCCGGTCGGCGATTATCCGGAAGGGATCGAAGCCAGCGCCGACGGCAAAATTATCTATGTCGCCAATTGGTTTTCAAACGAGGTCTTTGCCATCGATGTGGCGAGCCTGACGGTGACCGCGAAAATGACGGTCGGCGACGGGCCGCGCGCCTTCGGCACTTTCTTGCGGCATACGCCTTAAGTTTTTTCGCATCGTCTCAGTTCAAAACGCGGCGCCTTTTTTGGGATGACCGTTTTGCTCGACGCATCATCTTAATCCGAAAAGTCTTCAACCTTTCGAGATGATGCGTTTATGTGACGACGCACCCAGGCGGCCACGAGGCAATTGAAGATCCCGAAGCCCATCAGCAGCGCCGGCTCTTCGAGGCCAATCCAACGGCTCTGAAGCAAAGCCGTCGCGACCGTCGCCAAGACCATGAAGACGGAATTCAATATATTGACGCCGCCGACCACGCGGGCACGCTGATCGGCCGGCGCACGGAATTGGACGGCCGCGAAAAGCGGGACGACGAACAGGCCGCCGGCACAAGCAAGGCCGATGACGTCCGTGGCGATGTGAATGCCGAGCCAGCTCGACAGAAAATAGGCGAGCCCGATCTCGCCTTCGGCCTGCGGCAGATGCGCGGTCGTCCAGCCGAGGTCGAGCAGAAACAGGCCCATGCCCAGCGCCGCATAAGGCACGGGCACGAGAAAAATCCGGCCCTTGGCGATGACGGCCGCGCTCAATGATCCGATTGCGATGCCGATGGCAAAAAAGGCGCTGATCGCGGTTTCGACTTCGATGCCGCCGCCCATTCTGTTGCGCACGACGACGGGGACGAGCGACAGAGCGACGGCGCCTGTCATCCAGAAGCAGGAGATCGCGAGTGCGCCGTCCCAAAGGCGCTTGTCCCGTTTCAAGTCCTGCAAAAGCGTGATGGTGGAAGCAAAGACATTGGGGTTCACCCGCAGGTCTTTGGCATGCGGACGGGCGGCCGGAATGAGCAGGCTGGTCGCGGCGCAGGCGGCCGCGATGACCATCAATTGCACGATGAGAATGTCCGGGGCGGGCGATAGGCGCGATGCGAGGCCGCCGGCGATCAAGCCGAACAGGATCGCAAGAAAGGTCGCGGCCTCGACCAGAGCATTTCCGCCGGTCAGTTCGCGCATCGCAAGGTGGTCCGGCAAAATCCCATATTTGACCGGCCCAAACAGAGCCGAAATCGCACCGAGGCCGAACAAAGACAAAAAGAGGACCGGCAGAGATTGAAACCAGATGCCGATGGCCGCGATCATCTGCACGAAGATTTCCGCGAATTTCAAGATTTTGGCGACCCTCGCCTTGTCGCTCGCATCGGCCCATTCGCCGCCGAGGCCCGACAGAAAAATGGAGGGCAGCATGAAAATCCCGATCGCCAAGGTCAGCAGCGATCCGGCATGGCCCGGCGCCAGCCGGAACAGGATCAGCATAGCGATCAGATTGCGGACGAAATTATCGTTGAAGGCAGAAAGAAACTGGCACCAGAACAGCGGCGCGAAACGGCGTGAACGCAGAAGGTCGAGAAACATGCGATCGCGCCTAGATGATTATGATTTCAGACCGATTGCAAAACGCGATCAGGTCGCGTTTTCGAGATGACGCTCAGGCCTCATCGGGTTCGGCGTGGCCGACGATCCGCACGATGGCCGGGAAATCCGCCTGCGCCATATGGTCGAGATCATCGACGTGATCATGCACTTCCTCGACGCTGAGGCTCGGGTCGACGCGGCAATGGTAATTGACGACAAGCCCCGCCGGCGTCTTGCGCACCCGGACATTATGGACCTCGGAAATAATGCCGACCTCGCTGGCGCGTTTGCTGAGCGCCGCGGCAATCTCGGCGCGGATTTCATCCGGAACATTATGCCCCGGAAGCTCGCGCGGTTCGAGCGGCTCCATATGCGACTCGACCTCTATGTCGGCGCCCAATTCCCTGCGGACATCGATTTCGAGACCGGACACGATCTCATGCGCCTGGGCATGCGGCATGGCGCCGTCGATCTCGGCGTCGAAACTGACGGAGGTGCGGCCGTCGATTTCCTGGACGATGACATGATGAATGGGCACATGGCGTTTGGCCGCGATGAGAAGAACGCGCTCCAATACCGTCTCGTTGTCGAGCGCGATCGGGCGCGCTGCAACGGTCACCGAGACTTCCGGATAGAATTTCTGGATCGCCGCCGTGATATCGCTCTTGATCTCTGCGACGCGTTCGAGCGGTAAGGTGCGCGGCACTGCGATACCTATATCGCCCAAAACCTCCGCGCCGGCTGGACGCAGACGCAGAGAATCAACCGCAATGACACCTGGGACCGCGCGCGTAATCACCTTGATGCGATCGGTGAGGCCGGGAGGTGCGGCATCGATCAAGGTCTTTATGGTGCGGTGACCGAGGCTGAAGCCGGTAATCGCAATGAAAATGGCAACGCCGATCGCGGCCAAGGCGTCGCCTTGCTGAAAGCCGAAATGAACCGCGATGAGGCCGATGAGCGCCAGACCGGCCGCGATGGCGTCGCTCCCGAAATGGATGGCATCGGCGGCAAGGACGTCGCTCTTTGTAGCTTGAGCGGTTTTCTTGAGCGAATACCAGCGTATGCTATCGACCGCGATCGAGATGATCAGCACGCTGAAAGACAAGATGCCCGGCGTGACATCCGTGTCTTGGCCGGTCAGGCGCGGGATGGCCTGGGCGAAAATATAGATCGTCAGCGCGAAGAAGAACCCGGTTTCGATCAGGGCGGCCAGGGCTTCGACCTTGGCATATCCATAAGGATGTTTGTCGTCGGCTGGCTTATTGGCGATCCGGATGGCAATGAAGCTGAAGAGCGTGATGGCGATGTCGCCGATATTATTCGCGGCTTCCGATAGAAGCGCCAGCGAGCCGGACATGAGTCCAGCCGCGAGCTTGCCCGCGGCGAGAAGGATCTTCACGCCGATCGAGACGAGCGCCGCTCTTTCCTTGATCTGACTATTGTCCTGCAAGAGCTGATTTCCATTTACCGAAGCCGAGGGCATCAACGCATCACACCTAAAGATTTATTGATGCCGGTTCCGGCCATAGGCAAAATGGCGGGGAGGGGCGGCAAATGCGGAAGGCGTCCTATATATAACGTCGAGATAGCCGCGACAAACGCGCCTGGGCGATGCCGGCAGCTACGGTCTAAAACGCTTCGGTGAGGGGAGAGTGACGTTGGAATATTTGCATACGATGGTCCGCGTGACGGATCTTTCGAAATCCCTCGATTTCTACTGCGACAAACTCGGTCTCGTGGAGGTCCGGCGCATGGAGAATGACAAGGGTCGCTTCACCCTGGTCTATCTGGCGGCGCCGGCCGACGCCGAACATGCCAAGAAGGAGCAGGCGCCCATGGTCGAGCTGACCTATAATTGGGATACAGAAGCCTATACGGGCGGCCGCAATTTCGGGCATCTCGCTTATGGAGTCGATGACATCTACGCGACATGCGACCGGCTTATGAAGGCGGGCGTCACGATCAATAGGCCGCCGCGCGACGGTTATATGGCCTTCATCCGCTCGCCGGACGATATTTCGATCGAGCTTTTGCAGAAGGGCCCTGCCAAACCGCCGCAGGAGCCTTGGGCTTCGATGCAGAATACGGGTGTCTGGTAGCCCGCGGCCCGACTTGGGGGACATAATGGTTGCCATTGATCGCCGCGCCTTCGTGGCAGCATCTGGCTCTGCGCTTATCGCATCCGATCTCGCGCGCGCGGAGACGCCTGCTGTGGATAAGACGGTCTGGGCAATGATGTCGCATGCGGCGCGCGATGCCGCTTACAACAATGGGACGGCGGTCGCCGACAGCACGCAAATCGTCGATCGCTGGGTCGCGGCCTCGACGGCCTTCCGCGCCCAGCATCCGAAACATCTCGATCTCGCCTATGGGCCGGGCGAGCGAAACAAATGGGATGTGTTTCCAAGCGACAATCCAAAAGCGCCGTGTCTGGTCTTCATCCATGGCGGCTATTGGCAGGCGCGCAACCGGGAGCATTTCTCCTGCTTCGCGGAAGGTGTGCTCGCGCATGGCTGGTCCTGCGCCATGCCGGGCTATACTTTGGCGCCAGCCGCGACATTGACGCAGATCGCGGGCGAAATCCGCAGTGCGCTCGACTGGTTCGGCGCACAGGCCGGCGCACTTGGAATTGAAGGCCCGATCATCCTGTCGGGCTGGTCGGCCGGAGGCCATCTCGCGGCGCTCGCCTTGGACCACCCGATCGTCAAGGCAGGCTATGCCGTTTCGGGAATCTATGAACTCGGGCCGATCCGCGACACTTATCTCAATGAGAAGCTCAAATTGTCGGATGAGGAGATCGTCACTTTGTCGCCATTGCGTCTGCCCAGCGTCGACAAAAGGCTGGTCATTGCCTACGGGACCGCGGAACTGCCGGTGCTTATCCATAATAGCCGCGGTTTTCACGCCTATCGGGCAAGGTCCCATCACGCCGGCGGGTTATTCCCGCTGCCTCATGCCAACCACTATTCGGGCATAGAGCAGCTTCGCTCGCCAGACAGCCTTCCGACGCGCACTCTGCTGCGTCTGGCGGAAGACATCGCCTAGAGCCGTCATTGCGAGGAGCTTTGCTCCGAAGCAATCCATATATTTATTCCTGGATTGCTTCGCTTCGCTCGCAATGACGGTTTGAAGGTTGAAGCCCTACACCGCCTGCGCCTTCTTGGACGCGCGCTTCTTCTCCGCCTTCGTCTCTCGCTCCTTCGGCGGCTTATAGCCGTAGGTTTTGAATCGCTCGACGATGCGTGCGATCTCCTCATCGTCGAGGATCGCCGGTTTGCCAATACTGGCCGCGAGATAAAACATCTTGGCGAGCGTTTCGAGTTCGACCGCGCGCCACATGGCTTCATCGAGTGTGGCGCCGAGGACCACCATGCCATGGCTGCCGAGAAGCACGCCCATGCGCCCTTCGAGCCCGGCCAAAGCGAAATCGGACAGTTCCTTGGTGCCAAAGGGCGCATAATCCGTGCAGCGGATGGTCGGGCCACCGAAGGCCGCGATCATGTAATGGGCGGCGGGAATAGGCTTGCGCAGCATCGAAAGCGTCGTCGCATAAAGCGAATGCGTGTGGATGAGCGCGCCGACATCGGGGCGGCCTTTCAGAATATCGAGATGAATGCGCCATTCGCTCGAGGGTGGAAGCGGCCCGGTCCAAGACCCATATTCACCATCAAGCGGCATGCTGGCGATCATCTCGGGCGTCAGTTGGTCGTAAGGCACGGCGCTTGGCGTGATGAGCATCGTGTCGCCGAGCCGGATCGAGAGATTGCCGGCGGTGCCTTGATTCAAACCGAACTTTTCGAGATCGCGGCACCGGGTGACAAGGCTCTCGCGGAGATCTTTTTCCTTCATATGGATCTTTCCTTGAACGGCTCCGGCGGCAGGTATCGGCCGTCAGCATTATGCAAAAAAAGCTTGCTAGAGCGAACCGGGATTACACTTGAGTCGTTCACGCTACGGTCACAAAGGCGCCCGCATAGCGGGTGAAAGCTTTTGGATGAATTCGATCCAAATTATTCATTCTCGAAGAGATTAGTCTGGAAGAGATTGGCAGAAGACAAATCCATGACGACGATACAGGGCGATCATATCCGACGGCCGCATGATTTGGCAGAGGGCGGCCTCGCCGCATTGGCGCCGCCTGCGTCCTCCGCCTATTTTCTCGATGTGGACGGGACGCTTCTCGACATCAAGCCGCATCCCGGCGATGTCGTGGCCGATCCCGCGCTTCAAGAGCTCCTGATGGCGCTTCAGGAAAAGGCTGGCGGCGCCGTCGCTTTGATCAGCGGCCGGACGATCCAGGATATCGACCGGATCTTCGCGCCGCTGCGTCTGCCGGCGGCGGGAACGCATGGGGCCATGTTACGGTTCGATGACGGTTCGACGGCCGATGCTCAGAGCGCGCCTTTGCAGGCTGTGAGCGGCACGGTCGAAGCTTTTGTTGCAGCGCATCCCGGACTTCTGTTCGAGAATAAAGGCGCGGCCCTGACCATTCATTTCCGGCAGAGACCGGAGCTGCGCCCCGAGGTGCTGGCGCTTCTCTCGCAGTGCGCCATCGAGAGCGACTTTGTCGTCTTGGAAGGCAAGATGGTCGCGGAGCTCAAGCTGGTCGAGTTCAATAAAGGGACCGCGATTGGAACCTTTATGGGGCTCTCGCCGTTTAGCGGCCGTAAGCCTGTATTTGTGGGGGACGATGTCACCGACGAATATGGTTTCGATATCGTCAACAAAATGGATGGATTGTCGATCCGCGTCGACCGCGTGGAGCATCCGACAAAGGCCCATTTTCGATTGGTTGAGCCCGCCGCGCTACGGGCACAACTGATGACTTTGCTCACTGCATTTTAGATTTCAGCGATAACGAAGCATCAATGAAAATTGATTGCTGCTGCGCTGCGAATCTTTGTTTCGACGCATTGCGTCGAGGCTGCGAAAAGAGCAGCATGAAGTGAGCGCAATGTCGTCATCATAAGGTCTGTATCTCTGCTTAGAAGAGAGTCATGCGCACACTCGCTGAGATCGAAGAGTGCGCATGTTTGCCGAGGCCAATGAGGCTCGGTGCAGAGATGACGAAGAGTTTAAGCGGAGAGAGTCAATGTTGATCGACGAACTCGTCCATACATGCGCGAATGAAGAGGTTGCGAAAGCCGCCGTCTTTTCGCTCGGGCTGCCTTTTGCAGGGAAGGTGGCTTCCGCCGTGCAGTTTCGCGATCAGTCGATCGGCGCGTTCGTCGCGCAAGCGGTTTGCCGTTTCGCCGCTACGGCCAAGGACGATGAGCGCCGCTCGCTTCTCGCCGCCATGACGGGAAAAGACCAGCCGCTCTTGGCTGGCTTGCACTTTATTCTTGTTCCAGTTCTCGAAGACGAGGCGCGCGCGATCGGCCATGCCGCGGCGGCGCATGCTTTGGGGCGCCCGATCATCACGGCCCAACTCGAAGCGTGAAGCTCTATGATTCTATTTTTGACGCGTTTTCTTCACGCGAACCGGTACCCACTTCGCTGGAAAACGCTTCAGTCCCCGGTGCGGCGCGCCCAAGGCCGCGTGCCCGCCGGAATCTCGCGGCCCAGCGCCGGCTGGTAGAAATGCGTCATGGACGCCTGACGGCCTTCTTCCAAAAGCTTGATTGTTGACGCGTCGGTAATTTCGAACGCGTCGAAGCCGCTGCGCGCCATCAATTGCAATTGATCGAAAAGCACGTCGCCCGTTGCGCGCAGCTCGCCGGTGAAATGCCGGTCGTCGCGAAGCTGCCGCGCCATCGAATAGGCGCGGCCGTCCGTATATTTTGGGAATTCAAGCACGATCAGCGAGAAGCGCGAAAAATCCATGTCAAGCCGATTGACGAGCACGCCTGGCGGCAAAGACAGGCCAAGCGGAATGTTTGCATTCTGCTGTGCCGTCTTGTGCTTTTGCCATTGGTCCAGAGTGAGGATGACGCGACCATCTTGCGGGACGTCTTCGCTCTCATCCAGTCGCCGCCATGAATCGGTGCTGAAGGCACTGTCTTTATAAAAAGCCATTTAGAACTTGGTCGCTTGCGAGTGAAACACGATTGTCTTGTCTTGCTTACGCATAATCCTATCCGAAAAGTCTGCAACTTTCGGGATCATGCTCAAATGTCGGAACCTGCATGGATGTGAATGCCGCATTCGACCTTGGCACGCCCGCGCCAGCGTCCGGCACGTGCGTCTTCGCCGGGTTTGACCTGCGATGTGCAGGGAATGCATCCGATCGACGGATAGCCCTTCGCGACGAGGCTGTGCTTCGGCAGGTGATGTTTTTCGAAATAGGCTGCGACATCCTCGTTTGACCATGCGGCCAAGGGGTTCACCTTCACGCGGCCATTTTCCGTTTCGAACAAAGGCAGAGATGCGCGCGTTTCGGCTTGATAGCGCTTGCGCCCGGTGATCCAGGCCTCATAGCCTTCAAGCGCTTTGGCGAGCGGCAGAACCTTGCGCAAATGACAGCAGGCGTCCGGATCGCTCGCCCAAAGGAATTTTTCCGGATCGGCCTCGGCAAGCGCGTCCGCCTCCGGCTGAATGGTCTTTACATTGGTCAGCTTGAGGCGTTCGACGAGCTCGTCGCGATAGGCAAGCGTCTCGGGAAACAGATGCAGTGTGTCGATGAAGAGGACGGGCGTCGCTTTATCGACCTCGGAGACCATATGAAGCAGCACGGCCGAATCGGCGCCGAAGCTTGAGACCAGCGCGATGCGGCCCGGAAACAAATCCTCGATCGCCAGCCGCAAGAGCTTTTGCGGATCGAGCGCCATGAACCTGGCTGCGAGTTGCGCGGCGGTGCTTGCGTCGCCGAAGAGGCCTTCGTCCGGCGCGATCATAGATTTTCGCCCGCGAAATAAATCGCCTTCTGGAACGGCTCCAGGCCGACGCGCCGCACGGTTGCAAGAAAATCCTCGTCCTTGCTGGTGCGGAGCTTCAGATATGTGTCGACCAGCTCCTCGATCGCATCGATGATCTCATCGGTCGAAAAGCCGGGGCCCAGGACTTGGCCGATCTCGCAGGTCTCGTCGGCCGAGCCGCCGAGCGCGATCTGGTAGGATTCGACGCCCTTCTTATCGAGCCCCAAAATGCCGATATGACCGACGTGATGATGGCCGCAGGCATTGATGCAGCCGGATACATTGATCTTTAACGGCCCGATCTCGGCAGCGCGCTCGCCATTGCCGAAACGTTCCGACAGGCGCTGCGCGATCGGGATCGAGCGGGCGGTCGCCAGCGCACAATAATCGAGGCCGGGGCAGGCGATGATGTCGGAGACGAGTCCGATATTGCCTTCGGCGAGGCCCTGTTCGACCAGTTTGTCGAAAATCGCCGGCAGATCGTCGAGCGCGACATGCGGCAGAACGAGATTCTGCTCATGCGCCACGCGGATCTCGTCTTGCGAATAGGCCTCAGCCAGATCGGCGACGGCTTCCATTTGCTCGGCCGAGGCGTCGCCCGGAATGCCGCCGACGGGCTTTAGGGAGATCGTAACGATGCCATAGCCGGGGTTCTTATGCGCCACGACATTATATTTGAGGAAGCGCGCGAAAGCCGGATCGCCGGCCTTGCGGACCTCGCAGGCCATCGACACCGCCTGACGCTCTTCCAACGGGGGCAAAGCGAAATAGGCCGCGATGCGGTCGAGTTCGGCTTGCGGCAATGTCAGATGTTCGTCGCGGTGTTTTGCGAAATCGGCTTCGACTTCGGCGCGGATGTCATCGATGCCGCGATCCTCGACGAGGATTTTAACTCGTGCGCGATATTTATTGTCGCGGCGGCCTTCGAGATTGTAGATGCGCAAGATCGCATTGGAATAGGCAAGCAGGTCAGCCTTCGGCAAAAAGTCGCGGAGCTTGCGCGCGACGAGCGGCGTGCGGCCTTGGCCGCCGCCGACATAGACGGTGAAGCCGGTTTCGCCTTTGTCGTTCTTGACGATCTGGAAGCCGAGGTCATGCACCTGGATCGCGGCGCGGTCATGCGGCGCGCCATTCAGCGCGATCTTGAACTTGCGTGGAAGATAAGAATATTCCGGATGGATCGACGACCATTGCCGCAAAATCTCGCCATAGGGGCGGGGATCTTCGAGCTCGTCGGCCGCGGCACCGGCGAAATGATCCGTCGTGATATTGCGGATGCAATTGCCGGAGGTCTGGATCGCGTGCATCTCGACGGTCGCGAGTTCGGCCAGAATATCCGGGCAATCGGCAAGCGCCGGCCAGTTGAACTGAATGTTCTGCCGTGTCGTGAAATGGCCGTAGCCGCGATCATAGCGCCGCGCGATGAAAGCGAGCTTGCGCATCTGACGCGATGACAAGGTTCCATAAGGCACCGCAATGCGCAGCATATAGGCGTGCAATTGCAGATAGACGCCGTTCATCAGGCGCAAGGGTTTGAATTGATCCTCGGTCAATTCGCCCGAGAGGCGCCGCGCGACCTGATCGCGAAACTGCGCCACGCGCTCGGCGACAAAGCCTGCGTCGAATTCGTCATAACGATACATGTCAGCTCCGCGCGCTTTGGTCCCGGGCGCTTTTATCTTGGCTTGGACGGTAGTCGATCGTCGGCCCCTTGGCGCGAATCGCGTTGCGCAGCGTCAAGGCTTCCAGGCCTTTGGCCTCCGCTTCGACATCGACCGCGAAAGGATCGACGATCAGATTGCGCTTCTCATCGGTTTTGGCCTGTTTGAGCCCGGCCTCGATCTCCGCCTCCGAGGTGAAGCGTTTGGCTTGATCGATATCGGCTGTCCAACTGCCTTCGGCCACGGCATAGACCACGATCCCATCCTGCAGCCGATTGGCGGAGATTATTTTCAACATCGCCCTGTTACTCTGGATCGGCGCCAATCTGCATCCGCGCTGCCGAGCCGGGACCGGGTCCCGAGGGCCAGCCCAGCGGCCTGCTTCGAACTCGATATATGCAATTGGTGCGCCTTCAAAGGCATATAAGCTATTTAACAGGAAAGACGACATTAATTTTTTAAAGCCCGTATATTTACTGTAGATTAGACTTGTACTCTATAAAATCTATAGATAGATTGCAGATGTTCAGCCACCAGGCTGCGCAGCGGGAGTAGGGTCTTTGGATCCTAAGAGCCCCCCGGCTAGCTTGTTTTGATTGGATTTCCAGAAAATCCACAGTCTGAGGCGGTAGATTTGCTCCAAACCCTGCGCCGTCCTTCGATCCTGCCGGGCTTTGGCTTCGCCTTCGGCACGACGCTCGTCTATTTGGGCTTGATCGTGCTTCTGCCTTTGTCGGCGCTGGTCTTGCGGGCCTCGGGTCTTGGCTTTTCCGGCCTCTGGGCGATTGCCACGGAGCCGCGCGTGCTCGCGGCCTTGAAGGTGAGTTTCGGATTGGCTCTGGCGGCCGCCGGCGTCAATGCCGTGTTCGGGACGATCGTCGCCTGGGTGCTGGTGCGCTATGAGTTTCCGGGCCGGCGGCTTCTCGATGCCGCGGTCGATCTGCCCTTTGCCTTGCCGACCGCCGTCGCAGGCATTGCGCTTGCCTCCATTTATGCGCCGAACGGCTGGGTCGGGGCGCTTGTCGCGCCACTCGGCTGGAAGATCGCCTTCACGCCGCTCGGCATTGGCATTGCACTGGTCTTTGTCGGTCTGCCTTTCATCGTGCGGACGATTCAGCCTGTCCTTCTCGATCTTGAAAGCGATGTGGAAGAGGCCGCGGCGACGCTTGGCGCATCGCGCTTAAGAACGCTGCGGCAAGTCGTTTTGCCAGTGCTTGTGCCAGCCATTCTCACGGGCTTTGCTTTGGCTTTCGCTCGCGGCGTCGGCGAATATGGCTCGGTGATCTTCATCGCGGGTAATCTGCCTTTCGTCTCTGAAATCGCACCGCTGCTGATCGTCGTGAAGCTCGAGGGCTTCGATCTGACGGGTGCAACCGCCATCGCCACTTTGATGTTGGGCGCGGCCTTTCTGGTTCTGCTCGCCGTCAATCTGATCCAGGCTGTCACGCGCCGGAGGCTCGGCAATGTCTGAAGTCATCTTGGACCGTCAGCACGCACCCGATCTCGCCCTTGCCGCGAAGGCGCGCGCGCGAACCCGCGCGCGGCGTGCAACGCCGGTCACGCAGGACGGGCCATGGCTCCAGGCGATCCTGGTGGCGCTTGCCGCGGCTTTTCTCTTGTTCTTTCTCGTGCTGCCGCTCGTCGCGGTTTTTTACGAGGCATTGCGTGGGGGTGTTGCGACTTATTTCGCTGCGCTCACCGAGCCCGATGCGCTTTCTGCGATCAAACTGACGCTGATCGTGGCGGCGATCGCGGTGCCGATGAATGTCGCCTTCGGCATAGCGGCGGCCTGGGCCATCGCCAAATTCGATTTCAAAGGCAAGAGCTTTCTCGTCACCTTGATCGATCTGCCATTCTCGGTGTCGCCCGTCGTCGCCGGTCTGATCTATGTCCTTTTGTTCGGCGCGCAGGGTCTCTTCGGACCTTTCCTGCAGGCACATCATATCGAGATCATCTTCGCAATTCCCGGCATCGTGCTCGCGACCGTTTTCGTGACCTTTCCCTATGTCGCGCGCGAGTTGATCCCTTTGATGGAGAGCCAAGGCACGCTCGACGAGGAAGTGGCGCTGACGCTTGGCGCGAGCGGCTGGATGACGTTCTGGCGCGTCACTTTGCCGAACATCAAATGGGCGCTGCTTTACGGCGTGCTCTTGTGCAACGCGCGCGCTATGGGCGAGTTCGGCGCGGTCTCGGTCGTCTCCGGCCATATCCGCGGCTACACCAATACGATGCCGCTGCATGTCGAGATTCTCTACAATGAATATAACATCACCGCCGCTTTCGCGGTGGCTTCACTGCTCGCGCTGCTCGCCTTGGTGACGCTCGCGGCGAAGACGCTGCTCGAAATCTACTTCGGTGATGAGGTCGGTGCGAAAGCACGCAGGCATTAAAATAGGAACGGCTCTATGCACATTCGTGCCAGCAATATCGTCAAGAGCTTCGACGGCGGCCCGGGGCAGGCCGCGCTCGACAACGTCAGTCTCGATGTCGGCAGCGGCGAACTGGTCGCGCTGCTTGGGCCTTCAGGCTCCGGCAAGACGACGCTTCTGCGGGTCATCGCGGGACTCGAACAGGCCGATCGCGGGCAGGTTTTTTTCGGCGACGAGGATGCCTCGCAGAAATCGGTGCAGGAGCGCCGCGTCGGCTTCGTCTTCCAGAATTACGCGCTTTTCAAACATATGACGATTGCAGAAAACATCGCCTTCGGTCTCGAAGTGCGCGAGCGCGGCACCCGTCCGCCGAAAGCTGAAATCAAACGCCGCGTGCTCGAATTGCTCGATCTCGTGCAATTGTCCGGGCTTGAGAAACGCCGTCCAGCACAACTCTCGGGCGGCCAGCGTCAGCGTGTGGCGCTGGCGCGCGCGCTCGCCGTCGAACCCAAAGTGCTTTTGCTCGACGAGCCTTTTGGCGCGCTCGATGCAAAGGTCCGCCGCGACTTGCGGCGTTGGCTGCGCGAACTCCATGACCAGACCGGCCATACCACGATCTTCGTCACGCATGACCAGGACGAGGCGCTCGAGCTTGCCGACCGTGTCGCGGTTTTGAGCAAGGGCAAGATCGAGCAGATCGGGACGCCGGACGAGATCTACGATCATCCGGCGACACCCTTCGTGCATGATTTCATCGGCGAGGCGAGTTCTCTGCCGGTCGAGGCGAAGGACGGATCATTCTGGCTCGGCGCCGAGCGCATCGCCCTGCCGGTGCTTGGCGGGCAGGCGGGGCATGGGCGGCTCTTCGTTCGGCCGCAGGATGTCGTGATCGATCAAACGGGGGGCATCGCCGCCGAAGTGGTGGCCGTGCGGCGCACGGGGGCAGCGCGGCGCGCCGAGATCGCTTTTCCGGCGCTGCGCGGCGAGCATGTCGAGATCAACGCGCCGGCCGCGCTTAATTTCCAGCCGGGCGAGACTCTGCCGGTGCGCTTCATGCGCGGGACGTTTTATCCGGGGTGAAAACCGCAGTGCTCCGGTTTACGAGCGGGTTCTCGCACCTCTAATACCGACGATCAGGCCGAGTATGATCGAGGCCTCTATCATAAAAAACCAGAATTGCCCGACCGATAAAAGCAAACCGAAAACCCCCATCGCGATCGGCACGATAAACAGGATTGTTTTCAGTTGGTGGAATGGGTTGGGTGCCTGCGAGGGCGACGGAAACTTTTTTACATAAATTCTGAGATGATAGATGAGCGTCGCGACGCCCATCACCTGAAGCAGCAGGAACAGAATGGCCGCCGCGATCATTTCGCTCGTCAGTTCCATTTGATCATCCGGACAGGTGAAGGCGCTGCCGCAATAGGCTTCAATGCTCCTTCTTCCATTGTGCATAGCTAATGCGTGGAAGCTCGAAGCGATCCGTCGTGCGGCAATAGACCGAGGGTGAACCGAGACGGCCGAGCGGCGCGAAACCCTCGATATGGAAGCGCGGGCCGACCAGATGATCGGCGACGTGAAACATCACCACCTCGCCGATGAAGAGCGTATTGGCGCCGAGCGGCTGTGCGCTATGCAGCTTGCATTCGAGACTGACCTGCGTCCGAGCCAACCGCGGCGCTTTCACTCGTGCCGAGGGCAGGACCTCCAAATTGGCAGGTTGAATCTCGCTTTGGTCCGGCGGAAAATCCGTTGCCGAAATATTCCTGGCATCGAGTAAATCCTCAGTCACAAGATTCACGACGAAGTCGCGGCCGGTCTCGATGTTTCGTGCCGTGTCCTTCTGCGTGCCGTCGTCGCGCCGGCCGATGCTGACGATCACATAGAGCGGATCGGCACCCACGGCGTTGAAGAAGCTGAACGGCGCAAGATTGACGAGCCCGGTCTCGCCAAGGCTCGTCACCCTGGCGATCGGACGCGGCACCACGAGATTGGTGATGAGCTTGTAATTATCCGCAGTCGCTTGAAGCGAAGGATCGATTTGCATCAGTTTGCCACCATGCGGGCTGCCGCAGAAAGTCCTAGCCCATTCTCGGGATAACAACGACCGTGCGGCCGATCGAAAACGAAGCTTTACGAACCGTTGCGGAAGGCCACGCGAGGGGCGTCCGGAAACGGGAAAGAAAGACCGGAGCGGGCACAAAACACGCACGAATCGGACGAGGCGCCTGATTGCGGCTTTGTTCTCTCTGTAGAAGCGGCGTTCCAGCTCAGCCTGCAGCCCATCTGGGCCGGTTTTGCTCGAAACGGAAACCGCGTATAAGCCCGTATGACATTTTCTGAACAGATTCCTAACTTGATTGCGCATTATGGCTATGTTGCTATTTTTTGCGTCATCGCCTTGGAAAGCGCCGGCATCCCTCTGCCGGGCGAAACCATCCTGGTCACAGCCTCGATCTATGCCGGAACCGCGCATGGCTTGAATATTTACGGCATTATAGGCGCCGCGGCGGCGGGTGCCATATTCGGCGACAATATTGGTTTTTGGGTCGGCCGTGAGATCGGGCTGCATTTGCTGATCAAGCATGGGCACTATATCAAGCTTGACGAAGCCAGATTGAAGCTTGGCCAATATTTGTTCAAAAAACACGGCGGCAAGATCGTGTTCTTCGGGCGCTTCGTCGCCGTCTTGCGAGCTTTCGCGGCGCTGCTTGCCGGCGCCAATGGCTTCGAGCCGAAGCGCTTCTTCCTTTTCAATGCTGCGGGGGGCATCGTCTGGGCCACGCTCTTTGGAACGCTCGGCTATGTCTTCGGCGCCGAGGCGCATAAGATCGCGGGCCCGTTTGGATTCACGATGCTGATCGTTGCTTTGATCGCGCTTTTCTTCGGCTGGCGCTTCTACAAATCGCATGAGGGGCGCCTCATGCAGGAGGCGGAAATGGCGCTGCCGGGGCCGCTCGCAGACCGCCTATGACGAATAAGCGGCATCCTGCGTGCCCTTGTTTTAGCTTGGAGCTTCCTTGTTCTTAGAGACCATCCAACCGCTCATCGCCCAGCACGGCTACTGGGTCGTCTTTCTTGTCATCATGCTTGAAAGCGCCGGCGTGCCGCTGCCGGGCGAAAGCGCGCTGGTGCTGGCCGCCGTCTATGCGGGAGCCACAGGTCAGCTCGACATTACTTATGTGATCGCTACCGCCATCGCGGCGGCGACTATCGGCGACAATTGCGGTTTCTGGATCGGCCGCATCTATGGCGTCCAATTGCTGGAGCGCTATGGCCGCTACGTCAATCTGACCGAGAGCCGCTTGAGAGTCGGGCGCTATTTGTTCGAGCGCCACGGCGCCAAAATCGTCTTCTTCGGCCGCTTTGTCGCGGTGCTCCGCGTGTTCGCGGCCGTGCTCGCGGGCGTGAACAAATATGGCTGGAAGCCATTTTTGTTTTTCAATGCCGCCGGTGCCGTGACCTGGGCGACTTTGATGGGCCTCGGTGGCTATGTCTTCGGCGAATCGATCAATCGCGTGAGCGGCGCGCTCGGCATAGCCGCGCTGGTCATCGCCCTCATCGGCATAATCGCCTTCATCTACTTCATGCGGCAGCAGGAAAAGCGCCTCGAGATGCAGCTTGAGACGGCGGCCGAGGCCGAATACGGCAAAGCTTCGCAGGCTGCCGAGCCCGGCGAATAATGGAACGCTCCTCCCAGTCTCACGTTCAGACGCGAGATAAAGAGGACATCAGCGATGAATGTGAAAAACCCCGCTTTATGGATGGCTTGGCTTGCCTTGACGGCAGATCCTGCCTTCGCTCAGACGGCGCCCGGTGCGCCGGGCAGCGACAAGGTGATCCCTGAAAAGGAATCACCGCCCTTGACGCAAACCCAACCCGATTCCGACGTGAAGAGCGGCCGCAGCCTCAGCCAAAAACTCGATGCATCCGGCGGTGTGATCAAGCCGTCGACCGATGTCGATCCCGGCATTACGAAACCGGCGCCGGATCCCCATCCGAACTCGACTCCTGTGATCAAGCCGCCAGGGACGCCGGGTGGACCGCCCGGACCGGAAGCGAAATGATGACGATAGATGCGCGGCCTTCGGGTCGCGCATCTGTCTACAATAGTTGCGGAAGTGCAAAAGAGCGCGAGGCCGGGCGCGCCGCATTATCCGGCGTCTTGTCTTTTTCCGCGCATAGAATGTCCTGCAAAATTCCCAAGAAGACATCGCGCGCGGCGTGCTGACTCAAATTATGGTCGGCGTTCTCGATGAAGGCGACGGAAACATAAGGCGCGCCCTTGACCCGTGTACCTCTGATGCGCCGGTAGAGCGAAAGTTCGTCAAGCCCCGCGTCACCGACGCTGAGAACATAGCACTGGCGGACCTTGCGCCGATCGAGTTCCTTCATCCAGCCTTTAACGCGCGCGATCTCGCCATTCGTCTTTGTGCCGAACCGGTCCGCCGCTGACGAGGCAAGAGCCTTTGCCTTTTTGCGCAGCCTTGTGACGAGCATGGTGAAAATGCCGCGTGCTTTGACTTCGCCGCGCAAGAGCCTGCGCCACGTGTCGGGCACGAAGATTTGCCTTAGATAGAAGCCAGTCGAGCGATAGGTTTCGCGAAAGGCGACGATCAGAGAATCGCCCTTGTGCCAGATGAATTTCTGCAGATTGACCATGACGATCCGCGAGACGCGCGGATCGGCGACGGCCGTATGGAAGCTGAGATGAGCCCCCGCGCAAAGGCCGATGACCGTCACGTCGCGAAAGCCTTGCGCCTCCAACCAATCGATCGCGGCGGAAACGTCCTGTGTGGACTCGTCGCGATAGAGAATCTGCTCGACGTCCGAGGCCGGGTCGGGGCTGTCGCCAATGGCGCCTATGTCGATGCGCAGCGAGACAAGCCCGAGACCGGCGAGTTTCCGGCACACTTCTACCGTCGACCGGCCCCAGCCTATGTGGTGATTGGCGCCCGCGTTCAGATAGACGATGGCGGGCCGCTCAGTATCGAGGTCCCTTGGAACGCATATCATTCCGAAGAGATTTTTGTCGCCGCCGAAAAAGACCGGATGTTCGCTGAAATGATCTTCTTCCTGCGGCCGGTACCTCAGGGATTGAGAAGAGGCTTCGCGGCGCCCTGGATCGAAATGCGCGGCCAGCCAGGCGAGTGTGCGCTGCAAGGCTTCAGCCGGATAACGCGAGAAAGCCGGGTCCATCATGAATTCGGCATAGTGGCTGAAGACTTGGTTCTCGACATGGCTGCCGAGCCCACTCCAGCTTTTTGCGAGACGCTCGGCAGCGGCCTGCGTTTCGATGGCGACGATAAGCACTTCGGGAGCAGGGGCCTTGCGAAACCCTGTGAGATCAATCGCGCCTATGTCCTTCACGGTTTCCGGCGTGAAGAGAAAGCCGGCGATTTCGAGATCGGCCGCAAGGCTCGCCTTATCCGCGCCTTCGGGTTTGCGGATGAGATTGGAGAGCGTCGAAAGTTCGCGCATATAGGCGCGGCCGGTGACGACTGGCGCGAGCAGCACGAGCCCGGAGATCGTGCCGAGCCGGTCTGCCGCGAGTGCTGCGAGCGCGCTTCCAAAGCGCAGTCCGACGAGCACGATCTTCTCGACCCGAGCCGTAGTGCGCAGCCATTGGACGGCATCTTCGATGCTGGTGATCCAAGTTTCAAGACGTTCGGGGTCGCGATCACCGCCGAGGGAATCGCCGGTTCCGGCATAATCGAACCGCAAGGATGGATAGCCTTGCGCCGCGAAAGCATCGGCCATCAAGCGCAAGCTTTTATGCGTGCACAGATCTTCATGACCTTGCGCCGCGCATATCACGATGCCGCATGTCCCGCCGGCGTCGTGATACCAACCGAAAGATGTTGCGAAAGTGACGGGGGTCATGAGTCGTTTCCGTAAGCGATGCTCGTGCCGTTGACGGCGGCGATGCTGCCCCTCGGCGTGGCATGGGTCGGATGGCGTGGGACGAGTTTAATGCGACGGCTGTGGCCAGGCGCAAGATGAAACCAATTGTCTTCGGCCGCAAATATCTCATCGGAGATGTGGATCGATTGCGCGAGCCTTTTGGCCGTGAGTGTCAAATGCCAATCGGTGTGGTCCTGGATGAGTTCTGCCTCAATGCCGAGCTCATGACACGCGTGGCCGCGCCCGAGTGGAAAGTGAAAGGCTTCGGCGATCAGCTCATTGCTCCCAGCATCGTAAAGCTGGGCGAAAGTCACATCATGCGAGGGCTCGCCGAAGCGATAGGCATAGGTCGTATCGAAGAAGCCGCCCCAAAGGTCGGTCGCAGGCAGCATGATGGTGCTGCGCGGATCGAGGATCAACTCGCGCTTGGCCCGCATGACCGGCACTTCGCCGTCACGCAGCGCCATCAGCGATAGATGTACGGGCTTTGCAACGGCGGTCTCATTGATGAGATGAAGCCGCAAGCCGTTGATGCCTTCGTCCGTGAAGATCACCGTCACCGGCTTGAACGCGCGTTTCAATCCGAAATAGGAGGATTTCGGCTCGCCCAATGAATCGACCACGCCCCAGCCGGCGCCGGGCCAGAGATCCTGAAAGAACCAGACAAGCCCGCCGCGCGTGATCGAGCCCGTGCGGCGCCATTCGGCGAATGTGGCTTCCATCACTTCGGCGGTCACGGCGCGCGACAGATCGAGATAGCGCCCCGGGTCCTGCTGGCGCAGCGAAGCGGCGTCGACACCATAAAGCGCTTCGAGATAGAAATTGCGAACGTCTTCGAAGAACCATGCCGCACCGGTGTCGCGTGGGATGCGTGGCGCAAAGACCGGATGTTCGATTTTCGGTGCGTCGCGCTCAAGCGTGAAGGGTGCGGCGTCGGGCACGTTGGCAAAGCACAGGCATTCGCTGGCGAAACGCACATCCGCGCGGCGGGCATCCTCAAGCGGACGGCAATAGGCGCTGACCCCATAATAATGGCTGATGCCCTCATGCGCGACGAAGGGAAGCTCGCCGCCATAGGGCGTATGCGGCACATAGGGCACGTCCGGCCGAAGGTCCGCGACGGCTTGCGGCAATACGGAGTCGAAGAGGATGTTGGACCATGTCTTTTCGGGCAGGCCGAACATGGCCGCCTGCTGCGCCACTTCGCTGCCGCCGCACAGCACGCTGATCGACGGCGAGGCCTGCGTGCGCGCGAGAAACTGCTGGGCTTCTTCGGTGGCGGAGCGCATGAAGGCCTCGTCGTCGACGGGGTAATCGAAATTGGCGAACATGAAGTCCTGCCAGACCATCAGGCCGAGCTCGTCGCAGAGGCGATAAAATTCATCACCTTCATAGACCATGGTGCCGCCGACCCGCAGCATGTTCATGCCGGCGTCGCGCATCAGGAGCAGTCCAGGCATATAGGTCTCGCGCGTGGCGCTGAGGCCCACAATATCGGCACTGGTCCAGCAGGCGCCGCGGCAGAACAATGGGACGCCATTGATCGTGAGACCGAAGCCTTTTCCGTCCGCGCCGCGATCGACCTCTATCTTACGGAAGCCGACGCGGCCGAGGTCGATCACCATCGCACCGATCTCAGCCGTCACCGCATGGAGCGCGGGTTCGCCATGCGTATGCGGCCACCAGGGTTGAATATTCTCGAGTTCGAGATGCGCCGCGAGTTGTCCGCCGGCATTGCGCGTGAGAGCCGCGCTGCTGCCCGCACAAATGATTTTCGCGTCTTGCGCCTCTGCGCCTTCGACATCGAGGCGGACGTCGAGACGCCCGCGCGTGCCATCGAGCGTGGCGCGGAGATCGGCGTTGCGGATGCACAGCCGACCGGGCTCGATTTGGAAAATGCCGCGCCATGGGCCGATCGCGTGGACAGGTGGCGACCAACCCGGCGCATGGCCGAGCAAGGTTGTGCGGATGAAACGCAGATTGGGCGCGCTCGGCAATCGCGGCCGCCAGCGTGCGCGCTTGTGCTTTTGGTTGAGTACGGGCTCCAGGGCGCGGAAACAAAGATCGAGCCGATGCGTGCCGGAGAGGATGACTTCGACCTCATGGGGGAGGAACATATTCTCCGAGGTCAGGATCAAAGCACCGTCGAGATAGACCTCGGCGAGGGTGGCGAGGCCCTCGAAGCAAAGCCGCGTCACGCCTTTGCCTTCGATCGCGGTGCGATACCAGAAATCATAGGTCTCAAGCAGCTCATGCGTTTCGAACTGCCAGAGGCCGGCTTTGGCGAGGCTCGCGGCGGCGGTGCCCGGAACCTCGGCCGCAATCCATTGGACAGTATCGCTCAGCGCCGAGGGATCGGGAAATGCGCCAGCCTCGCTGCGGATCATCCGCCAGCCCGACGCGATCGGCATTTTCCTTTCGCCGCTGATGGAGATGACCTTGGCCAATTTATGCCCTTGAGTATTCTCAGGCGCGGTTTCGTCAGGCGTCCTTGTCGCAGATCCGGCTCACCGAAAAATTAATGCCTGTCTGAAGAAACGATTAAGCATAACGTGCGCTCAACGCATCGAGAGCGGTTTGATGATGCGCGACGAGGGGATCGAGCTGGGCCGCCAAGCCCTCGAATTTTTTCTTGGCTGCCGCGCGTGCGAGCTGGAATTGGAAGGATTTGGCGCCGGTCGCGATGGCCTTGCTGGCCGCAACGGCCGCCTCGAGGCCGGGCTCGCCCTGCTGACTCAGCCACAAAAGATGATCGGCGAGAAGCTCGAAATTGGCACCGAGCTGGCGGCAGGTGTTGAAGGCATATTTGTGAAAATAGGCGGGCTCGCGTTGTGCGAGATAATGCGCCTTCTCACGGATGCGGGTTTGAAACGCTGCCACGGGATTATCCGAAGGCCGCGTCGCAAGATGCTTGCGCAAGAGGCTCACGGCCGTCTGGTGGAGATCGAGACCTTTCGGCGGCGGATCGAATTTCACGAATTCGCTATAGGGAAAAAGCCGCGTGGCCTTCGCCGCCGCATCGAGATTCTTGCCGAGGATCGCGTCGTAATCCTCGCCCTCGAGCGTGAACAATCCGGCATTGTGGAAATAATCCATGCGCTTTGCCACGGGGTCGAGCCGGTTGATGCCGATCGCGGTCTTTGTATGTTCGAGCCGGTAGGAGAGCCCCTTCGTGTCCGGCAGATAGAAGCCGTTGACCTCGATTGCCGGCAGACGGCCACGCTCGATCTGTTCGAGCGCATGCGATTCGACGCAATCGTAAATCGCGAGTTCCATCAGCTTCGCGCCGTAGAGAAGCGCCAGATCCTCGGGCGGAAACTTGAAGAAGGTGAATTGATCGCCTTCGAAATCCTGCGCCACGGTGAAGCCCAGCGCCGCGACTGGATTTTGCCCGAGCGCATTGATGATCTCGATCCAGAGATCCATGAAGCAATTGGTTTCCGGCCATTCGCGCCCCGGGTCGTGCAACTCGCTCCGGCGATAGGTCTCGGGCGTCAGGTGCGGAAAGACGGCTGGAACCGTTTGCGCTTCGGATGCTGCGAGCACGGTCAACCCCATAAGGCTTCGCGTACGGAAGAAGGCCATGCCGCGGTGTCGAGACCATGATGTTTGAAGAGGGCGAGCACGACGCGCTCCATGCCGAAGCCGACGCAGGCCGTATGTGCCACCTCGCCATCGGCTCGCTTGATACCCCAAAGAGCGCCGAAGTGATCCTGATGATAATTGAAACTGAGGCAGGCCGTCGGATTCGCTTCGTCTTCGATCGGTACGAGCATTTCGAATTTCAATTTCTGATCGCGCTGGCTCGACGCCAGAATCTTACCGGCGCGGCCGAAGAAAGGATCGTTCGCGACGTCGAGATGGAACGGCACGCCGAGCAGGGTCATGAGTTTTCCGGCGCGTTCGAACCAGGTGGCGCGGAATTCCGTCACTTCCTCCGGGCTGCCGACCCGCACATATTCACGCATGCGAAACATTTGCATGCGGGTCGATTCTTGCGACGGTTCGTGCCGGAAGCAATAGGACTGAATATCAAAAATTCCGCCGTTTTCCGGCAGCGCGCCGCGCCGAGCGACGATCGGATAGAGCGGGTAGCAGGCGGCCGGCGTCAGAACGATGTCGGTTGCGTGTTGCAGCGCGGTCCAATCCTCGCCGCGCGCCTGCTTGTCGAGCAATTCGGCATGCTGCTTGTCGTTGCCTTCGAAACTATGGACCGTTCCGGCAAGCTGCGGAAAGCCCTTCATATAGCCGGCTTTTTCTAAAAGAGCTTTGTTCATGCCGGGGGGAAAGCGGATGACTTCCGCGCCGTCGCTGCCTCCAAAGCTGGTGATCAGAGCATCAAAACGCGCGACGACATCTTCGAAGACCCCGCCGCGGGCGTAAAGGCCGTCGACACCCGTTTCGATCAACAGACCTTTGGCAAAGAGTCCATGAAGAAAGGATTGGCAATCGATGCACATGGATCAGCTCAATAGATGAGAGTCGAGACGATGGGCGAGAAGCAGGTTGGACGTATTGCCGAAGATGCGGTCGTTGCTGATCATGAGCTGCGCCGACATCGCGTCGCGAAAATGCCGGCCTAGGCTGAAGGGTGTATCGTTCTTATAGCCCATGATGCCGCAGACGAGCATCGCATGATTGATGATCTCGATGGCGAGACGCGAAGCGCCGAGCTTCACATTGTTCATGGCGATGGCGAAACCCATCGAGGTGAGCTCATCGCCATTGGCTTTGGCCCGGTTGAAGCGGCGCAGCCCGTCGACCGTATTCGATTTCATCAATTGCAGCATGCTCGAGGCCTCGGCCACGCGCAACGCGCCGGGCGGCATGATGGCCGGCCGGCGCTTGGCTTCGGCGCGAACGAAATTCTGCGCCCGCTGAACGGCGCTATTGGCAATCCCGTACCAAAGGCTCGACCAAAGGAGATGCGAGGTCGCGAGCATGGATTGCGCGGCGATATCGGCGAAGGGTTTCGGCAGAATTTGCGCGGCGGGCGCTCTGGCGACGAGTTTGAAGCCTTCGGAGCAGGTGCCGCGCATGCCGAGCGTGTCCCAGGTCGTCGTGCGCTCGAGCGTATATTGATCCTTGAGCACGGCGACCAGAACCTGGTCGGAGGAGGGTGCGTCCGGCGAGCGGCGCGCCGTCGCCAGAATGGCATCGGCATAAGTGCCATAGGAAATGACGGTCGCATTCTTTTCGAGGCGGAACATGTCGCCTTCGATTTCCACGGCGCAGATCGAATTGCGCAGATCGCCGCCGATGCCGCCTTCGGTCGTGGCCGATGCCAGAAGAAGCTGCTCGTCGCAGATGCGGCGCATGAAGGACTGATGCCATTCGGCCTTGTGGCCATGCGAGATCAGGCTCGAAAGCTTGATCTGATGCATGGCAAACATCATCGCGCTCGAAGCGCATTCATGACCAAGGACGGCGCAAATATCGGCGATATCGTCGAGGCTTGCATCCTCTCCGCCATATTCGCGGGGGATCATCGCGCCGAGAAGACGGGCGTCCTTGAGGGCCTGCAGGGTTTCATGCGGGAAACGCCCGTCGCGATCGACCTTGTCGCAATATTGCGAGGCGACCGCTGCGACTGTCGCGCCCCGGTCGGCAAGGGTTGTCACGATGCGATCTTCTTCGCCGGTTCTACGGTCGTGAGTTCTGAGATGCATGATGCGATCGTTGCGATGCTGGCGAAGCTACGGCGATTCAACATGCGCTCGGGAAATTCAATATCGAAAGCATCTTCGAGCCCGAGCATCAATTGAACCGCGGCGAAAGACGTAAGGCCGGTCTCATAAAGATCTTGGTCATCTTTGAGCGAAGAAGCCGGGACGGATAAGCGGCCATGCTCGTCGATAAGCTTGCGGATCGTATCGTTCATCGTGTTTCTCCGTACGCAATCTATGATAGCACTACAGAGTTACAGTTGTGCAAGCACCTCCTGAAAAATAATCATAAATTGTATGTGTTAAATGCAAACATTACAGCCAAGTAAACTTGGTAAATGCACAAGGTTTGATTAACTATAAGAAGCGTAGAGCTTTTGCGGAACAAGCTTGGCTATTGCTTATTTAAGCGCGCGATCAGGCTCGAAGTATCCCAGCGGCCGCCACCCATATTTTGCACCTCGGCATAGAACTGGTCGACCAGCGCGGAAACCGGCAGATTGGCGCCGTTGCGGCGCGCTTCGCTGAGACAGATTCCGAGATCCTTGCGCATCCAATTGACGGCGAAACCGAAGTCGAATTTCCCTTCGATCATGGTTTTATGCCGGTTTTCCATTTGCCAGGATTGAGCGGCGCCCTTCGAGATGACGTCGATCACGGCATTGGCGTCGAGACCCGCCTTTGCCGCGAAATGCAGGCCCTCCGCGAGCGCCTCGACGAGGCCTGCGATGCAAATCTGATTGACCATTTTGGTCAATTGACCGGAGCCCGAAGGTCCCATGAGGCGGCTCGCCTTGGCAAAGGACATGATGGCGGGCTCGGCCCGAGTATAATAGGCCTCGTCGCCGCCGCACATTACGGTCAGCGCGCCGTTCTGCGCACCGGCCTCGCCGCCCGAGACCGGCGCATCGATGAAGCCAAGACCGCGCGCCTTCGCTTTGGCATGGAGGTCCCGCGCGATTTCGGCGGAAGCCGTCGTGTGATCGACGAAAAGGGCGCCTTCGCTCATGCCCTCGAAAGCGCCCTCAGGGCCCGTCGTGATCGAGCGCAGATCATCGTCGTTGCCGACGCAGGCGAAGACAATTTCCTGGCCTGCCGCGGCGGCTTTCGGAGTCGGCGCAAATGATCCGCCGAACTCCGCGACCCATTTTTCGGCTTTGGCCGCGGTGCGATTATAGACCGTCACCTCATGCCCCTTTTTCTTGAGATGACCTGCCATCGGATAGCCCATGACGCCGAGGCCGAGAAACGCGACTTTTGCCATAAGTGATCTTCCTTCTGAGCAGACGGTTTACCGAAATCTCGCAGCTATCTATCAGACAGCGTGCCAGCCGATGACTCGCCTCGCGACTTTGTGTCCGTCAGTCGATTTCGAATTTAAAATATTTGGCGCGGATTTGCGTGAAAGTCCCATCCGCCTTGATGTCGGCGAGCGCTTTGTTGAACATGGACTTCAGCTCCTTGTCCTCCTTGCGCAGACCGACACCTATGCCCTCGCCGAAATAGGCCGGATCGCGCGGCACATCGGCGACCGTCCGGCAGCATTGGCCTTCCTTGTTCTTGTCGAGGAAATCGGTGACCTCGTCCTTGTCGCCCATGACGACGTCGACGCGGCCTTCGGCGAGATCGAGAATGGCGTCTTCGAGCGTCGGGAAGGTGTGAATGTCGGATTTGCCGTAAACGTCCTCGACATAGGCCTGATGCGCGCCGCCCGCCACGACGCCGATCGCCTTTCCGGCAAGTCCGGCCGGGCTGAAATCCTTCAATTGGCTTTTGCGCGCGGTCACGAAGGCGGACGGCATGCGCGCGTAAGGCTCGCTGAAGGTGATCTTCTCGCGCGCCTCATCCGAGATTTCCATAGCGGCCATGATGGCATCATATTGATGATCGAGGAGGCCCGGCACCATGGCGTCCCAGTCCTGCATGATGAAATGACAGGTCACATTCATGCGCTGACACAGCGCCTTGCCAAGATCGATCTCGAAGCCGGCGAGCTCATTATTGTCGAGATAATTGTAAGGAGGGCGCGCGCCTTCGCTGGCTATGCGCACCTCTTTCCATTTTGGCTCGGTGGCGCCGGCTGGAGAATTGGCGCAGAGCGGCCGGGCAGGGCCAAGCGTAGCGAAAACAGCCAGCGCAAGGATCAACAGATATCGCGCGGCGGAGGGGATGCTCAAAGGTGTCAGGATGATCTTCTTTCGCGGGCGATTATTGGTTTGTCGTGAAGCCGCCGCGGCGGGCAGATTGCCTTAGGACGGGTTGTCGAGACAAGACCTTATCTTTGCACCGTCCTGTCAAGAAGGCGCATTTTTCGAAAGGCTTACGGGCCTGCTCGCGATTTCGTGTAAACGGCACGAGTTTTGATTGAAAAATGAACAGATTCAGCCTGCGGAGCCCATTTGATGTGAAACGCTGTCCTGACGGCGCCGTCCGGCCGATGCGAGGCTGAGGCGCCCGCCTTACCGCACATGGTTGAGTTAAAGCCAACTTGCTGAATTTCATGGCAAATCCGGCTCAGGATTGAACGGGCATCAGAGAGCGCCTATAAGGCGCGTCTCCAGAATGGACGAGATAAAATGCTTAGCGATCAAGACGTGCTCAATGCGCTTCAATCCGTGCCAGGCCCGGACGGAAAAACCCCTTTGCCCCAGTCGGGCGCCATCGCCGGCCTGTCGATCAAGGATAGCAAAGTCTATCTTTCGATCGGGATCGACCCGCAGCAGGCCGGCGCGATGGAAGGCATGCGCGTCGCCGCCGAAGGCGCGGTAAAGGCGTTGAATGGCGTCGCGGGCGCGCTTGTCAGCCTCACCGCCGACAAGGCGCCGGCTCCGCCGCCGCCGCCGAAACCGGCGCCCTCGGCACGCAGCCTCGGCATTCCCGGCGTCACCCATATTCTGGCCGTGGCCTCCGGCAAGGGCGGCGTCGGAAAATCGACAACCGCGATCAATCTCGCCTTGAGCCTTGCCGCGCTCGGCTGGAAGATCGGCGTTCTCGATCTCGATATTTACGGTCCGTCGCTGCCGCGTCTGCTTGGCACCAGTGCGCGGCCCGAGTCCGACGGCCGTATGATGAAACCGGTCGAGGCCTATGGCCTGCGCGCCATGTCGATCGGCTTTATGGTCGATGAAGCCGATCCGATGATCTGGCGCGGCCCGATGGTGATGGCAGCCGTGCAGCAGATGCTGCGCGACGTCGCCTGGGGCGAACTCGATTGCCTCGTCGTCGACATGCCGCCGGGCACGGGCGATGCGCAACTGACCCTGGCGCAGACCGTGCCTTTGGCCGGCGCGGTGATCGTCTCGACGCCACAGGATCTCGCCTTGATCGATGCGCGGCGCGGCATTGCCATGTTCAACAAGGTCGATGTGCCGATCATCGGCCTCGTCGAGAATATGAGCTATTTTCTCTGCCCGCATTGCGGCGGACGCTCGGAGATTTTCGCGCATGGCGGCGCGAGGCATGAAGCCGAGACATTCGGCGTGCCCTTCCTGGGCGAGATACCGCTCGCGATCGGCATCAGAGAACACGCCGATTCCGGCAAGCCGATCACGGTTCTGGAGCCCGACAGCCCGCATTCGCTGATCTACAAGCAGATCGCCGAGCAGGTGAAGGCGACGCTGGAAAAAGGCCGCGCGCGTCAAGCGCCGAAGATCGTGATCGAGTAAGCTTCCACCGTCATCGTTATGCGCGGTCGCATAATCATCGCCATCGCGTATCTCTCGGAGGGCAGCGGCATTCTTTTGCAATACTGGCCGTCTACTGTCTGCGCGAAGATATGAATTTATGATCACCGACATGACCGCATTTTACGCAAAGAATTTGGTAGCTGCGGATATAACAGTTCGAGTCTGTCTCCTGTTGCTGATTGGGATCATGCTGTAATTTCAGCAATTAGGTATTACATTACTATATTCTGTAAGTTGCATAAGTATCAGTCACTCTCCTATCATTCTTGCGACTTAAGACTGTCATCGACGCCTCCTATACACGCGCCGTTCGCCGAACCATCGCCTGTTTGGTGAATTCAATGGGGGCGAATCCAGTGATTAAGTCGATGACGACCGCCGTATCCATGGTGCGGCGTATGTCTCTGCCTTTTTCGAGCGGCCGAACGGCCGGCTTATGCTGTCGCACCGAGCCCGTGCCTGCCAGCGGCTAGCTAGAAAGCCGCAGCAGCCTGGCATCGATAAAGCGCCAGGCCCCACTTCAACTCCCGCATTTTCGCACCGGCGCTCGCAACGCGCTGCAGGCACCGCTTTGTCTCAAGAAAGGTCAATGTTTGTTATGACTACACGCCGCCATTTTCTAACCGGAGCCGCGACCTCCGGCCTCTCAGCAGCCGCGCTGGCGGGCTTCCCGGAAAGCATTCGCCGCGCATTGGCTATCCCGGCATTCCACGAGGCCGGCACCATCAAGGACGTCAAGCACGTCGTGCTGCTCATGATGGAAAACCGCTCGTTCGACTCATATTTCGCCACATACAAGGGTGTACGTGGTTACGGTGATCGCTTTGCGATTCCAGCGCAGAACGTCGATAATATCTTCTACCAGACCTATTCGGACAACCAAGTCTATACGCCGTATCACCTCGACGAGAACAAGGGCAACGCGATCAATGCCGGGGGCACGCCGCATACGTGGTCGGACGCCCAGGCTGCGTGGTCACTCGGCCGCATGAACCAGTGGCCAGTTGCAAAAACGAAACTGTCGATGGGCTATTACGAGAACGCGGAAGTGCCGTTCCAGCGCGCGCTGGCTGAGGCGTTCACGCTGTGTGATCACTATCATTGCTCGATGCATACTGGTACCATTGCGAACCGTTTATACTACTGGACCGGCACGAATGGCTCAAGCGGCATCAGCCCGGTCAACGGCGCGCAAGTGAATGTGGCCGTGCTGAATAATCAATACAACGACGGTAACGACGTCGGCGTTCCGTCTCAAGGCACCGCGGGATGGCCGTGGACCACCTATGCGGACCGTCTGGCAGCGGCCGGCGTGAAGTGGAAAGTGTACCAGAGCCTGTACGACAACTACGGCTGCAATGAGATGATGAGCTTCCAGCACTGGCGGGAGGCGATCGCGAGCATGCCGGACGCGCGCCGGCCGTGGTATTTGGGAAGTGAGAGCCTCTCCCAGTACAACAATCCAAGCGTGCCGCAACTGCCAGTCTACCAACCGTCCGATGCCCAGTTTAATCCGCTCGCCCCCGGCTTTGCGAACACAATGCCGGATGGCTTACTGTCCACCTTCATCGCTGACATCCAGAGCGGCAACCTGCCCGAAGTGTCGTGGATCATCCCACCGTCGACGTACAGCGAGCATCCGGGAGTGTCGAACCCGGCGAGCGGCGGCTGGTACGTGCAGGCCGTGCTCGATGCACTGACCGCGAATCCAGAAGTGTTCAGCAAAACGGTGCTGCTCGTGAACTTCGATGAGAACGACGGCTTCTTTGATCACCTGCCACCGCCGTCGGCGCCGGCGCGTAATCCCGATGGCACGCTGGCTGGCAAGTACACGCTGACCGACGCGCAGATGGCCTTCGAATATCATAACTACACACCCGCCACCTCTGCGCAGCCCGCCAAGGACGGTAGGCCCTATGGCCCCGGCCCGCGCGTGCCGATGTGGGTGATCTCGCCCTGGAGCCGCGGCGGCTGGGTCAATTCCCAGGTGTTCGATCACACGTCAACGCTGATGTTCCTCGAGAGGCGCTTTGGCGTAATCGAGCGACAGATCACCGCGTATCGCCGAGCAATCTGTGGTGACCTCACCAGCGCCTTCAACTTCGCTGCCCCCAACAACGAGCCGTTACCGGTGCTCGCAGGCAGCACGACCCAGAGTGCTGCGAAAGCGTTGGTTGCCGCGCAGTCGGCGTTACCGGCGATTCCCGTGTCGCCCAATGGCCCGATGCCACTGCAGGCGATTGGCTTCCGTCCCTCGCGTGCCTTGCCTTACAGGCTGGACACGAGCGCATATGTCGATGCCGTCAAAGGCGCCGTCACGCTGCAATTCGCCAACACCGGTTCGGTCGGCGCGGTGTTTCACGTCTATGACAAGCTGAGCCTCACGAGCCTGCCGCGGCGCTACGGTGTCGAAGCTGGCAAGTCGCTGAACGACCAGTGGAGCGTCTCGGCGGATGGCCTTTACGACTTGTGGGTGCTCGGGCCGAACGGCTTCAACCGGACCTTCACAGGTGGGACAAAGCCGTTGACGACGGGCCTCTCACCCAAGCCGGAGATTAGCGTCGGTTGTAATGTCCTCGGCGGCGGCTTGCATCTGCAACTGCGTAACGACGGCGGCGGCACTGTGCGTTTCACCGTGAGGTCCAACAAAATCTATGGCCCTCTGACCGGTGTCACGAGTACAATTTCTGCCTTCGCGCCCTTGCTGGTCGGCTTCTTCCCAGGTTTCGGTCACGTTCCCGGATTCGTCCCCGGATCCATTTTCGGCTCCGAGCATAGCACCTCGTGGAAAATCGCGGTGCCTGCCCGTCGGCAAATGGAGTTGTACTGGGATTTGGCCAGCACTGGTTCCTGGTATGACTTCCTCGTCAATGCCGATACCGATGCAGGCTTCGCTCGCCGCCTGGCCGGACGCGTGGAAACCGGCCGTCATACCGTCAGCGATCCCGGCATGGGCATGGCCGACGAGTTCTAAAAAACCGCACAAGCCGTGTGGTGAAAAAAGCGCCCTCCCGGGCGCTTTTTTTATCTCGGAGGATTGGAAATTACGGCGTAATTTCAGTTGTATTGGCGTTCGCAGTTCGCCCAGTACGGAGAGGACGCAGCCCGCAAATTTCTACCATTAGCGGAGGTGGTCCCGGTCAAATCCTGTCCGCGCATGACGGCGCCAAAGGCTTTATCCGCCCGTCACGCTCATGTGGCGCGACACGGCCGGCGTCTGATGCTCGCGATCGATGATGAAATCATGACCCTTAGGCTTGCGTGCGATGGCCTCGATGATCGCTTGTTGCAGAAGCTCGTCCGTAGATGAAGCGCGCAAGGGCGCGCGCAGATCGGCGGCATCTTCCTGGCCGAGGCACATGTAAAGCGTGCCGGTGCAGGTGACCCGCACGCGATTGCAGCTTTCGCAGAAATTATGCGTGAGCGGCGTGATCAAGCCAAGACGGCCGCCGGTCTCAGTGACTTCCATATAGCGGGCAGGGCCGCCGGTCGAATAGGCAAGCGGGCGCAAGGTGAGCTCTTGCCCCAGCGCGGCTTCGACTTCGGTCAGCGGCAGATATTGGTTGACGCGTTCGGCGTGAACGTCGCCGAGCGGCATCACCTCGATCAAAGTGAGATCCATGCCACGGGAATGCGCCCAGCGCAGCATCGGCAGGATCTCGGTGTCGTTGGTGCCCTTGAGCGCCACCATATTGATCTTGACCGCGAGGCCCGCAGCTTGCGCCGCATCGATACCGGCGAGCACCTGGTTGAGATCGCCCCAGCGCGTCACCGCGCGAAACGTATCCGCATTGAGGGTATCCAGCGATACGTTGATCCGGCGCACGCCGCAGGCGGCGAGATCCTTGGCGTGGCGCGCCAATTGCGAGCCATTTGTCGTCACGGTCAATTCGGAAAGGGCGCCGCTGTCGAGATGTCGTGCGAGCGAACGAAACAGGCTCATGATATTGCGGCGGACGAGCGGCTCGCCGCCGGTGATGCGCAGCTTCTTGGTGCCGCGGGCGACAAAGGCCGAGCAGAGCCGGTCGAGCTCCTCCAGGGTCAAAAGATCGGCCTTGGGCAGGAAATTCATGTCTTCGCTCATGCAATAGACGCAGCGGAAATCGCAGCGGTCCGTTACCGAGACGCGAACGTAGCTGATCGCCCGTCCGAACGGATCGACCAAGGGCGCTTGATCCGGCTTGTGACCGGGTGCGTTGCGCAAAACAGTGGCGAAGAAGGGGTTCATGCCGCTACATATAAGAGGGAAAACGGGTTTCCGTAAGGTTTAGGGGAGAAGGTTGGATGAGTGTCTCTACGGGTCAATGGCCGAGCGAATTGCGTCTCAAGGACAGCGGCCGGCTTTTGCACGTGAATTTCGAGAGCGGATCGGCTTTCGATCTGACGGCCGAATATTTGCGCGTCATGAGTCCCAGCGCGGAAGTGCAGGGGCATTCCGAGGTCGAGCGCGTCACCGTCGGCGGCAAGGAAAATATCACGGTCATCGGTGTCGAACCGGTCGGCACCTATGCCGTGCGCCTGACCTTCGACGACCTGCATTCGACAGGGATTTTCACTTGGGATTATCTCTATGAGCTCGGGACGCAGCATGACCAGAAATGGGCCTTCTATCTGGACGAACTCGCAGCCAAAGGCTTGAGCCGGGATAAGCCTGGCCAACGTTGATGCAGCGGAAACGAAAAGTCGATCATCTTTTTGGATGAAGCGCCGAACCACGGTTGGCTTCACTCTCGTTGTTGAATCAAGCCACATAGCGCCTCAAGGTGATTTGAAACGGCGCCATGAGCAGACACGCAAAAGGGCCGGTCGATCCGGCCCTTTCGCATGAAACGAGTCTTTGTCTGGAAGGTTGCGCTTGCGAGCGAGACCTCACGCGTTCGTGTCGAATGCAAGCGCGCTCTCGGCGATGGCCGTCCGTACGATCTTAGCTCCCGCGTAGTGGCTACGCGGGAGCCTGAGCGGAGGCTAGCGCTGCACGATGACGCGCGTGCCGACCCGGACCCGGTTATAGAGATCCTGGACGTCTTCATTGGTCATGCGAATGCAGCCGGACGAGACCGCGGTGCCGATCGTGCCCGGCTCGTTCGAGCCATGGATGCGATAGAGCGTGCCGCCGAGATACATGGCGCGCGAGCCGAGCGGATTTTCCGGGCCGCCAGCCATATGGCGGGGCAGGTCGGGGCGGCGGCGCAGCATTTGCGACGGCGGCGTCCAATCCGGCCATTCGCGCTTCGCCGTGACGGTCCGGACGCCGGACCATTCGAAGCCCTGACGGCCGACGCCAACGCCATAGCGAACCGCCTGATTGCCGGGAAGAATATAATAAAGCCGGCGCTCTTGTGTCGAAATGATGATCGTGCCGGGTGCGTAGGGTCCGCTATAGGCGACCATCTCGCGCGGCGGGGCCACACCGCCGGGTTGGCCCGAGCTGGCCGCCGGGCCGCCGAAAAGCCGGCACAGGAGGTTGCAGGTATCGACCGGCGCGGCGCTGGCCGGAGCGGCGGCAGCATGCGTTCGGGCGAACGCGGATCCGCTAATGGCACTGAACGCCAAAATGGCGACCGCGAATGTCAAAAAGTGACGACGCATCTTCAGCTCTCTTTATATAGAAAAATGAGAATCGGCGGATTGCCCCGCCGCTGTATTTATTCTCCAGCGAGCGGCCTTGCTTGGCAACGCGGTACAGCTCACGAAGGGCTCAAGAGAATCACTTTGCGGCCTGCCGTGACCTCAAGGTCACAGATCGGGCCGTCGGGCCCGTTGGAATAAGCTGTTTTGCGCCGCGCGGCCGCCGGGGGTAAAGCTTTTGACCGTTAAGCTCCCACTCAAGCTTGGCTTAGATCACGAACATGGTGGATTCTAAGGACTCAGAGCGCGATAGCGCTGATAAGCTTGCGCAATCTGCGTAAACTTGATTGCGTTCGCAAAGCCGCTTCACTTTTGCTCGTCCTGCTCTATGGGGTGGCGTGACCCCGAAAACCTGACGGAGGCCCGAATTGCCTTTCTCCACACCTATGGCGATCGCGATCTTCTTCACGACCTGGTTCACCGTCCTTTTCGCGGTTCTACCCTTCGGCGTGCGCTCGCAGCATGAAGCGGGCGATTTGGTTCCGGGCACGGACCCCGGCGCGCCGGTCGCACCGAAACTCTGGATCAAGGCGTTCTGGACGACAGTGCTGACGACGCTTGTTTTCGCGGTGATCTTGATCGTCGCGCACTTCTATTAGATTGCGGCGTCGCGTTTTGACGCAGAAGCGGCGTTCTATTGACCCCTGCACCCGTTGCGGCTACTCAGGCGCATCCCTCCAAGAGCGCGTAGCTCAGCTGGTAGAGCATCTGACTTTTAATCAGAGGGTCTCGGGTTCGAATCCCGACGCGCTCACCAATAAAATCAAAGACTTAGGTGTCTTTAATATACCTAAAAGAACCAGCTTTTAGGCCCTTCGCAAATCCGTTGCAGTTTTCGTTTCTGAGTCGTTCGCGCTTGCGAGTTTACGAATCGTTGAACAAGCCGCTCGTCACGGCAAAGGTACCTGTCCAAATCGTTTGAACCGATTTCAAACTGTGCCCGGGCGCGCTGCCATGCTCGCTCGACGCCGTTTGCCCCGCGCGGAGCTCGGCAAACAGCTTTTCACTTCAGCGGTGCAGGGGAAATGACGAACCGACCTTCCTTGTTATGACGCCGTGATTTGGCTTGCCGCGATGTGATCTTCTCACCGTCGAACGCAACCCATGTAAGAGCGACCAAGTCGCCCTTTGCTTGAATTCGGCAATGAGTTTGGTGAGCGTTGCGCCGCCTGCATCCGCTGCTTTGCGTGTAGCAAGCGCGCGAACTACGAATGGTCAGCTGAGTTCGGCTGCCACTTTATCGATGCCGGCCTTTGAGCAAGCTTCGTCCTTGTCGCCACCCGGTGCGCCAGAAACACCAACGGCACCGATCACATCGTCGCCGACCTTGATCGGCAAAGCGCCTTGCGCGGCGATGACATTGGCGAGATGAACCGAACTCAGCGTCGGATTGTCCTTCAACTGCTGGGCGAATTCGCCGGACGGTTTCTTGAATGTGCGCGCCGTATAGGCTTTGCGCTCGCTATTTTCAAACGTATGGGGCGACGCGCCATCGCCGCGTATGGCGATGAGGGTCTCGCCGTCGCGGCCAACAACATGCACGGATACATGATAGCCCTGCTTCGTGCAGGCATCATAAGCGGTCTGAGCGATCGTCAAAGCGAGCGTGGCCGACAGGCTCTTTTGACTAAGAAGCTGCGCGTTCGCGGGAATGGCGAGCGCACATGTAAGACTAACGGCAGAGATCAATTTAACGCGGAACAATTGCAAAGTGCTCATCACGCCCTCATTGGCTATTGGTGGATTGCTTTGGATGCTGGTCGTGCCATTCACGCACGATCGCAAGCGTGTTTTCGATATGCTTGTCCGGCGCGGAATCCGTGTAGGAATAGATCACCTTGCCATCAGGCGCGATCACATAGGAGATCCGGTCGGAGACAATGTCCCCCGAGGCAGTTGGCGCGATTCTCACCGCGTCATAGGCACGAATGACGGAGAGATCCGGATCGGCTGCGACCGGAAATTTGTCGCGGCATTCCTCGGTCGAGAACTTACGCTGTGTATCGATCGTATCTTTCGACATGCCGATCAGCGTTGCTCCAGCGGCTGCGAAATTCTCCGCCGCTTCAGCGAAGTCATGCGCCTCGATGGTGCAGCCGCGCGTGAATGATTTCGGATAGAAGTAAAGGACGACGGGTCCGCGTTTCAGAGCCTCTCCCAGGGAAAAGGTGAAGTCCTTGCCGCCGACGGCCGCTTGCGCGGTGAAGTCGGGCGCAAGGTCGCCCGGCTTCAAGCCCGCAAAAGCGGGTGTCGTGCAAAGGCCCGCAATAAGAATTGCAGAGACAAGGCGCTTCATCGCTCGGCCCTTCAACGCTTCTCAGCCGCGGGGGCAGGCGTGGCCGCAGCTGCTTGCGGCGCCGGCTTCTGGACCTTGGTGATCGTTCCGCCCTGTTCCGCGTAATCAAGCACGCCGATCGCACCCGCGACCTTGAAGTCATGACTGGTCAGCAGGTCTCCGGCAGCGCCAGCGCGATGGGCCCGGTTCGAAACCACCACGATCGTCCGGTCCTTCGGCAAATAGGCAAGGCTCTTTTCAAGGTCGCTCACTTGAATGCTGAGATAGGCTGGGAAGCCGCCGGTCTCCGTCAACTCGTCGGGACGGCGGATGTCAAGCACAAGCAGGCTTTCGGGCTTGGCGAAAAGCGCGTCCAACTGGGCGCGGTTCAGCCGCGGCGTTTTGTAGGTATAGCGCGGGTCGGGCGCATATGTGTAATGCGGGTCGGCCGCCGCGGGAGCCCCAGCCTTGCCGGGCTCCGCCGCATTCGCCAACGGCGACGCGAGTAGGAAAGCCAAAGTTGCACATGCCAGAATTTTACTCATCATCACCCTCATTTTTTACAGAACGCGCGGTTTCGCCGCGCACGACGATTAAGTCAGCTTACGAGATTGGCCTTGAAGAAATCGACGGTGCGCTGCCAGGCGAGCTTCGCGGCGGCTTCGTCGTAGCGAGGCGTCGTGTCATTGTTGAAGCCGTGCTGAACACCCGGATAGATGTAGGCTTCATATTTGACATTGTTCGCCTTTAACGCTGCCTCATAGGCGGGCCAGCCTGCATTGATGCGGTCGTCGGCGCCGGCATAGTGGATGAGCAGAGGGGCTTTGATTTTCGCGGTTTCATCCGCTGTCGGCTGAGCCCCGTAGAAGGGCACGGCGCCGGCGAGATCCGGAACGCGCGTTGCCAGGAAATTGGCGATGCCGCCGCCATAGCAGAAGCCGACGACGCCCACTTTTCCGTTACTGTCCGGCAGCTCTTTCGCGAATTTCGCAGCCGCGAGAAAATCATTATGCGTCTTCGCCTGATCGAGCTTTGGAAAAAGCTCGCGGGCCTTGTCTTCATCGCCGGGATAGCCGCCAAGCGGCGTCAACGCGTCAGGCGCAAAAGCGATGAATTGATCGACGGCGAGCCGCCGCGCGATATCCTCTATATGCGGGTTCAAGCCGCGATTCTCATGCACGACCAAAACCACCGGAAGCTTTTTTCCCGTTTGCGCGGGCTCTGCGAGATAGCCGCGCACGGTGCCGTAACCATCCGGCGACGGATAATCCAGATAACGCGTTTTGATACGCGCATCGTCTTTGGCGATTTGTTCGGCCTCAGCGAAGCGCGGGCTCAGGGCTTCGAGCACGCCGGCAGCGGCCGTGGCACCGGCCACGAATTTCGCGGCGCTGTCGATAAATCGCCGGCGGCTGATGAAACCATGAACGTGAAGATCGAAGAGCTTCAGAATCTCCGGATGAAAATCATTGGCCGTCCTGCGTGTCACGCACGATCTCCTTCGGTTTCATTTGTCGTCAACGAGTCATGCAGAGGGGACACGCGAACGCGTGCGAAGCCCGCTTCGGCAAGCCGTATTAAATTGGATGTTTAGGTTGCGATGGGTGATGCGGAGGAACGCATTCAGCCGTGCACAACTGAGTTCACTTTTAAGTTAGCTCTTCTTTTCTGTCAATTGACATTATCGATAATAATAGTAGGAATATAGGCCATGGCGCGGCTCGCCATCACCTTATGATTATCGTCCGGATCAGCGCTAAGATCACTCTAAACTGATCGGGATATAGCTCAAATGTGACCCAGCGTGCGGATGTCTTTTCCGCCGTGCCTGCCGTGCGTCTAAAGCGGAGTTGGGGTCGACGATGAACAGGTCAATGAAACGGGCATTTCTCTGCGCATTATTGGGTCTGTCTACGGTCGCTGCAATGGCAGATGACAAACCGTCAGACGGAGAGGTCAAGGCTTCGAGCCGGACATCGCGACTTCCTTATGCTTGGCAGCCATTGCAGAAGCCGGTTGAACCGGTCGTTAGTCAGAAAGATTGGGTACGCACGCCGATCGACGCTTTCATTTTGGCGAAGATTGAAGCCAAAGGACTGAAGCCGTCTCCCGAGGCCGATCGCAGTGCTTTCATTCGCCGCGCCACGCTCGATGTGTGGGGGCTTATTCCTTCGCCGGAAGAAGTTGCGGCTTTCGTCAACGATACATCGCCGGACGCTTATGAGAAGCTCGTCGATCGTCTTCTGGCTTCGCCACGTTATGGCGAGCGTCAGGCGCGTCAATGGCTCGACCTCGCGCGCTACGCGGATAGCACTGGATTTCAAAACGATGTAACGCGTCCCAATATGTGGCGCTATCGCGATTACGTGATCAAATCCTTCAACGAAGACAAGCCCTACGCACAATTTATCAAGGAGCAATTGGCCGGCGACGAGATCGCGCCGGGTAATCAAAACATCATGGTCGCGACCGGGTTTTTGGCGGGTTATCCCGACAATTATAATTCGCGCGACCTCGTTGACCGGAAATATCAAATCACCACGGACATGACCGATACTGTTGGCCAGGCGATCCTTGGCACCACTGTTGGCTGTGCGCGGTGCCACAATCACAAGTTCGATAAATTCTCCCAGCAGGATTATTTTTCGCTGCAGGCCTTTTTTGCGAATACCAGCGAAGGCATGAAATATCCCGCCGCGAAAGGCGATGTCGAGCGCGAGTACGACAAAGAGCAGGCGAAATATCAGGAAGCGACCAAGGATATCAGGGCGCAGCGTAAGGCCTTGTTGGAGCCGATCAGGGACGCTGCCGTTAAATATCATGAAGAGCGCTATCTGACGGACAGCCGGGCATCCATCTTTAAGCCGAAAGAGGATTGGACGCCGCTCGATCAGTGGGTCAATCATCGGCTGGAAAATGTGACCACCGACAATGATCTCTCCCAATATTTGCGCGACATTGCCGAGAATAAGGATAATCCCGCCTATAAGCCGGAAAATGAGGCGAAATGGGCTGAATATAAGAAGCTCACCGAGGAGCTGAAAAAATTCGATAAAATGAAGCCGGCCAAGGGCTCCGATACCTTTACTTCCATGATGGAGCTTGGCCCGGAGTCTCCGCCGACTTTCGTCTTTTTCGGCGGCAATCATGAGCGGCCGCTTGAGGAAGTCCAGCCGGCATTCCCTGCCGCCTTGACCGACGAAAAGCCCGTCATCACGCCGTCGGCTATGTCGTCTGGCCGGCGTACCGCTCTCGCAAATTGGATAGCGAGCCCGAACAATCCGCTGACCGCCCGCGTTTACGTCAACCGTGTCTGGAACGAATATTTCGACAAGGGCATCGTTGCGACGGTCAGCGATTTCGGTAAAGGCGGCGAGAAGCCGACCGATCCCGAGCTGTTGGATTATCTCGCAACGAGCTTCATAGACAGCGGTTGGGACATCAAGAAGTTGCATCGGCAGATCCTTCTGTCCTCGGTTTACAGGGAATCGTCGGCCTATCGCGAAGATGTGCATTCCGTGGATTCCGACAACAAGCTTTTGGCGGTCTTCCCGGCTAAGCGCTTGGATGCGGAGGAGATCCGGGACTCGCTGCTTGTTGCTTCAGGCAAGCTTGAGGAGAAGATTGGTGGTCCGAGCGTTTTCCCGCCCGTGCCTTCGAACTTGGGTGCCGGCAACGCATGGGAGGTTTCCAAGGACCCGCACGATTTCAATCGCCGCAGCCTGTATATCTTCACGCGGCGCAGTGTGCCTTATCCCATGCTCGAGCCTTTCGACATGGCAAATGCCCAACAGGTTCATAGCAAGCGCGATGTGACCACGACGCCAATGCAGGCACTGACGCTCTTGAACGATAACGTCGTCTATGAATGGTCGCAGGCACTGGCCGGCCGCGTGGTCCGCGAGGCAGGCAATGATCCATCGGCGGAGATCGATCGGCTCTACCAGATCCTGTTCTCGCGCAATCCCAACGACTCCGAGAAGTCTCTCCTGCTCGGGTTCTTTGTGAGCCATGAGAAAGTGATCAGGGAAAAGGCAGCTGACGGCAAGTTCTCGGTCGCTGTTCCGATTGGCTACAAGCCCACGGAATCTCTCGATCCGATCCGCGCCGCTGTTCTCGTCGATCTCGTCCATGCGGTCGTGAACTCGAACGACTTTGCCTACCGCTTCTAGTTTCTAACGTTTCGAAGAAAGGATGCCATCATGAGGTCTCATTCACGCCGTGAAATGCTGTTCAATACACTTTACGGTGTCGGCGGGCTGACGCTCGCGGCTCAAATGCCCGGAGGCGGTATTTTCGCGACACCCGCTCTGGCCGATACATTCGTCGATCCGCTGTCGCCGAAGCAGCCGCACTTTCCGCCGAAAGTGGACTCGGTCATCTGGCTTCATATGGACGGCGCGCCGAGCACGCTGGACCTTTATGACTATAAGCCTGAGCTGATCAAACTCGCAGGTACGGAGCCGCCGGCCTCTTTCCTGAACGGCATCAAAACCAGCACGCAGGGCGGTGTCGGCAAGCTTTTCGCGTCCAATCGAAGCTGGAAGCAATATGGCGACAGCGGTGCTTGGTTTTCCGATCTTTTGCCGAATATCGCTCAACATGCCGACAAGCTGACATTCATCAAATCCTCGACGACCATCGGCGCGACGCACGACATTTCAATTCTCAAGTTGAACACCGGTGATTTGCGGCCTGGCCGGCCGTCGCTTGGCGCCTGGGTGACCTATGCGCTCGGCTCAGCCAATCGCGATCTGCCGGCCTATGTCGTGCTTTACGCCGGCAAGAAGGAGCCGCGCGCCGGATCGGTGAATTGGAATTCCGGCTTCCTGCCTGCAGTCTATCAAGGCGTTGCCTTCCGTCCTGGACCATCGCCGATCCTGGACCTCGCACATCCCGAACTCATGGGGCTCACAGAGCAGCGCGACGACCTCGATCTGCTGCGCCGCTTGAACGCCCAGGAAGGGGCGGAGCACCCCGAGAACACAGAGCTTCAGGCACGTCTGCGCTCCTATGAACTTGCTTATCGTATGGAGGAAGCGGCGCCGGAAGCCGTCGATGTGTCGAAGGAATCCGATGCGACCAAGTCGCTTTACGGCTTGAACGACCCGACGACCAAGGAATACGGTACGATCCTGCTGCGCGCCCGCCGTCTGGTCGAGCGCAAGGTACGCTTCATTCAGATCGTGTCGGGCGAGCTCGAGGCGGCCGGTAACGGCGAGGCTCGGAGCTGGGATGCGCACCAAGATCTCGAAATCAATCACGGCGCCCACGCGAAATCCGTCGATAAGCCGATCGCCGGCCTCCTCACGGATCTTAAGCAACGTGGGCTCCTCGATCGGACGCTCGTCGTCTGGACCTCGGAGTTCGGCCGCACATCCTATGGCCAGAGCGGCAACGGCCGCGACCATAATCCCTGGGGCTATACCCAATGGCTCGCCGGCGGCGGCGTTAAGGCCGGCACGACCTTCGGTGAGACGGACGAGATCGGCCTGCAGTCGCAAGGCAAGAAGGTGGACACCTATGACCTTCATGCGACCGTGCTTCAGCAATTGGGCCTCGATCATCTGAAAACGATCTACAAGCATGATGGCCGGTCTGAGCGTCCGACCGTTGTCTATGGCGCGGTCGTCGAAGAGCTTCTTGCATAACCGGCCTCTTTCTCGGCCGCAGATGTTTGGGAACGCCGGGAGATCGCTTCCGGCGTTCTTTTCTTGGTTCATATCAATGGACGGACACTCGAAATCGGGGGCGTAGTGTAAATGAGAAGAAAGACAGCTAGAAAATTTGCGGTCTCGGTCGGCCTATGTGCGACGCTTCTGGGCGGCATGGCCTATGCGGAGCATAAGGACATAGACCTGAAGGACTACGATGACGATCTGATGCATGATGTCGATCGCGTGCTCAAGTTCTTTGAGCCGGACATTACCGCCGGCAATGCGGCAAATGCGCTGGATGATGCCGGTGTCATCCGCGACGGCTTCACCTATTCGAAGGGCTATTTCTCGAAGAAAGGCAACGCCGAGGATGCGGTGAAGATCGCCCAAGACGGGCTCGATCTTGTGGCCTCCATCGAAAAATCTGTTGAAGCTAAGGATTTTTCAGGCGCCGCCACGCTGGCGCGGCAGGTTCCAAACACCTGCAAGGCCTGCCACGAGATTTATAAGCCAAGAAACAAATAGGCACACGTCGAACCGCTTGCAGAAAGCGATGATCTTTCTACCGGCATGAAATCATCGGCAAAAAAAGGCGGGCATGCGCCCGCCTTTTTCATTCCTGGAGAGTGATCTCAGAACCTTGCCCTCAATGTCACACCGCCCATCAGAGGGTCGCCAACCGTTGCCAGGATTTCGCCGGCGGTTGTCGATTCGATGGCGGTGTAATAATGCTTGTTGAGCGCATTATGAATCCATCCAACCAGATCCCAACTGTTGTCCGCGAATTTGATGCCGGCATGAACATCAAGGATGCCGTAGGGATGGATGGATGCATAGATGCTGTCGGTCGTTGCGCCACTTGCATCCGAGAAAAACTGACTTTGCCACGTATAATCCGCACCGGCATAGGCGACGAGGGGCTTATCCGCATAAGTACCCCATGAGGCCAGCACATTGCCGAGACGGTAATTATATTCGCCGCCACCGACCAGCGTAAGTTTCGGCGTATTGGCAAGCGGTTTTCCGGTCAGGTTGCAGGTTGACTGGCCGGTGATTTCCGGCGGGCAAGCGCCTTGCGCGAACGATGCGTAAAAGGCGTCGTCGTAGGTGCCCGAGGCGTAGAGATTGAGGCCCTCGACCGGCTGTGCGCGAAGGTCGATTTCGACGCCACGCGACTCGGCGAGCGGCGCATTGGTGAGATAAGAGGTCGCGTTGCCTGTCGTGGTTGCGCCATAGGCGATGTAATTATGATCGTACATCACGAAGGCCGCGAGATTGGCCGTCAGCTTCTGATCGAACCATTGGCTTTTGAGACCAATTTCATAATTTTCGAGGCGCTCAGCTTTCACTGTCTCCGGGGCAGTACTGGGAAGGTTTCCATAGGCCGGGGCCGGGCCGCCGGCGCGGCCGCCTTGCGAGATCGTCGCATAAGCGAAGACGTCCGGTGTAAATTTATAGGTCGCGGTGCCGACATAGGAGACCATGCCCTGATGGGTCGAGGCATACCAAGCTCGCGGCGTGAGTTTCTGGGACTGCTGAAGGGCAGTGATCGTAGCACTTTGCGGGTTGACGATTTCGTTTGGAATCCACTGGTAGAAGCTGCTAGTTTTATAATTGTAAGAATAACGAAGGCCGGTCGTGATATCGAGATTTGACGTCGCATGCCAGACGTCGCGGATATAGGGCGCTATCTCGGTCGTATCGGGATTGTCGAAACCTTGCTGAGTCAGATAATTATAGGCCGCGTTGTTGGTCGCCGCGGAATATTTCGAGGTGCCGTAGAAGGCGCCGGACAATGGCCCAAATGGAGTGCTGGTCGAGTGATCGATGACGAGGCTCTTCAGAAAGAACACGCCGCCCGTGACATCGACCGGTCCGCCCGTCGGATTCGATAGTTTAATTTCCTGGGTGAAGTCCTTCGCATCAATCTGTGAGCCTGAGCCATAGGGTGAAATAATCCCCGGGATCAACGTGAAGCCGTTATGCGGATGGAAGTCGTAGGCCCCGCCGGACGTGACGGATTCAAGCGTCCACTTGTTGAACGTGTAGTCGATCTTCGCGGCGACTTGATAGGTATCATCCGCGGTGTTCTGCCACCCGCTGCCGTTCGTCGTATAGGTGCTGAGGAGGGACCCGGGCAGCGCCGGAGTAAAGCCGAGCTTCGCGGCACGGGCTAGGAAGTTGTTCGAGACAGGTGTGCCGTTTGCGTAATTGGTCATGGTACCGATATAGGCCGCGACGCTCTGCGCTTGCGTGACCGTCGAATAATTCGCGCTGAGAAGGGCCGTCAGATCGGCGGTCGGCGTGAGCAGGAATTGCGCCATGCCGGATTTGGTATGCGTGCCATTATATTTATTGCCATCGGTCGTGCTATCGAGATAGCCCTCTTGATCCTTATCGAAAAAGGAAAGACGGTACGCTACCCAATCTGTTCCAGCGACCGGGCCAGTCACGCTCGCTTTTTCCTGGAACATATTATAGCTGCCGTACTGAAACTCGAAGTTCTCGCCTTGAGTGAAGCTCGGCAGAGCCGTCGTGATGTTCACCACGCCGCCCGTATTGTCCTGGCCGCCAGCGGTCGCCTGCGGGCCCTTCAAGACCTCGACGCCGACAAGATCGGGTATGTCGAAGATCGCCTGGCCGACGAAGGGCTGATAGACGCCATTGAGATAGACCGGCGTGCCGTTAAAGACGCCATCTGTCGCGGTTGATGAAGCCGCCCCGAAGCCGCGCACATTGATTGCGATGTTACGCACGTTGGAAAATTTAATGTTCAGGCTTGGCTCGAGCTTTTGCGCACCCGTCAGACTGGTGATCTGAGCGGCTTCCAATTGCTGCTGGGTAACAACCGTCGCTGTGACAGGCGTCGATTGAACTTTGTCAAGCTGTTGCTGCGTGATCGTTTGAGGCGGCGCGGAAACAACCACGTCTTCGACGGTGCCTTCCGCCGCCGGTTGGGACGCGGCTTGTGCCAGCGCGCCCGTTGATACGGTGAGACTAAGCCAGAGCGGCAAGCCCATGCCGAGTGGATTTATGTTTCTCGTATTACGCGGCACTAATCTCATACGCGACACTCCATGATCCTACCAGCAGCGTGGGTTATGAGCGTTGACCGCTCACTCACACCGCTTGATCTCCGATCCTAGTTGTCGCTAAATCCTATCATTTTTGTCAATTAATACGCGGTCGCAGGTCGCATAAGGGAAAGAGCCTTTGCAAATATGTCACAGCCGTTCGGGAGAATAGAAACGGTTCCTGCGCAGGCGTTCGCAGGTGGAACAGAAATCCATCGAACCAGCAGGCGATCGACGTGAGCGAATGAAGCCCAAGCGTCCGCTCAATGCTCCGCGATGTCGATGTAAGACATCACAAGGTAGAGCAGGGCCTCCGACGTTCCGAGATTCCGATAGCTATGCGGGACGTCGCCTTCGAAGATCATGGCGTCGCCTTCTTCCAAAAGTTGCGTCGGCTCTTTGCCCGCGGTGATTTCGACCTGTCCGCGCACAATGATGATACTTTCGAGCGTGCCGGCGCCATGCGCTTCCGATTGCGCCAAATGCTCGGGCGCGATCGTCAATTCATAGAATTCGACGTGGCGCCGGCTATCATGCGGCAACAGCGCGCGCGATGTGAAACCTCCGTCGCTCGATGTTATGACTTGTTTCGCCGCCTTCCGCAGCACAACCTCATCGCGTTTGTTTTGCGCCGAGACCAGGCTTCCAAATGGAACCCCAAGCGCATTTGCAATCTTCCAGACGTGATTGAGTGTCGGCACAATTTCTCCCATCGCGAGCCCTTCGAGTTTCTTTTTGCCGAGTCCGGAAAATGTGGCGAATGTCTCAAGCGAACGCCCCTGCATATGCAGCAACGCGCGCAACCGGTCTCCGAGAGTCCACCCGAAATCACCCAATGAAGACAATCCACTAGCCTTTTCTTTCGGGCGATTTCTGGTCACGGCCTCTATTTCATAAGTTATTTCATAAAGTTTATGTACTTTAAATTAAGGCGCATCGATCGCGCACGGTCAAGTGCGACAAGGCCACACATGAGCCTTTTGTAAGGCAGAGCGTTTGAGGCAGGCGGTCCGGCGATACCTCTATCGGATGCCGGCGGCCCGCTTATCTTAAAAGCTGGTGTTCGCGTCTGCCGCGCGTGCTCATGGCGGCGATGCTGGTGCGGTCCAAAATGAGCGCCATGGCTTCGCGCACATCGAGCATAATATCGCGGACGGCGCAGGCATCCTCGTCCGGACAGTCAATGCATTTGCGGTAAGCCGTGCGACTCGCACAGGCGATCGGCGCAAGCGAGCCGTCCAGGATCCGGATGATCTGACCTGCGGTGATCTTGTCGGCCGGGCGCGCCAGATTATAGCCGCCTCCTTTGCCCTTCTTGCTGCTTAATATGCCCGCGTTCTTGAGTTCGAGCAGTATGGCATCGAGAAATTTGCGGGGAATTTGATTCTGCGCCGCGATTTCCGCGGCAAGACAGGGGCCCTCGAACTTCGCCAGATGGATCAGCGCCTTCAGTCCGTATTTCCCTTTGTTCGATAACATCTCAGTCCATGCCGGGCGCTGCCTGCGCGCAGCCGATCACGCGGGGCCTTACGCCGCCATCGCGTCCGCTCAGATCGCATCGCTAGAAATATAGGTGAGAATAGCGGAATCGGCAATTTAACGAAGAGGCCTTACCGCCTGAAAACCAAGGCGTTCGCGCCAAAACCGCAGACCGATCCCATTTGTCGCATGGATTGTAAAGCGTCTACGTCAGAAATCAGTTGACCATTAAACTACTAGAAATATAGATTAATAGACGAACCTCCCGACGGATCTCTTCGGAAAAAGGCGTCGCTTATATGAGCTCAGCTCTCGCACTTCAAAGCTTTGGTTTCGATGAGTTTGAAACGCCGGTTTCAGTCCTGCAAACCGGAGCGCAAACGCTTCTGCTGCAACCGCGTCCGAAACCCTCCTATGCGGTTCAAGCTGCCGCGGTCGCGGTCTATGCCCTCGCATTGACGGGTTTGGCCTTCTATTCGGCACGGCCCACTCCGCCGGTCGAAGAAGATGCGGTGGAATTGGTGATGCTGCCGCCGGCCGCTCCCGAAGAACAGCCGGCGCCTCTCCCTGAGCCGCCACCGCCGCCTGTCGCTGAAGAAACGCCGCAACCGCCTGAGCCGGAGATGGCGCCGCCGCCTCCGGTCGCAGAAGAACCTGCGGTCGCGCCGGTCGAACCGCCGAAGCCGAAACCCGTGCCGCAGCCTAAGCCGAAGGTCGTCGAGCATAAGCCGGCGCCAGTGCAGCACGCTGCTGGGCCGTCGACAGCGCAGGCTCCGGCCAAAGTCCCGCCGAATGCGATTGCTTCGGGCTATGCCAATCAGGTTCATGCCCGCATCGCCGCGGCCGCGGCAGCTGTCGTGCCGCGCGCGGCATTGGCTGCGCATCAGTCCGGCCGCGTCGGCTATCGCATCGTGATCTCGCCCTCAGGTGCGGTGGTCTCGCAGAGCATTACGCCATCGGGAAATCCGGCCTTCGATACGGCCGCGACGCAGGCTTTGGCGCGCGCCTCGTTTCCCGCTACCGGCATGACACGCAATGCCTCGCTGACCGGCGCCATCGTCTTCCGATGAGCTGAGTGCCGACAATCATCCCTAACCATTTTTATAGGAGAGTTCTCGATGGCGGAATCCATTGACGCTGCGACAGTAGCGGTCGCATCACACGGCTTGTCACCGGTCGAATTGTTCCTGCAAGCCGATACTGTCGTTAAGGCCGTGATGGTTATCCTGGTCTTGGCCTCGGCCTGGGGCTGGGTGGTTATTTTCGACAAGCTGATCCGGCTGCGCATTCTGCAGAAACGCGCCGGCAAACTGATTGCCAGCGTTCAAGCGGGCCTACCGGTCGCTTCCGTCGCCGAGAGTTTTGGAACGGTGTCCGCGACTGACCCTTTCGTCAGCGTCTACACGGCCATGGTCGAGGAGCACAGCCGCTCCGCCGATCTCGTCCATTCCGAGGCGCAGCGTGACAGTCTTCAAGAGCGCGTGCATCGGGTCGGACAACTTGCGTGCGTCGATGCGCTCGAACATTTGCAGAGCCGCTTGCCCGGCTTGGCGACGATCGGCGCTGTCGCTCCCTTCGTCGGATTGTTCGGAACCGTCTGGGGCATCATGACCTCGTTCCAAGGCATAGCGGCATCGAACAATACGAGTCTCGCCGTTGTCGCGCCGGGTATCGCCGAAGCCTTATTCGCAACGGCGCTGGGCCTCGTCGCGGCGATTCCCGCCGTCGTCTTCTACAATCGCATCGGCAATGAGATCGGCCGTTACGGCAAGCGCCTTCAGGCCTTCATCGGCGTGTTCGAAGTCGAATTGTCTCGCCAGCTTTCCAAGAAGGGAGACCGCAATGGCCTTCGCGCTGCGTAAGAACGATAGCGACTTCGGCGCGGCACCGATGAGCGACATGAACGTCACGCCGCTTGTCGATGTCATGCTGGTGCTTCTAATCGTCTTCATGGTGGCTGCGCCTTTGATGGCAACCGGTGTACCGGTCGATCTGCCGAAAGCGCAAACGAAGCCTCTCGTCGATCAGAAGCAACCCATCGCCGTCAGCATCGACGGGGACGGCAAATATTTCGTCGATCAGCGCGAAGTCGCGCCGGACGAACTCATTTCCGTGCTCGGCGAAAGCGCCGATAGCAAGGAACGTCGCATCCATGTACGCGGCGACAAGAACATCTCCTACGGCAAGGTCATCGAGATCATGGGTCTCATCAACTCGGCCGGTTACACCAAGGTCGCGCTCGTCTCGGAATCTCCTGGATCCGTGTCCAAGGCGCCGGTTCAAGCCCCGGCGCCTCAAGCCGTCACACCATAGATCGCAATTCACAATGATCCGGCACCGGGCTCACCGGCGCCGGTGTCTGAATAAAAATCGGGGGACATAGAAAGTATGCGTGAAATATCGATGCGCGCGCGTTGCGCGGGGATTCTCGGCGCCACATTGCTTCTATCGACTGGCTTTATCCTATCGGCCAATTCTCAAACGCCGCCCGCGGGCGGACTGAACGCGGCGAGGCAAGCCGTCGATGAACGCAAGGCCGTTTACAAATTGATCGGCGCGAGTTTCAAGCCGATTGGAAACGTCTTAAAAGGCAGCACGCAATATGACGCTGCCACCATCCAAAAGAGCATCGATCGCGTTGTCTTCCTCTCAGGATTGCTCGACGAGGCTTTTCCCGAAAATTCCAATCTGGGCGATCCGGAGACCAAAGCCAAAGCGGATATCTGGACCAATCACGCCGACTTCGAAAAGAAGGAAAAGAATTTTCAGACCCATGTTCTGGCTTTGCAGAAGGTGAATGAGACTGAGAAAGGGGCCACGGAGGCTTTCAAAACCGCAGCGGCCGCAGTCGGCCAGGACTGCAAAGCCTGCCATGACGATTACAGGCTCAAATAGGACGCGCGTTCATGACGGTCAGCGACCATTACACCGAAGTCGACGCGTTCGATGGGCAGCGGGTAGAAACGCCCGCAGCCGGACAGAGCAAGGTGTGGGATCTGCCTGTCCGCCTGTTCCATTGGACGCTTGTCGTGGCGTTCGTGGGTGCCTTCGTCACAAACCGGCTGGGCGTCAGCTATTTCAAATATCACATCTGGTTCGGATATACCGTAATCGTGCTGGTGTCGTTTCGACTCCTTTGGGGATTTGTTGGCACCTATCACGCACAATTTCATAACTTTCTGCGCGGTCCCGTCGCGACTTTGCACTATGCGGTAAGGCTCGTTCGTGGCCGGGCCTCCAGCCACCTCGGGCATAATCCCTTGGGCGCGTGGATGGTGGTCTTTCTTCTAATTGGACTCGGCGTGCAAGCCGTGACCGGCCTCTTCGGCAATGACGACATTTTCAACATCGGTCCGCTGGCAGGCTATGTCACCAAAGACATGAGCCTGCGGCTTACGTCCCTGCATCGTCATTCGTTCTATTGGATTGCCGCGGCGATCGCCGTGCATGTCCTGGCCGTTGTCGCGCATCGTATATTCGATCAGTCCGATCTCGTGCGGGCCATGTTCACCGGCCGCAAACGGCGCAGTAGTGCGGCAGATGCTGGTGATATTTCTTCTTCGCGCACCTGGCTCGCCTTTTTATTGACGGTTACCATAGCCGGAGCTCTGGCCTTTGTCGTGACGCACGCACCCATTGCGGTCGATGACACTTTTTGAGCATGCGGGCTTGGCTGGAAGCTCAAACACGGCCCGCGACTGACCGCCGGCGATTGCGGCAGCCGTCATCACTTTCGGCCGAAGTCAATGAACAGTTTGACAGGCATTTCCTCCATCGGCGGCGGCGGAAAGGGCAGGCACGCGTGCACGGTCTTTAGTGCGCTAGCGTCGAGACTTGCGAGGCCGCTGCTCTCGACAATCTTCAGGCTGTCCGGACGGATCTGGCCGTTGCTCAGAATGGTGAAAGTCACGGTCGCGCTTTTTCGTTCCGGATGGTCGAAGAGATTGGCCCGGACCTTTTTCGAAATCAGTCTGCTATAGGCTTTGAGGCGCTCGGCTTCATCTGGATCCGTCTTGATCGTTTGGGGCTTCTGCTGCTGCTCGGCGCCTTGGACATTGTTGGCGCCGGGGCTCGCCGTCTTCTGTTCGGTCTTGGGTGGTGTCGGATCGGCTTGGGGCATGGGCGGAGTTGGCGTCGGCTCCGGCGGTGTCGGCGGCGGCAACCCCGGCTCCTTGTCGTTTTCGACAATATCCTTCGGCTGATCTTCGGAAGCCGCGGCCTTTACCGGCTCCGGCGGCGTCGGCTTGGGATCGTCCGGTTTTGTCTCCTCCTTTGGTGTTTGACCTTTCGTTTCCTGAAGAACCTTCTGGTCGGTCTGTTCGTCCGCGACGGGGCCCTGCAATTCGACGACGAGCAGCTCCGGTTCGTCGTCTGGCTGCATATCTAGACTATGCGTGACGAAAGGCAGAGCAACCGCCGAATGGATGAGGACCGACGCCACGAAGCCGTGAAAGATCGTGAACTTCAACTTTCTCTTGATCGGTTCGTCCGACATGGCAGGTGCAGGCTTCTATTTGGAGGCGCTTTTGGTTTGCACGGCGACTTTGTTGAAGTTCAACCGTTTGAGGATGTCGGCGACATCGATGAAGCCCTGGAAGGTAAGGTTGCGGTCGGCGCGGATCAAAAAGGACGTGTCCGGCGGCAGCGTCGCGAGCCTAGTCTCGAATTCCTCCTTCGAGACCGCCGCGCCGTCGAAATAAATGTCGCCGCTGGCAGCGAGTTCGATCGTTTTGTCCTGATGCTTTTCGACCTGCATGTGCGAGGCCTGGGGCAGGGCGATCGGAATACGGCCGGTCTGAATGAAATTCGCGGTGGTCAGCACCATGGTGAGCAGCACCAGCATGATGTCGACGAAAGGAATGACATTCAGCGTCGCGATCGGCTGCTCATCCACGGGCGATCTCCCATTCGAGCAAGAGCACCTTGGCCTTGCGCAGGAGCATGTTATAGGCGACGACCGATATCAGCGCCACGACAAGCCCCGCCGCCGTCGCCTTCAAGGCGAGCGCAAGCCCGATCATGATCTTGCCGACATCCGCCGAAGCGTCGAGGCCGATATTATAAAACGTCAGCATGATCCCGAGTACCGTGCCGAGCAGACCGATATAGGGCGCGTTGGAGGCAATCGAAGCGATCACCACCAGCCGCTTGGTCAAGGTGAGCTCAAGCGCCTTGATGCTTTTGAAGCTCTCAGGCTTGACGCCGCGATAGAAGAAGGCGCGCTCGAGGCCAATGGCGACGACGATCACATTGAGTGCGATCAGAAGTCCGATGATGCCGAAGTCGATTCCGGCCGAAAGCCATTCGATCTGCATTAAACTTTGTCCAAACCTTTAAGAGACTTCCTGTCCCGCTTACGGGAGAAGAGGCGAGGCCTCACGCGAACTAGAACGTCATGCCGACTTGAACCAGTCCCTTGGTCTTCCTGTCGTAAAGGTCCGCGCCGTTTTCGGAGCCATAAGTGTGGGCGACCTGAGCCTTCACGAGCAACGCGCGCCCGGGCGAATATTCATAGGTCGCGTAATAGCCGAGACCGAAATCGTTCAACTCGGTAAAGGTCTTTTGCGTGGTCGTGTAGGCGCCGTTGTAAAGCCAGCCGCCGCCGACATCGGTGAAGAGACCGAGTGCATGGTGATAGTTGTAGATGTTCGGAAGCGCATATTTCAGCTCTGGCGTCGCGACGAAACCGCTGTCGGTGGAGAGGCCTTCGTCATAGGAGCGCACGCCCCAGAAACCCGTCAGCGTCAACTGCTCGCTCGTATCGAGGTTTCGCGACAAGGCGGCCTGAGCCTTGAGATTGCCCGAGAGCGACCATTGTTCGTTGAGCGCTAGGACCCCAAGAAAGTTCAGGTTGATTCTTTCATAAGTGCCGGCCGTGTTGGCGCCGGCGACATTCGCCGCCTGTTGCGCGGGATCGGTGAAGCTCACATTGCCGGCGGTGAAGGAGAGGCTGGTGCTCGTCGTCAGCGGCAGGGCGGTGAAGGGGAGAAATCCCAGCGTGTCGCGGCTCACGGCCAAGGTTCCGAGCGGGATCGTGCGATTGGCGAAGGAGACGCCGCCGGTCTTGTCGTCGAGACCCTTATAGGTGAAGTTCGCCGACACATAGATGCTGTCTTCGCGCGTGCGCTTGATCGCATAGCTGACGGTGGCGCTGCCGCCATTGGCGATGCCCGTCGCATCGAGGCCGGCAAATTTGCCGCCGAGCGTATAGGTCGTGTGGAAGCCGGCGATTTCGCCGCGTATCCCATCATAGCCGAGCGGAAAGGAATAGGCGATGCGGCCGTTCGCGAGATGGGTCTTTTCCGAGACGATACCATAGCCGGACAGCCGGTCGCCATAGCCGAGCGGCGAGTTCAAATCGAGGCCGGCGCTCAGCCTGTCGCGGCCGGTCCAGGGCGAACCATAATTGTCGCCGAGGAGATAGCCGTTGATGCGGCGTCCCTCCGGCACGTCGAACAGGAAATTCGATGTCTCCGGCTGCCGGCCCGGCTCGATCGCGATGTGCGGTGTGCCCGCACCCGGCAGATCGTTGACGAGCAGCATGGCGCGTTCGAGTTCGTCCTTGCGAATATAGGTCGAGCCCGCGATCGCATGATCGATCACGCCTTGCAGGAACTCGGTCCTGACGAGCGACGCATTATTGACCGTGACGGTCCCCAACTGGCCGGGGATGAGCTTGATCTTTAGCACGCCGCGACGCGCGTCCTGCGCCGGCACATAGGCCTTGGCGACCATATAGCCCTGGTTGCGGTAGAGCGTCGTAATCTCGTCCGCCGCCGCGTAGATCTGGGCGAGCGTCAGTTTGCGGTTCTCGTAGGGTCCCAGGATCGCCTGCACCGCGGCTTCGTCGACAAGACCAGGCGGCCCGATGAATTCGAAACGGCGGACGAACAAAGTTTCTTTGTCTTTCAGCCTGAGTAGAGGTTCCGTCAGTTGCGGCAGTACGGGCACCCCGACCGCTGGCTGCGGCGCGGCTTGCCGCGATTGTTCGGTGGTACGGACGGCATTGCCGATCCCGCCACCGGGCGCGGTTTGCGCCTGGGCCGAATCCGCCGCGAGGAGCGTTGCCTGAAGCGCGCCGCAACAGGCAATGAATGGACCAAACTTCATAACGCTACACCTTCTGGATGGGATCATTGCTAATGGTTTTTCTCGAGGTCGAAACGCTGACCGTTGATTTCGATCGAGCGCAGTGCCGCGCCGCCCCTGCCGCCGCCGTGATGCGAGGCCGTGTTATTGGCAGCATGGCGGATCTTGCGGTCCTCACGCGGAACCGGCGTCGTCGCGGGCGGCAGATTTGGGAAATTGTCTTCGAGCTTCGCCGGTGCGATCGCGGCAACGGCCTGCGTCCCGGCTTTCGAAATGGCCGGGTTCGGCGGCGTATCGAACGAGGCCTGCGTATTCGTCGTGCCGATCGCTTGCGCGCTGCCCGAGCCTTGTTGAAGCGCGGCTTGCGTGGCGGCGGCTGCGGCTTGCGCGGTCGCGGCCCGATCGGCAAGCACCTGGTTGATGGTACCGTTTTGGTAGGAGGTGATGTCCTTGAACTGCGCGTTGGTCAGTCCGCGCGATCCGGTGACGGCGCCGGGAGGAATCGTCCCGGTGTATGGATAATTGCCGACCGTAGCCAATCCACTGTTAAGATCGGAATTGTAGTAGCTGTTGGTGATGGTGCCGGCCCTGAAATTGGCGCCGGCCACCCCTCCCGCCATTCCGGCGACAGCGGATGTCACGGTACCGGTGGCGTAGGAATTGGTGATCGTCCCCGTGTTGGTTCCGACCAAGCCGCCGGTCCAAGACCCGGTGCCTGTACCATTGACGTTGCCAGTCGCGTATGAATCCGTGATGCTGCTGGCAGAATTACTTCCGACCAGCCCGCCGATATTATTGCCTGCGCCGGTCACATTGCCGGTGGCGTAGGAGTCGGTGATCGTGCTGCCGCCGGCGTTGGTCCCGACCAATCCGCCGACTGACAGATTTCCGCTCACTTCGCCGGTGGCATAGGAATTTGTGATGGTGCTCGTCGTGGCGGTGCCGATTAAGCCGCCGGTTGCCGTGCCGCTTGAGGCACCGGTCACTTGTCCTGTGGCGTAAGACCTACTCACGTAGCCATAGGTCAGCGACCCGACCAGCCCTCCGACGCTGTAGCCGTAAGTCCCGGGAACGCTCACGTCTCCGGTGGCGTAAGAGTTCAAGATGTTGATCGTGTAGGCGCTGCTGGAGGTCTTGGCGCTCCCAACCAGGCCGCCAATTCCCGGAATGGTGGGAAGACTCACGTCCTGGGAGCCGGTCACCTTGCCGGAGGCGTGACTGTTTGAGATGGTGTAATTGGCGGAGGCGGATATGTAGCCGACCAATCCTCCGATGCTGTAAGCGCCGGTCACAGCGCCGGAGGCAAACGAATTCTGGATGATTTGGGGAATCACGCCAGTGGCAGCGTTCCCAATCAGCCCGCCAAGATAGGTGCCGCTCGAGGAGCTGCTTCCCGTCACATCACCAGACGCATAGGAGTCATAAACGCTGGTATTGGCGGCGTAGCCGATCAATCCGCCGGCGGTTCCACTCGGAGACGTCACGGCACCGGTTGCATCGGAGCGATAGATATCGAGATATTGCGCGCGTCCGACCAACCCGCCCGTTCCCGAACCTTTGACAGTGGCCGTGGAGAAACTGTCGGAAATCGAATTGATGATTCCCGGGTTTGGATAGACGCCATTATAGCCGATCAGGCCCCCGGAGTTGTTGCCGGTCACTGTTCCCGTGCTGTAGGCTTGGCTGATATTGGCGAGGTTCGAGCCGACCAGGGCGCCGGCGTAATTGCTGGTGCCCGCATTGATGTTGACGTCGAGCAGGCCGATATCGCGAATGAGGCTTCCGGCCGTCGTGGTGCCGATCAAGGCCAGATTTTGCGCGGATGTGTTGGATATCGTCAGGCCGCTGATGGTTTGACCCAATCCGGCTAGTGTGCCGGTCAGGTTTTCGACCAGCGCATTACTGTAGGAATAGGTCGTGCTGCCGTCAGCGTTCACGGTCGCGGCCGTATAAGCGCCATTGGCCGTGTTCGCGTTCAACGTGCTGGCCAGCGCGTAATAGCCGTTGCCGTTACTGTAACCATTTCTATCGGTCGAGCCATCATCGATCTTTGTCAAATCCGACATGCTGTAGATCAGCGTGTAGGGAGTGCCATTGACGGTCAGGGTCTGGCCGCTAGTGCTTGTGCCATTAAACGTAATGCTGCCATAGGTGCCGCCGCTGGTGTCGGTGTTCGCGACCGGGATGCCGCTGGAATTGAGCACGGTCCCCGCATAGCTCGCCGGGGTGAGGATGTAATAATTGCCCTGATAGCTCATGGCGAGCGAGGCGCCGGCGCCAGATAAGGTAATGGCATTGTTGATATAAATGCTACCGGCGTTGGCATTCAGAGTCAGAGCGGCATTGGCGCCGGACGCGCTGATCGGCGCGTTGACGTTGATATTGTTGCCGGCGTTCGCGGTCAGATTGTTGATCGATAGGGCCGAGCCGAAGTTGATATCGGTTCCCGCATTCAGCACAAGTCCGGCGCTGGCGCCCGACGCGCTGATCGGTGCGTTGATATTGATTGCATTCGTGGCGTCGAGCGTCAGAGTCGTGTTCGCCGACCAGCTCACGGCGCTGGTGACGAGAACATTGCCGTCGACCCCGTGGCCGCTGGTCGATTGAATGGTCACATTGCCATTGTTGAGTTCCGCCGACAGCGTCGCTGCGCTGATGTCGCCGCCAAGACCAAAGATGTCGAAAAGACCATATGTATTAACCGGACCAATGATGAATCCGTCCGGGTCGATCAACCAATTGCCGTTTTGACCATTGGCGGCTTTGGTTGTGATGACGGCCGTGTCCGCGATCTTCACGCTATTGCCTGAGGTCTCGATGAAGCCGCCATTGCCACCCTTGGGTGCCGAGGCATCGAGCTTGCCCGACACATTCACCGTGCCGCCATCGGCGAGAAGCTTGATCGTCCCGACCCGGACGCCCGTGCCTATGCCGCCGCCCTTCAGCGCATCCATGGTGCGGGCCTGAATGAGGCCCGAATTGTTGACCTGCGCCGACAGAACCGCGTCGGCGGCTTTCGCCGTCAGGATCACCGTGCCGCCGTCGGCGATGATCGCACCCTTGTTGGCGACAAGCGCATTCAAGGCGCCTTCGCTGATCGTGACGTCGAGCAGCGAATTGCCTTCGAAATTGAGCGTGAGCTTGGTGCCCGACGCCATGACCACCGAACCGAGCTTCGCGGTGATCGTGCCGTCGTTCTTGACCGTCTTGCCGAGCAAAGCGACGTAACCGTTCGGATCGACGTGGATCTTGCCCTTATTGATCACGGACCCTGTCGGGGTCGCGGAGGAGCCCGTCGTATTGCCGGAAAAATTATAATTCCCGGCCATGAAATCCTGGTTGGAAATATCGAGCGTACTTGCGACCAAGCCGCCGACATTCACCGTCGCGCCTTTGGTGAAGAGAATGCCGGCCGAATTGACGATGAAGACGCGGCCATTGGCATTGAGAGCGCCGGCGATCACGCTTTGCTCATTGCCGGTGACGCGGTTGAGCGTCGTCGACATGCTATTCGGCTGGAAGAAGTTCACGGTCTCCTGACGGCCGATCGAGAAGGTTTGCCAATTGATGATGGTGTTCTGGGTCGACTGATTGATGTTGGTTGTCGCGCCCGATTGGGAGATCGTGGCTTGGCCAGCGACCACAGTACCGCCGGTCGGGCCTGCGAGCGCAGGATGCACGGCCAACAAAGCAGCAATCGCGGTCGTTGTGGCGAGAGGACAGCGGAAGGACCGTCGAGCACCCGATCCGGCGGCCTGTGGCCTAGCTAAGTGTTCGGAAAAGGCATTATTTTGCGAGAGGGAGAACGCATAGCAAAACGAGCGCATGTGGATTTGAGTCTCAACGCAGCGGCGCGGTCGACGCCCCTGGGGTTAACATTTTTTAATATACGGAAGGGAATAGCTCAAGTGTCAAGCGCGACAAAAATGCTTAACTCCAGTGTTTTCAATGAAATAGAACTTATTAGGTAGTATAAATACTTAACGGTATTGCTTTTATGCAACAGTTTGATCAGCCCGGCGGAACCGCTGCGAGGCACGGTCGGCTCGGGGATTTCCCAGCGGAGACAAACGGGACAGATTCCAATTTGGTGGCTGGCGACTTGAGCGACATAGACGGCATCTGACCAATCCAAATGGCGCCCCCTTTGGTTTTGACCAAGGGCGAATATGCTTTGATGAATGCATTCCTCGATGCGCCTCAGCGACCACTTCTCCGCGAACATCCTTTACGGGCGACGCATATGCATGGCGATGTCCTTAACCGGAGCATAGACGTCCAGGTTTTGCGCCTGCGGCGTAAGCTGGAGGACGTCTTTTATCGAGCCGGGGCTGAGGGGTCGAATGCATCATCCTCGCGATGCCACATGCGAGCGTAGGGGCCATTCAAGGAGAGTAAAACATCGTGCTGGCCGCGTTCGACGATCTCGCCCCGCTCAAGGACGATGATCTCGTCCGCGTCGACGATTGTCGACAGACGATGGGCGATGACAAGCGTTGTGCGATCCGCAGCGATGCTCCGAAGGCAGGATTGGATTTCCGCTTCTGTCTTATTGTCGAGGGCAGAGGTTGCTTCGTCGAAGAGAAAAATACGCGGTGCCTTGAGGATCGTGCGGGCGATTGCAACACGCTGCTTTTCGCCGCCCGACAGTTTGAGGCCGCGTTCGCCGACCCTCGTGTCGTAACCTTGGGGAAGAGTCATGATGAAATCATGGATGCGCGCGAGCTTTGCAGCTTGCTCGACATCTGCGCGTTCCGGCTCATCGCCCTTTCCGACATATCCGTAAGCGATATTGTAATAGATCGTGTCGTTGAAGAGCACCGTATCCTGCGGCACGACGCCGATTGCAGCGCGCAGAGAGCTCTTTGTCACGCCGCTGATATCTTGCCCGTCGATGAGGATACGCCCGCCTGTGAGATCGTAAAACCGAAACAGGAGTTTCCCGACCGTGCTCTTACCGGCGCCTGTCGCACCGACGATCGCGACCCTTTTTCCGGGAGGAACGGTAAAACTAATGCCTTTCAGGATCTCGCGCGCAGGATCATAGGCAAAGCGTACGTTCTCGAAACAGATCTCGCCGGCGCCGACTTCCAGGTATTTTGCGTCCGGGGCGTCCCTAACCTCCGGTACCAAAGCCAGAAGTCCAAGCATCGCTTCCATATCGACAAATGAGCGTTTGGCCTCGACATAGACCGTGCCCAAGGCGCCAAGCGGAAGGAACAGCTGTAAAAAATAGGTATTGATCAGAATATAGTCGCCAAGCTTCATATGGCTCTGGATGACATCGTGAGCCGCCATGATCATCGCGAGGCTCAAACTGCAGGTCACGATGAGGCCCTGAAGCAATGCAAGGCTTTGCCAGGCGCGAATATGTTGGAGCCAGACATCGCGGAGGTTTGAACGGCCTTTCCCGAAGCGTGCGATTTCATGCCGCTCCTTGACGAAATATTTGACTGTCTCGAAATTTATCAGCGAATCCATCATCACCGCGTCTGCATGGTCATTGGCTGTATTGAAGGCGCGCAAAAGCCTGTTGCGCCTCTCGGTCAACCAATGTGTGCAAGCGACATAAAGAAGGACGGTCAGGACGATGAGTCCCGCATAGGACAGGTCGTAAAGAGCCGTCAGCATGATGCAGACGAGAATGATCTCGATTAACGTGGGTATTATATTGAAGAATATGTTCTCGAGGACGTAACGCATCCCGTTGACGCCGCGTCCGAGCATGGCCGTAAGGCTGCCGGTCTGCCGTTCGAGATGAAAGCTGAGAGATAAGGCATGCAGATGCCCGAAGAAGCGAATGCGGATATCGTCCGCTGTTCGCAGAAGAAAGGCTTCGAAAAAGACGCCGCGGCCGTAATTGGTGAGCTGAACGCCGAGGCGTGCTCCGCCATAGGCGAGTATCAATCCTAAGGGAAGGGCGGCCGGCCCAATAGAAGAAGAAGGCGTCAAAGCATCGACCGAATCCTTATAGAAAAAGGGTCCGGCGAGCGCAAAGAAGCGGCTGGCGGCGAGTGCAAGAAAGGCAAACAGAATAATGCCGCGCGCGCGCCAGTGTCGCGGCCAGAGATAAGGCAAAAGCGCATGGAAAACGTGCCAGCCAGATCGCAATGAGGAGTCCGTCATGCTGCTGGCTTCGATGGGTTAGGGACGAAATATCTTTTCCGAGTTCAATTCGTCGTCGGACGGACCTCGGCGGCGGCGACCGTCGGGAGGACGTGCGCCAGAGTTTCGACGCGGCGGCCTTCATGCTCGAAGCCGACACGCTTCATCGGTACGCCATAAAGTGCCGTAAGATTCTCCTCGGTCAGAACCTCAGAAGGGGCGCCGACGATATGTTTAGCTTGACCTAGCATGAGCAAAGCCTGGTCGGCCACGGCCAGCGCATGGTGCGGATGATGCGTGGTCATGATGATCGTCAGGCTTTCTTTGCGCGATAGCCTGCCGATCCAATCCAGAATCAACGCCTGATTTTTGAGATCGAGCGCCGATGTCGGCTCATCGAGGATCAGAATATCGGCTTCCGCGACAAGCGCGCGCGCGAAGATGACGAGCTGGCGCTGACCGCCGGACAATTCATGGAAAGGCCGGTGTGCGTAATCGGCCATGCCGAAACGATCGAGCGCTTCAAGCGCCGCCTCTTCGTCCTGTTGGCCCGGCTGCGAGAAAAGTCCGATCTTCTTGGCGCGGCCCATGAGAACCATGTCGAGACAGGAATAATCGAAGCTGACTTGAAAGAGCTGCGGGACGAAGGCGAAATGCCCTTTGACGCTGAGATCGCCTTCGCTGGGCTTGAGCGCCCCAAGCAAGAGTTTCAGAAGCGTCGTCTTGCCCCGGCCGTTCGGTCCGAGCAAGGCAAAGACCTCGCCCTTGTTCACTGTTGCCGCATAATTGCGGAAGACCCAGGTTCCCGGCCGATAGGCATGCCCGAGATTAGTGAAGGAAATCACGTTTTCAGTCATTTGGAACCAACCTTATGTCTAGGTCTTCCGCGCGAGCCATCTATACGAGCGCTCGAAGCAGCGAGCCGCGCCAGCGCGTTTGCAATTCGCCCGCGATCAGTATTTCGCGACGCGTGGCGGAGGCGGCGTGAACATGTCGAACTTATAGCTAACTCCGACCCGTACGGCGCCATCGGTCTCATGCCGGCGATCGCCAAGCGTGCCCTGGGATGAATTGATCAGCAGATCGGTGTAACGGCCAAGATCCGTGTAACGATATTCGATACGGGCCGACCAATTCGGTTTGAAGGCATATTCGACACCGCCGCCGACGGTCCAGCCCGTGCGCGTGGCTTTCAAATCGTCCAGACCCGTGGCCGTGTTCGAATATTTATTTTCGATCTGCGCGAACGCGACACCTCCAGTTGCATAGAGGAGAAGGCGATCCCAGGCGATGCCCAGGCGCCCTCGCACGGAACCTTGAACGTCTATGTTTGTGGTGAGTGTATAAACGCCGCTGGCATAGGGCCCGCTGCCTTGCAATGTTGATCCTTCGACATCGCCCTCGACACCCAGGACAAATTGGTTCACTTGCCAATTATAGCCGAGATGGCCGCCGCCGATCACGCCAGCTTGATTGAAGTTCGGCTGCAGTGCTGCCAAAGCGGCGCCTCCGGTTGAGTAAATTGCTCCCGAAGAATCCGCAGTCCATTGATAGCCGACCTGACCACCAAGATAGACTCCAGTCCACGTAAAAATCAGCGGCGGCGGCAGAGCAGGCGGTATCCTGCTCGGAAGATCGGCAGCGCGCGCATTGCTCGCCAAGGATGCGAGCGTGATCGCGGAAAAGATTATTCGCTTCATCATGATTATAGTCCCCCATACCCAGATTTAAGTCTTACATTTTGGTCGAAGCACCCCGAGAAGTGCCCGAATGGCTGTCGGCTCAGTCGCTGTTCCACCCCTTCGACTGAGTCTTCCAGAACAGGAAGCAGATGATCGGCGTACCGAAAAAAGCGGTGAGCACACCGACGGGAAGTTCGGCGCTGACGATCGAGCGCGTGAGATCGTCGAGCCCGAGTACGAACAGGCCTCCGAGCAATGCGGAGGTCGGCATCAGGCGGCGGTGATCCGGGCCGACGAGCATCCGGGCGCAATGCGGGACGACAAGCCCGACCCAGCCGACGATACCGCTCACCGACACTTGCGCCGCGACCATCAATGATACGATTGCGATGATCATCCAGCGCAAATAGCGGACATCGATACCAAGCGAAGCGGCATCGAGGTCGCCAAGCGAAAGAAGATTGATCCGCCAGCGCAAGAGCATCAGCGCCGTGCCTCCGACCAAAGTCGGAACGCCGATCATCCAGACTTTTTGAGGATCGGCACCGCGAAAGGTGCCGAGGAGCCAATAGACGATCCCCGGCAATTTCACCGGCTCCAGGAACTGAACGAGCCCGACGCCTGCGAGAAAAAAGGCGCCGACGAAAAAGCCGGCGAGGATCAGTGGAATGCCGTCGCTCTTGACATGGACGAGTTTCGCAAGGCCGAAGGTGCAGCCCATGGCAAGGAGCCCGCAAAAAAAAGCGAATGCGATCAGACCGGCCGGCGGGAAATTGAGCATGATGGCCATGACGCCGCCGAAGGCTGCTCCGGACGTCACCCCGACGAGATCCGGCCCAACGAGCGGATTGCGCATCATGCCTTGCAAGGCAGTGCCGGACATGCCGAGCGCTATGCCGGCAAAAGTTGCGACAAGGACTCGCGGCGGCCGAATGATCTCGATGACGGTTAGTTCACGGAGATCCCAATCGGCATGATTCCAAGGAAAGGGCCAAACGAGATGGATCAGGATATCGAAGGCGTGGCCAAACGACATGGGGTAGGCGCCGACGCAGAGAGATGCGGCGATGGCCCCGAGCAAAGCCAGGATCAATAGAAAGGGCATCGCCCAGCCGAAGTGAACACCACTGCGCGGCGATGGAGTCTGCGAAATGACAGCTTCAGTCACTGATCCAACCTTTGGTTTGCGTCTTCCAAAAGAGAAAGCAGATGATCGGTGTGCCGATGAGAGCCGTCATCACGCCGACCGGAACTTCGGCGCGCAGGATCGTCCGGGTGAAATCGTCGATGCCGAGTGTGAAGAGTGCGCCGAGTAATGCCGAGGCCGGCAGCAGACGGCGGTGGTCCGGCCCGACGAGCATGCGGGCGCAATGCGGAATGACCAATCCGATCCAGCCGATGACGCCGCTGACCGAGACTTGCGCAGCGATGATCAAGGAAACAATGGCGATGGCCGACCAACGCAGGGACCAAGCATTGATGCCGAGCGAGGCTGCATCGAGATCGCCGAGCGAAAGAAGATTGAACCGCCAGCGTAAAAGCATCAGCACGGCGCCGCCGCCAAGTGTCGGAATGGCGATCATCCAGACGCTCTTTTCATCTGCGCGCGTGAATGTGCCGAGCAGCCAGACGACCATGTTTGGCAGTTGTGCGTCGTTTGCCAGGAATTGTGCGAGCCCGACGCAGCTCATGCAAAAAGCGCTGATGAAAATACCGGCAAGGATGAGAGCGACGCCGTCGGTGCTGCCTCGAGCGAGTTTCGCGAGGCTGAACGTGCAGGCCATGGCACCAAGGCCCCCGCAAAAGGCGACCGCGACGATGCCCGCCGGCGGCAAATCAAACAGGATCGCCATCACGCTGCCGAGTGCCGCGCCCGAAGAGACTCCGACGAGGTCGGGGCCGACGAGCGGATTGCGCATCATGCCTTGCAAGGCGGTCCCCGACATGCCGAGCGCCATGCCGGCGAGCGTCGCGAGCAGGACGCGCGGCAGCCGGATGATCTCGACGACGGTCAATTCCTTAAGGCTCCAGGACGGATTGTCCGGCAAGGGGAAAGGCCATACGAGGTGCAAGACGATCTCGCCCGCCCGCCAGAAGGACATCGGATAAGCGCCGATACAGAGCGAGCCGACGATCGCGGCGAAGACAGCGACCACCAAAAGGAGCGGCACAAGCCAGCCAAACCTGGCGCCGCTGTCTTTCGGTTGTCGCGCATCGGTCAATGATCCACCGGCAAGAGTGATATCCGTCATTGGGTCGCCTCCTGTCGTGTGCTTTTGATGTTGTCACGAGTGAACCTTGCATAGCCGGCCGAGTTTTTGTTTTCGTCGATGCGCAACAGATCATCGACCTCGGCGTCGCTGAGCGCGTATCCATAGGCTTCATTGAAATGATCGCGCAGCAGTGCGCGGACTTTTGGCTGGAGACGGTCTGGATGCGCGATCTCAGCCATCCACCGCGCCCAGAGCGGACGGAAGTCGAGACCATGCAACGGCTCGACGCTCCCTCTCACGCTTCGAAGGCCATTATAGACGCGATCGTTTTGAACCGCCTTTAGCCCTTGCCAACGCGGGTCACGGTGGAAGTCTTGAACGCTTTCCAGCACCAGGAAAATGATATCCGGGTTCATCGCCAGAATGCGTTCGGCATCCTGTTGACGCCCGGTATCCTCATAAGGCTCAGTCGCGTTTTCGACTCCGGCGCGCTCATACTGATGGTGGAACCGGGTTTCCTTGCTCCCGAATACAAAAAGACGGCTCCAATCGCTGGCGGAACTTCCCATGCCGACGACGCGCGGGACATGTGTCAGTGCTTCCGGCCGCAGGTCCTTTTTCAAATCCGCATAGGCTTTCTGATAGCCCGTGATGAAGGACTCGCCTTGGCTTTCATTCGCCATGGCTTCGGCCTCAATACGGATTGCAGTAAAAATCGACTCGTCTTTCGTTTTGGGATGCGAACTCAGTGAAAGAGCCGCGAGGCCAATGCGCCGCATCAAGGGTTCTGCGCGATTGCCGAACATGAAAGGCGAGAGAAAAGTCGCGCTGTCCTCATAAGCCAGGAGAGATTCGAGGTCGGAGGGAGCATTCCATCGATCGGCGTCCTTCAAGACCTGAGGATAGATCCGTGCCATAAGTCCGCTGGCGAACCAAAAGTCGCGATCCCAGGCGCCGCCGCCTTTAAACAGCATCTCCGGCGCATGCGTCGTCTCCAGGAAATTGGAACCGCCGTGATCGGCAATCGCGCGAAACGGCGTGGGAACAGCAACGTTCACACCTTCTGCATCGGTTACGATGCGGCTTTGCGCGAAAGGCGGCAGGACCGGCGGAGGACGCAAAGGCGCAAGCGTGATGAGCCCGACGCAGACGAAGGGCGCGAGCCAGGTCAGCTCCTTAAAGGCGCGAGCCGGCATGAACCGGCTTGCGCTTGCGCGAGGGGTGGCCGCCATTACCACTTGAACTCCGCGGTGGCGAGATAGGTGCGCGGTTGACCCCAATATCCAGACTCAGCCCAATAGGCGTGGTTGGTCACATTGGTGCAGGTGAATCGCATCGTAAGCTGGTGATCGTAGAGTTTGGTCACGTAGCGGAAGCCGAGATCCCCGGTCGTGTATCCATTGATTTTGGTTATTGCGATTTGCGAGGTCTGAGACGGGACGTTCGCATGGAACGGTCCAGTGTAGGTGAGACCGCCGGTCAAAATGATATTGTGCGCCCAAGGTGCTTCAGCGAAATAGGGAATATTATATTCCGCGTAGAGCTTGCCTTCGAGCGGCGATACATATGCGGGCAGTTCACCCTGCTGATAAGGTGCGGCAGGTTCATAATTCAGCCGCGGATCCATCAGAGTTGCGCCGCCGACGAGCGTGAGATCGTCCCAAAGCTTGCCAGTGACTTTGAACTCTACGCCTTGGTCGAGCTGACTTCCGCCCACCTCATCGGTGGCCGTCCCGTCTCCGTTTAATTGCGTGTAGATAGCTGGCTGGTCGATTCGAAAAACATCGGCGGTGACGAGGAGGTTGGTGCCGACCGTCGCCTTAACGCCGACTTCGACCTGCGTGCCCATGTAAGGCGGAATCGTCGCGCCGACATTGGTGAAGGCATGGCCGGAGCCGTCGGTCGCCGGGACGACGCCGCCTCCCTGCAGCGATTGCTGAAAGCTGGCATATGTCGAAAGCCAAGGCAGAATCTTATAGACAATTGCGACCGCGGGTGTGAGCGCTGCCGACTGATAGCCTTTAGGCTGAAAGGTGCCGGTCTGAGCGTAATTCGCGCCCGCGAGGACGATGAGCTTGTCGCCAAACATCTTAAGCTCGTCGCCAATCATATAGTTTTTGGCGTAGCTCCAGTAAAACGGACCTGCGTTGGCTTGTGGTGCGACAGGCGTAGCCAGGATTGCGCCATAATTGCAGAGATATTGCGCGTAGTAATTGCACAAAGGCCCTGCGCTACCGGTTACCTTCGCGCTCTGGAGCGGCCCTCTTGTGGCTTCATAAGTGTCTCCGTTGAATCCCGTCGTAACTTTGTGGTTGATGTCGAAGGTCGAGAACGACGTATCGAGGAACGCGTATCCCGCATGCGTGTAGGTGGTGCTTTCCCCTGCGCCCGCGAGATCAAGCACGGTCATCGCGCCGGTCGCCTGATTGGTTACGCTGTTATAGGGATGCGCATTGCCGTAAACTTGGTCTTGCCCATACTGATATTCCGACCGGAACGTAAACGTGTCGTTGAGCTTCCAGGTGAATTTTGTACCGGCCGTGATGTTGTCTTCCATCCATGTCGCTTGGGGATCCGTTATGTACGACGAAGGATCGAGCGGAGGCATGGAAATATAATTTCCGTTTGGACTCCCAACGCCGAGAAAGAGCTGATTCAGGCCCCAGAGATGGTAGTTGCTATGCGATGCGTTGAATTGAAGGAGCATGTCATCGGGCAGATGAATGTCGATCGCGCCGCTTTCTAAACTGCGTTTGAGGCTTTGATTTTTTAGGTTCGTGCCGCCGGCTTGATCGACGAGATTGAGGCGGTAGCCGAAGACGCTTTCATCAAGTCCGGGCACTTTGAGCGGCCCGCCGATATCCAAATGACCATAGCCATTGGAGCCTGCATTATCGCCGCCTTCGATCGCGAAATAGGGCACCGCGGTCGGCCGTTTTAGCACCGTGTTGATATTGCCGCCGACCTGCTGCACGCCATAGAGAAAGCCGTTGACGCCGTCGAGGACTTCGATCTGTTGCTTATCCTCCAACGCCGGATTGACGCCCATTGAGCTTTGCAGACCTTCCAAGGTGACGCCTTGGCCATAATTTCCGCCCAATGAGAAGCCGCGGATTTTGTAGCTGCTTGCCGTGCCATCGTTGTGGTTATTGTTCGAGAACTGAATATCGGGGTCGTATTTCAAGGCATCTTGCAGACTGTAAACCTGCATATTTTGAATTTGCTCGGCCGGGATCACGTTAATCGAATACGGCGCATCCTGCAGCGGCAAGTCGCCCCAGAATGGGCCCGTCGCCGTTGAATCATCCACGCGATAACCGGCTGCCGCGCTGCCGTCGTTCTTAACCGGCGCCGGCGCATTAACCGATACATCCGGAATAGGCGTCGTCGCTTGTTGCGCATATGCAGATGCCATTGCTGCCATCATTGCTAGGAGCGACGCACAACTGGTGAGCGCTTGGCGATGAAGACCTTTTGTTAAGCTCCGCGCGTGAGGAGATCGGCCGATTCTTGGATCGTATAAAGATTTTTGTTTCATGGTCTGGCCCCCACAGCCGTTATTTTTGTTATGCGAGTGCTTGAGTTGCTCCACTTTGTGGAACGCTTTTTTGGACGTGAACTGTCATTGACGCGCAGCGGTACCTGCGGCCTTGAATCATTTGATTGTTGGAAGAAGGATGCGGACTAACGCATCAACCGCTCTCTTCGGGCCAAGGCGGTTTCACGAGCTTGCGCCATGGCGTGTTCAAATGCCGGTCGAGCGCGGTTGCGAGACATGCAAAGCCGTCATAGCCCCAGAACGCGTTGATCTGCTGATCGAGGAACGGAGAGAATGGAAGCGCGGCATAGCCGCGTTTGCGCCAATCGAACTCATCCCGCTTCGGATAGATCACATAGTCCGGTTTGGCTTCCGCTATGTAAGCGTCGACCGCTTTCTCGCTCGGCCGGCGCCGGTCAAGAGACACGCGCGGCGTTCGCCATACGCCTGTCTTGCCCGGCCAGCCTTTTTCGTTGCCCACTCTGAAGCCGAGAAGCCGATAACATTCGAGCAAGGTTTCGGGGTCGCCATCGAGATCGAGGACAAGCTTGTCCTGCAAACGGGGGCGGTAATAGGCGACAAGCGCATCAACCTTTTTCCGATTGGCGGCGATGACCATTTCGGTGCGCCGCTTAATCTTCCAATCGAAATGCGCTGCGATCGCGCGCAGGGAGGCATCGGTAGAGGAGGGGCCGCCAAAACAGGTCCAGACGAGGGGCGTGCCGAACCACCGCCGTAAAAATTGCGCGGAGCAACCGGGCAGGAATTCCAACGGAAGATCATGCCTATGAGCAAAGCCTAAAACCAGTTTGCATTGACGGATTCTTGCCAGATCGCTCGTCGATGATCCGGTAAATTCATGCACCGGATTAAGGCCGATATCGCGCAGGAGCTTGGATACCAGCCAGACATTCGCGGCGGCTTCTCGCCTGAAGGGTATTGCAACGTCATAGGACGTCGCGCGCGCGCCCGATTGATGAATTGCAGCGGCTCTTATGGCTGCCGCCTCGGCGTCGACGACCGTTGACGTTGGCCCAAACGTTGACGAGACGACCAGCTTTCCCGATTCTTTCGTCTTGGCTTTGGTAATTCCCAGGATGTTTGCGCCAACAAAGGTAAGCGGATCTTCGATCAGGATGGCGACACCACGCGCCATCGGGAAAAGCTCCTGAGCTTCGTCGAGCGATCTCTCGAGTTTCGCATCGCCACCACTGTCGAGATCAGATTTGGTCACATTCGTACACGCATGCAGAGCTGTGAAACTCTCAATGCCTTGTGCGAAGCCCGGCAGATTGATGCGAAAGTTCTGGCCAAACGCACCGCAGCCAACGGGTCCATGCGCCAAGGCCAGCATGTCGAGGCTCGAACCCCAACCCGCGCCGCTTTGAAGGAGGAAATGACCCCAGGCAAAGTTGAGCCTGCCAGCGTGCGGATGCGCGCGCGAGACTGGCACTTCGTTTGTATCGATCGAACCGACCTTTGTGAGAGCGAGAGCGTGGTTCTTCGGCGGTCGCCCCCGCGCGCTCTTCTTATAAGGAGTGATGCCGACTGAGGCCGGCTGTGGTCCATCCGCGGCGGCCGTGCCAGGCCAGGCAGGAATGCCGAAGGTGCCTTTAGCCGCACCGCTTTTCCAACGGGTTGGGCTCTTGGGAAGAAAAGGGTTACGCGACACTCTTGGACCATACGGTATAGTTACTTTACATAACCAAACCGAAAATGACGAAAGCCGTCAATCGAATTTGTTTTTGTCTGAAATGGATTACTTTATTGTCGAGAATGGAACAATAAAGTTGCCGATCTCTGACACTACGCTGGTTTATCCATTCTGCATTTACGTTAAGCATCGAGCCGTACCGGCCGACCAGCAGACGAGCAGAATGCATTTTTCTGCCGCTTAAAGGTTCAGTAACTTGGCTATATGCCGCTATATTGTAACCAATAGGCGTCGCGAATGTCTTCGGTTATGAGCCGCTTCAATCGATCCGGTTGCAAATCGCGAACATCATCGCGCACGATTTTCGGTTATCAGATTTTCGATCATCAATGGATAACGCAAGGACGCGCTCGACCCACGCGGCAGCATGGGGGACGCACCGATGGCATGATGATCGGCATCATCGCCGCTGGGAACTCTTCGGCTTTTCGGCCTTGCTGAATTCAATTTCAGAATCGCCCGTTTGCTTCCGCGCTTTTGATGTGAATGGCAAGATCAACGAACGCAGCTTGCCCGAACGCGGAGGTTTGTTGGCGCAAGAGACGGCGCCTCCATCGTCAACATGCGACAACATTGGGCGAGACATCGGATCTATCATATATTAAATAAATATAGCGTATCGGGAGTACATTTTTGCGCTCGTTAAGAGTGCAGATGAAATGGCAGAGCTTAAAGCCAACATGCTCCGAGTATCCGAAGGCGCTAGAGTCTTTACATATCGTAGCACCGTATAAGGGGGAGCCATGGAATCGACGAATGCCCTTAGCATCTCACCTGTCGATTTGTTCTGGGCGGCGGGGCCTGTCGGCAAGCTCGTGATGGCGCTTCTCATCGCGGCATCCGTTTGGTGCTGGTTTCTCATTCTCGAAAGCTTTTATGGTTTGACGCGATTGCGCCGCGCCGTGCGCAATGCCGGCAAGGGGCGCGCGAATAAGCTTGGAGGCATCTTCGCCGCGGGCGCCGAAGCCGCGCATCAACCCATCGACCAAGAGACGGCTGGCGAAAGACGCCAGCGCATTATGGAGGCCATGATGCGCTGCGCACGGATTTTGCTGGTGCGCGCGGAGGGCGGCCTGCCGAACCTCGCAGTGATTGCCTCCGTCGCACCTTTCGTCGGTTTGTTCGGAACGGTTTGGGGAATCATGACGGCTTTCTCCGGCATTGCCGAAGCCAAGGACACAAGCCTCGCCGTCGTCGCGCCCGGCATCGCCGAAGCGCTTGCCGCCACGGCCTATGGACTTGCTGCGGCGATCCCGGCGGCCTTTGCCTATAATCGGCTCGTGGCGTCCTTCACACGGCTTGGGCAGGAACTCTCCGATCTCGTCGAGGATCATGCGGTCGGCGTTCTGCGCGGCCGCAATCTGAAAGAAGCCGCGTAGAGAAGGCGAACACGCATGGCCATGATGTCGCCGAAGTCCGCAAGGGGCCTTTATCGTCCGCTCGCCGAAATCAACGTGACGCCGCTCGTCGACGTCATGCTCGTGCTTCTCATCATTTTCATGGTGACGGCGCCAATGCTCGCCTCCGGCATGAAGGTCAATCTTCCGCAGGCCAAGCAGATCCAGCCGCTCGATCAAAAGGCGCCCGTCATCGTCACTGTCGGTAAGGACAAAAGCTTGAGTCTTGGTCCAGACATCATCGAGCAAGATAAGCTCATCGACGCGATCCACGAGAAGCTTGGCAGCGACACGACGCAAATCATTCATCTGCGCGGCGACAAAGACGCTGCCTATGGCGATGTCGTCGCGATCATGGATCTGCTTGCAAGCAATGGGCTGACGCATATTGCGATCGTTGCCGACCCGCATACCAAAGCGGATACGTCTGCCAAAAGCGAGGCGCAGACCAAGCAGGACGCTTCCACAAGCCCCGCCGTCCGAACCAATGACAATGCAGAAGGCAAGGCTAGGCCAGCTGCTTCCGACGGCACTCGCATGCCGGCGGCTCCCGCGACACCTTCGGCTTCGGACCCATCACATCAATGACGCCTTCCGCCCTTTCGATCGAAACCTCTGCGGCGGAAACCGGCGCGGCTGTCGACGAGCCGATTGTCCCGGCGGCTCCCTTGGACATGTCATGGCTCAAGCCGGTTTGGTTGCGACCCTATCTTCTCGTCACTGTGCTGGCCGTGCATGTGGCAATTTTCGGCATCTTTCTCATCGCGCTGCAGGATGACGCGACGCCGATGCAGGAGGTCCAGGTCACGGTCATCCCTCAAGGCGAAGCGGTGACAGAGGTCTCAGCCGTCTCTGCACCGCAGACTGCGCCGATCGCTTCTCCAGATCCACCGGTCGACTCCGCCCCCGAAATTGCCGACAAAAACGATCCCGATATTTCAAAGCCGTCCGCCGCCGAAGTCACGCCGGAAGTCGCACCGCTCTTGAGCGCTGAATTGCCGAAGGTCGAGCAGTCTGACGCGCCGCCGCTCGCCGTTGCCAAACCGGATACGCCACGGACCGAGAAGCCAACGCCCGCACCGGCGATCAAAATCCTGCAGGTGCTCCATAAGAAGAAACAGCAGAAGGCGGCGCGCCAAGCGGCCATGCGGGCCAAGCGCCTCGCCGACGCACGCGCACATGCCAAACAGCAGGCGGCTGATTTCAGCGAGGGCGCGGAGGCGCGTCATGCGGGCGTTCGCGATGGCTCCGATCCTTCGGCGCGCATGTCGGAGGCAGCCTATGCGGGCCTCGTCTCGGCTGAGCTCGCCCGGCATAAAATTTATCCGGCTGAAGCCCGAGCGGAGGGTGCTCAGGGAAGGGTCGGCGTGGTCTTGAACATCGGCCCGTCGGGTGCGATCTTGTCGCACTCGATTACGCATTCATCCGGCAATAGTGCGATCGATGCCGCGGTCCACCAAATCGTCGCGTCGAGCCATCCGCCGCCGCCGCCCGGCGGCAGCTTCCGTGGCAGTGTCGGAATCAACTTCAACCTCGCACGTTAGCAGACGATACCGCGCGCTTTTGCTCATGCCGCGGCCCGCATAATCGTGATGCGACCAGACGTCCACTTGGGCCGAAAAGCGGGCATGATTACGTTCAGGGAGCGGGTGGAAAAGCGGACGCGGGCCTTTGTGTCTCATTCGATCTTGCATCGGGCCGCCATTTGCGGTCCCCGTGCCAAATCGCGACAGCACAGACCTGTCAGCCATAACGGCACTTAACCCGTAATAGGGTGAAATATTTTATCAATTTCTTCCTTTTACCCTGCGGAAACCGACCTCCATGCATTCAAGGGGCACATCCGTTGGTTAAAAGCGCACTAATGGATAAACAGGCCATGCACCGCTACAAGGTGTGGTTGCTTGCAAAAGAAAAAGCGGGTTTGGGCAACCCGGATACGGGTCAGAATCTCAGCCGTTCATCCAAGCAGGTCAACAAGCTCACCGATCTCGAAACATTGCTCCTGCTTTATAATTATGGGCGCCCGATGGACCTCGCGGTGGAAAGCAAGTTCACTCTGCCCAGCGGCGAGTCAGCCGCGTGCAAGACGAAAAAAGTCAGCTCGGAGTCGATCGATTTCGTTTTTAACCCGCCGTCTTCCGAGGCAATGACGACAGCACGTCCTGTCATGCCAGTCGGATCGGCGGTGTCTCTCGATCTCGACGAAGTGGGCGCTTGCGGCGGCGTTCTCACGTCGCATAACGAAGCCGGGTTCAGGGTCGCCGTCAATAAAGAGAACCGGAGTGCGGTCAGCACCAAGCTCGCTCATATCGCCGTCAAACGCGGCATTGGCGTCGACGCCACGAGCACCTTGAAAACCGGCGTTCCAAGAATTGAACCGGCCAATAAAAACTGCGCCTTCACCGATCACACCGGGATGCTAAGGACCGGCATGATCGTCAACCTGTCGCAGTTCGATGCGCTGATCAGGGCTTCGGCTACGATCATTCCGCCGATGGGGACGCGTATCGTTCTCCGGGGTCCTGTGTGGCATGGGGCCGACGTCATAAGCACCTTCGAAATTGGATTCATGGTGAAGTTTTGCCTTCCGATTCCGAACGACCAGTTTTCAGTAGCGCTCAGATTCACCGACGCTTAAGGGCGCCGCGATCCGCAGCGCCAGGCAAACTGTCGTAAAGGCGCCGGAAGGCTGAGATTTGGGGTCTCGTCGGACTCATCATATGAGGCACCTTTTTGCGGTGTGCCTCACTTTTACGACGCGTTCTCGCCGGCCTGTTCCGCGGAGCGATGGGCATCATAGGCTTCGACAAGGGCGAGAAGATCGCGTACGGCCTCGGGCATCTGTTCCGTGTCGAGCGACTTGGCGGGCGTCGTGGCTGTGAGCCTCGCCATCGTGAAGGCTGGGAGGAACGCGTCGCCGCGCCGTGCGAAATATTCGTGTCGCCCTTCGAACTTGAAACCGAATTTGCGATAGAGCGAGATCGCTGATTCATTGTCGCAAAAAACGATCAATTGGAGGCGGGTAATGCCTGCTAAAAGTTCGGATGCCGCGACGATGGCCTGCATCATCGTCGTGCCGATGCCGCGGCCATGAAATGCGTCATGCACGAAAAGGCTGACCCAGCCTGAATGGCTCTGCGAGCCGGGGCAAGGATATAATCCGGCAAATCCGACCGGCGTATCGTCAATCGTTGCAACCAAGTCGAAGGTGTCGGACCCACGGCTGCCGCACCAGGCTTGAACCTCATCCGCCGAGCCGAACGGCTCCAAAACCATAGCGCGCTGGCATAGCGGCTGGTTGAACATGGCAAATAGAGCTTCGGCATCGCGATTTTCTCTCCGCCTGAGCGAAACGCGATTGCTCGCGGCAGTTGAGTTTATCGAGTCCCGCATCAACATGGCCGAACCTTAACGGCTTTTGCTTTTTCCGAAATTGCCCGCGTGCCGATGCCGGCCGAAGCAATTGCAAACATTTTCATCCTGCATTTTTTCATTGATCCGGCTGGCTTGTGCGGAGCAAGCTCACGCTGGCGTGATCTGCGAATGATCGCGCAGCTCTCTTGCGACAGTTGATTTGTTTATGCGGAGGCACGAGATGTCCGTACGCGATGCGTCGAGTTCTTTTCCTTGGCCGCCGGTGATTTTTGCCACGGCTTTCGCGCTCGCGACATTGGCGGGATGGAAGGAGCCAATGCCGATTGTGCCGGAGGCCGCCCGCGGCTTCCTCCGCTTCGCCGGCATCCTCGTCATTCTCGCGGGCGTAGGTATTGCGCTCGCGGCGGAGTGGCGCTTCATGCTGGCGGGGACGGCGACCTTGCCGACGCGCCCCACCAGCATGGTCGTCAGCGAAGGAATCTATCGCTACACGCGCAATCCCATGTATCTCGGTCTGAGTTTGAGCGTCGCGGGCGTGGGTTTCCTGATCAATTCTTGGTGGTTTCTTGTGGTCTTGCCTTTGGCCGTCATCGCGGTGACCAAGCTCGCCATAGAACGCGAAGAGCGCTATCTCGAGGCCAAGTTCGGCCCGGACTATCTTGGCTATAAGGCCCGCACGCGCCGTTGGTTTTAGAGCATGATCTCTAAAAGTTGCAGACTTTCGGGATAAAGTTCATGCGTTAAGCGAAAGCCTGAGCACGCTCGCGCCTCAACTTGACGCCGAGGTGCTCCGCGGCATCGCAAGCGGGGCCGTGCGGGCTGTGATAGGCCGAAAGGGGGAATGCGGAATGGCCGGGAAGACCATTGAAGATTTGAAGTCATTGCGGGCCCAGCTCGTCGAGCGCCGCCGCCAGGAGGCTTACTGGGCCGTGGGGACGGGCCCATATAATGAAACGGGCCTGTCGAAACTCGCATTGGTGGATCGTGCCATAGGGGCTCTTGATGCGGTTATCGCCGAAGGCAAGGATGAGCCGGAAGAAGCGGAGGATGCCTCTGCCGGCAAGGCCGGTTTCGTTTAACTCTTGCGTTCAGAAGGAATATCGATGGCGACACGCAGCGGACGGCTTGCGGAATTCAAATTGGATCAGGAGCCTCAGCCGGGGTCTGATGTCGAATTATTGTGCGAGGATCATAACGGCACCTACTTGCTTCCCTTTCCCTGCCGGCGTGTCGAGGGTGCCTGGCTCAACAAGAAGACAGGCGAAAAAGTGCAGGCGGAAGTTGTCGGATGGCGGCCGTGGGGCACAGCGGCGTGAGATGATGAAAAGCGTCGAGTGAGCGTGTCGCCAGCCGTAGAAAGATCACAATGTCAACGTTAAGCTTGGTCGCTTTTGACACTGCAGCGATATGTGGCGATGCGTTTTGAAACGGCTTTCTTATGCGCCTTGTTCGTCGGATCGGGTCTTGGGCTTGGGGCCGCGCCCGCAAGAGCCGGGGACGATCTCATTCTGCCGCCGGACATGCGCGCATCCCCGCCGCTCGCAAATCCGTCGCCTCAGGCGGCCCCACCGCCGAAGCCTGAATCAAAACGTCAGAAGGCAAATGCGCCGAAGAGTGACGGCAAGTCCAAAATCCCGGCAGCGGCCGAGACATCAGATTCCGCGCAGCCACAGACACAACATGAGACGAAAGTCGGAAAGCCAAGCGCCAAGACCAAAGCCGACGACCCTGTCAGCCTCGACATGAAATGGAACGCCGCAAACAATCCCAATGCGGGTCCGGGCGGTCTGTTCGACGAGGTGAATAAAAACGTCAATGGCGGGACCGTTGGCACGGGCGCCGAGGTCGGTTTCAAATATAAATTTTAGAGCGGGATGCGAGCGGCGATCGTGTGTTTGGAACCAATCGCCACCGCCGGTCATATCCGGGTCCGATAAACGATAAGGACATGACGCACGTGATCAACGGCCAACCAGAGCCGGGAGCGCCCGATATACCCGTGCCGCCCGATCCGATGATTCCGCCGCCGCAGGCACCGGATATTCCGCCGATTCCCGGCGTCGAGGTCCCGCCGCCGCCGGATGAGGAACCAGGCACCAAGCCGCCGATCGAAGAACCGCCGCTTGATCCTGGTGCTCCCGACGATCCGTCGAAGAGCCGATGATTGTTTCAGTCAGGACGTAGCCGCCGCGCTTAGCCTAGCTGGCGCGGCAGGTCCGCACTCAATAGGGCATCATGCTGGCGAGGCCCGCCATTCCGCCCATGCCGCCTGACATGCTGCAAATATCGGGGGGCAGGCTGCCGTTTCCGCAGGCCATGGCCAAGCCGCCCATGACCTGCCGCGCGATGGCCATGGCTTGCGCCGATTGTCCGTAGCCGCCATAGCCATGGCCGTGATGGCGATAGCCATAACCCGATGCCGCATATCTGCGGTGATGGATGACGCGGCCGTCCGCGGCAACATGGGTGGTGACGATGACGCGCTCATGCCGGGGCGAAGCGGCTTCACTCGGACCGGCGCTGGCAAATGTCGCCTGGCACCGCGCGCTCAGCCGGGACCGATTGGCCTTCATGCAGGCGGTGACGCGGCCGATATCCGGAATTTCCGATGAGCACAACCGCATCGCGTCGGGCGTGCAGGCAGCGCGCTGCTCGGCGGTGGCTTGTGCCTGCGCGCTTGCAAGGCCAATCAAACTGAAAGCTGCCAAACTGAAAGTCGTAAGAACAAGGCGTTTCGTGATCATGAAAGCACTCCTGGCGTCGGTCCGGGCTAAGACGACATCTTTGTGTGGTCCTTGAACCAATTTGGGACTGCTTAAGCCTCTGCTCTGTGCGAAAAGTCACGGACCGTGTGCCGGCGCACAAGCGACCGCATTGTTGGCTTCGACGAACGTCAGCTTTTCTGTTTTTTCGAATGAATTGAGCGATATTATCCCGCTTTTCGGAAAAGATTGGCGCGACTACATCAATGCTCGAAAGACGGTCCGGGCCTCACACGGAGGACGGGCCGCGGCTGGCCCTATTCGGGCAGACCAGGAGACAGACAATGATCGAACTTCGTCCTTATGGCAGCCTTGGCGGGCAAAACCACGGCTGGCTCGATGCCAAGCATCATTTCTCATTCGCCAATTATTTCGATCCGGCTCGGACCCATTGGGGGAACCTGCGGGTTTGGAACGACGATACGATCCAGCCGAAGGGTGGTTTCCCGCCGCATCCGCACCGCGACATGGAGATCATCACCTATGTCCGCAAAGGCGCGATCACGCATCAGGACAATCTCGGCAACCACGGCCGCACGGAGGCAGGCGACGTGCAGGTGATGTCGGCTGGTACCGGCATCGCGCATTCGGAATATAACCTCGAAGACGAGCCGACCACGCTCTTCCAGATCTGGATCGAACCGACGAGGACCGGGGAGAAGCCGAGCTGGGGGGCGCGGCCTTTTCCTAAAGGCGAGCGGGCAGGGCGCTTCGTGACGCTCGCCTCTGGCTTTGCAAATGACGATGACGCGCTGCCGATCCGCACCGATGCGCGCGTCGTTGCCGCGACGCTCAAAGCCGGCGAGAGCGCCGAATATGCGCTCGGCAAAACGCGCCGCGGTTATCTCGTGCCTGCGAAAGGTGCAGTCGAGATCGACGGCGTACGGGTGAATGAACGCGACGGTGCCGCGATCAAAGATGTTGAGACGCTGAAAGTGGTCGCGCTCGAGGACAGCGAAATCGTTCTCGTCGACGCGGCGTAAGGTTCGAGCTCAAACGGTTGGGCGCGCACCTTCTCCCCTTGCGGGAGAAGGTGGCCCTCGCGTCAGCGAGGGTCGGATGAGGGGGTAGACCTCTTCAATTACCCCCTCACCCGGCAGGCTCCGCCTGCCACCCTCTCCCGCAAGGGGAGAGGGTTCGCGCTGCCGTTTTACTATTTCACCAGCCGGTTCTGATAGACGCAAAGATTCGTGTAAGCTGTGGCGAGCAATGGCGTGGCGACGCCCGCCTTGCGGGCGCGGGCGAGAAGATCGCCGACGATCTGATCGGCTTCGATCGGCGCGCCCTTTTGCAGATCGCGGTACATGGACGAGGTCTGCGGCGAGCCTTTCGTCGTCAGGATCGCTCTGACCTCCGTAAGAAAGCTTTCGCTCGGCTGCGATCCGACGGCTCTCACGGTCGCGACGACCTCATCCAAAAAGCGATGCACGAAATCCGTGCCGCCCGATGCCGCCTCGATCTCGCCGATCGTGCCGCGCATCAGGCAGGTGACGCCGCCGAGCGCGGCAAGGTAGATCCACTTTTCCCACATTTCGCGAGCGATATCGGACGACAGGCGCGCATCGAAACCGGCGTCTTGCATGAATTGATCGAGCTCTTTCATGCGTGGCGAGAGAGCTCCGTCCATCTCGCCATAGGCGAGATCCTGGAAAGGCGCGATTTGCAGGATGCGGCCTTCGATGTCGAGCGTCGCTGCGACCTTGCAGACGCAACCGACGGTAGCCTGTTTGCCGAAGCGCGCGGCGAGCGTATCCATATGTTTCATGCCGTTCAAAACCGGCAGGATCATGGTCTGCGGGGCGACGGCGGGCGCGAGATTATCGAGCGCGTCATCGAGCGAATAGGCTTTCACCGTCAGCAGGATGACGTCATACGGAGCTTTGATCTCGCCGGCAGTGACGAGCTGCGGCTTCAAGGTGAAATCGCCATGCGGGCTTACGACCTGCAAACCCTTTTCTCTCAAGAGCGCGGCGCGGGCAGGGCGGACAAGAAAGGTCACGTCGCGACCGGCCTGAGCGAGCCGTCCGCCGAAATAGCCGCCGGTCGAACCGGCGCCGACCACCAAAAGACGCATGGTTCTCTCCCACAGATTAAGTATTTCAACGCTTGATAACTATCGGCATATGCTCATATTATTCTAGGCGCCTGCTCTTATTTCTCAAGATCGCCGCGGAACGAATGCTTTGGCATACGCCTTATCCAGCCGTCACATCAGCTTGAGTGGAGAAACCGCGTGAAGCCCGTTCAAAAAGCAAAACAGGGTAAAGCCGCTGTGGCCCCACGAACCCGGAAGCCCGCGTTGAAAATTCCGGAGCCTGGCCGCTGCAACGGCTTGTCGCTGCGCAAGGCAACCCGCCGCGTCTCGCAACTCTACGATGCTTTTCTGACGCCTTGCGGCTTGCGCTCTACGCAGCGCTCGATCCTGCTCCAGATCGCACGCAGCGGCACGCCAAGCATGGGCGAACTGGCGGATGCCCTTGTCCTTGACCGCTCGGCGCTGGCGCATAATCTGAAGCCGCTCGAACGCGACGGCCTCGTCGAAACGATCATCGACCCGGATGACGGACGCGCGCGGCTCGCCGTTCTCACCGATGCCGGACGCGCCAAGCTCGTGCAGTCCATGCCTTTGTGGGAAAATGCCCAGCATTGTTTCGAGAAGGCGTTCGGTGTGAGGAATGCCGAAGCGCTGCGGACATCACTGGCCTTCCTCGCATCGGATAAATTTACGCGAGCCTTCACGCGGGCCGAGGCAGCCCGCTGAATATCGTTATGATGTTCAAACGAAGTCGGATGAGGCGGGTTCAGGCGGCCTCTACGCATCAGCCTTTGCGCTTTTGTGCCAAGCGCTGGACGACTTCCCTGTACCAGGCCTGGACCGGCCCCGTTCCATAGCGGCGTTCGAGGCGGCGGATGGCGAAATGGCCGCGCGCGAGCTGCTGGAAATAATCGGTGAAGACCCAATTGATCGAAGCACCGCCCAGGGCACCTATCACAGGCACAGCGCTTGCCGCCGCCCGTTCCGAGACGACGAGGCTGAAGCGTGCCGCGATCTCCGTGAGGAAGCGCATGAAAAGCGAGGCGGATTCCTCGGCGACGCCGCGCTGCAGTAGCGAGGCGACCATGTCGCCTGTGGCCTTGGCAAGAAGCGCGCGCGTCGCATAATAGCCGGTCTCGCTGCCGAACTGCGTCGAATGCTGGCCGAGCGCAAAAACTTCGAGGCAGGCCAATTGCGCCTCGCGCGTCGACATATCTTCGCCTTCGGCCCGCGCGATCTCGGCGATGGAGCGCAGAATATTCGTCGTCGTGATCGGCAGTTCGACCGGCAAAGCGGCGAAACCGACGAAGCCGCTCAATCCACCGGCAAGGCCCGACATGAGTTTCGGCATGAGGATACGTGGTTCGCGGGCGGGTTCGCCGTCGAGCAATTTCACCGCGACCTTCAGGCATTGCAGCATGGCGAGGTTGACGGCGTCTTGGATTTTTTCGTTCGCCGCCTTCGGCATCACTTTGAAGATGCGGCTGATCGGCTGGCCGGCATAATCTGCGATCTTTGCCGCGAAACTCTGTTTTTCGAGCGCGACGATCGCCTCGGCGAGCGCCCGCTGGTCGGCCTCGCTCAAGGTCGCCGGAGCCAAGTCTATTGATAGCGCAGAACGGGACGCAGTCCGTTCAGACTGGCCAAGATTGCCGAGCCATTGCTGATCAGGGCGGTCATCTCCGGCGTGATGAGGCCGCCCGGCAGGGCGAGGCCCAGCGCCAATGTGTTCAGCACCGCGACGATCGCGTAATTCTGCTTGATCAGGCCCACGGCGCCGCGCGAGATTTCGATCGCCTTGACGAGTTTCCATAGGGAATCTTCCATCAACAGCACGTTGGCCGATTCATGCGTCACTTCGGCGCCATACCGCATGGCGATGCCGACATCCGCATAGCTCAATGCGGGCGAGTCGTTGATTCCATCGCCGACCATGGCGACACATCGGCCCTGGCTTTGCAAGTCCCGGATGATTTCGGCCTTATCCGCGGGCAAGGTGCCAGCGAATTGCCGCGTCAAACCGAGCCTTTCGCCGACCGCCTTGGCGACCACCGCGTTGTCGCCGGTCAGCATGATCGTATTTTTTATGCCCATACGGTGCAAAGTCGAGATGACGGCCTTGCTTTCGGGTCTGATCTTGTCGGCGAAGGGAACCAGTCCCGAGAGAATGCCGTCCACAGCTATATAGAGCGACGAACATCCCATTTCATCGAAGGTTGCGCGATCTTTTTCGGCGCACGCGATTTTGATCCCGCTTTCGCGCAAAAAGCGTTCGCTGCCGACATGCACATAGCAGCCGTTCACTTGTGCCTCGACGCCGAGGCCGACGCGGAATTGCTGCTTGTCGCAGGAGGGGATATTGACCTCCCATTCCTCTGCCTTGGCGCGCATGGCTTCGGCGACGGGATGCTGGACGCGCGTCTCGGCTCCGGCGAGCAGGCCGATCAGTTCGCGCCGCGAATAATGTTTCTCTTGATAGGCGATGACATCGACGACGCCCGGCACGCCATGGCTGAGGGTGCCTGTCTTGTCGAAGACGACGGTATCGACCTCGGCCAGACGTTCCATATGGGCGCCGCTCTTGATGATGATGCCGGCGCGGGCCGCATGAGTCATCGACGAGAGAACGGAGGTCGGCGCGGCGACGCGTATGCCGGTGCCATAATCGACGATGACCAGCGACAGAAAGCGGTTGAAATCGAAAGTCAGCGCCGCCGTGCCGGTCGCGAGGCCCAGCGTCGGCAGGACGAGGCGGTCGGCCAGCCGCTCGGCATGATTTTGCATGCGCGTCTCGCCGATCGGCGCAGCTTCCACCAGTTTGACGATCTGCGCGGCGGCCGTTTCTGTGCCGACGCGCATGGCGCGAATGGTGATTTGGCCTTCGCGCAGGACAGTCGCGGCGAAGACGATCTCGCCAGCGGCGCGATGGACAGGCAGGCCTTCGCCGGTGATCGTCTTTTGATCGATGGTCGCGCTGCCGTCGATCACTTCGCCATCGACCGAGATCATCTCGCCCGCGTGAACGACGACCTTGTCATCGACGACAAGCTCGGCCGTCGGTACGCAGATGATCTCGCCGTCGCGCAAAACCCAAGCGGTCTTGGTTTGATATTCGAGCAATTCGCTGACGGCGCGGCGCGATCCGGCCGCGGTCAGATCGCGGATCCAATCGCCCAGATGGATGAGCCATGCGACGATGGCGCCGGCCAGCATGTTGCCCTGTGCGATCGAGGCCAAGATTGCCAATGTATCCAGAAAATCGACATTGAGTCGGCGTTCCCGTCGCATCACACGAAAGGCGCGTTTGGCGATCGGGTAGCCGTTCCAGAGCAGCAAAGGTACGTTGGCGGCGAGTGCGAAAGGGTGGACCGAAAAAGCCAAGGCAATGGAGACCGTCGGCCAGGCAAGCGGCCAGCGCCGTGCGGTTGCCTTGAGCGCGGTGCCCGATTGCGCCGCGGATTTGGCGATCTCGGCCGGTGACAGTTTCGTGTGCGGCTTCGGATGCGCGGCAACCTGAGTTGCGAGCAGGCGCAACTGATCGATGGTCGCATTCTGCAGGAAGAAAGAGATCTGCGCCCAGATTTCGGGCTTGCGCCGGTCATAGGCGATGATGAGGCTGGCGCAGCCGGAATTGACCCGCACGCTTTCGACACCCGGCTGTTTCTCGAGCCATTCGATGGCGCAGTCCACAAGATGCGACTCATGATAGAGCAGCGGCAGGTACAGCCGGACGCGACCCGGTACGAAGTGCCGGATTGTGAGCTTCATCAGGCCTCGGTGCGCGGACTTGAGGATCGGGTCTCGTCTTCGCGCCGTTGCCGCGCCTGATGCGCTTGCAGCTCGACGAAATGATTGATGGAGAAGAGGCCGATCGTCACCCAGACCGGCGTCGCGGCGGCGGCGCCGATTTCGACGAAAGTGACGACGGCGAGCCCCAAAGGCACGAGCACTTTCAAATCGACGGAATTGCCGGTCGCCTTTTTCACCTCGCGGTCGAGATGCCTGCAGAAATTGACGACGGCTTTTGCCGAATGCGAATGTTCGGCGAGAAATTCCGCTTCCGCCTCGACCATATGCGTCATGTCGTCGAGCTTTGTCGAAGGCGGGGTGTGAACCTCGAAATGATCCTGGTGCTGGCCGAGGCTCACGTGTAATTCCGGATGCGCATCGACGGCATAATGAACCGTCACGCTGCTCGTCGCCGGATTGACGATGATCTCGTGAATGCCTGGGACGACGGCGAGGCTCTGTCGAATTTCCTCAAACAGAACCTCGTTGCCCTTGCCGGACGGAATTTTGAGGCGCATGCGCCCAGGGACGTGATGCGCGATCGTCGCTCGGTGCTTTTTCTTCACGGGTCCGGCAATCTAAACCTTGCTTAGGCTTGCGGCGCGGTAGCACCGGCTGCGGGTTTGGTCGCGCCGGCGGCCTCCGCGTCCTCGTGACGGGCTTCGGCCATGATGTCTTGCACTTGTTCATGCGCCTCGGCGAAAGCCTCGCGGGTTTTTTCCGTGAGCTTATAGGCGCCGCGAATGGTGGATTTGAACAGCGGGCGCAGACGGTTGCCGATTTCGGGTACGAATTTGGGCGCAAGAACCGCCGCGGCACCGATGATCATGCCGGGGATCAAGGCCGATTCGATGAGTGCCGCGCCGACGCCGATGGCGCCGACCAGAACGACCTTTCCGACAATGTCACTATTCTCCTGATCGGCTTCAGCTTCCGCTTCGTGGGCCGCGCCGTTCGTCAAAGGCAGATGTGCGTCTTCCGCTTCCGTCTTGTGATCGCCTTCGTGCGATCCCTCAGTGGCCTTCTTGGACATGGTGTTCCCCCTGGCTCTTGGTGCGCCGACCTCTAGTATCGCGGTACCAAGCCTCTATGCCCGGTTTTTAACAGTTTTGTGAAATTTCAGATTTTGTGGCCGCTTTGGTCGAAGTTTCGTCTCTACCTGGCCGCGCCGAGGGTTGTAACGCTTGAATTGTTCGCCATCCTTTTCCGGTTAACGGTTTCGAGGACAGTATGATGTTTGCAATCATGGGCGTGACGGGCAATGTCGGCGGCGCGGCGGCACGGCATTTGTTGGCGGCCGGGCATAAGGTGCGCGCTGTTTTGCGCGATCAATCCAAGGCAGCCCCTTGGCAAGCGTTGGGCGCCGAGATCGCCATCGCCAGCGTTGAAGATGTAGGCGCGCTGACCAAAGCCTTTGTGCAGACTGAAGGCGTTTTCGTCATGGTGCCGCCGAATTTCGCGCCCGATCCCGCGTTCAGCAGTGCGCGCGTGGCTTCTGCGAACCAGGCCGCGGCGCTGGCCGCCGCAGGGGCGCCGAAGGCCGTCGCGCTGTCCTCGATCGGCGGCGAACGCGAGTCGGGGCTCGGCCTCATCAGCCAGGTGCATATTCTGGAAGAAGCCTTGGGCAGGCTCTCGATTCCCACGGCCATCCTGCGCCCGGGCTGGTTCATGGAGAATTCGCTGTGGGATGTGACGCCCGCGCGGCAAACCGGCGAGATGGCGAGTTTTCTGCAGCCGCTCGACAAGGTTTTTCCGATGGTCGCGACCGCCGATATCGGCCGGGTCGCGGCGCAAACGCTGACGCAAAGCTGGACCGGCCGCCGCGTGATCGAGATCGAAGGACCCAAACGCTATTCGCAAAACGAGATCGCCGCGCTCCTTGGCCATGCGTTAGGACGAAACGTCGCGGCGCATCTCGTTCCGCGCGGCGAATGGGCGGCGCGGTTTCAAGCGCAAGGTATCGCTTGGCCGCAGCCGCGCGTCGACATGCTCGATGGATTCAATTCCGGTTGGATCGATTTCGATCCCGGCAAGAATGAGCATATCACCGGCACGGTGTCTTATGAGACGGTGCTGGCCGATTTGGTCAAGCTTGCCGCGTAACAAGGATATGAAGAGACTTCCGCCGCGCAATCGCTATGACGGGCCCTATCTTCCGGCATGAGTCTCAAGGCTCATCATCAACCCTTGACCATCGGTCGCTTGCCAAGGTCGCTGCCTCGCATTGCGTCCGGCTGCCCACGCGGACGCTTCTCCTGCTATGACGAGCATCACTCAAGAAACAAACAGCCGCGCGCCGCTTTTGGCGCTGGCTTTGGCCTCCTTCGGTATAGGCACGACCGAATTCGTGATCATGGGGCTCTTGCCTGATGTCGCGAGCGATCTCGCGGTCACGATCCCGCAAGCCGGTCTCTTGGTGACAGGTTATGCTTTGAGCGTCGCCTTCGGCTCGCCTTTCCTCGCCATTGCAACAGCGCGTTTGGATAGGCGCAAAACGCTTCTCCTACTGATGGGCGTTTTCATTATCGGCAATCTCCTCTGCGCATTGGCGCCGACCTATGGGTTGCTTATGGCGGCGCGCATCGTGACGGCGCTGTGCCACGGTGCTTTTTTCGGCATCGGTTCGGTGGTGGCCGCGGCGCTCGTACCGGTCCGCAAAAGGGCGCAGGCCATCGCCATGATGTTCGCGGGTCTGACGCTTGCCAATGTGCTCGGTGTGCCTTTCGGCACGGCGCTCGGCGAGGCGGTCGGCTGGCGAACCACATTCTTCGCCGTCGTCCTTATCGGACTGGCAGCCGGCGTCGCGCTCTACACGCGGCTGCCGCGCGACATTCCCAATCCACAGGTCCATTTGGCGCATGAGCTGCGCTCGCTTGCCAGTCGGCAGGTGATCCTTGCGATGGCGATCAGCGTGCTGGCGTCGGCGAGCCTGTTCAGCACGTTCACCTATATTGCGCCGCTCCTCGAAAGCGTGACGCGGATGTCGCCGCATGCGGTGACCGGAATGCTGCTCTTGTTCGGCGTCGGCTTGACGGTCGGCAACTTCATCGGCGGCCGACTCGGCGACTGGAAGCTAATGCCCTCGGTGATCGGCATTTTTGCGATGCTGATCCTGGTGCTTGTTCTCTTCACCAAGACGAGTGCTTCCGTCTGGCCGGCTGCGATCACGATCTTCATCTGGGGCGCACTTGTCTTCGCGCTCGTATCGCCCCTCCAGATGCGGGTGGTGAACGAGGCAGCCTTCGCGCCCAATCTCGCCTCGACCATCAATCAAGGCGCCTTCAATTTCGGCAATGCGACCGGCGCCTGGATCGGCGGCATCGCGCTGACGCATGGCGTGGCCTATGACAGGCTCGCCTGGATCAGCGTCGCTTTGGCTGTCGCCGCGCTCACGCTCAGTCTCTATTCTCACTGGCTTGACGGGCGCAGCGGCATGCTGCGTCCCATCTCCAGGCGGACTATGACCGAAAGCGCAAATTGACATGAGACGGCACGCCGCCACCTTATGCTTTTATGGACCCATGGCGCGTCTGGTTTCTTGAAGAGGTGAAATGATGAAGATCGGCTTTATCGGATTGGGACAAATGGGCAGCGGCATCGCGGCAAACCTCATCAAGGCCGGCCATGAGGTCACCGTCTATAACCGGACGGCGGCCAAGGCGGAGCCGCTCGTCAAAGAGGGCGCGAAGCTCGCCAAAAGCGTTGCCGAGGCCTGCAAAGGCGACGCGGTCTTCACGATGCTCGCCAATGACGAGGCGGTCACGCAAGTGACACATGGAGACGGCGGCATTCTCGCGAGCCTCGCCAAAGGCGCGATGCATATTTCATCGAGCACGATCAGCGTCGCATTGTCCGAACAGCTCACGGCCGATCATGCCGCCGCCGGTCAGGTCTATGTCGCGGCGCCGGTCTTCGGCCGTCCCGCCGCCGCCGCGGCGGGGCAACTCTTCGTGGTCGCTGGGGGCGCACCCGACGCGGTCAAGACGGCCATGCCGCTCCTCGATGCGATCGGGCAAAAGACCTTCGTCATTTCTGAAACGCCGAAAGCCGCCAATCTCGTGAAACTCAGCGGCAATTTCCTGATCGCGGCGGTCATCGAGTCGCTTGGCGAGGCCATGGCGCTTGTCAGCAAAGGCGGCGTCGACAAGCATCAATATCTCGACATTCTGACGTCGACCTTGTTCAGCGCGCCGGTCTACAAGACCTATGGCGATTTGATCGCCAGCGAAAAATTCGAGCCGGCGGGTTTCGCAGCGCCGCTCGGCGCAAAGGACATCAGGCTCGCTTTGGCCGCGGCCGAGGAGCTTCGCGTGACCTTGCCGCTCGCCAGCCTGCTGCGCGACCGCTTCATCACTCTGCTGGCGCATGGCGGCGACAAGCTCGATTGGTCGGCGATCGGCGGCCTCGCGGCCAAGGATGCTGCGGCTTGATTTATTGAGCGCAAGCATCCGGTGGCGGTGCGCCCGCGAAGCGCTTAGCGTAAAAAAACCGCAGACAGTTTTTCGCAGCTTACCTGATCCCTCACCCTGAGGAGGCTGCGGAGCAGCCGTCTCGAAGGGCGAGGGATCGAAGTTACTTTATCGAATCCAAACCCTCGTCCTTCGAGACGCTTGCCATAGCCCGTTGCTTGCGACGGGCGTCGCTTCGCAACGCCCTATGGCAAGCTCCTCAGGATAAGGGTTTGGGATTGGGCTCAATGAGCTTCCCACACTAAAGTCCGTATAATATTTTTAAGTCGCCATCGGCGCGAAGCTCGACGCTCAATCCATCCGCGAGCAGCAGGATTTTGTCGACGCGGGCGGAGGCAAGCCGGCCTTCCATGCGAAACCCGTTGCCGAGCGGGCGGGTGAGCTTCGCATCCGCCGCCGCGATCAGCTTTTCGTAAGTGTCCTTGTAGCTGATGGCGAGCTGTTCGCGCAGTGTTTTGAGAAGCTTCGTCTCGATGAGCCATTTGACGATCTCGGTCTCGGCGCCATCCGGCGCATTGATGGTCAGATTCGGCAGCCGGAGAATCTTGGCCTCATTGTCGATTTGCGGCGTCGCCAAAAGATAGATCCAATCGCCGGCATCGGGATCGGCGTTGGACGCTTTCGCGATGCGCAGTCCGAGGACGATCTTTCCGGCGGAGGGATAGATCTCGACGTCGCGGAGCGTGTTCTCGCCCGAGGTTCCGAAGCTCGCGATCAGGCCTTTGGCCTTTTGACGCAAGGTCTCGTAATCGACGCGGACCGGAACGATCAGCTCGAATTTACCCGGTGTGGCGACATCGCTGCCAAGAGGCGGCAATGGGGTCGGCGCGACCGGAGCCGGCGCATGTCCGACCACGGTTTCTGCGGTGCCTTCGATTGTAAGCGAGCCGGTCATCACCTCTTTATTCGCGCTTACGCCGGCGAAAGCGGCGCTCTGCGGCGTCAATTGCAGCCAGACTTCCGGATCGTCCGCAAGTTTGACGGGCTCAAATGCACGACGCCACGCCGTCTCGGCTTTGGCATGTAGATCGAGCGCTTTTGCGGCCGCGGCCGCCTTGGCCCGAACGCGATCCAATTGAACTTTGATCTTCGGTTCGACGAAGCGGGAAAGGTTGATCTCATGGCCGAGGACTTGAAGGACCGGCGGTTGGGTCCAATGGAAGCTATCGGCGAAATGCAAATCGACGGACCAGTCGCGCCGGAGCTGCGGGCGGGCTTCAGCCTCGACCGTGATCCGTGCTTCCGTGCCGCCGTGAATATGCGACGTGATCCTGTTCGCGCCTTCTCCGGAGACCGTGCCGTAGATCGGCACGGCGCCGACCACGCGGGTGCCGTCAACATAGAGCGATATCGGCGCGGTTCGCTCGACATAGCCGCGGACATCGCATTTCGCATTGATCTCGAAGCCCAGCACGCGGCGATGCACGCAACTGATGCGATCATCGATGGTCGCGAGGCGTTTGGGAACATCCCGGTCGATCGCTCCGGCCAAAGCGCGCAAACTGAACTCGATCGAGGCCGAGACATGCGATGGCGTGATCGCGGGCGCGGGCTGATCGGGGCTCAACGCGGGCTTTTCCGCGGCAAGCGCGGGGAAGGCGATGATCGCGCAACTGAGAAGTCCGCGCGCCATCAATGTCGAAATCGCCGCCAAGAAAAGTCCCCGTGGTTTGATCCAGATCAATTCGTCCGAAGCTTGCCCGTCGCTACGGATAGGCTTGTGGCGCAGGCAGATTGGAATTTGTGGGCGGCGCGGGATCGACAAGTTTCTCCTCGGCTTTTGACAGCTATTCAAGCCATTGAAATTGCGTAATCTTGACTCGCTATGTATTTAAATATTATAACGATAAATGCGCGGTCGCTTATGCCGGCCATTTTGGGAGTGGGTCATGGCGGTGGCTGATATTGATAATCCGCTGGCCCTCTTCAAAAGCCTCAATGCAATTTTCACCGATCTGATCGGGCCCGCGAGCGTCCGCGAGGGGATGTCCGAGCGGCTGCTCGACGAGGCTTTCGAGAGTTTCGAACATTATGTCAAGAGCGCCCTGGATGGCATCGACGCGGTCGTCGCCTGCCGCGGCGGCTGCGCCAGTTGCTGCACGATCCGGGTCGCTGCGACGGCGCCGGAGGTGCTGCTCATCAAACATTATCTTATCAAGCTCGAAAAGGCGCGCGGCGCGGAATTCGTCGGCGACCTCGTCGCGCGGATCGAACAGGCGCATGATGCGACCAATGGCGTCGGCGAACTCGATCGCATGGAAGTGGGCGAGGTCTGTCCCTTTATCGAGAATGGGCTTTGCGTGATCTATTCGCGGCGGCCCTTGGCGTGCCGGGGTCATGCGTCTTTTTCCGAACATGCCTGCGTCGATGCGCTCTCGGGCGAAGAAGTCGACGTGCCGATCTCGGAGCCGCATATGACCGCCCGCAGCCTTATTCAAAACGCCTTGCAATCGGCCTTGCGTGACGCCGGACTTGGCTGGGGAATCTACGAACTCAATCATGCGCTCATCATTGCCTTGAAGGACGAGAATTGCGAGAGAGCCTGGATGGGCGGCGAGGATATTTTCGCGCCGGCCCGCATCGCCGATGTGAGCCAGGAAGAAATGGCTGAGACCTTCGACGCGATCAAGGCCGCGGTGGCGTAAGATTAATTGAGGCGGCGCGAACCCTCTCCCCTCGTGGGAGAGGGTGGCCGGCGGAGCCGGCCGGGTGAGGGGTCGCCGCCTTCGTCCTCGAACTTGCGCCAAAATAAGGCAGCTTACGTCAATAGAATTTTTGAAATGATGTAGATTATTTGGAAAGGCGTAGTGCGGCGCGGTTCGTTTCACTTCTCAGACGCTCGAATTCGCCTGGTACTAAATCTTTGATCGTCTCAGGAATGATCTCTGCTACCCACCCATCGATCCACTTTCCAGGCCGTAACACTCCTTGGCAGGACATTTCTTCATCATAAAGCACCACCCTGGACCCAATTTCCAACTTTGTCTCAAGCGCAAGCGGGTTCATTTTGCCAAGACCGATGGAAACCGCTTGACCGCCATCAGATAACCGTTCGCGGGCATTGTAATCGACATAAAGAGCTAACATCATGACTTTACTGACGAAGGACTGAAAAGAGCGCGCAACGTATCATTCGTTCAGCGCTTTCGTAATAAGCTGGATTGCAACGTCCGGCGATCCAATCACCAGATCATTGGAGATGCGCAGGATTCGAAAGCCATTTTGTTGAAGCCAATTATCCCGCGCCGCATCGCGTAGGCTTTGATTCGCCTGTGCTGCGACGGGCCGTCGATTTCGATCAGAAGTCTTTTCTCGAAACAGATGAAATCGGCGATGTAGCTGCCAATTGGTACCTGCCTGCGGAACTTGAAATTGTTGCATCTACGATCTCGCAAGGCACGCCAGATGATGGCTTCAGCATTGACTGAATCCTTGCGTTGCTTACGTGCCAAACGCATCATCACGTTTCGTGGAATAGGATCGGTCATGTCAGTGCCACCCCTCACCCGACCGGCTCCGCCGGCCACCCTCTCCCGCAAGGGGAGAGGGGCGCGCGCACGTCGATTTAGTTCTTTTCTGATTGGTTCTATTAGGCCCAAAAATGGACAGCCGCTATTTCTGACCGCGAAGCGCCTCTTTTTGCCGTCGTGAACCTCTGTGATACAGAGCCGCCAGGCGCAGGCCTTTGGGCGCGCTGTTTCGCAGCGAAGAAAGCCTCCCATGCCGACAGTCAAAGTCACCGACGAGACCTTCATGGATGATGTCGTCAAAGCGCCGGGGCTCGTCCTCGTCGATTTCTGGGCGCAATGGTGCGGACCCTGCAAGGCCATGGCGCCTTTGCTCGAAGAGGTCGCGGACGAACTCGCGGGTAAGGTGACGATCGCCAAGCTTGACGTCGATGAAAACCCCGGCGTCGCGACCTTCTTCGAAATCGTCTCGGTGCCGACGCTCAAAATGTTCAAGGACGGCAAAGTCTCCTCGGAAGAGATCGGCACGGTTCCGAAAGATCAGCTCATCGAGTGGATCTTGAAGGAGGTTTAAAAGTACGCGAGGCTTGCACGCTTCGTCAGTTCCGGACAAGTTTTTCGCGGAGCTTGATTTGCTTTAGGAGGTCTGCGCGATGCGCCTGAGCGCAGCCGTCAGGCCACCGTGCTGATCTAGCTGCGCCGCGTCGGCTGGTCGCGGCATCCATCCAAAAACAATTCGACCGCTGCGACGATCCTCTCGCGCCGATCCTTGTCCGATTTAATGGTCTTGCCGCTGAGGACCAAAGCGTGGACGGGGCCGTCGACCACCGCGTAGAGGAACTGCTCGGCCAGGAAGCGCGCGTTTGTCGATCGGACTTCGCCCTCGCGCATAGCGTTAGAAAAAATGTCGGCAATCAGATCTCGCGTATGGAGGCTGTTCTCCTGGTAAGCGAGAGCCAGTTGCGGAAATTGATGTGCTTCTGACGAGATAAGCCGGTCGATTGCGATAGCGGTCGGCGTGAGCGCGCGTTTCGAAAGCTCAACTCCGATCTGGACCAAGATAACTTCAATTGGACCCGCTTGCCTCGGTTCGCGGGCAGCCGGCATGAGCAGATCATTCATCCTTTTTCGGATCACAGCAGCAAACAAAACCTCCTTTGAGACGAACCGGGCATAGAAGGTCTGTTTCGAGATCCGCGCTGTCGTCGCGATAAGATCGACGCTGGTGGCTTCGAAGCCGTTCTCCATGAAAAGCTGTGTCGCTACGTCGATGATGTGCTCGGTGAGCTGTTCGGCTTGTTCTTTCGTCGGCCGCCCGCTGCGTCGTTGCACGGCTTTTTTCGGTTTGGCCTTGGTAACATTCATTTCGTCTTTTTCTCCGAGCCATCCCCCGACGTGCCTTCCCGGCCGATTCTTAGCCATCCAAGACGCACCTCAATCGTACGATGATTCGCATATCGGCTTGCAACCTCGTGCGACAAGGTTTAATAGTACGATGTAGTTTGATTAATGACGCAAGACTTAACGGACTACGTGGAGCCTCGACGTGGGAGTTCAGGGTAATGACCCTCAAAAATTTGATGAATAACGAGAAGACGCTGTCCGCCCTGGTCCTGGCCATTGCCGTTGGCGCCGCGCACGCGGCGGATCTTCCGCCACGTAGGCCAGCGCCGATCTACGTGCCGCCGCTCTTTACCTGGACCGGCTTCTATGCCGGCCTCAATGTGGGTGGCGGTTTCAGTACCTCCAATGGTTTAAACAGCTACTTGGGGACGAATAGCGGCCGGGCAAGCGGGTTCGTCGCTGGCGGTCAGGCGGGCTACAATTATCAAGTGTCGCCGCTGTTCGTCGTCGGCGTCGAAAACGATTTCCTGGTCACGGGAGTTTCGACGCACAACAGCGGCTGGAACGCTCCCGATGTGCGTGTGCCGTTCTTTGGGACCGCTCGCGGTCGAGCAGGCTTCACGCTTCTTGATTCGCACGTACTCGTTTACGGAACCGGCGGTTTGGCCACCGGCCAGGTGAATGACACAGGGATCAACAAGCTGCGAATTGGCTGGACCGCGGGAGGTGGTGTCGAATGGGCGTTCCTGCCGAATTGGTCAATGAAGCTCGAATATCTTTATACGGATCTCTACAAGAATCTCAAAAGCGATAGCTTGCCGGAGCGGCATGAGAAATTCCACATCGTCCGCGTCGGCGTGAACTATCATTTCGACCTGTTCAAGCCGGCGTCTCTCGGCGATCGCTATTGATATTCACCAAGCCATGATCTGACGAAGAGCTTGATCCCGCGATCCGGCTCTTGTCGCTCGCTTGCCGCCGCTCATCGCGGGACGACCCGCTAAGTCGAGCGTTTCCGCTCGGCTCGTCTTTGACGGGTTTATTTTGGATTTCTCTCTGATCCTTCGCCGATGCGTCGTATACCTAAAGGATAAGATATGAGGCAAATGAGATGGGTTTCCCGAATGATCGTGCGTGCTGCTCTCACCGCCTATCAGATGGCTATCATCGGACCTGTCAATGCGGCAGGCCCAGCTGATCCGAGAGGCACTTGGCTCACGGAAGATGGCCGCGTTCGTATTCGGGTCGAGCGTTGCGGAGCGAAGCAGGAGCAGATCTGCGGCTACGTTGTCTGGATGAAGAATCCGGTCGATGCGAAGGGACAAGCGCTCCAGGACCACAACAATCCGGACGCGGCGAAACGCTCTCGGCCTGTTCTGGGTCATCAGCTCATCATGGGTCTAAAGCCAAGCTCAGAGGCGCGCTTCTATGGTCGGATCTACAATGCGGAGAACGGCAAGTTTTACGATATTGCGCTGTGGCGCGAAGCGGCGGACCAATTGAGGGTCAAGGGTTGCATGATGTCCGTCTTATGCGCCACGCAGAGTTGGACGCAGACAACCAATATTCTCCCCGGGCAACTGGTAGGGGTGACCGGCGACCCGAATGGTCCAAGGCCAGATAAGGATTGGGGGCCCGAGAGCCAGGCGAACCCGCCGGCGGCTGCGAATGCCGTTAAATAGTTGCTGCTGACTGCATTATCGCCCGGGGTCGGCTTCCGTCGGGCCGTTCTCCTGCTCATTCGACCCGGCTTGACTTAGCCTGCTTCAAATGCCACCTCGCAGCCTCGGTTTTTGAGGAGATGCGCGCAGGCATGGGTCAAGCATTCGTCTTTCCGGGGCAGGGGTCGCAGGCGGTCGGCATGGGCAAGGCGCTCGCCGAGACCTATCCGCAGGCGCGTGCGGTCTTCGCCGAGGTCGACGACACGCTCGGACAAAAATTGTCCGCGCTCATGTTCGAAGGGCCGGAAGCCGAGCTCACCCTGACGGCCAATACGCAGCCGGCGTTGATGGCGGTGAGCCTCGCGGTTATCCGCGTGCTCGAAGCCGAAGCCGGGCTCGACCTTGCGCGCGACGCGGCTTTCGTCGCGGGCCATTCGCTCGGCGAATATTCGGCGCTTGCCGCCGCGGGATCCTTGAGCCTCGCCGATACGACGCGCCTCTTGCGCTTGCGCGGCAGCGCGATGCAAGAGGCCGTGCCGCCCGGTGTCGGCGCGATGGCGGCGCTGCTTGGGCTCGATTATGAAACCGGCGTTGCCGTCGCAAAGCAGGCGATGGAAGAGCAGGGCGGCGGTGCCGTCTGCCAGATCGCCAATGACAATGGCGGCGGTCAGGTGGTGGCGTCGGGTTCGAAGGCAGCGGTTGAGCGAGCCATGGAGATTGCCAAGAGCAAAGGCGCGAAACGCGCGCTGCTTCTGCCGGTCTCGGCACCGTTCCATTGCGCCTTGATGCAGCCTGCCGCCGATGTCATGGCCGACGCCTTGGCAAAGGTCGAGATCAAAGCGCCCAAAGTGCCGCTGATTTCGAACGTTCTGGCAGCGCCGGTCGAAGATGCGAAAGATATTCGCGGACTTCTCGTGGCGCAGGTCACCGGGACGGTGCGCTGGCGCGAGAGCGTGACCTATATGGCCTCGAAAGGCGCCACGCTTTTCGTCGAATGCGGGTCGGGCAAAGTGCTCACCGGCCTGCTGAAACGAATCGTCGATACGGCGACCGGCGTTTCGATCGGAACGCCGGCCGATATCGACGCCTTCAAGGCGCGCACGTAAATTCAGGATGAAGCTTCTTCAATCGTCAGGAAAAACATGTTCGATTTGACTGGCAAGACAGCGCTTGTGACGGGCGCGAGCGGCGGCCTTGGCCAAGCGATCGCGCGGAGCCTGCATCAACAAGGCGCGACCGTCGCGCTTTCAGGCACGCGCAAGGACGCGCTCGAAGCGCTCGCTGCTGAATTTACTGACAGGGTACATGTATTGCCCTGCAATCTTGCCGAGAAGGCCGAGGTCGAAGCGCTGGTACCGGCGGCCGAAGCGGCGATGGGCGGCCTCGACATTCTCGTCAATAATGCCGGCTTGACGAGGGATAATCTGTTCCTGCGCATGAAGGACGAGGAATGGGACTTGGTTCTCGCCGTCAATCTCAGCGCCGTCTTTCGTCTGTCGCGCGCCGCGGTGAAGGGCATGCTGAAGCGCAAATATGGCCGGATCATCCAGATCACCTCGATCGTGGGCGTGACCGGCAATCCGGGCCAGGGCAATTATGCCGCGTCCAAGGCCGGCATGATCGGCATGTCGAAAAGTCTCGCGGCGGAAGTGGCGGGACGCAACATAACGGTCAATTGCATCGCGCCAGGCTTCATCCACAGTCCGATGACCGATGTTCTGAACGAAAAGCAAAAGGCGGCCATCCTCGCGAACGTGCCGATGGGGCGGCTTGGCGCGGGCGAGGACGTGGCCGCGGCGGCGGTTTTTCTGGCCAGCGGGGAGGCTGGCTACGTGACCGGGCAGACCCTTCACGTCAACGGCGGAATGGCCATGATTTGAAGGAGTTGCGGGCCGTTCCAGGCTGTGGACAGCGGCTCTCGCCAAGCCGAAAGAAGTATGTTACCAGATTCGTGTAGGCCGCTGGATCGTTGATCTTTCTAGGGCTTATGCCTTTTGAAGACCGACCGGATTCGCCGCTTGATGCTTCGAGATGGATCGGCGGCTGCGTCGAGAAGGAATTTTGACTTCCTCCGCCTCCGCGATATAGGGACGTGAATGTTTCTCCAAAACCTTGTGCCTCGTGCGAGGCACTCTTTCGTTTTACCTATGCTCTAAAGCATATAGGCTTGTATCTGCTACTCAAGTGAGGACGGGGATCCTACCATCATGAGCGATGATGTCGCCGAGCGCGTAAAGAAAATTGTGATTGATCATCTCGGTGTCGATGCGGACAAAGTCGTCGACAACGCGAATTTTATCGAAGACCTCGGCGCCGATTCACTGGACACGGTCGAATTGGTCATGGCTTTCGAAGAGGAATTCGGTGTCGAGATCCCGGATGATTCCGCGGAGACTATCGTCACCGTCGGCGATGCGATCAGCTTCCTGCAGAAAGCAACGGCGGCGTAAAGTCCTAAACCCGGGCTTTTCTGTTTTGCGCGGGCAAGCGTCTCATCGGATGAAATGTTCGATGCGCTTGCGGCACGGGACCGGGCTCGGCGCTATCCAAGGATGAGTCGGTTCGACGCCTGTAGACGGGTTTTCGAAATTTCGTCCCTATCGGAACCTCGGAAGGCATCCGCTGCTCCGGGTTCTGTCCAAATGCTACCCTGCTTTCAATGCCATGACACAAGTGAAGCGGCCAGCCGTTCACGTCGTGGCATGAGTGAAATGGCCTGCGGCGCACGTGAAAGGGCTTGCCGTTTCACGGTGCGGCAACGACACCGGTCGCCGCGGCTTGCGGGTCGTTTTGCCATCGTGGGCAATGAGACACGGTTATTTCAAGGTCCTGAATGAGAAGAGTGGTCGTCACGGGTCTCGGCATGGTCTCCCCGCTGGCCAGTGGGGTGGAAGCCAGTTGGTCGCGCCTGATTGCCGGACAAAGCGGCGCGGGCCCTATCCATGGATTCGAAACATCGGATCTTCCCTGCCGCATTGCGATGCATGTGCCGCGCGGCGACGGCAGCGATGCGACCTTCAATCCCGATCAATGGATGGAGCCAAAAGAGCAGCGCAAGGTCGATGATTTCATCCTCTACGCGATCGCGGCGGCGACCCAGGCCCTTGACGATGCGGATTGGCACCCGAAAAGCTATGAGGACCAGATCAAGACCGGCGTTTTGATCGGCGCCGGTATCGGCGGCCTCGGCGGCATTTATGAAACCTCGATCATCTTGAAGGAAAAAGGCCCGCGCCGGGTCTCGCCTTTCTTCATTCCCGGCCGCCTCATCAATCTGACCGGCGGCTATGTCTCGATCATGCATGGCCTCAAAGGACCGAACCATTCGGTGGTCACGGCCTGTTCTACGGGATCGCATGCGATCGGCGACGCCGCCCGACTTATCGCACTTGAAGATGCCGATGTCATGGTCGCGGGCGGCGCCGAATCATCGATCAACCGCATCGGCATCGCGGGTTTTTGTGCCTGCCGTGCCTTGTCGACCAATTTCAACGACCGCCCGAAGGCGGCATCCCGGCCTTATGACAAGGACCGCGACGGCTTCGTCATGGGCGAGGGCGCCGGCTGCGTGGTGCTTGAATCCTATGACCACGCCAAGGCGCGCGGCGCCAAGATCTATGCCGAGGTCGTTGGCTACGGTATGTCGGGCGATGCCTACCATATTACCGCGCCGGATCCGACGGGCGATGGCGCCTACAGGGCCATGGCGGCCGCGATCAAGCGGGCAGGGATCGCAGCGTCTGATATCGACTATGTGAACGCCCATGGAACATCGACGCAGCTCGGCGACGAACTTGAATTGCAGGCGGTGCATCGTTTGCTCGGCGACGCGCCGATCAATTTATCGCTGTCTTCGACAAAATCGGCGATCGGTCATTTGCTCGGCGCGGCCGGCGCCGTCGAAGCGATCTTCTCGATCCTCGCCTTGCGCGATCAGATCGTGCCGCCGACCTTGAATCTCGACAATCCTTCGGTGGAAACGAGCATCGATCTCGTTCCGCATACGGCGCGCAAACGCAAAGTCGATTTTGCGCTTTCGAATTCCTTCGGATTCGGCGGCACGAATGCCTGCCTTATTTTCCGCCGCCCGGAATGAGGACGGTTTGCCTGCGGCTGGGAAATGGTAATAATGTGCTTGGCTTGCGCATCACGCCTTCGTGAGCGTCGCAACACGTGCAATTTTGAGGCGGCTGGCATCAAATCTTCACAATGCCAAGTTTCAAGCGCTTGGATGTTGGCAGATTCGGCTGTGTTCGCGCTTTTTACCACATGGCCGGGCACGAAATGGTGTGATGTAAGCGGTTCGTGGAGTTCATGGGTATGACCACTCCTGACGATGCCAAAACGCCTCCGCCTGATGCGGATGGCCGCTCTAACGGTTTTTTTGGCCGTAGGATGACATTGCAAAGCCCGAACGAAGCGCTGCAGCCTGAAGCGGCGCCGCCGCCGCCGGTCCAGCAGCGCAGTCGGAAGCGGTCGCGCCTGTCCGCTTTAAGCGGGTTTCTGTCGTTCCTTCTGATTATCGCCGTCGTCGCAATGGCTGGCGTCGTCTGGGGCGTTCACCGTCTTGGCGCGCCGGGCCCGCTCACCGCGGACAAGGTCGTCATCATCCCCCGCGCCGAATTCCTGGACATCACCGCGCAGCTCGAGCGTGAAGGCGTCATCGAAAATACCCTGCTCTTCAACGCGGCCCTGATTTTCGCGGGCAATCGTTCGAAACTCAAGGAAGGCGAATATCTCTTCAAGCAGAACGCGAGCCTGCGCGATGTGATGGATACGCTCGTCAGCGGCAAGCAAATTCTCCACACGGTCACTCTGCCGGAAGGACTGACAAGCGAACAGATCGTTCAGCGCCTCAGTGAAAGCGATGTCCTCGGCGGCGACGTCAGGGATATGCCGAAGGAGGGGAGCCTCCTGCCCGAAACCTACAAGGTCACGCGTGGCACGACCCGCAGCGATCTCATCAAGAAAATGCAGGACGATCAAAGGAAGGTCGTCGATCAGATCTGGGCGCGGCGCGCGAGCGATCTTCCGCTGCGGTCGCCGTACGAACTCATCATCCTTGCGTCGATCGTCGAAAAGGAAACCGGCAAGGCGGATGAACGGCCGCGTGTCGCCGGCGTCTTCATGAATCGTCTGCAAAAGCACATGCGCCTGCAATCCGACCCGACCATTGTCTATGGCCTCGTCGGCGGCAAAGGGAGCCTCGGCCATTCGATTTCGCGGGCCGAACTCGACAAGTTCACGCCCTATAATACCTATGCCATCGAGGGGCTTCCGCCGGGGCCGATAGCCAATCCGGGCCGTGCGGCGCTCGAGGCCGTGGCCAATCCGTCGCGGACGCAGGATCTCTATTTCGTGGCCGACGGAACCGGCGGCCACGTCTTCGCGGCGACGATCGACGAACATTCGCGCAACGTCCAGCGCTGGCGGCAGATCGAAAAAGACGCCAAGGATAAAATCGCGCCGGACGTCGATAAAACGGTTCCGGCGGCGACGCCCAAACCGGGGCAGAGGAGCGAGCTCGACCAAGTCCAGTCCGTCTATGGCGCTTTGCCCGACTCGATCGATCAGTCCGGAGTTGCGAGCTATGCCGGACCGTCTTTGGCGATGACGCCGGCAGGGGCCGCGATCGCAAGACTGGCTCCGCTTCCCGAGGCGACGGCCATGGCCATAGGACCGGCCGTGCCGGATCCGGTGGATGATGCGAAAAAACCGGTGGCGCGTTCGCAGAAGCCGTTGAACGGCTTCAACATGGGGCCCGGTGTCGACGATCTTGGTCTAAAGGTACCTACAGCCGATGGCCGGCTTTCGGCCGCCGACGCGCTCGATGGGCCGGCACCTCCCGTGCAACCTTCCGACATAGCGCCCGACACCACGGCCTTCACGATGTCCGCCGCGCGCCGCGCCGAGCTAAAAGACCGCGCCGCGCGGGCAGGTCTCAATCCGGGTGCGGATAATGCGACGCAAGCGCAAGGACAGAATGCGTCGGGCGGGCCCAATGGACAACAGGTTGCACACGCGATCTACGATGTCTCGGAAGGCACGTCGATGGATCCTTTGCTCAACAAGACCTATGACCTCAATTCCGCCAAAACCGTGCCGTCGATGAAATAGCACGCATTGAAGCGAGCGGGAGGTGGCGTCGGGCTGCTTTCGCGCGCTTACCTCCGTGAAGAGAAAGCAGATGCAATTGAACTCGAGCGCTCTGAGGCTGTTTTCGTCGCTTGCCGCTCTCATTCTCGTTCAAACGGTCCCGCAGGCGGAGCCGGTCCGGCAAGCCCCTGAAACGCGCCCGCAAATGCTGCTCTCCTTCGCGCCCGTCGTGAAGAAAGTGCAGCCCGCCGTCGTCAACGTCTATGCGTCGCGTACGGATAAGACTCCGCGCAATCCGCTGTTCGACGATCCGGTCTTTCGGCGTTTCTTCGGCAATGGCGGCACGGAGCGGCCGGGCGGACGGACCTCGCAATCGCTCGGCTCCGGCGTTCTCGTCGATCCGTCTGGGCTCGTCGTCACCAATTATCACGTCATCGAAAACATGACCGACGTGAAAGTCGCCTTGAGCGACAAGCGCGAATTCGAGGCGAAGATCGTGCTGCGCGATCAACGCACTGATCTTGCGCTTCTAAAGCTCGTCGGCGGCTCGAATTTTCCAACCATGGAGCTCGGCGATTCCGATGCGCTCGAAGTCGGCGATCTCGTGCTCGCGATCGGCAATCCGTTCGGCGTCGGCCAAACGGTGACGCAGGGCATCGTCTCGGCGCTGGCGCGCACTAATGTCGGGATTTCGGACTATGGCTTCTTCATCCAGACGGATGCCGCGATCAATCCCGGCAATTCGGGCGGTGCGCTCGTCGATATGAACGGCAGGCTCGCGGGGATCAATTCGGCGATTTTCTCGCAAAGCGGCGGATCAGTCGGAATCGGCTTTGCGATTCCGGTCAATATGGTGAAGATCGTCGTCGCCGCCGCGAAAAGCGGTGCGAACCAGGTTCATCGGCCCTGGCTCGGGGCAAGCCTGCAAACCGTGTCGCGCGACATTGCCGATTCGCTTGGGCTCGATCATCCCTCAGGCGCGCTCGTCACCGACATCACTGCGCATACGGCGGCCGCCGATGCCGGGCTGAAGCGCGGCGATCTCATCATGGCCATTGACGGGCAGACGGTCGACGATCCGGAGAGCCTTGGCTACCGGCTCGGTACACGGCCGATCGGCGGGACAAGTTCCTTGGCCGTGCTGCGCGACGGCAAACCCGTGACGCTCAGCATGAAGCTTTTGCCGGCGCCGGAAATCCCGCCGCGCGATCCGGTCAAATTCGCCGGTGCCACGCCCTTTACCGGCGCGACCGCGATCAACCTGTCGCCCGCCGTGGTCGAAGAATATTCGATCGAAGGCGTCAAGGACGGCGTCCTGATCGAAGCGGTCGAAGACGGCTCGCAGGCGGCCCGCATCAATATGCAGAAGGGCGACATTATTTTAGGCGTCAATGACACCAAGATCGCAACGACGCGCGATCTCGAAAAGGCGATCGCCGGCAAACATGCCTATTGGAAGCTGATCGTCGCGCGCGGCGGCCAGGTGCTGACGAGCGTGTTTGAGTGAATAGCATCATCCGAAAAGATGTCGGATGAAGATGATGTGTCAAAATAAAAACAACCTGTCGAGACACGGGCTTGCGGAAAGCTTGGTCGGTCTGTTGCTGTCGAGTCACGCCTGGATTCATTGTGCAGCCCTCAGTCAATTGCGCTTGTGGACCGACAATGACTCTGCATAGCTTTGGCTCCGCAATCCAGACGACTTCGGCTTGAGACCTCCCAGACCCAAAAGAAAGACCAATGTGTATGAGTATGGCTGCGTCATCTAGCGCAGGCAGGGCGCGGCGCCGTGGGCTTTTCCCCGCCATTGCTCTGGCCAACTTGCCAATCCAGATCACCCTCGTTGCGGCATTTGCAATGAGCGCCGGTCCGGCTTTCTCCCAAACAATCGGAGGCTCGAGCGGATCAGATGTCTATTCCGATGCCCCGAGCGCGGGCGGCACGGGGGTTACTGGTTCGAATGGCAGCGATGGGACGTCAGCCCCTTCTGGTGGATATGGCACAGGCGGTGGCGGCGGCGGTGCCGGCGGTGGTACTGGCGGTTCAGGCGGTGGCAGCGGCGCTGGCTCCGGCGGTTCAGGTGGCACATCAAGCAGCATCAATGGCGGCGATGGCGGAACTGCGACCGGCCAAGGCGGCGGCGGCGGTGGTGGTGGCGGCTACAATGGCAACGGCGCGGGGGTTAGCGCGCTTAGCAATGCGACTCCGCTCACCGGCGGGGCCGGCGGCAATGGTGGCGGTGAACTGGCGAGCGGGGCGAACGGCAGCGGTGGCGGCGGTGGCGGCGCCGGTGGCTATGGCGCCATCGTGACGGGCACGAGCTCAAGCAGTAACACGAATACGATCAGCGGCGGCACTGGCGGTAATGGCGGGAACGGAAATACCGGCGGCAATGGCGGCGGCGGCGGCGGCGGTCTTTATTTCTCGGCGACGGGAGCGAACTTCACCAATGCAAGCACCGGTTCCATAACGGGCGGAGCCGGAGGCAATGGCGGCCATGGCGGCAACAGCGTCGGCGAGTCTAATGGAGGCACCGGCGGCGCGGGCGGTATCGGCATTTCGATATCGGGCACCGTCATCAATTTAGGCGATATCACAGGTGGTCAGGGCGGGACAGGCGGTACCACTGACGGTGACACCGCCGGCAATGGCGGCGCGGGTGGGGCCGGCGCTTCCTTGGGCAGCGGAACGAGCCTGACTCTCGGCACAAATGCGCGCGTGATTGGTGGTAATGGTGGCAGTGGCGGCAGCATTGTCAGCTTCAGCGACGGCGGGTCCGGCGGCAATGGCGGGGCTGGCGGCGTTGGCGTTTCTCTCGGCAGCGGCGGCACCTTGACGATTGGTACAGGCGCGAGTGTGACCGGCGGCAATGGCGGAGCGCCCGGTGCAGGCGTTCCCGGCGGCGCCGCGGGCGCTGGCGGTGTTGGCGTCGTTGGCTCTGATCTGACCATCATTAATGCCGGCACGATCAGCGGCGGCTTTGCCAACAACGGCGCTGGCGCGCAGAACTACGCGATAGAGCTCACTGGCGGTACGAATAGCGTCGGTTATGGCGGCACGATCAACGGCGGCATTGACGTCGCGGGCGGCTCCTTCACGCCGGCCGCGACGGGATCGGCAGTCGGCACGCCATTGACGATCACGGGTCCGCTCACCTTCGCAGCAGGCACGACCTACACGGTCCGTATCACGCCGACGGCGAATGACAGCGTTGTCGCCACCGGCACCGCGACGCTGACAGGCGCGAACGTCTTTGTCGCGGCGGGCGCCGGTACCTATACGACGGGCCAGCGGACGATCATCACCGCCAATACGCTCGCAGGCACATTCACTGGGGTGACGAGCAACCTCGCCTTCCTCGCGCCGACCCTCGCCTATGATGCGACCCATGTCTATCTGGACATCACGGGTAACACGTCAAACGGAAGTATCGACTATCGCACGGCGGCGGCCAATCGAAATCAATTTGCGCTCGCGAGCGCCCTGACCAACGCAGGCGCAAACAATCCAAATGCGCCGATCATCACGGGGCTCAACCAGCTCACCGCATCGCAGGCGCAAGCGGCGTTCAATTCGCTCTCCGGCGAAGGCATCACCGCTGCCGACACCGCAGGTTTGCAGATGAATGCGCTCTTCGGCGACGCGATGAGCGATCAAACGACGCTGTGGCTCGATGGCGGCAGCAATGCCAATGCGGTTGTGCTGACCGGGCCGCCGCCCGGCGTGCTCTTCTATGCGCCGGTCACGAAGAGCCCCATCGTGGTGCATGATCCGCTGCTGCCGCCCGTGCGCACGTGGCGGGCCTGGGCCTCGGGCTTTGGCGCCGACGAGACCGTGCATGGCGTTGCCAGCCTCGGCACCACGGCGCAGTCGGCCGAGCTTTATGGCGGCGCCATGGGCATCGACTATCAGATCGCGCCTGACCTTCTCTTTGGCGTCGCCGGCGGCGGCTCGAACGGCAATTTCTCGGTGCCGGGCCGCGCCACTTATGGCAGCGTGACGGGTGGTCATATCGGCACTTATGGCGTGGCAACCTTCGGTGCCTTCTATGCCGCGTCTGCGACGTCGCTCTCCTTTTTCCACAATAGCGAGACGCGTTCGCTGACGGGTTTTGGCGGACTTGCCGGCGAGACCGACCATGGCGCCTATAATTCGCGCGCCGCGCGAACCAGGCTCGAAGTCGGACGCCGCTTCGCCGACGTCTATGGCGCGACGATCACGCCTTTCGTGGCGCTGGAAATCGCCGATCTGCGCGCCAACGGTTTCAGCGAGACACCGACCATGGGCACAGGCGCTTTCGCGCTCAATGTCCAGGGCAGGGACACCGCCTCGGTGCCGGCCTATCTCGGACTGCGTTTCGAAAAGCTCTTCTATCTTGGCTCCGGCATGAGCTTGAAGCCGGTGCTGTCGCTGGCCTATGGCCATGATTTCGCGCCGGAACGTCAAATCACCAATGCGCTCCTCGGACTGGCTGCGGACCCGTTCGAGATCGATGGGGCGCGATTGGCCCGCGACTTCGCGCGGACAAAGGCTGGTTTCGAACTGACGCTGGCGCCCAACGCCATGGCCTTTGCCAATTTCGACGGCGAATTCTCCGGCCGCGATCAGCTCTATGGTGGCAAAGGCGGGGTGAAGCTTATCTGGTGATCTAAAGGCCGTTCGGAAAAGACTTTAAGCAGAAATCACTCGAACTTATTGCTCTTTGGGAAGCCGCGCGGCGGCAGCCGCCCGGCATCGGCGCGCGCACCGATCCATTCCTTGAGATCGCTTTTGCCGACGACAAAACTCCGGCCTGCCGGATCTTTCCAGCTCAAGCCATCCTTCAAAAAGAAAACCCTTACATCGGAGACGTTGCCGTCTTTGTATTTTTGCAGGCGCACGCCCTTGCCGCGCGCCATTTCCGGCACTTGATTGAGCGGGAAGACAAGCAGCCTGCGGTTCTCGCCGATGATCGCAACATGGTCGCCCTCGGCGGGGACGATGAGCGCGGCATTGAATGGCTTGTCGACGCCCATCAACTGCTTGCCTTTGCGCGTGCCGGCGATCATCTCGTCCTGCGGCGCGACGAAACCGCGGCTGTCGGTTGCAGCAATCAGCATCTTGGCGCCCGCCACATAAGGGAAGACGGCGACGATCTCTTCGCCCTCGCCAATATCCGCCATGAGACGGATCGGTTCGCCGTGGCCGCGCCCGCCGGGCAGTTTGGCAGCATCGAGCGTAAAAATCTTGCCGTCCGTCGCGAGGACAAGAATTTTGGAAATGCTTTCGGCGAAGAAGGAAGACTGGAACTGGTCGTCGCCTTTGAACTGCAGGCTCGAGAGATCGGCGACATGACCTTTCAGCGCGCGAATCCAACCCTTTTCGGAGACGACGATCGTCACCGGCTCGCGCTCGACCATGACGCTTGCAAGATCGAAATCGGCGGCATCTGGCGCTTCGTCGAAAGTGGTGCGGCGGCGGCCAAGCGCGGTCTCGCTTGAGAATTTCTTTTTCAGCTCGCGGATCTGCGCGGTGAGCACCTTCCATTGCTTGGCCTCGCTCGCCAGCAATTTTTCGATCTCGCTCTTTTCGTTTTCAAGTTCGTCGTGCTCGAGCCGAAGCTGCATTTCCTCAAGGCGGCGCAGGCTGCGAAGCCGCGTGTCGAGAATGTAATTGGCTTGAACGTCGGAGAGTTCGAAGGCCGCCTTCAAGGCGTCCTTCGGTTCGTCTTCCTCGCGGATGATGCGAATCACTTCATCGAGATTGAGGAAGACGATCAGCATGCCGGCCAGAACTTCGAGCCTGTGCTCGATCTGACCGAGACGATAGCGCGAGCGCCGCACCAAAACTGAGCGGCGATGGTCGAGCCATTGCTGCAGCGCCTCCTTCAAGGAGATCACCCGCGGCACGACGCCGTCGACGAGAACATTCATGTTCATCGGAAACCGGCTCTCGAGCTCCGTGAGCTTGAAGAGCTGTTCCATCATCATGACGGGATCGACGGTGCGCGAGCGAGGTTCGATGACGACGCGCACATCTTCGGCCGATTCGTCGCGGATATCGGCGACGAGCGGCAGCTTTTTATCGTTGAGAAGCTCGGCGATTTTTTCGATCAGGCGCGACTTCTGCACCATGTAGGGAATTTCGGTGACGACCACCTGCCAGACGCCGCGTGCCCCTTCTTCTTTCGCCCAGCGCGCGCGCAGGCGAAATGAGCCACGGCCTGTCTTATAGGTCTCGGCGATTGAGGCTTTCGGTTCGACGATGATACCTCCGGTCGGAAAATCCGGACCTGGCGTGAAAGCCAAGAGATCGTCCACGGTGGCGTTGCCATGCGCGATCAGATGCAGCGCGGCGTCGCAAAGCTCGGCGACATTATGCGGCGGAATCGACGTCGCCATGCCGACGGCAATGCCTTGTGCGCCATTGGCGAGAAGGTTTGGAAAAGCGGCAGGCAGAACCACCGGCTCTTTTTGGTCGCCCGAATAGTTTTCGCGGAAATCGATCGCGTCTTCGTCAATGCCTTCGAGCAGAAGACGTGCGACTTCCGTCATCCGCGCTTCGGTGTAGCGATAGGCGGCGGCGCTATCGCCATCGATATTGCCGAAATTGCCTTGTCCATCGACGAGCGGGTAGCGCGACGAAAAATCCTGGGCGAGCCGGACGAGCGCATCATAGATCGCCTGATCGCCGTGCGGATGGAACGAACCCATCACGTCGCCGACGATCTTCGCGCATTTCTTGAAGGCGGTGCCCGGGTCGAGCCGCAGGATCTGCATGCCATAGAGGATACGGCGGTGAACCGGCTTCAAACCGTCGCGCGCATCGGGCAGGGCCCGCCCCATGATGGTCGAAAGCGCATAGGCGAGATAACGCTCTTCGAGCGCTTCGCGCAGATTGACAGGATCGGTGCTGCCGCCGGTGGGCGGTGCGGGCGGAGCGACATTCTTTCCCATGATTCTCCAACGGCTAAACGATGGCCTGAGTCGGTGCAAGCGCTACGGTTTTATACGTAGAGGTCAAAGCGAATTGACGCAGATGTCTTTCCTCGCGTTGTGTGGCGAACCTGCACTAGCGGCAAAAACCTGCGGGCATTAAGGCTTTTTAGATTCGAATTGTCGGCTTGCCAGCCGTGGATTCACAAAAGGCAATTTATTCACACTCGCATATTTATCATTTCACATTGTGATGAATCGCAATCAGCCTGACAACGCACAGGCTTTTTAAGATCGGCCGGCTGAATCAATGAGGCCGGATTGAGACATAGCTTCGGAAAGAGACGTATGATCAGGACTTTTGCCATTTTCAGCTGCGTCGTCGGTTTTTTCGTAATTGTTCTTGCCATTGCAAGCACACCGCAATCGGGGGACGTCGAAGCCCGGGAAACCGCGGCCTCGGTGGACGGCTGCACGACGCGCGAAGTGGCGCTCGATCAAGGCTATGGTGTCAGCCGCAAAGTGTCGCAGCGGGTTTGCGGCGCAGCCGGCGCGCCATAATCGGCCGGTCTGAGGCGGCCATTCTCCCGTCTCATGCAGATTTGGAAATCTCGGCGAGATAGGCGTGATGCGCGGCCGGCATGGCGAGGCCACGCGGCGCGAAGAGATCGCGCATCAGGAAATATTCCGTCAATCTGAATCCGTCGCGAATGTCGCAGGGCGGCGGCTTCGTGTCGTGATCCTCGCCGCGTAAAAAGGCCGGCAAGGGCAGAAGCTTATCACGGTAAGGCGCGCCTGCCTCGCGCGATACGGCGCGGCCGGATTTCGGCGAGACATAGATCAGATCCTCATGGCCGCCGGTTGCGGCGCAACTGTCCAAATCGAGACCGAATCCCAGTTCGGCGAGGATTACCATTTCAAAGCGCACGAGCATGGCCGGGATATGCTCGGATGTGTCGAGTTCATCGGCGATCAGCGAGGCGGCGCGATAGAGATTTTGGTGAGGGTCGCGTTCCGGCATCAGCCGCAAGAGACTCGTGATGAGGTTCAAGGCGTGCAAAGCTTCGCTGTTTGCCAAAAACCTCGAGGCGCGCAAGGCCGTCGCTTCGACCGCGAAGGTACCTAGGTGTTCATCGAGTCTCGCGCGCCAGACGAGATCGGCCTGATTGCCTGGCTGCAGCACCGCATGCATGCGTTTGGAGCGGCCGCCTTTGACAAGGCCCAGATGCCGCCCATGCGCTTTCGTCATGACTTCGAGGATGACACTCGTCTCGCCATATTTCTTGAGCCCGGTGATCAATCCTTCGTCGCGCCACTCCATGATTCAAGTCCGCTGACAAACGTGAGAAAGTTACCGAAAAGTTGATGAATCGCTGTGAGCGAATGTTTCATTTCGGTTTCAAGCGTGAACGCATCCCAACCCAAATTCGCCACACTTAAATTGCACTATTTCTACATCCGATGTGCGTGTTCTTTTCTGTTGTTTGCATGCATCACATCTCAAATGAAATGTGTCTTTTGCATGTACCTCATAGGGAGTCCCCATATTGTGATCGGCCACGAGGTTGACCGCCAAAACATTATCAAACAAGTCACCATAAGGGAAAAGAAAAGCCGCGAAGCAAGGATTGCTTGAATTGGTTATGCCAGTCTCTCGATTGACGAATGTCAAAGCGTGAACGCGGTGTTTTTCCTTTAAAGCGCTCTTAAGATTGGGGGGTGCAAACCAACGGTCTAAGATGCGTGTTCCAGGCTAAACGAGGTCAAAAAAAATGATGCGTAAAATCCTTCTGACGAGCGTTGCGGTTCTCGCAACTTCCGCGTCGGCCTTTGCGGCCGATCTTCCGAGTCGCCGTCAGGCGCCTCCGCCCTATCTCCCGCCGCCGCCGCTCTTCACCTGGACCGGCGTCTATCTCGGCGGTCAGATCGGCTACGAATGGGGACGTGAGCCGGCGACCTTGGTGTCTTCGCAGCCGTCGGGTGTCGTCGGTGGCGCGCACATCGGCTACAACTACCAGGTCCAGCAGTTCGTCATCGGTCTCGAAGGTGACGTGAACGGCACGAGCTACACCGGCAGCGCATTCAGCGTCCTCGGCCCGATCTCCGCCTCCACGAAGATCCCGGTTGATGCTTCGATCCGCGGCCGCGTCGGTTATGCCTGGGATCGCACCCTGATCTACGGAACGGGCGGTGTCGCCTTCGCCGATATCAAGGACAGCTTCGTCACGCCCGGCGCCTTCGCTTCGTTCGATCGCACCCGGGTCGGTTGGACCGTCGGCGGCGGTATCGAATATGCCGTCACCAACAATTGGTCGGTTCGTGCGGAATACCGCTACACCGATTACGGCCGCTTCAGCGATGCTGTCTTCGCTTTCCCGTTGAACCATCACTCGACGGATAATCGCGTGCAGGCGGGCTTCAGCTATAAGTTCGATACTTTTGCTCCGCCGGCTCCGGTCCTCGCGAAGTACTGAGTTTTAAAAACTAGGCTTTTGTACTGAGCCTCATAAATCGGGATCGTTCCGCTGATTGCGGGACGGTCCCGATTTTCGTTCGACGGATGATCTTATCCGAAAAGCGAGGCCGCGTTTTCGGATCGTGCTCTAGATCAGCATGCTGATTGGATTCTCGATCAGCTTCTTGAAGGCAGAGATCAGCTCGGCGCCTTTGGCGCCATCCATGGCGCGATGGTCGCACGAGATCGTCGCGCTCATCATATGCGCCGCGACGATCGCACCATTTTTGACGATGGCCCGTTCTTCGTCCATGCCGATCGCCATGATCGACGACTGCGGCGGGTTGATCACCGCGCAGAAATCCTTGATCCCGAACATGCCGAGATTGGAGACGGCCGTCACGCCGCCTTGATATTCGTTCGGCTTGAGACGGCGCTCCTTGGCGCGGGCGACCATATCCTTCATCATGTTCGACAGAACGGACAGCGGCAGCGTATCGGCGGCGCGCACCACCGGCGTGATCAACCCGTCGGGTATGGCGACGGCGACGGCCACATCGGCATGCTGATGATGCAGCATCGCCGCTTCGGTAAAGGTGACGTTGGCACCCGGCACGCGCACGATCGCAAGCGCCAAAGCCTTGATCACCATATCGTTGACCGAGATTTTGTAAGCCGGTTTGCCATCCTTGTTCAGCGGTGCGGAGCGGTTGATGTCCTCGCGCAGCTTCAAGAGCGTGTCGATCTCGCAATCGACGGTCAGATAGAAATGCGGGATCGTCTGCTTCGCTTCGGCGAGGCGTCGCGCGATCGTCTTGCGCATCGTGTCATGCGGAACGGCCTCATAGGTGCCGGGCTCGAAATAGGCTTTGATGATCTCATCGGAAAGGCCCGGCGTATAAGCGGGGCGTGCAGGCGGCGCGGGCTGAGGCTTCGGTCCTTCGGCGAGCGCTGTCTTGACGTCGCGTTCGACGACGCGGCCATGCGGACCCGAGCCCTTAATCGCGGCAAGATCGACGCCTGTCTCCTTGGCGATCCGGCGTGCCAGCGGCGAGGCGAAGATCCGTCCGTGATCGGCATGCCCATTGAGTGCCGCGGCTGGCGTTGGAGATGGGGCGGCGCTGATCGGGGCAGGGGCAGGGCTCTCGGAAGCAGGCGCAGCCGCGCTCGCGGTCGGCGGCGCGGCCTTGGCCGAAACCGAAATGGCGCTTGCGTCCTCGCCCTCTTCGGTGATGAGGCCGATCACATCGTTGACGGGCACATCGGCCGTGCCGTCGGGCACGACGATCTTCGCCAAAATGCCTTCGTCGACGGCCTCGACCTCCATCGTCGCCTTATCGGTCTCGATCTCGGCCAGCACGTCGCCCGATTTGATCTTATCGCCTTCCTTCTTCAGCCAACGGGCAAGGTTGCCCTTTTCCATCGTGGGCGAGAGCGCCGGCATGAGGATATTGATCGGCATGGAAGACCTCTTTCAGAGAGGATTCGAAATAAGTCTGGCTCGCAGAAGCTTGCGCCAGACCGACCATTCAATTTTTAGAGCGGCTGGCGAGTATCACTTGTAGCAGACCGCCTTCGCCGCCTGCACCACATCGGCAACGCTCGGCAGAGCCAGCTTTTCGAGATTTGCGGCATAGGGCATGGGCACGTCGCGGCCCGTGACACGCAAGACCGGCGCGTCGAGATAATCGAAGGCCTCGGCCATCAGCACCGCACTGATTTCGGCGCCGACGCCCGATTGCGGCCAGCCTTCTTCAACCGTCACGCAGCGGCCGGTCTTCTTGACCGAGGAGATGATCGTCGCCGTATCCATCGGCCGCAAGGTGCGCAGATCGATGACTTCGGCCTCGATACCGTCCTTGGCCAGGTCCTCGGCGGCTTTGAGCGCATAGGTCATGCCGAAGGAGAAAGAGACGATTGTCACATGTTCGCCCGGCCGAGCGATCTTCGCCTTGCCGATGGGGACGAGATAATCCTCGATCTGCGGCACGTCGAAGGAATGGCCGTAGAGAATTTCGTTTTCGAGGAAGATGACCGGATTGGGATCGCGGATCGCGCTCTTTAACAAGCCCTTGAAATCCGCTGCGCTATAGGGCGCGACGACCTTGAGGCCTGGGATATGCGAAAACCAGGCGGAATAATCCTGGCTATGTTGAGCGGCGACACGCGCCGCTGCGCCATTCGGGCCGCGAAACACGATGGGGCAGCCCATCTGGCCGCCCGACATATAGAGCGTCTTGGCGGCGGAATTGATGATCTGATCCATTGCCTGCATGGCGAAATTGAAAGTCATGAATTCGACGATCGGCCGCAAGCCGCTGAGCGCGGCGCCAATGCCGAGACCTGCGAAAGCATGTTCGGTGATCGGCGTATCGACGACGCGGCGGGCACCGAATTCCTGCAAGAGACCTTGGCTGATCTTATAGGCGCCCTGATATTCGGCGACTTCCTCGCCCATGATGAAGACGGTCTCGTCGCGGCGCATTTCCTCCATCATGGCATCACGCAACGCTTCGCGGACAGTCATCGTGACCATGCTCGTGCCGGCCGGAATGCCCGGCTCTTCGAGCCTGCCCACCACGGCGGGGCTCGCAGGCGGGGCTACCGCCGGTGAGGGCGCTTCGATCTTCGGCGCAGGCGCTTCGGCCTGGATTGCAAGCGCTTCGGGCTTCGTGGCCGCAGGCTTCGGCATGGCTTCGCCGTCGTCGCCCAAGATCACGCCGATCGGCGTATTCACGGCGACATTCTCGGTGCCGTCGGGGATGAGGATCTGCGCGAGCGTGCCTTCGTCGACGGCCTCGACTTCCATCGTCGCTTTGTCGGTTTCGATCTCGGCGAGCACGTCGCCGGAGCGCACCTTATCGCCTTCCTTCTTGAGCCATTTGGTGAGTTTGCCCTGTTCCATCGTCGGCGACAGGGCGGGCATGAGTATATTGGTTGCCATTCTGTCTCGACCCTTATTTCAGGACATCCGTCCAAAGTTCGGACGCATCCGGCTCGGGATCGTTCGTTGCAAATTCCGCCGCTTCGGCGACGGTCGCGCGGATCTTCGCGTCGATCTTTTTGAGATCGTCTTCGCTTGCTTGATTGTTGCGCAGCAGACGGGCGCGAACCTGCTCGATCGGATCATGCTCCTCGCGCATTTTCTGCACTTCTTCCTTGGCCCTATATTTCGCCGGATCGGACATGGAATGGCCGCGATAGCGATAGGTCTGCATTTCGAGAATGATCGGACCATTGCCGCCGCGGCACCAGGCAGTCGCGCGGTCGGCGGCGGCTTTGACGGCGCGAATGTCCATGCCGTCGACCTGTTCGCCCGGAATGTTGAAAGAGGCGCCACGCTTTGAGAAATCGGTCAGCGCCGAGGAGCGGGCGACCGAGGTGCCCATGGCATAGAGATTATTCTCGATCACATAGACGACGGGCAATTTCCAGAGCTCCGCCATATTGAAGCTCTCATAGACTTGGCCCTGGTTCGCGGCGCCGTCGCCGAAATAGGTGAAGCTGACATTGTCGTTGCCGCGATAGAGATTGGCGAAGGCGAGGCCGGTGCCGAGCGGGACTTGCGCGCCGACGATGCCATGGCCGCCGTAAAAATGCTTCTCCTTCGAGAACATGTGCATGGAGCCGCCCTTGCCATGCGAAAGGCCGCTCTTGCGTCCGGTCAATTCCGACATCACGGCCTTCGGGTCGAGGCCGGCGGCGATCATATGGCCATGATCGCGATAGCTGGTGATCGTCTGATCGCCGTCTTTCGCGGCCATCATCATGCCGGTGACGACGGCCTCCTGGCCGATATAGAGGTGGCAGAAGCCGCCGATCAGGCCCATGCCATACATCTGACCGGCCTTTTCTTCGAAGCGGCGGATCAAAAGCATGTTTTCATAGGCGGCGAGTTCTTCCTCTAAAGTGAAGTCGCCGACATTCGAGGACGGCGGCGCGGCGTCTTTTCCTCCGGCTGCTTTGGCACGGGTGGACGGTGATGCGGCCATGAAATCCTCTTGCAAACGCTCGCCTTTACCAAACGCCGAACCGGTCCGATCAAAGCCCGCGGCTGTTATCCCAAAGGCCTGATGCGAGCCGGTTCGTCGCCTGACTCTGGCATACCTAGGAAATTAACCCAGCTTGGTTGTGAAGGCGAGGAGGCAAAACGGCCAATAGACCTATATTTAGGCGGAGCATCACGCTTTTATGAAACTTTGCAGGCGGATTTATTTTTGTGGGGACGCCACGAAGATCACCAGCTCGTTTTTATGGCTCAATCCGAGCAATCGGCGCGCTTCCTCGTCGAGAAGGTCGCGATCGATGGTCTGGCCCCGCATCAGGTCGATCTTATGCGCCCATTGCGCATGTTCGGCGCGAAGGTGGCCTAGATCCTGCTCAAGAACCGCGATCTTGTGCTCGTATTCGTCCTTGGTCTTGAGGCCGCGCTCGCCGTTCAGCGCGTGCCAGACGAAATAGCCCCCAACCGTGCCGGAGACGCAATAGAGCAACAGCGGAAAGAAGACCGCGCGAACGCGCCTGCGGATGACCATGCGCCGACATTGGCGAATCAGGGTTAGCGAGAAATTAAGACGCAAAGCAAATTCAGCCGATTAGGCGAAGAAATCGTTACCTTCGCCCAAAAGGCCCAGCTCGGAAGTCTCGCTCGGACTCAAAATGCCCTAGCGGTGGGCTTTGAAGGCCTTGATGCCGGCATAGAGCGCCTGATCGCCCAATTCTTCTTCGATGCGGATTAATTGGTTATATTTGGCCAACCGGTCGGACCTGGCGAGCGAACCCGTCTTGATCTGCCCGCAATTCGTCGCCACCGCGAGATCGGCGATGGTCGAATCCTCGGTTTCGCCGGAGCGGTGCGACATGACCGCCGTATAGGCTGCCCGATGCGCCATTTCGACGGCTTCGAGTGTCTCGGTCAGGGTTCCGATCTGGTTGACCTTGACCAGGATCGAATTGGCGATGCCTTTGTCTATGCCTTGGGCGAGACGCTCGACATTAGTGACGAAAAGATCGTCGCCGACGAGCTGGCATTTTGAGCCGAGCAGATCGGTCACGGCCTTCCAGCCCTCCCAATCGTCCTCCGACATGCCGTCCTCGATCGAGACGATCGGATAATCGGCGGCGAGTTTGGCGAGATAGGCCGCCTGTTCCGCCGGCGAGCGGGTTTTGCTTTCGCCGGCATAATGATAGGCGCCGTCCTTGAAGAACTCGGTCGAGGCGCAGTCGAGGGCGAGCGCTATGTCGGTTCCGGGCTTGAAGCCTGCCTCTTCAATGGCCTTGAGGCAGAATTCGAGCGCGGCCTCGGCAGAGGGAAGGTTCGGCGCAAAGCCGCCTTCATCGCCGACATTGGTATTATGGCCGGCCTTCTTTAAAGCGCCTTTCAGCACATGAAAAACCTCGGCGCCCCAGCGCACCGCCTCCGCCAGCGAAGGCGCGCCGAGCGGCACGATCATGAATTCCTGAAAGTCGATCGGGTTGTCGGCGTGAACGCCGCCATTGAGAATATTCATCAAAGGGACGGGTAGGGTGCGCGCCTGGATGCCGCCGACATAGCGATAGAGCGGTGAGCCCGAAGCCTCCGCCGCGGCTTTCGCCACAGCGAGCGAGACGCCCAAAATCGCATTGGCGCCAAGCCGCGCCTTGTTGGATGTGCCGTCGAGCGCGATCATGGTTTCGTCGATCAAAATCTGATCTTCGGCATCGAAGCCGGACAGTGCATCGAAAAGATCGCGATTGACGGTTTCAACCGCCTTGAGGACGCCCTTGCCGCCGAATCGATGCTTGTCGCCGTCGCGCAATTCGACCGCCTCGTGCGCCCCGGTGGAGGCGCCCGACGGGACCGCGGCACGGCCCAGGGACCCATCTTCCAAAGTTACGTCGACCTCGACGGTGGGATTGCCACGGCTGTCCAGGATTTCCCGGGCGACAATGTCGAGAATCGCAGTCATTTAAGCTCCTTAGGCGTTATTATTCATGTATTAGATGAGCATTCGGGAAGGCCGGGCGGCGGCGCCGGTTCGAGCCCTTCAGGTCTGCCGCGCTCGACGCGGGTTTTCTAGCATTGCAAGATGACGCGCGCTTTTACGCTGAAGAAGCCCGGGAAAAAAGCTCAGTTTTGCGCAAATACGGGAAAATTTGCCGATCGCGTGAACCGGACCGTAAGGCCGCGCGACTGATACTTGACCGCTTCACGGTGCTGCAACGCAAGTGCGCTAGCGCACATCCTAAGACAACCAAGACTTGCGACCTACGGCCGTAAGCCTACGATGGCACCGACCGTGATGTGGACTCGTTTGCGCATGCGATGGAAACGTGCGCGCGTTCTATAATGCCAACACGAGGTCATGTCCGTGACAGAGCCGACAGTGAGCAAACCGCAGGGATCTTCGGGCGTCGGGCCGGGCACGCGGCTGAACGGTGTCTTCGAGATCGACGAGTTGATCGCGATCGGCGGCATGGGCCGCATCTATCGCGGCCGCGCATTGGAGACGGGCGACAGCGTCGCGATCAAGATGATCCGGCCGGAACTCGCCGAGAACGACACCTATCTGGCGCTGTTTCGCAAGGAAGCCTCGGCTCTGCATCGCACGCCGCACGATGCCATCGTCCGCTATTACATCTTCACGACCGATCCGAATCTGAAAGCGCCTTATCTTGCGATGGAATTCGTCGAGGGCGACTCGCTTTCGAATATTCTGAAGCGCCGGCCGCTCGACCTTGCCGCCGCGCATGTGTTGCGGCGGCGGCTCGCGGCGGGCCTCGAGGCGGCGCACCGGCTCGGCGTGATCCATCGCGATGTCTCGCCCGACAATATTATCCTTCCCGGCAATGATCCCAATCGCGCCAAGCTGATCGACTTCGGCATAGCGCGCGACAGTTTGGGCGGTGCGACGGTGATCGGCGAGGATTTCGCCGGCAAGTCGAATTTCGCCTCGCCCGAGCAGATCGGTCTTTATGGCGGCATCGTCACAGCCAAGAGCGATATTTATTCGCTCGGACTGACGCTGGCCGCGGCTTTGCTCGGCGCGCCCATCAAAATGTCGGGCACGCCCGCCGATCTGGTGCTCATGCGTCAGAAAGTGCCGGATCTGAGCGGCATCGACCCGGAGATCCGGCCTCTATTGGAGCGGATGCTGCAGCCGGACCCGGCCAATCGTCCAGACAGCATGGCGGAAGTCGCGGCTTGGCCGGACCCCGTGCCGTCCACGCAAATGGCTGGCGGCTCACCGCCTGCGACGCCACCGCCCGTCCCAGCGATGCCGAAAGCCACGCGACGCCGGTCGCGTGGCTCTGGCTGGTTCGTTCCGGCGGCATTAGCCGGCGTCATCGCTCTTCTCGGTTTTGCCGGCTGGCATTTTCTCAGCGAACCGCCTGCGAAAAAACCGGCGTCCGAGGCTTCGATCACCGCTGCCGCGACGCCGAGCCTGCAACCTGCTTCCGAGCCGGAGCTTCCCGCGGTGCCTGCGCCTGCCGCCAAAGAACCGCAGGCCCACGCCATGGCTCCGCCTCCATCTCCGGTCGAGACGCGGACGCAGGAACCGCTTGGCGCGGCACCCGCCCAGACACCGGCCCCTGCTGCCGTGTGGGATGAGCCGACACCAGCGTCTCAGCCATCTGCGCCGCCGGTTCCCCAGCAGGATGCGGCGGTGACGCGGCCCGAGCCGGTCGTTGCGCCGCCGGTTGCCGTCCCGCCGCCGCCGGTCAAACCGACGGCGCCTGGCGCCTTTCGCGATTGTCCGACCTGTCCGGAATTGATTGCGCTACGCGGCGGTCCCTTCGCCATGGGAAGTAGCAGCGATCCGACCGAGAAGCCGGTTCACAAGGTGACGGTCGGGTCCTTTGCGATCGGGCGCCTGCCGGTCACCGTCGGCGAATGGCAGCTTTGCTTCAACGACAAGGGTTGCAGCGCGAACGCGGAGGGCGATCCCGACACGCCGGTTCACAATCTGAGCTGGGACGATACGCAGCAATATCTGACCTGGCTGTCGCGGGTCAGCGGTCACAGCTACCGGCTTCCGACCGAAGCGGAATGGGAATATGCGGCGCGGGCCGATACGACGACCCGCTATTGGTGGGGCAATCAGTTCGAGCCGCAAATGGCCGAGTGCCACGGCTGCGGTCCATCGGTTTCGAACGATCCTCCGAAGGCCGGACTTCATCCGGCGAATGCTTTCGGGCTTCGCGACGTAACTGGGTCGGTCGCGCAATGGGTCGAAGATTGCTGGCATAAGGATTTCAAGGCTGCGCCCGCCGACGGGTCGGCCTGGGTCGCGCCACATTGCGGACAGCGCGTGTTGCGCGGCGGCTCATGGGCCAGCAGTCCGGCCGACCTCAGGATCACCGCCCGTGAATTCTACGATCAGACCGTCCGCTATCCGGGCCACGGGCTGCGGGTCGCGCGCAATATGTGAGCAGCGCGTAACGAGAAGATTTTAAAGAATGAATTTCATAGGCCATTGGGCCGCTTAGGAGAGCAGGGAAATGCGCGAGAGATGGGTTCAGGCTTTGATGGCAGCCGCTTTATTGGGGCCGGTCCCGGCAGTGGCGCAGACCGCTGCTCCCGCACCGGCGGAGACGCCGGCGCCTCCGCCCACCCCGACGCCCGGGCCGGCCGATGCGAAGGTCTATTTCATCTCCCCCACCAATGGGGCGATCCTCAAAGCGCCTTTCCTGGTCCAATTCGGATTGCGGGGCATGGGCGTGACGCAAGCGGGCAGCACCGCGCCCAATGCCGGCCACCATCATCTTTTCGTCGATGTCGACGAGCCCATCGCTCCGAACGAGGTGATCCCGTCTGACAAGACCCACTTGCATTTCGGCGCTGGGCAGACCGAGACGCGCCTCGACCTACCGCCGGGCCGCCACACGCTCCAGCTCGTTTTGGGCGATGCGAAGCACCGGCCTTTTTCGCCGATCCTGGCGTCGCAAAAAATCACTGTGCTGGTGGTGACGCATCTGCCGAAACACCGGCATCATTTTCACTGGTGATAGAGTAGAGACGCCGGTTCGAGCGGAGTGGGCGCGGTGCCGGATTTAGACGGCCCGTTCCCAGCCGTTCATGACCAGGCGCTCCTGCGGCAGGAAGCGGCCTTTATAGGCCATTTTCTTCGAGCCCTCGACCCAATAGCCGAGATAGACATGTGGCAGGCCGAGACGGCGGGCGCGTTCGATATGATCGAGGATCATATAGGTGCCGAGCGAGCGCGCTTGAATGCCGGGCTCGTAGAAGGAATAGACCATGGAGAGCCCGTCCGACAGAAGGTCGGTCAGACAGACCGCCACCAAGGGGCCTTTGGAGTTGCCGGACATAAACGCATTGGTGGCGCGATATTCGACCAGCCGGCTTTCGACATGGCTGTCCTCGATCATCATGGAATAATCGAGCACGCTCATATCGGCCATACCGCCGCCTGAGTGGCGGGCATCGAGATAGGTGCGAAACAGCGAATATTGCTCGGCAGTCGGCTCGGGGCGCACGACCGTGCCGACGAGATCCTGATTATGTTCGAGAACCCGGCGAAAGCCCTTCGACAGCTTGAATTCGTCGACGAGAACCCGAACCGAAACGCAGGCGCGGCACGTCTCGCAGGCGGGCCTATAGGCGATCGTCTGCGAGCGGCGGAAGCCCGATTGGGTCAATGCGTCATTCAGAGCCACCGCGCGGCGGCCGATCAGATGGGTAAAAACTTTGCGCTCTTCCTGGCCCGGCAAATAAGGGCAGGGCGTCGGCGCGGTCAGGTAGAACTGCGGTGCGTCGCGGGGTTCCCGGGTCAAGCGCGTTTAGCTCCCAAAGCCACGATCCCAGCCAGGATCAATTGGCGCGTCGCGTTACAATGACCCCGGAAAAAATGTCATGCAAGCATCTCTTATCGGCTGTGAAAAGAGAGACGATCAAGATTAAACCGCCGGTAAAGAACCAGCTCAAATAAAACAATACCGCGTGCACTGCAGCATAGAGGAACGGCACGGACGAGCCGTCGGTCAGGCGCATTTCAAGGTCCATAGCCTTCATGCCTGGCGTCGCCATGCGCCAGCCCGACACGGTAAATCCGTTATAAAAAAAGGCGACGAAGGGAAACAGCGGCGGCAGGACAAACAGCGCCACGCCGAACGTCAGGACGATAAGGACAAACCACAAGGCCGCGACCAGCACGGAAACCAGGATCAGATCCAGGCAGACGGCGATGATGCGGCGCGTCCGTACGCCAGCGAGCGCAGCCGGAGGCAAGTGCAACTGCCATTGGAAGGGGGCAGGGGACGTTCTGGAAAAACCGCTCGAATCGCTCATGTCGCCGCTCCGCTAATCTACCGGCGGTTATGATGTGGCACCTCTCTGTTGCATAACAAGATGCGGCCGTGGCGATTTTCCGTACGCGACGCGGCACGATCGGGAAAGATCTTGGTCCTATTTTGGCCTGAGACTCTGTCGATTATGTCTCTAAGCGCGCACCAAAAAGCAATTGATATCCAAAAGGTTGACCAGCATGGATTCTACTCTCGCCGCGGTCTCGTTGATCGGGCTTTGCGTGATCGCCGGTGGTGTCGGGGTCGCTTTCGCAAAGGCTCTTCCGCCGAAAGGCTTCGTGCGGCTCGCCGATATTGCACCGCAAATTCATCAGGACATGCGCTATGCCGGCCCGGACAATTTTATCGGCCGGCCGGTGCCGGGATATGCCGCGCCGCGCTGCTGGCTCCGGACCGAGGCGGCGCAGGCGCTGGCCGCCGCACAAGAGGAGGCCGCGCGGGAAGGGGTGCGGCTCGTGGTCTACGATTGCTATCGGCCGCCCGCCGCGACCAAGGCCTTCATTGCCTGGTCGCAGGACGAAGCCGATCAGAGGATGAAAGAAGCCTATTATCCACGCGTCGAGAAAGCCAAGCTCTTCGATCTTGGTTATATCGCGAAAGCCTCGACCCATACGACGGGATGTGCCGTCGATCTCGCCTTCGAAGGCCTCGATTTCGGCACGCCTTTCGACCTATTCGACGATAAATCGACGACGGCCGATCCGAGCATCAAGGGCGATGCGCGGCACAACCGCGACCGGCTCGTCGCGCTCATGACGAAACATGGATTTGAAAATCTACCGAACGAATGGTGGCACTTCACTTATAAGGGCGTCAGCGATCCGAAGCCGGTCGATTTCGAGGTGGAGTGATGCGGTTGTGATGATCGAACATTCATCGATGCGAGCCGGCACCGCCGCGCCTCACGGCGGAAGCGCCGGATGGATTTACCGCCGGCCGCAGATCGAAGGCATTTCCGAGCTTGGTATTTTCGACGGCAGCCAGGGCCTCGCGCCGCATTTCCATGACGAGCTTCAGATCAGCTTCGTTCTGTCCGGGCAGCGCGCGTTTCGGATGGGCAACGAGATCATCGTTTTGTCGGCCGGGCAATGCGCCTGCATAGAGGCGGGTGTTCCGCATCAATCGCTTGCGGGCTCGCCCGATCTTTCGAGCTTCAATGCCTATCTGCCGCCAGGCGACTATGAGGTTGCCGCGCTGACGGCGGATATCGAAGACCTGTGGAAGACGGCCGGGTGTCTCGACATGCCAGACCTTGCGGAGATCGTCCGGCGGCACCGGCGATGTTTTGACGAAACCGAGAGGGCGAAAGCCATTCCGATCCGCACTGAGGGCCGCGAGTCTGTCGGCGTCTTGGCGAAGCGAATGGGACAGAGCCGCGAAAGTTTCTCGCGCAGATTCACCGAGCGCCATGGCATGCCGCCACATGCCTTCAGGCTGGCAGCGAGGCTCAACCGCGCACGCGATCTGCTGCGGCAGGGCGAGGCGGTCGCCGCCGTCGCCGTCGAGACGGGCTTTGCCGACCAGAGCCATTTTGGCCGTCTGTTTCGCCGCGCCTTTGGTTGTACGCCGGGGCGCTATCGCGCCAATCATCAGATTTAATCACAAACGTTCCAGACGGGCCGGTGCCGTTTTCCTATCAAGCGAATAGGAGAACAGAGGCATGAATTTAGGATCCTATCTGGTCGTCGTCGGCGCGGGCATAAGCCTCGTCATGCAACAGGTGCTGAACGCCAACCTGCGCGGTCAAATCGGCTCGCCCTGGTGGGCGGGCGCCATCAACTATCTCTGCGGCGCGCTTGTGATGCTGACCATGACGGCGGCCTTCGGCGAGCCATGGTTGACGAAAGACGTTGTCGCGCGCGTCCCCTGGTATTCTTGGCTGGGCGGTTTATTCGGCGCGATCTTCATCGGCAGCGCGATCTTCATGGTGCCGCGCTTAGGCGCCGCGACGGTCGTCGCGCTCTTCGTCGTCGGCCAAATGTTCGGATCGCTGGCCTTCGATCATTTCGGCTTTCTGGGCGTCCCGCAACATGACGCAAACCCGGTCAGGCTCGCCGGTGCGGCGTGCCTGATCCTCGGGGTCGTGCTGATTAGATATTGAGCGGGGGTGTCACCTAAATTCCGAATGGCTCGCTGTCTCGCCAGCGGCAAGTTCGATGATTTCCTCGGTGATTTCTTCTTGCCGCACGAGCCGCTGCGCTCCCAGCAAAGAGGACAATTGGCGCTCGACCTGATTGTGTGCCGCGGCCATCGCTTCCATGCGCGCTTCATTCTCCGCTGCGAAAGCGTGGAGCGCCGCGTTGCAAAGCTGCGCGTGCATATATTCTGCGGTAAGTTGGCTCAGCAGCGTCAATGGTGCCAGGTTTAGAAGAGGCGCATCGGTATTCGCCGGCTGTGGAAAGGCTTGCATGTCGAAGGGAAACAAACGGCGACGTTCCACATGGTTGCCGTGCCCCGGCTGCCATTGACTGAAGACGGCATCGAGCTGGTCGATCTCTCCCGCGGCGATGCGGGCGTAAAGCGCTTCACCAATCCTGTCTGCGAGCTTCGGTATGCCTTGCGAATGCGACGGCATCGCGTTCTTCCAACAAACAGCGACGTTTCGCTGGGCCGCGACAGCGGCGCCTCTTGTGCCAATCAAGAACACTTCGGACGTGGCAAGGTCAGCGCCCGCAGCATCGAACACGCGTTCGCTGAAGGCACCGGCAAATCCTTGCTCGGCGCAAAATAGCACGAGCGCGGGCTGACTTGCTTTAGCGATGCCGTCAGCGCGCGCGGCAGGTGCCAAGACAAGGGCTCGCCCGACGGCAACCGCTATGGTTGCCGCATAACTGTCGATTGCGGCGAGCTGGCCGCGCGCCTGCTGCGCGCGCGCCGCGGCGATGCCACGCATCGCATTGACCACTTCGCCAAGCTGACGGATGCCATCGATGCGCGCGTTGATATCCGTGAGACGTTCGGTCATGGCTGCCCAATCGTTTCTGGATGCGTCGTGGGCGGCAGGCTTGACGTGACGGTCTGAACATAATGCTGGAGCGCCTCGCACAATGTCTGCTTCCGCGCGCCGTCGAGCGTGCCGGTTTCCTGGATCAGGCGAACCGCATCCGCTGCGCCGTGATCGAGCGCATCACTCAGGCCTGCCCGAAATCCGATGATGGCTGCTAAAGGAAGTTGGTCGAGCAGACCCGATTGGACCGCAAGAACAAGTGCGACTTCATCGGCGAGGCGTAGCGGAGCGTGCTGCGGTTGATTGAGGATTGCGCGGATCCGCGCACCTCGTGTCAGTTCTTGGCGGACCCGCGTGTCGGGCATGCCCCCGAACCTTGTAAACATCTCCAGTTCGAGGAATTGCGCATAGTCGAGACGCAGCGTCTCTGCCGCCTCCCGGAGTGCATGAGCCTGGGTCTTGCCGCCGACCCGGCTCACGCTGGTTCCGACGTCCACGGAAGGCTTCTGCCCCTCGTGAAAGAGCTTGCTATTGAGCACGATCTGGCCGTCGGTGATCGAGATCAGGTTGGTCGGGATATAGGCACTGAGATTGCCGGCATCGGTCTCGGCGATCGGCAGCGCGGTCAAGGAGCCGCCACCCTTTTCTTTGGAAAGTTTCGCGGCCCGTTCCAAAAGCCGCGCATGCACGTAGAACACATCACCCGGATAGGCTTCACGGCCGGGCGATTGTCGCGTGAGGAGTGCGATCTCACGATGGGTCGCGGCATGTTTTGTCAGGTCGTCGATCACGATGAGAGCATGCTGACCGCGATCGCGGAAATATTCGGCCATGGTGAAGCCGGCGAAAGGCGCGATCCATTGCAAGCCGGGCGAACTCGCGGCCGCTGCTACGACGATAATCCAGCGCCCGGCCGCGCCGCCGGCTTGGATTGCATCGATGGCGCGGCGAACGCTCGAACTCTTTTGGCCAACCGCGACATAGACGCAGATGATGTCGCTCGTCTTCTGATTGATGATCGTATCCACGGCGATCGTCGTCTTGCCGATGGCGCGGTCGCCAATAATGAGTTCGCGCTGGCCGCGGCCGAGCGCGAAGAGTGTATCAATCGCGACAAGCCCGGTTTGAACCGGCTGAGTGACGAGGTCGCGGTCGATGATGGCCGGCGCTGGGCGCTCGATCGGTTCCAACGTATCCGCGGCGATCGGCCCCTTGTCGTCGAGTGGGCGGCCGAGCGGATCGACGATACGGCCAAGCAGGGCCGGGCCGACTGGCACGCGCACCACGTCACCGGTCCCGCGCACCGAGTCGCCCGCCTCGATGACATCCACATCGTCCAGCAGGACACAGCCGATCCGATTACGTTCAAGCACCTGAGCGAAGCCGAACTGACCCTTGTCAAAAAGCAGGAGTTCGTCGAGCCGGACTTCGGGGAGCCCGGAAATCAGCGCTATCCCGTCGCCTACTTCTTCGACCCTGCCGATTTGTTCGACCTGCGCGCCGAGCGCGGCGGCGTCGAGCTTGGCCTTTGCATGCTCAAGCCAGGCGTCCTTCTTTGTGTCAGGACCGCTTGTCATGCATGAGCTCCGCCAGGATTTTAGTGAGATCGGAGCGCCAGCTATTGCTGACGACAAGATGGGGACCGTGCAGCTCCAAGCCGGCGATAAGCGTCGGATCGACCTTGAAGACTATCTCTGGATGCGCGCCAAATGCCTTGCCGATCAGCTCCCGGTAGCGTGCCTGATTGGCGGGCTCGATGGGCGTCGCGCAGATCGCTTCGAGTTCGACACCATTTCCCACCATGGTCTGTCGCACCGGTTCAGGTAGCGCCTGAATCTCCTTGAGAAGCCAATCCAGGAAAGCGGCCTGAACGGCCGGCCCGTCCAGGCGGGCCGCAAGGCGCTCTGCGATTTCGACAGCCAGACGGCTCGCCCGCTCGGCCCAGGCCTTTTCGGCCGCGTCCTTTTCTTTCTCGATGGCAGCCTTTGCAGCAGCTTCCAGGGAGGCAGCCTCCTTGGCGGCTTGATCAAGGCGCTCGGTCCGGGTCTGCTCGGCAGCCTGATGCGCGGCGGCCAGGATTGCTTCGCGCTCCTGCACGAAGCCAGCGCGCGTTTGCTCGATCCCGGCAAGCGCGGCGGCAGCTTGACTACGCTTTGACTCGGCCTCGGTCAAAATCTGCTGCGCCTCGGTACGACGCTGCTCGATCATGGCAGCAACCGGACGCCAGAAGAAGCGCCCGAGCAGCCACATCAGAATGATGACGTTGATGGTCTGGATACCAAGTGTCCACCAATCGATCGTCATGGCGTCATTTCAACAGCGGGTTGGCGAACAGCAGAAGCAGCGCGATCACGAGGCAATAGATTGCCATGGTCTCGATCATCGCAAGACCGACGAATAATGTGCGCGAGATAGTGTTGGCCGCCTCGGGTTGGCGTGCGATGGCGTCCATGGCGGCAGCCACCGCGCGCCCTTCGGCGAGCGCCGGGCCGATCGCCCCGAACGAGACCGCCACAGCGGCCGAGATGATGCTGACGAAGGCTAGCCAGTTCATAAAGGAGTCCCTTGGCTGGATGTGTCTGGTTTGGATTGTGTTTCGCTGATCGCCCCGGCAATGAAGACCATCGCCAGGATCGCGAAAATATAGGCCTGCACCGCCCCGGTCAGGAGATCGAGCGCCATCAGCGGGATTGGCACCAGAAGGCCCGCGAGCGACAAAACGATGCCAATCACGAAGACCCCGCTCATCACATTCCCGAACAGGCGTACAAGCAATGAGAACGTGCGTGTGAGGCTCTCGATGAAGTTGAGTGGAATCATGATCGGATTGGGCGAAGCGAAAGTCGCGAGATAACCGCCGATTCCGCCGGCCCGGATGCCGAACCAGATCACCGCCACAAATACGAGGAGCGCGAGTGCGGCATCGGTTTCAAGATGCGCTGTCGGCGGTTCGACACCCGGTATGAGTGTGGACCAATTGGCAACAAAGATGAAGACGAACAAAGTCCCGATAAAGGCGCGGTAGGGCGCAGGCTCCAGCTGCATCGTCGCGCGGATCTGACTGTCCAGCACATCGACGATCAGCTCGAAAGCCGCCTGCACCTTTGACGGCACGAGCGACAGCCTGCGGGTGACAATGATGCTGCCGATGACCAGCACCGCCATGATCGCCCAGGTCGTCACGACGCCGGCGGAGATCGGAACAGGGCCCAGATGAAAGAGTGTGACGCTGCTGAGTGGTGACCTCATGATGCGGTGTCCATCGCTCTGCGCATGACGAGCCAGCGGCCGAGGAGCACGCCGAGTGCCGTAATGAGCAGCGGCAGGGCACCTTCCAGACTCGCCGCTATCAGCAGCACGCCCAAAAGAGCGAAGCGGCCAATCATCAGACCGATCGCCGTCGTCACGCGACCGCCCAAAGCAAACAACCGGGCGTTCCACATTAAAGCCCGAAAATAGACAAGGCCCAGTCCGACTCCGGCGCCGAAATGCGCCGCGAGGCCGAGGGCCCATGCCCACGCAGGAAGGCCATTGAAAGCGAGGAGGCTCATGCGCTCTGCATCCATTTCCAAGCGGACCAGCATCCGAGCGCGACCCCGAGCATCAAGAGCGGCGCCGTGTAGAAGAGTCCGGAGTTGAACATTTGGTCGAGCCAACGGCCGACGAAGACGCCGATCAACATAGGCACGACGATGATCCAGCCCAGCACGCCGATCTGGGCCAGACGCCGGGCGACCGAAGGGTCGCCTTCACGCAGCCAACGCTTGTGGCGCTCATCACGCAGTTGAACGTTTTCCAGTAGGGGGTCTTTCTCATCTGGCTCGGGCTCCGGCATGGTCATGCGAAAATCCCGCTGCCTTGGCGCCCGTCCGACTGTAGATGGCGCATAATCTGACGAATGGCGGCGAGTTGCAGTCGGGTACTCTCGACGCGTTCCGTCCGCTCCGTCTCGATATCGGCGCGGAAGCGGGCAAGAACTGTGTCTTCGAGTGTCGCGAGGTCGTCACCTATGACCGCCTCGCGGGTTGCAACGGCGATGTCCTGGCCGCCAGTCACGGAGAGGACGCCACGGCGCACGGCGCAATAGCGGCTGGTTCCCTCCGTGCACTTCCAGCTCACGACGGAGATCGCGAGGCTCGTGAGGAAATCCGCATGCCGCGGCAGGATCCCGAAGCTGCCGCTGCTGTCTTCCGCACGCAATGCCACCACGCCATCGACGTCGACGACGACCGCCAGCGGCGTGATGATGCGCAGTTTCATGCCTTGCCTCCGGTCTTTGCGGCATTGGCCTCTTTTTGTCGCGCCTCCTCCAGGGTTCCGATCATGTAGAGGGAACTCTCGGCCCAGTCGTCGGTCTCGCCATCGAGAATGGCGCGGCAGCCAGCGAGTGTATCGGTGCGGCTGACGCTGCGGCCAGGCATCCCGGTGAAAGCTTCCGTCACTGTAAAAGGTTGGCTCAGGAAACGCTGCAGCCGGCGGGCTCTTTTGACGATGAGGCGGTCGGTCGCGCCAAGCTCCTCGACACCGAGTAGGGCGATAATGTCCTGGAGGTCCTTGAAGCGGGCAAGCGCTTCGCGGGCGCGTTCCGCAAGGCCATAATGCTCCTCTCCGACGACGAGGGGATCGAGCAAAACGGAGGATGAGGCGAGGGGATCGACCGCCGGGTAAAAGCCCTCTGCCGCGAGCCGGCGGGACAACATGATGATGCTGTCTATATGGCTGGAGATCGCGGTCACCGCCGGATCGGTGAAATCGTCCGCTGGGACATAGACGGCCTGGATCGCGGTCACCGACGCGCCAGCCACAGATGCGATGCGTTCTTCCAACGAGGCTACTTCGGTCGCGAGCGTCGACTGATAGCCGACGCGCGACGGCAAACGTCCGAGCAGACTCGACAATTCGCTGCCGGCCTGGACGAAGCGGAAAATATTGTCCATCAGAAGCAGCACGTTCTGATGTTTCTGGTCGCGAAAATATTCGGCGATCGTGAGCGCTGTCAGCGGCACCCGCCAACGCGCGCCTGGCGGTTCGTTCATCTGCCCATAAACAAGCACCGTATGCGCAAGCACGCCTGAACCCTGCATATCGGTCAAGAGCTCGTGGCCTTCGCGAGAGCGCTCTCCGACACCGGCAAAGACGGAGATTCCTTTGTATTTTTCGGCCATGGCGTGGATCAGTTCCATGACGAGGACGGTCTTGCCGACGCCAGCGCCGCCGAACATGGCAGCCTTTCCGCCCTGGGCGAGCGGTGCAAGAAGATCAATCACCTTGATACCGGTCTCGAACACTGCGGTGGCCGAAGTCTCTTCATCCAGGGCCGGCGGTGGATTGTGGATGCCGCATCGCTGAATATCGGATGGCAGAGCAGGACCACGGTCACGCATCGTCCCGACGACATCGAGGAGGCGCCCCAAGACCGCATCTCCAACCGGAACCGCGATCGGCGCTCCAGTCGCCCGAACCTTCGTGTTGCGGGCAAGCCCCGCCGTTGTTTGCATGGCGATGCCGCGGACGGTCTCGGGATCAACATGGCTGTGCACTTCAAGAATCAGCGCTTCCGGCCGATCCCATTCTACGACCAAGGCCGTATTGATCGGCGGCAGCACGGCACTGTCGAAGACGACGTCGACGACGGCACCTCGAACCGCAACGACTGTGCCCACTGAAGCGATTGGATCCATCGATTTTCCAAATCATGTTCCCAAGGATTGAATCCGACCTTTGTGAAGCAGATCATACCTTGAAACGGAAAAAACTTATTCGCGATCGACCCTAGCACGCGACTGTCCTGGCCAACATTTACAAAGCTCCCAAGGGGGATACATTGATGCACCTCAATCTTTGCTGACGCCGGCTCGCTTGAGGGTTCGGCATGGCCATTTACCCACCTTAAGTCTATCCGTCGGCTTACGTACACGCGCCCATCACGATAATTTGGGCACGCGGGTGGTCCGAGTGCCGGGAAAAATCAGCGGGATCGCGTGCATAAACGACGACCACCGAGGGCCAGATGGCGCCGCGCAACTCCCGCTCCGCCGAAAAGCTACGGTCCGGAAGTTGCTTTCCTTTGTCGCAAAGTTGGAGAAATGCTTGTCTATTCCGAAATTTTTTAGCGAAGTCGTTATTCGCGATTTAGACGAAGACGATATCCCTGCGATCACCGCTATCTATAGGCATGCAGTCTTAAACAGCACCGGCACTTTCGAAACCGAGCCGCCAGGCGAAGCCGAAATGAAGATCCGCTGGCGGGTGATGGCTGCGTCGAATTATCCATTCATCGTAGCGGAGCGTAAAGACGAGCGCAGGGTGATGGGATTTGCTTATGCGAACGCCTATCGCGCGCGGGCGGCCTACGCGAAAACCGTCGAAGACTGGGTTTATGTGCGTGACGGGTTTCAAGGGCTCGGCATTGGGGAGATGCTGCTTTCAAACCTCATCTATGAGTCAGCCCTACGCGGTTTCCGTCAAATGATCGCGGTCATCGGCGATGCGGAAAATATCAGCGCGATCCGCATGCATGAGAAATTGGGTTTTACCAAAGCGGGGGTCTTGCGTCAGGTCGGCCGGAAAAATGACCGCTGGCTCGATACCGTCTTGATGCAGTTCGAACTGCCCCAGGAGACCGACGAAACGGAAGAATGAGCGGGCGATTTGCGACGGAAATGATGGCCCTTTGATTACGGCAAAAGCCAAGATTTGGCTCGCCGGCCCATGCCAAACTCACCGCCGTTCACGCAGCTTCCGTGCGACGCGCGGCGCGAAATAGGTGAGCACGCCGTCGGCGCCGGCGCGCTTGAAGGCGATCAGGCTTTCCATCATCGCGCGGTCGCCGTCGATCCATCCGTTCAAGGCCGCCGCCATGATCATCGCATATTCGCCCGAGACTTGATAAGCGAAGGTCGGTATCGAAAAATTATCCTTCACCCGGCGGATGATATCGAGATAGGGCAGACCGGGTTTGACCATCACCATATCGGCGCCTTCCTCGATGTCGGCCGCGACCTCGCGCAGCGCCTCGTCGGAATTGGCGGGATCCATCTGATAGGTGCGCTTGTCGCCTATGAGCGTCGCGCTGGTGCCGATGGCATCGCGGAACGGCCCGTAGAAGGCCGAGGCATATTTCGCCGCATAGGCCATGATCTGCACCATCTCGAAACCTTCGGCATCGAGGCCCGCCCGGATCGCGCCGACGCGTCCGTCCATCATGTCGGAGGGTGCGATGATATCGGAGCCCGCACGCGCCTGGTTCAGTGCCTGCTGAACCAGGATTTCGACCGTTTCGTCGTTCAAGATGTCTTCGCCGCGCATCACGCCGTCATGGCCGTGGCTCGTATAAGGATCGAGCGCGATATCGGTGATGAGGCCTAAGTCCGGAATTTCCTTCTTGATCGCGGCGCAGGCGCGGCAGACGAGATTTTGCGGATTGAGCGCTTCGCTGCCGCGCGGATCGCGCATGGCTGGATCGGTGTGCGGGAAAAGCGCGATCGCCGGAATGCCGAGTTCGACCGCTTCGCCCGCGGCGCGGACCGCCTCGTCGACGGAGAGCCGCTCGACCAGCGGCATGGACGAGATGGGCTCGCGCTTGTTCGTGCCCTCGATGATGAAGATCGGCCAGATCAGGTCGCCGGTCGTCAACACGTTTTCGCGCACGAGCTTGCGCGTCCATTCCGCCTTGCGGTTGCGGCGCATGCGATGCGTCAAGTCGAGCGCTTCGCCTGCTTTCGTTTCAACGACTGGTGTCAGCTCCGCCTTCGGGCGCAAGGGTGTGGCCATGGGAATTCTCCGGATGGTTGACGGTAGCCTAGCACGCAGACGTCAGAAAAATGAAATATATTGTGAGGTTAACTGGCGGGTCCGTCTAGAGCCGCCATTTGGCCGCGTTGACGGAGGGGGCCCCTCGGTCTAAGCCCTGCCGCGTTGGTTTGGCACCGAAAAGCCGGTTTTCCGCGATCGGTCTCTGCCGGACAAATCCGAAAAGTTTCAAGGCGCGATGACCGATTCAGAGATTATCAGCGAAAAGCAGGGCGCTGCCGGCGTCCTTACGCTCAATCGCCCGCAGGCCCTGAACGCGATCAACAATGGCATGACCCGCGCCATAGCCGCGGTGCTCGATGCCTGGGAAAAAGATTCCGACGTCAAAACGGTCGTGCTGCGCGCCGCGGGCGACAAGGCCTTTTGCGCCGGCGGCGACATCAAGCGGCTCTACGAGCACGGTAAGGCGGGCGCGCACGACCTGCAGATGACCTTCTACCGCGAGGAATATACGCTCAACCGGCGGATGAAGCTTTATCCGAAGCCGATCGTCGCGCTCGTCGACGGCATCGTGATGGGCGGCGGCGCCGGTCTTGCGATGCATTGCTCGCACCGCGTCGCGGGCGACACCTATACGTTCGCCATGCCTGAGACCGCGATCGGTCTGTTTCCGGACGTCAGCGCGACCTATTTTCTGTCGCGCCTGCCGGGCAATGCCGGGACTTACCTCGCGCTTACGGCTAGCCGGGCGAACACGGCCGATGCGGTCGCGATAGGCCTCGTCAATGCGCATGTGCCGTCTTCGAAATTCTCCGAGCTTACGCAAAGGCTCGTCGCGGGCGAAGCGCCGGAGGCGGCCATTGCGGCGCTGAAGGCCGAACCCGCATCTACATCGAAGATGATGGAATATGCCAATTTCATCAAACTCTGCTTCGCACCTTCGACCGTCGACGCGATCCTCGGCGAGATCGATGAAGCGGGTTATGCCGGGATGGATTTCGCCACTGAGACCTATGATGCGATTGCCAAGAATTCGCCGACCTGTCTGGCGATCGCTTTGCGGCAGATGCAGATCGGCCCGAAACTCGAACTCGACGAGGCCATCAAGCTCGAATATCGCATGATGAGCCGGATGATGAAAAACGCCGATTTTTACGAGGGCGTCCGGGCCGTGCTTGTCGACAAGGACCGGCAGCCGAAATGGAGCCCGTCGGAGATCGACGCCGTCAAACTGGCCGATATCGAGCCCTTCTTCGCGCCGCTTCCAGACGGCGACCTGGACTTTGGCGCGTGATCGCCGCAGATTGCGCGATATGACGCCTCAAACCCGTGTTTCGGTCTGCCGCTCGACCCGAGGAATGCGCAACCTCGCGGGTTTTCACATCTCTGGCTTTTTTCCGCACATGATCGCCTCCGAAAAGTCCGCACCTTTTCGGGATCATGCGCGATGAACATTCCGCACTCGTTCAGCCGCGCCGAGGGCGCCGAGGAATTCGGCGCCGCGATCAGGCTTGGCGAAAAGGCGCGGGCCGAGCGCGAGGCCATGCGATGGGGACTTGTGCTCGTCGTTTTCATGCGCCTCCTGGCCGGGCTCTGGATGGCCGAGGGGCTGATCCATTGGATCGATGTCTTGATGTCGTCGAAGCCGCTGTTCGATTCCATGCGGCCAGCCGTGGCTTCGGCGGTGATTTACTTCGGCGTACTCGATCTCGTCGCCGCTGTCGGCCTGTGGCTGGCGACGCCATGGGGCGGCGTGCTGTGGCTTCTCGCGGCGGTGTCGCAGATCTTCGTCGCGGTTGCACTCCCGCATTTCTTCGCGGCGGAAAAGCTCGTTATTCTGTCAAATTTCATTCTAATTTTGATCTATTTCGTTTTGACATGGAAGGCAGGACATTCTAGCGGACAGTTTAGGCGCGCCCCATCTCGCAAGTAGGGAGCCTTCTGGTTGTTATTTGTCTAGATCGTTCAAGGCGGAATGATTAAAATTGGATATACTAGAGTTTAAGCAGATTTTCATCGTAAAGATTCGTTTGAATTCACCGCTGATTCACTTCAAATAATAAACCTATGATTCAGGCTGTTACTTAAACTCGTCTTCATTGGCTCGACCGTATAGCTGATCTCATCGAAGGGCCGGCCTAAATGACGCCGGTCGACGCAAGAGTGAGGGTTGGGTCCATGAATAATGCACTCAAGACGGATGTCTCGCAGGTTCGCGCCGAGCGCATCAGTGAGGTTCGTCCTGTCTATCTTGAAGCCTTGACTTTGGTCGAGCGTCTGCATCGCCGGCTGCTCGATGTCATCAAGGATGAATTTGACCGGCGCGGCCGCAGCGATGTCAATTCGGTGCAGGCTTTGCTGCTTTACAATATCGGCGACAAGGAACTGACAGCTGGAGAGCTCCGCACGCGCGGCTATTATCTCGGCTCGAACGTCTCCTACAACGTCAAGAAGCTCGTGGAGATGGGGTACCTCCATCACTCCCGTTCGCGGCTTGACCGGCGCTCGGTTCGCATCAGCCTGACCGACAAGGGCAGGGAGGTGCATAAGATCGTGGCAATGCTTTACGACAAGCATGCAACCACGGTCGAGCAGATCGGCGGCATTTCGCCCGAGGAATTCGCCAAGCTCAATCAGTCGCTGGTTCGGCTCGAACGCTTCTGGACCGATCAGATCCGCTACCGGCTCTGATGATATCTGGACGATTGTTTTCGAATCGATTTCGGTCAATTGATTGCAAGCGGGAAGACGGAACGGGGCGCCCGTCTTCAGTGGATATATCCGGCGACGCGTTTGCCGGATTGGACCTATCGGCAAAACTTGTGTGATTTGAGTCACATGACCGCGGTTCTTCCACCAGAATGGGAAACCTGCCGCCGGTGCCACAAATTCGCCGCGCTATTTCCCCCTTGTTAACTCCATCGATGCTTATTCAGGACTGGCCGTTCTCTTAGCGAGGCGTTAAGAGGGCGCTATGCTTCCGTGACATCGCAAGGACCGCCCGAGATTTTCCGCGGCCCGGTCAGGATTTGGAGCTTCCAAGGTGGCGAAACCTTCATTTTCTTCCCTCAAGAGCACAAGCAGCCTGGCAGTGGCCGGGTTTTCCGCGGCTCTCGGGGTTTTCGGTTTTGTAACCACGGCCGCGGCACAGCATTTCGATGCGCAGGCCGAATGGGCGCAGCGCTACGATGCGGACGAGCATCTGGCCGTCACAAGGTCGACGACACCGGTACTTTCGCCCCAGACTTTGGCGGCGACCGAGCAGGCCATCGAACATTATCGCGAGATCGTGTCTCGCGGCGGGTGGGGGACGGTGCCGGCAGGCCACACCCTCAAACTCGGCGTCAGCGGTCCGGCCGTCGTCGCGCTCAGGAAGCGCTTGATCGCCTCGGGCGATCTCGATTCCGCCTCGGGCGGCTCGCCGATCTTCGACTCCTACGTCGATGCCGGCGTCAAGCATTTCCAGGCCCGGCACGGGATAGGTGAAACAGGCGTCGTCTCGCAGGAGACTTTCACGGCCCTGAATGTCTCCGCCGACGTGCGGCTGCAGCAGCTTGAGATCAATATCGTGCGGCTGCGCTCTTATTCGGGCAATCTCGGCGGCCGTTTCGTCATGGCCAATATTCCGGCAGCGGCGGTCGAAACCGTCGAAAACGGTGTCGTGGCGACGCATCACATCGCCGGCGTCGGCAAGATCGACCGCCAATCGCCGGTCATGATGACCAAGGCGATCGACATTAATTTCAATCCCTATTGGACGGTGCCGGTCTCGATCATCCGCAAGGATCTGATTCCCAAGATGCAGGCCGATCCGAACTATCTCTCCGAGAACCGGATCCATATCTACAATAGAGACGGCCAGGAAGTGCAGCCGCAGCAGATCAATTGGAACTCGCTGGAAGCCGTGAATTACAAGTTCCGGGAAGATCCGGGCGACAATAATTCGCTCGGCGTCGTGCGCATCAATATCAACAACCCTTACGGGGTTTACATGCACGACACGGCGACCAAGGGCGTCTTCGGCGACGATTTCCGCTTCATTTCGTCGGGCTGTATCCGCGTGCAGAACGTCCGTGACTATGTCGCATGGCTCCTCAAGGACAATCCCGGCTGGGATCGCGATCATATCGACGAGGTCATCCGCTCCGGCGAACGCGTTGACGTGAAGCTCGCGACGCCAGTACCGGTCTATTGGGTCTATATTACCGCTTGGGCGACGCCCGATGGAACCATTCAGTTCCGCGACGACATCTATCAGCGCGATGGATTTGGCGGCAATGTTGCCCAGGCGATCGTTCCGCCGACGCAACAAGCGGTCGTCAATAATGAGCAGCCGAGCCCGGCCTATGGCGGCAGCCAAGGCTATTATGGCGGCGAACAGGGTTCTGGGCGCGGTCAGGGCTATGGCGGCCAGCAGCAGACGCTGCCGCCGATGAGCGACGAGCAGTAATCCCGGCGAGCGGCAGAGGGCCGCTCTTCCCCCTTGGCTTTCGCGCCTGCCGCTCTTGAAAGGGCCGGCAGGCGTTTTCGTCGCAGCTTCGATACCATATTGTGCCTTCAAAGCCGTCTTTGCGTCCCGAAACAGGCGTGCTAAGGGCAAAGACCAACGTTTTTTCGCATGGATTCGAGCCAGAGGGCCGCTTTCTGGCATCCCACGTTCGTTCCGAGGAGTTACCGTCTATGAGCCAATCCGCCGCCGATCCCAGGCACGCATCGAATTCTTTCTTCGCTGCAAGTCTCGCCGAAGCGGATCCGGAAGTCGCTGCCGCGATCGCGCAAGAGCTTGGCCGTCAGCGCGACGAGATCGAGCTGATCGCCTCCGAAAACATCGTCTCCAAGGCGGTGCTCGAAGCGCAGGGCTCGGTCCTGACGAATAAATATGCCGAGGGCTATCCGGGCCGACGCTATTACGGCGGCTGCCAATTCGTCGATATCGCCGAAAATCTGGCCATCGAGCGCGTGAAGCGCCTCTTCGACTGCGGTTTCGCCAATGTGCAGCCGAATTCCGGCAGCCAGGCCAATCAGGCGGTGTTTTTGGCGCTGCTTCAGCCGGGCGATACGTTCCTTGGCCTGGATCTCGCGGCCGGCGGCCATCTGACTCACGGCTCGCCGGTGAACATGTCCGGCAAATGGTTCAAGCCCGTCTCCTATGGCGTGCGCCAGGACGATCATCTGATCGATATGGAGAAGCTCGCGGAGCTCGCTCTGGAACATAAGCCGAAGATGATCATCGCCGGTGGTTCGGCCTATCCGCGCTTTTGGGATTTCGCCAAGTTCCGCGAAATCGCCGACTCGGTCGGTGCGATTTTCATGGTCGATATGGCGCATTTCGCAGGCCTCGTGGCGGGCGGCGTGCATCCTTCACCGTTCCCGCATGCGCATGTCGTCACCTCCACCACGCATAAGACCTTGCGCGGCCCGCGCGGCGGTCTCGTGCTGACGAATGATCAGGATATCGCAAAGAAGATCAATTCGGCGGTGTTCCCCGGCCTGCAGGGTGGTCCGCTCATGCATGTCATCGCCGGCAAGGCGGTCGCTTTCGGTGAGGCCCTGCAACCGAGCTTCAAGATCTATGCGCGGCAAGTGGTCGAGAATGCCAAGGCGCTGGCGAGCTCGATCCTCGAGGGCGGCTTCGACCTTGCGTCGAAGGGCACGGATAATCATCTGATGCTTGTCGATCTGCGGCCGAAGAACCTCACCGGCAAGGCGGCGGAAGCGGCCTTGGGCCGGGCGCATATCACCTGCAACAAGAACGGCGTCCCCTTCGATACCGCAAGCCCGATGGTGACGTCGGGCATCAGGCTCGGTGCTCCGGCTGCGACCTCGCGCGGCTTCGGCATCGCCGAATTCAAGAAAGTTGGCGAGTTGATCGTCGAATTGCTCGACGGGCTGGCCAAGAACGGCGACGAGAAAAATGGCGCGGTCGAAGCCAAGGTGAAGGCGGACGTCGCGGGCCTGACGCAGCGTTTCCCGATCTACTAGGCCGGCGTGAGGGCTCGCCCGCATGCTGCTCTCATGACGAATTGAGATTGGATTTTCATGCGGTGCCCCTATTGCGGCAGCCTCGAAACGCAAGTGAAGGACTCGCGGCCGACGGAAGATGCGTCTTCCATTCGCAGGCGGCGGGTCTGTCCCGATTGCGGCGGGCGGTTCACGACTTTCGAACGCGTGCAATTGCGCGAGCTGACGGTCGTCAAGAAATCCGGCCGCCGCGTACCTTTCGATCGCGACAAGCTGATGCGCTCGGTCGAAGTTGCCATGCGCAAAAGGCCGGTCGAGGGCGAGCGCGTCGAGCGCATGATCAATGGCGTCGTGCGGCAGCTTGAAAGCCAGGGCGAAAGCGATATCCAAAGCGACAAGATCGGCGAACTCGTGATGGAGGGATTGCGGTCGCTCGACAGCGTCGCCTATGTGCGTTTCGCATCGGTCTATCGGAATTTCCGCGAAGCGCGCGATTTCAATACACTGATCGATGAGTTGGCGGGCAGCGATCCGGCGGTCGAGCCGGAGCCCGAAGAGCGGACCGCGAAGGGCCGTTCGCCGAGCCGGGCGTAAAGGCTTTTATGAGTCATATCGAAGAGGATGCGCGGCTGATGGCTGCGGCTCTGTCGTTCAGCCGCAGAAGCCTTGGTCTTGCCGCGCCCAACCCTTCCGTCGGCGCGCTCGTCGTCAAGGACGGGCTGATTGTCGGACGCGGCGTGACGGGGCAGGGTGGCCGTCCGCATGGCGAGGTCCTGGCGCTTGAAGAGGCGGGCGAACTTGCCAAAGGCGCGATGCTCTATGTCACGCTCGAACCGTGCAGCCATCACGGCAAGACGCCGCCTTGCGTGGATGCCATCATAGCCGCGGGAATCGCCCGCGTCGTGTCGGCGATCGGAGACCCCAATCCGAAAGTCGCCGGAGAGGGCTATCGGCGTCTGCGGGAAGCCGGGGTCGAGGTCGTGACCGGCGTTTGCGAGGAAGAAGCGCGGCGGCTTCATCTCGGTCATTTCCTCTGCGTGACAGCGGGGCGCCCTATGGTCACATTGAAACTCGCCGAGACGGCCGATGGCTATGCTGCGGATGTCCCCGGTGCGCCGCGGCTCGTCATCTCCGGCGAGTTGACCTATAGCTTCGTCCATATGCAGCGCGCTCTTTATGATGCGATCTTGATCGGCAGCGGAACGGCGTTGGCCGATGATCCTTTGCTGACGGTGCGTCTGCCCGGACTTGAAGCGCGCAAGCCTTTGCGCGTGGTGCTCGATACGAAACTGCTTCTGTCTCCGGCGTCCTGGCTCGCGGTGACGGCGACGGAGGTGCCGACTTTGGTGGTCGCTGGAGACGGCGCCGATGGCGAGGCGGTCAAGGCGCTCGAGGCAAAGCATGTCGAGGTCGCGACCGTGCCTTGCGACAAGGCGGGGCATGTTGATCTCAACGCGGCGCTTCGATTGCTTGCCGGACGCGGGATCACGCGGGTTTTGAGCGAAGGCGGCCCGCATTTGGGCGCAGCTTTGATTGCCGCCGGTATCGCGGACGAGGTCCTGATATTGACGAGCCAAAAGTCGTTGGGCCGCGAGGGTCTGCCGGCACTCGATGCGGCCGCCAATGCAAGACTCGCGGATGAAACCCATTATCGCTTTGCCGAAACCCGGATCTTGGGCGAGGACCGGCTTATGCGCTATGAAAGGACGCTTTGATGTTCACCGGGCTCATCACCGATGTTGGCGAAGTGGCGAGCGTCGAGGCGCGCGGTGAATTGAACCGCGTACGCATCCTTTGCGCCTATCCGGCAGAGAGCATCGCGCAAGGTGCGTCCATCGCTTGTGCCGGGCCTTGTCTCACCGCGGTCGCCGTGGGCCGGGGCAAGAGTAAAACCTGGTTCGAGGTCGATGTCGCAGCCGAGACTTTGGCTCGCACCACGGCTTCCGCGTGGCGTGCGGGGACGCATCTCAACCTCGAACGCTCCTTGAAGATCGGCGACGAGCTCGGCGGCCATCTCGTGACCGGCCATATTGATGCTGTGGCGGAGATCCTCGCGATCGAAGCCTTCGACGGCATGAAGCGCTTTTCAATCCGGGCGCCGAAAAACCTCGCGCGTTTCATCGCCGAAAAAGGCTCCATCTGTCTCGACGGCACATCGCTTACCGTCAACGATGTCGAAGGTGATGTCTTCTCGGTATTATTGATCCCGCATACATTGGCCGTCACGACCTGGGACGAGCGCCAAGCCGGCGATAAGATCAATCTCGAAGTCGATCTGATGGCGCGCTATGCGGCGAGGCTCGCCGAAGCCGACAAGTGACGTCCGGCAGCTCGCACTATCTCATGATCTCGCGTATTTTTTTGCAGAACTCGGCTTTCTCTTCGTCGCCGCCCTCGGCCTGGGCTTCGATTTCCGAAAAGCGTTTCCAGCGTTTGGCCGCCTCGTCATATTCCATCACGTCAGGCAGAGCGAATTCGCGGCGCGCTTGCCGGACCGCGTTATCGACCGTCGTCTCGCGGGAGCTTAGATATTTGTGATAGGCACGGATGAACGGATAGTCGGTCGCCATTTTTATTCGTCCTCGATTGCAAGAAGAGCTCTTCCGCTCTCGTGAAAATCCGGAGATTGGACCCTGCGGGTGGTAGTATGTAACCGTAAAGATCGCTTGGTTGAGCTATTAGAGCATTTGCGGGTGGGGTGGGAAGAGGCAAACCCGCTCGACGCAGGTGCTTTGTGACGGCAGCAAAACTGCGGACAAAGCGGAAGCCCCGGTTCCCCGCGCTGTTTCGATAATGTTATGAAGCTGGCGTAGCAATATTGATGCAACAGCATCCGACTTCGGAGGGATATGTGCTCAAAGGACTTTTTTCTATGACCGCCGCGGCGGCTTTGATCTTTGCCGCGCAGACCGCGCAAGCCATGCCGGCTGCCAATCTTGAAGGCGCCACGGCGCCGGAGGTCACGCTCGTCTATGGCGGCTGTGGCGTCTACGGCCATCGCGGACCTTATGGGGGCTGCCGCGCCGGTGGACAAGCGGGCGGTTATTATCGCGGCCGTCCTTGCCCTCCCGGTTTCCATCTTGGGCCGCGCGGCGCCAAGTGCTGGCCGAACTGAGCGGCTTGCGCGTTTAAGCGCCTCACGGCTGCCATTGCCCGTGACATAATCGAAAGGCACGATGTCCCAAAAGGCTTTGTGCCTTTTTCATTTGGCAGGAAGGAATTCGAGGACGTCGTGATGAAGTCGCATTGGCAAATGTTCGCCGGCTATAACGCATGGGCGAATGAGCGCGTTTTCGCTGCCGCCGCCGGGCTTTCGGATGCGGATTATCGCGCCGACAAAGGCGCGTTCTTCAAATCGGTGCATGGCACGCTGAATCATATTCTCGTCGGCGATCTTGTCTGGATGCAAAGATTCACCGGCGAAGGTCCGCTTCCGTCGAGCCTCGATGCGATCCTGCACGAGTCCTTACCCGCTTTGCATCAGGCACGCCGCGCGCAGGATGCACGCATCATCGCTTATATCGAGTCTCTCGACGATCAAGCTCTCGCAGGCGAGATCCGCTACCGGCCCATCACCACGACCGGCGAAATCGTGCAGCCGCTCGCACCCGCCTTGGCGCATTGGTTCAATCATCAGACGCATCATCGCGGTCAGGTTCACGCGCTATTGACGAGTCTCAAAAGCGAAGCGCCGTCGCTCGATCTCGTCAATTTTCAGCGCGAGCAAGGCATAGGCGCGCGCAGGATGGGATGAAACCCGGCGCAATAAGCTTTTGACTTTTCGAGACTATGCTCATGTGTCGCGGAAGGCGGAATGCCGCGACTGTCTGGCTTGCACATGGAAGCCGCGCTTGTTACTCACGGGCCAGCGATCGAAGCGGTTATAACGCGTTTCGGGCCTCTAGAGCGGGATGAGCAAAAGTGTAAGCGGTTTTGCGCCCGCATCCCGCTCTAACTTATTGAATCGATCACGTTCCATGATTTTGGATCGATTCGATCCAAAATCATGGAACGTGATCTATCGTTTTCCAGAGTATGAAATGGCCGAACCGAACCGATCACCCGCTTCAGAGGATGAAGGCGTCGAAGGCGCCCGCTTCCTCATTGTCGAGGCGCGGTTCTATGATCATATTGGCGCCATGCTGCTCGAAGGTGCGAAACGGGCCTTCGCGAAGGCCGGCGCGCATGTCCATGTCGTCAGCGTGCCCGGCGCGCTCGAAATTCCGATCGCGCTGGCGGCTCTGTTCGATGGGGCGAGTGCGACATCCGAACCTTATCATGGCGCGATCGCGCTTGGCTGCGTGATCCGCGGCGAGACCTATCATTTCGAAATCGTCTCGAACGAAAGCGCGCGCGCCCTGACCGATCTCGCCGTCGCGCGTAAGCTTGCATTTGGAAACGGCGTTCTTACCGTGGAAAACGAAACCCAGGCGATCGTCCGCGCCGATCCGGAGCAAGGCGACAAAGGCGGCGATGCGGCCCGCGCGGCGCTCGCGCTCTATCGTCTCAAACGCAAAGCGGGAGCGCTTTGATGGCGAAAGCGATCGAGCGCTCCGCTGCGAGGCTTGCGGCCGTCCAGGCCCTCTATGAAATGGAGGTCACGGAAAAAGGCTTGAACGAGGTCTTCGCCGAATTCGAAGCCTTCTGGCTCGGCAATGAAATCGAGGGTGAACAGTATAATGATGCCGAAGTCGCGTTTTTTCGCGATGTCTTGTCGGGCGTACTCGAAGATCAAGGCCCGCTCGATCGGCTGATCGACAAGACTTTGGTGGAAGGCTGGCCTCTGGCGCGCGTCGATTCCGTTTTGCGTGCGATCCTCCGTGCCGGCGCCTATGAGCTGAAGAAGCGCACCGACGTTCCCGCCCGCGTCGTCATCAAGGAATATGTCGATGTCGCCGGCGCGTTTTTTGGGCTGGAAGAGGCCGGCATGATCAATGCCGTGCTCGACCATATGGCGCGGCATCTGCGCGCCGCGGAATTCGAGCCGCGCCCATCTTCGTGATTTTTCACGGGGCTTCCGACACTTTCAGCCCAGTCAGATTGATGACCCAGCGGCCCTTTTTGACGTCGTTTGGAAACACCAGACGCGCGAAGCCGCCGGAGGTGAAATCGGCGCCGTCGCGCTGCGTGGCGATGAGACAGGGCTGATTGCCGAAATCGGGATCGATTTCGCCGAGCGAGATCACGAGCATGTAGCCGTCGCTCGCAGTTGCGACCACGAATTCGCGCAAGATGTCGTTTTTGATATCGGGATGCGTGACGATGTCGGCCTTGCTCAACAGCGTCCAAAGCGAGACGCCGCTATAGGTGATATCGCCGACTTTGAGCGTCGACTGCGGCAGCGCGGCCAGGGCCGCGCGGTCATAGGTCGCGGGTGTCATCACCAGTCCGTCGAGCGCAAATTGCGTGCTTTGTGGCCCCTCGGTCGCGGCCGCCTTGACCAGCGGAAAGGCGGGGCTGGGTGCCAGCCCTTCCGCTTGGACCGCGCCTGCCAGGAGGACAAGCGACGCGGCGCAGGCCAGGGAATGAAAAATGTCGAGGCGCTTTGCGGCCATGCCAATCTCCAACTCGATCCGCGATACACTCTGCAATACTATGCCTTTGGCCTATGACCGATAAATCACGTTATATGTTACTTCCATATAGGGCAGGGCCGGAACGAGGTCGCGGACGGGCGCGCCGCGCCGCATGTGGCGGCCCTCGGTCCCGGAGGCCGAACTTGCCTTGCGCCGCGGAGACCCTTAGAAATTTAAAACGGACCCGCCTCGCTTCCCGCAAGTGATTCAGGCGTCCAAACATGTGTTGATGGACGAACGATCCCGGGGAGAGGGCGAATGGCGGAAGAAGCCGAAGAGCCAGTGGTGCTGACCATGCCGGAAGGTGCGGTGTGCAGCCGTTATTTCGTCTCCTATACGGGCATCAAACTGCCGGTCAGAATGGTCAATCCGCTCGAAGAGAAGGATTTGAGTAACCGCAATACGTTCATCATCGCCTATTTCGACAAGGACGACCGGATGATCGGCTTCGAGAAGATGGTCTATTCGGCGATCGAACTGTCGCATTATTATGATTATCATCCGAGCGGCCTGTTGAAATCGGCCGAGATCATGATGGACGATGTGACCACCTTCCTCGAATATGACGAAGCCGGAAACATGATTGCCGTCGAGGAATGACTCTGAGATGGTAAGTCCGATTTTCGGACGCCGAAAGTTAAGCCGGCCGGATAGAGCCATGATGGTCTCGACCACGAATGACATCTCGGGCTATCGCATCGTCCGGCATCTCGGCGTCGTGCGCGGCATTACCGTGCGCTCGCGCAATCTCATCGGCAATTTTTTGGGCGGACTTCGCTCAATGTTCGGTGGCAAGATCGGTGCCTATGTCTACCTGGCCGAGACGGCGCGGCAGGAAGCCTTCGACCATATGTGCGAACATGCGGGGCAGGCCGGCGCCAATGCCATCGTCGCCATGCGCTACGATGCCAATGAGATCATGGACGGCATAACCGAAGTCCTGGCCTATGGCACGGCTGTCTGGGTCGAGCCGGTTTAATCTTGGCCACCAGCGCTTTGGGCTTGCGTCCACCTCGGCGATCCGGGTAAAACTAGCGCGCTGTAGGAGTGTAGCTCAATTTGGTTAGAGTACCGGTCTCCAAAACCGGGGGTTGTGGGTTCGAGTCCCTCCTCTCCTGCCAGCTAGCTAAAAACTCCCTTTTTCACCAAATATCAGATACTTAGCGCGGAACGTTCCTGCAAGGGCGATCGAAGATCGTCGGCTGCGTCGATTTTTGGCACGATCCCGACCGCCATTAAGCTCTAGCCGGACGGCCAAGCGTTAAAGATGGGCGGCCGCGATAGCGCTATTCATGCGAACGCGGCGCCGCTCATTTCCCTGTACGCTCAGGCCGGCCGCACGCCGGTGTGGATGATCGTCCCGACATGCTCGCCACGCAGCGAGGCGGTGATCCGCCCCGGCACTAAACCGTTCACGATCTGCACGTGCTCGAGTTGGCGCGCGGTCGCCATAACCTCGATGAGTGCGCGGTCGACCGGCAGCGAGCCCTTGAACTTCGCGAGGTCAGCGGCGCTCGTCTCGCTGATGAGCTTTGCCTTTTCCCCGCCGGGCCCCTTGGGGTCGATATCATACACCCCATCCACGTCCTCCACGATCGTGAGGCCGGCTGCCCCGAGCGCGTCGGCGAGCAGAAACGCGCCTGTGTCAGCCCGGTTTGGCGGGATACGCGAAGTCGGGAACTCGTGATGGTGATAGGGAGGAAAGGCGCTTCCCACGACCGCGCGAGCGGCGGAGAGGTGGATTGCGAGCTGATTCGCGATGGTTGGGTGCTCGACGTAGGAGACGCCTTCCGGTGCGAGCAGCGACGCGAGGATGTGGCCATTCTGGCCAGCCTCGCTCGCGGCGAGTGGGGCGAGCGAGCCGACCGGCAGACCGAGATCGAGGCCGACGCCGTAGATGTGGCGGGCGCGGATGCCGGCGCCGGTCAATATGAGCAGACGGTGCTCGGGCAAGAGCTTCCGAAGCTCGTCCACAACGGGCAAGATCGCGTCCGCGCCGCGATCCATGATGGAGCGTCCGCCGATCTTCACGACTTGAAGCCAGGGGAGAAGACGGACCGGGCGCCTGCCAGCGACCGGGCTGGTCAGTTGGTCGTCGAGGAGCGTCTGGCGCGCGAGCGGCGAGGCGACGTGTTTGATGCTGGTGCTGTTGTCGGCCATGAGAGTTGTTTCCTAGCTCGCGGTGATAATCGTGCCGACGTGCTCGCCGGCGAGCGCGCGGGTTAGGTTGCCGGGGACGAGGCCGTTCACAACCTGCACTTGGCGGACGTAGCGCGCCGCCTTAAGCAGGTCGAGCATTGGGAACTCAAGGATTGAATCGTGCAGTCCCTGCGCCTTCATCTCGTCAACCGAGATCTTCGGAATGAATTTGGCGCTCTTCGAGGTTTTCGGGTTCTCTGTATAGAGGCCGTTTTCGTCCTTCACGAAGATCATCGCTTTGCAGCCGAACTGCTCGGCGAGGAGGTAGCATCCGGCATCGGTGCGGTAGGGCGGAATGACGCTGTCGGGGGCCGGACGCATCCACAGGCCATAGGGCGGCATGCCGCTGAAAATGACGGCGTGGACCTCGGCAAGATAGAGCGGTACCGCCGAGAGACCGGCGCCGTCGACCGCGCTGATACCGTATTTCGCGAGAAGCTGTCCCAGGATGACGGCGTTCTGATTGGCGACGGAGGCACCAAGCTGCGAGAGCACGCCCGCTGGCAGATTAAGCCCTGCCGCGATCGAGTAGAGATGCCGCGCCCTCGTACCTGCGCCGGTGCCGATCAGAAGCTGGTGGGCCTTGCGGACGGCCACGATCTCGTCGACGAGCGGGTAGAGGGCCGCGCGGCCGCGGTCGATGATGCTCTGGCCGCCGATCTTGATCACCGCCGCGTCGGGCAGGATCCGGAAATCCTCCGCCGCTCCTGCCGCTGCGAGAAGCTGCTCGTCGGTCAGCGATCGCTGCATAAGGAGCGCCTCGAGCTCCGCTGTCGTGTTGGCCATGGGGTGCCTTTCATCGCTTCTGCATATTGCGTTCACATGGATCGATATAGCGTAGGGAGATGGCCTCGCAACATGCGAAAACTACGCATCTTTTACCTCGCGAGGAAAAAACGACAGAAAATGCACAATCCAATATGTGTTCGTCAGCGACCGGAATTGGGATCAACGAAAATCTTTGGGCACGACCTGCAACAACTCGTGCGCCAAACGGCTGTCGAAGCGTGCGAACTTCTTTCCATAGGCTCAACGGCAAACGTCGAATTCTTCGTTCATTGATTTGACCGTGAGACGGCCGTCACCCGTTTTGATGAGGAAAAGAGCGGCCATGCGACTCCCTCACGCTGCCAGCAAAAGCTCTATAAATCGGCTGTTTAATCGCATAAATTGATACGAATTATCGGGTTCGTCAGGCGCGAAAGCCTTCGGTTTAAGCGTTTGGTAAGCGGTTTGCGCGAAATGCTCAAAGCTGTCTCCCGCGCGATTTTGCTCCGGCTTTTTTCAGCTAAACATAACCGCCATGAAGCTCCGGTGCGGAGAGCGGATCGATCGGCGACGCGCGTCCAAACCAGGCCATTCGGATTGGATCATGACCAAGCTCGTGCGAGCCCTGGCTTTTCCTCTTGCCGTTATGATCTGCGGGGCGGCTTCGCAACGAGCCCTGACGCAACCGCAAGATGAGCCGGTTGAGACGTCGGTTTGCTCTCTGATCGAAGCCTCTGCGAAGGCGCAGGATCTGCCGATCGTGTTTTTGACCCGCCTGATTTGGCAAGAAAGCAGCTTTCGCGCGCGGGCGGTCAGTCCGGCAGGTGCAAAAGGCATCGCGCAATTCATGCCGGGCACCGCCGATGATTGGAAATTGGCCAACCCTTTCGATCCCGCTGAAGCGATCCCGAAGGCCGCCGAACTTCTGGCTTCCCTTAAACAACGCTTCGGAAATCTCGGACTGGCCGCGGCCGCCTATAACGCCGGTCCTAACCGGGTTGCGAATTGGATCGCCGGCCGTGGCGACCTGCCGAGCGAGACGAGAAGCTACGTGCTCAACATCACGCAGCGTCCGGTCGAAGATTGGAACGGACCGGCCGCCGGAAGCCATTTCGACGGTGAGGCATCCAATCGGTCATGCCTGGAATTGGCCGCTTCGATCCGCAAAGGCGAACCCACGCGATTTGCCGGTTCCGTGCTGACCGCGCCCTGGGGCGTTCAGCTGAGCGGCAGCTTTTCGAAGAGCGCGGCTTTGGCTGCCTATGACCGAACGGCGACGAAACTTCGAAATCTCATCGGCGATGTCGAACCGATGATCCTTGGCGGCCGGGCGCCAGATCGCGGCTTCGCGCCATTCTATAGGGTCCGGGTGCCAGCGTCCTCACGTGCGGAAGCCAATGCCTTGTGCAACAAGATATTGCGCGCGGGCGGCGCTTGCGTTGTACTGCGCAGTTGAAGCAGGTTCAGCAGCCTAGATTTCGGTAAGGTCGGTGGCCGGTCAGGGCATGGAATGGTTGAGACACCGCAGGAACCGAAGATCGATGCTTCGCCAAAGCAGCGTTGGGCCGCACGCCAGGAGGAAATCCGTGCCGCCGCGGAGGCAGACAGGAAACGTGCGCAAGAGGCGCGTGCCGAGCAGCAGCGCCACCTTACGCAAGACTATCACAGCCCTGGTGCTTTCATCCTGGGGCTTCTCGTTCTGGCGTTTCTCGTGATTGGCGGCTGGTTCCTCATCAACCGGATGCGCTGCGACGCGCTCTTTGCCAATCCGGCGCCGCTTCGCTTCCATACGTCGTGCGAGTAAAGCGATCCGCCTCTAGATCATGAAACGTGATCGATTCAATAATTTAGAGCGGGATGCGGGCGCAAAACCGCTTACACTTTGCTCATCCCGCTCTAGGGCGGGAACGCTCTGTTAAGGCATGCCGCCATGGCGCCCGGCGCCCCTCGCGTTGGGGCTGCTGCTTGCACTCGACGAAGGGGGTGGATCTTGCGGGTTCGGAATGGTCTTCGTGCACACCCACCCCGCGTTCGGAGCGCCCGATCCCGCATTGGCGCGGACAGGCCAGCTGCCTTGCGGACACAAAGGCGGGGCTTGCGCAAAGGCCACATCCGCCTCGACAAATGATGAGACGATCAGCATCGAAAGAGCGATTGAACGAAGCATGTGAGCCTCCATAACGCCTGACCGCATTTTAAAAGCTCAGGTCCGAAAATCCATCCATAAGTTCAGCTGACGGAGGACGTCGGCTTTTTTGGCCCATCGCATTTGATCTATTGCAAAGACGGCTTGAGCCCGCCGCGCCATTGCAACCGTGAGATGATTCCCGCAAGGCCAGGCTGATTGCGGTGAAAGTCTTGAAGGTTTAAGCCACTCTTGGCGGGTAGCACGGGGAGTATTGCGATGAAGAAGCAATTTGCAGCTTTAGTCATAATCGCACTTGCGCTGCCATCATCCTTGGCCGGCGCCCAGGCGCAAGGCATAGTTGGCGGTGCCGAACAGGGTTCAGCCGACGGCGCTCTCGCCGCCGGGCCGGTTGGCGCCGTTGTCGGGGGCGCGGTCGGGGCCGTAACGGGCGGGGTCGGCGGCCTTCTCGGCATCGATCTGCGATCGCGCTTTCACGACTATGTCATCCGGCAGGGACTCCCGTCTTTTCCCTATGCCGCGAGTCTCCGGCCGGGCGACGTCCTTCCGCTGGAGAATGTCGCCTATTATCCAGTGCCGCCGGAATTCGGCATGCCGCCTGAATATCGCTACGCCATCATCAATGACGAGGCCGTCATCGTCGATCCGCGCACGCATCGGATCATCCAAGTCATAGATTAAGGCTTGATCCCGGTAAGATGCAGACATCTCGGGCGGGATCATGCGTTGAATAAAGGACAAGGCGCGCAGATGAGCGGTCATGATCACGAGCACGATAAATGGAAGCACGACGGCGTGCGCGTCATTCCGGGCGGCCAGCTTGATTCCAATACGGCGCAGACGCCCGGCATGGACCGTCAGGCCGCCATCAATTTCGCGCGCGTCGGGGCGCAGAAAATCTGGGCTGGTACGGTGACGATCCATCCCAACGCCAAGACCGGCGCGCATCATCATGGCCATCTCGAAAGCGTGATCTACGTTTTGAAGGGCAAGGCGCGGATGCGTTGGGGTGATGCGCTGCAATTCACGGCCGAGGCGGGGCCGGGCGATTTCATCTATGTGCCGCCCTATGTGCCGCATCAGGAAATCAATGCGAGCCCCGACGAAGTGCTCGAATGCGTGCTGGTGCGCAGCGACGGCGAGGCCGTGGCGATTAATCTCGACCTCGAGCCGATCGAAAAGCCCGAGACGGTGCTTTGGATCGATCCGACGCATCGCGGCTGAGCACTTCAGACCCTCACCCTGAGGAGCGCTCCGTAGGAGCGCGTCTCGAAGGGCGGGGGCTGCGCGGCGCTTTTTAGAGCCCAAACCCTCGTCCTTCGAGACGTGTGCTACGCACGCTCCTCAGGATGAGGGTTTGTGAACCTAGCGGTGCAAGGCTATGCCCTTGACCGTTGCCGCCACAGCCGCCGCGATAAGCGGGTCGCGCGGACCATTGATCGAGACGCCATAGACCCATTGCCGGATCGACAGATAGACGATCTGGCCGTGCAGCCCCCAGGCGATCTCGATATCGCGCGCGTCGATCTGTGCATTTCCGCCGCGATGCAGGCGCAGTTCCCGCGCGACGGGCTCGATGACGCGGCATCTCACCAGATCGAGATAGCGCTTGCAGATATCGACGCCGCGCAGACCAGCGAAGACGAAAATGCGGATCCATTCCGGGCGGTCGATCACCTCGGCATATTGGAGATAGAATGCCGTCAGGCGGGTTTGCAGGGGCTGTGACCTGTCGTGCAGAAGCTCCTCCCATTCCGCCTTCCAGCGGTTGACATAGACTTCTTCATAGACGCGTTCGATCAAGGCTTCCTTGACCGGGAAATAGCGGTAGAGCAGGGGATGCGTCACGCCGAGGCGCTTGGCGAGCTCACGCATCTGCCCGTCCATTCCGTGCTCGGCGAAGAATTTGACGGCGCCGTCGACGATCAGCCGCTCGCGTTCTTCGGGCGGCATCCGCCGCCGCGCCGGCTGCGGCGCCTCGTCGGCGGGTGGCTCGGCCGCGCGGATCTTTCGCGGCATGACCGACAAGTCCATATCAGCATGCGTCGCGCCGCCGACGAAGATCGCGACCGCGTCGCTTAGCGTCTCGTCGAGATTTTTCGGGATATCCAAGCCATAGATGAATTTGCGGATCGCCAGATAGAAGACGCGGCCGTGAAGGCCCCAGGCGCGTTCCATCTCCGCATCTGAGAACGGCGCATCCGGCGAGGTGCAATTCGAGGCCGCACGCAGTTCCGCGCAGATCGGATGGAGCACGGTTTCGCGCAGCAATGCGAGATAGGGCGCGTTGATGGAGACGCCCTTCAAGCCTGCGAACATGAAGATGCGAATCCAATCATGGTGGAAGATCGCATCCGTATATTCGCGGTAGAAGGCAAAGAGCCGGGCCTGCAAAGGCAGGCTGCGGTCGCGCAAGAGCGCGGTCCATTCCGGCCGCATGCGGCGCACATAGACATCCTGATAGACGCGTTCGATCAGTGCCTCTTTGCTGGGGAAATGCCGGAACAAAATCGAGTGGGTGATGCCGATCCGCTCGGCAAGCGTCCGGATCTGGCCGTCGAAGCCTTCTTCGGCGAAAAACTGGATCGCCTCCGCGACGATCATCTTCTCGCGCACGGCTGCCGCAACCCTCGGGCGGCGCGCGGGAATCGCTTTCTCTCTCTTTCGGCTTGGCTGTTCGATTGCGACCACGCGGTCATTTTCCTTGACTAGACGCCGGATTATAGTCACCTTTGCGACCAATCGGTCAATAAGGCCGAAGCCACATATATTCATGTGGATATAGCAGGGATGGAAATAGGGTGAAGGCACGCGATTGCCGATACGAACGCGCGCACTCGTTGCAAGAGGCGCTCGAACTTCTTCATCGCTATGGCACGGAAGCCCGTCTCATCGCGGGCGGCCAAAGCCTCGTGCCCGCCCTCAATCTGCGCATGGCCGCGCCCGACACGCTGATCGATATAGGCGCGCTCGACGAGCTGCGCGGCATCAGGCTTGTCGATAGCGAGGGTACGAAGCACCTGCGCATCGGCGCAATGGTCACGCATGCCGAGCTCGCGCGCTCGCGCGACGTCGCGCTCCATGCGCCGCTGCTCGCGCTCGCGGTGAAGCACGTGGCTCATGCGGCGATCCGCAATCGCGGCACCTTCGGCGGCAGCATAGCGCATGCCGATCCCGCCGCCGAGTTTCCGGCCTGCGTATTGGCGCTTGGCGCACGCATGCATATCGCCTCCCGCGCGGCGACACGCATTGTGGCAGGGGAGGATTTCTTTCTCGGTCTGCATGAGACGGCGATTAAGCCCGGCGAGATTCTCGTCGCGGTGGATATGGCACCGATTGAAACGGGTTTTCGCCCAGGCTTCGCAGAGCTTGCCCGCCGCAGCGGCGATTACGCGCTCGTGGGTCTCGCCCTGCAAGGCAAGCCTACCCCCGGCCGGACTTTGTTTGAGGCAGTGTCGCCGGTCTTCTTCTCGGTCGGCGATCGCCCGATCCTGGCGCGCTCCGCAGCGAACATCTTGATGGATTCGAGTGGAGCCGATGGCGAGCGCATCAGGCTTGCGCAAGCGGCGCTTGCGACCGACCTCGCTCCGCCGTCCGACACGCAGGCGTCATCCGCCACGCGCCTGCATCTCGCACGCGTTCTTCTTGGGCGTGTCGTTGCTGAAGTCTTAGGAACAGCCATCGGAGACGCTGCCGATGCCTGATCCGATCACCATCCATCTCAGCATCAATGGTGTAGATACGGTGATCGCCGTGGAGCCGCGCACGCATCTTGCCGATGTATTGCGCGTGCAATTGGGGCTCACCGGCACGCATATAGGCTGCGAACATGGAGTCTGCGGCGCCTGCACGATCTTCGTAGATGGTGCTACCGTCCGCGCGTGCCTTGTGCTTGCCGTGCAGGCCGATGGCGCCTTTATCGAGACGATCGAAGGATTGACCGAGGCCGGCGATCCGACGCTTTTGGCGCTGCAAGAAGCGTTCTGCGAGCGTAACGCCTTGCAATGCGGATTTTGCACGCCGGGCATGCTCGCGACCGCCGTCGAATTGCTGCGCGAGAACGGTTGCCCGACCCGTGCAACTATCCGCGAGCACATCTCCGGCAATTATTGCCGTTGCACCGGCTATCAAGCGATTGTCGATGCGATTCTGCTCGCAGCCGCAAGGCTCGCCGAACTGGAGATGGCCTGATGGATCAGCCCGTCCTTTCCGCGCTCGACCGGCCGAACTCCTATATCGGACGCTCCGTACCGCGGCCGAATGCGCATCGGCTGACCGAAGGCAAGGGCCAGTTTACCGACGATCTGGCGCTCTCGACACGATGCGTGCATGTCGCCTTTCTGCGAAGCCCCTATGCGCATGCGCGGATCGTCTCGATCGATGTCGAGGGCGCGCGCGCGGCCAAAGGCGTCGTACTTGTCGCGACGGGCGCCGATATCGCGGCTGTTTGCAAGCCTTGGGTTGGCGTGCTCACGCATTTTGCCGGGCTGAAATCGGCGCCGCAACATGCGCTCGCCGTCGATCGCGTGGTCTGGCTCGGCGAGCCGGTCGTCGCAGTCGCCGCGGCGACACGCGCGCTTGCCGAGGACGCCATCGACCTCATTCGTATCGAGTATGAAGAACTCACTCCCGTTACCGATATCGATCAGGCGCTGGCGCCTGGCACACCGCTGATTCATCCCGAGCTTGGCGATAATCTCGCCTTTCAGCTCGCCGTCGAAAGCGGCGATGTGGATGCCGCGTTTCGTGATGCACATAAAATCGTCGAAGACGAGTTCCGCTTCAACCGCCACACGGCGGTCACGCTCGAACCGCGCTCGATCCTCGCCGATTATGATACGAGCGAGAACCGGCTGACGGTGCATCAATCGACGCAGACGCCCTATCAGATGCAGGATGTCTATGCCCGGCATCTCGGCATCCCCGAGGCGAATATTCGCGTCGTCGCGAAAGACGTCGGCGGCAGTTTCGGGATGAAGCTGCATGTCTATGGCGACGAAATGGCGACGGCCGCCATGGCCGTCATGCTGCGCCGGCCCGTGAAATATGTAGCCGACCGGCTCGAATCTTTCCTCTCCGACATTCATGCGCGCTCGCATCGCGTGCGCGCCCGCATGGCGGTTTCGGCCGACGGCACGATCACTGCGATGGAGGTCGATGACGTGACCGGAATCGGTCCCTTCTCGGCCTTTCCGCGCACCAGCGCGGTCGAAGGCAATCAGGTCATACGCCTGATGGGCGGGCCCTATGCCAATCGCAATTATCGCGGCGCGCTGAAGGTCGTCTTCCAGAACAAGGTCATGATGAGCCAATATCGCGCGGTCGGCCATCCGATCGCCTGCGCGGTGACGGAGGCGCTGGTCGATCGCGCCGCCGAGGCTTGCGGGCTCGATCCGATCGAGATCCGCCGCCGCAATCTCCTGACCGACGATGTCTATCCTTATAAGTCGCCGACCGGCTATGTGTTCGAACGCCTGTCGCATCATCAATGTCTCGCGGGTCTCGAACGCGCCTGCGATTACGCCGCGCTGCGCCGAGACCAGCAAGAGGCCCGCGCACGCGGCATCTATCGCGGCATTGGCATCGCGGCCTTCATCGAGATCACGAGTCCGGGCCCGGCGTTTTATGGCGTCGGCGGCGCCCATATCACGGCGCAGGACGGATGCGTCATGCATATCGATCCGTCGGGCAGCGTCCGCTGTCAGGTGAGCGTTACCGAGCAAGGGCAGGGGACGGAAGCGATCATGGCGCAGATCGCGGCCTCCGCGCTCGGCGTGCCGATCGAGAGCGTCCGCGTCATATCCGGCGACACCGAGACGGCGCCTTATGGCGGCGCGACCTGGGCCTCGCGCGGCGCCGCCATCGGCGGCGAAACGGTGCTGATCACCGGCCGCGCGCTGCGCGATCAGCTCCTCGCGCTCGCAGCCGCCATCTTGCAGGAGCAAGCGAGTGCCCTCGATATTGTCGATGGCGTGGTCGTCGATGCCGTGGGTAGCCGCGAGCGGATCACCATCACTGAGCTGGCGCGCATCGCCTACTACCGTCCCGATACGCTGCCGCCCGGCGTTCAGCCGCAGATGACGGCCTCGCGCAATCATGTGCCGCGCGGCCAGGCCTTCGCCTTCACCAATGGCGTGCAGGCGAGCCACGTCGAAGTCGATGTCGAGACGGGTTTCGTGCGTCTGCTCGGCCATTGGGTGGTGGAGGATTGCGGGCGCATCATCAATCCGATGCTAGTCGACGAGCAGGTCCGCGGCGGTGTCGTGCAGGGCATAGGCGCGGCGCTTTTTGAGGAATGCGTCTATTCCGCCGAAGGGCAATTATTGAACGGCACCATGGCCGATTATCTCGTGCCTATGGCGGGCGAAATGCCCGACATTTATGTCGGCCATGTCTCGACCCCGACCCTGCACAGCGAGCTTGGCGCCAAAGGCGCCGGAGAAGCCGGAACAGCGGGTTCATCGGCGGCGCTGCTCAATGCCGTCAACGACGCGCTGCGTCCGCTCGGCGCAAAGCTGACCGAAATACCGATGACACCGGAACGTATTCTCAAAGCACTCAAAAAAATCTGACTGCGCCAAGATAACGATAAAAACGACAATTATAAAATCGATGAGAAGGGAAGCGACCATGGACGAGACCAGATTTTCAATTGGACGCCGCGCGCTTCTTGGCGGCGCGATCGCAACGCTGAGCGCACCTGCGCTTTTGCTGCGCGCGGCACGCGCCGAGGACGAGCCGATCAAGATCGGATTCCCGACGCCGCTAACAGGCCCCTTCGGCGCCGAGGCTAAGGATCAGGTGCAATGCGCCCAGCTCGCCGTCAAACAGTTCAACGCGGCAGGCGGCTTGAAGGGCCGCAAGGCCGAGCTTCTGGTGCGCGATGACAAGCTCAATCCAGGTGAGGCGGCGACGCGGGCGCTCGAACTCATCGAACAAGACAAGGTCGATTGCATCGTCGGCTCGCTGTCGGCCTCGGTCCAGCTCGCCACCAACGAAGTCGCCAAGGCGCGCGGCGTCGTTTATGTGTCGATCAGCCAGTCCGATGCGATCACCGCCATGCCGGACTTCGCCAAAACCACATTCCATGAAGCCTTGAACCCGCATATGACCGCCGGCGCCGTCGCGCGTCATGTCTTCAAACCGGGGATGAAAGTCGCGATCCTGCTCGCCGATTATGCCTATGGCCACGAAATGGCCGCCGGGTTCCGCAGCGCGGCGGAAGCGATCGGCGGCATCGATATCGTGCTCGAACAGAAACATCCCTTCGGCACGCCCGACTATTCGGCGTTTCTGCCGAGCCTGCGCGCGGCCAAGGCCGATGTCGTCTGCATCTGCAATTTCGGCCGCGATCAGGTGAACTCGATCAAGCAGGCCAATGATTTTGGCCTGAAGCGGCAAAGCAAGATCGTCGTTCCCGTGCTGCTCTATAATCAGCGTCTGGCGGGGAGCGCCGAAGCCTTCGAAGGCATTATCGGCGGCTCGAATTATTATTGGCCGCTCGAGGACCGTATTCCGACCGCTAAAGCCTTCAACGACGCCTATCGCGCCGAGACAGGCGGCAATGTTCCCTCCGACTATGGCGCCTATGGCTATGCCGGCGTCCGCATCCTGCTCGAAGCGATGCGCCGCGCCGGATCGGTCAGCCCGGAAGCGATCGTGCACGAGCTCGAAGGCCTGCATTACGAGACCTATAAAGGCCCCGAGACCATGCGGGCTTGCGATCATCAGGCCGTTCAATCCGTCTTGATCCTGGACTCGAAAGCCAAGTCCGCAATGAAGACCCCAACGGACTTCTTCGACATTGTTGCCATCGACCCGGGCAGCGAAGCAAGCCTCCGCTCTTGCGCCGATCTCGGTCATACGGCCGCGGCGCGATGAGCTTCGATCTCATCATCGCGCAGCTCTTTACCGGCGTCGCGCTCGGCGCCGTCTTCGTGCTGCTGTCGACCGGCCTCTCGGTGATCTTCGGCATGCTCGGCGTCGTCAATTTCGCGCATGGCGCCTTCTTTATGGTGGGCGCCTATGCGGGCGTCTTCGTCCTGGCGCTCACCGGCAATTTCTGGATCGCGCTCGCCGCCGTCCCGCTGCTCGTCGGCGCCATGGGGCTTGCGGTCGAACGTTTTCTCGTGCGGCCGCTTTACGGACGCGGCCCCGATTATCCTTTGCTGCTGACCTTCGGTCTTGGCTATGTCCTGGTCGAAGTCATCCGCATTCTCTTCGGCTCGGATGGGATGCCGTTCGAGACGCCATCTCTTCTGTCCGGCGGCATCGATATAGAGGGCGTCGGCTATTTTCCGGCGTATCGGATCTTCGTCATCGGTATGACGGCTTTGCTGATGCTCTGCCTCTGGCTGCTGCTCGAGCGAACGCGCTATGGCCTCATCATCCGCGCGGCCTCACGCGATCCTGAGATCGTCGCTGTGCTCGGCATCAATGTCCGGCGCGTCTTTCTGCTCGTCTTCGGTCTCGGCACCGGGCTTGCCGCTCTAGCCGGACTGCTTGCGGCGCCGATGCGCACGGTCAATCCGGAAATGGGCGTCGTGGTTCTCATCGAGGCCTTTGTCGTGACCGTCATCGGCGGCATGGGTTCGCTGCTTGGTGGCGCGATCGCCGGCATGCTGGTCGGCATCGTCGTCAGCCTCACCGCGCTTTGGATGCCGGAAATGTCGACCATATCCATGTTCGCGCTGATGGCTCTGGTGCTGCTCGTCCGGCCCTATGGATTGTTCGGCCGCGGAGTGCTCGTGAAATGATCCGCGACATAGATCATCTCGGTAACTTAGAGCGGGATGCGGGCGGAAAACCGTTGCACAGTTTTCCTCATCCCGCTCTGGCCCCCGTTCAGATCGCGCCCACCCGCATCGATTGGCCCATGCTCGCGCAGCGCTGGCGCGTGCCGCTCTTGGCTATCGGCCTCGCAGCGCTTCCGTGGATCGTTCCGTCGCAGGCGCTTGCCGTCAATATTCTGATCTTCGGGCTCTACGCGACCGGCTTCAACCTGCTCTTCGGTTTCACGGGCATGCTGTCCTTCGGGCACGCGGCTTTCTTCGGCGCGGGTGCCTATGGCACCGGCATCGCACTCGCGCGATTCGGGATTGGCTGGTTCGGCGCGATCGCGATCGGCATCGCCGTTGCAAGCGTGCTCGCTCTATTGATCGGCGCGCTGTCGATCCGCTCGCGCGGGATCTATTTCAGCATGGTCACTTTGGCCCTCGCGCAGCTGATCTATTACGTTGCCTTGCAGGCGACGGACTGGACCGGCGGCGAGAACGGCTTGCGCGGCCTCACGGTCTCGACGCTGCACATCGGTCCGCTGGCGCTGAACTTTCTCGAGCCCACGGTCAAATATTACGTCATCCTTATCTTCGTTGTCGCGGCGCTTTGGGCGGTCTCGCGGCTTTTGAATGCACCTTTTGGCGCAGCCATAGAGGCGATCCGCGAAAACGAGGGACGCGCTGCCGCCTGCGGCTATGACGTGAAACGGATCAAGCTTGTCGCCTTCGCGCTGTCTGGGGCAATTTGCGGACTGGCCGGCGCGCTCAATGCGCTGCATCTGTCGATCGTGCCAATCGACTCGCTCTCCTATCAGACCTCCGGCCTTGCCGTGATCATGGTGCTGCTCGGCGGGGCGGGGACATTTTTGGGGCCTTTCGTCGGCGCCGCGATCTTTCTGCTGATCGAAGATGTCCTTTCGCTTTGGACGACGCATTGGCAGCTCTTCGCGGGCATGGTTTTCATTCTCGCCGTCTTGTTCCTGCCGCAGGGCGTCTGGGGAACCTTGGTCTCGTGGCGCAAAGGGCGGCCACATGAATAGCGCGCCGGTTCTTGCCGCTGAGGGCATAGGCAAACGCTTCGGCGGATTCACCGCGCTCGACGATGTCAATGTCGCGTTCGAGCGCGGGCGTCTCACCGCGATCATCGGCCCGAACGGCGCGGGCAAGAGCACCTTTTTCTCATTGCTGTCGGGCGCGGTGGCGCCGAGCAAGGGCCATATTCGTTTCGAGGGTGCCGATGTCGCGGGCGAGCCGCAACATCGTTTCGCGCGGATGGGCATCGCGCGCTCCTATCAGATCACCAATCTGTTCCCGCAATTGACCGTGCATGAAAACGTCCGACTCGCCTGTCAGGCGATGCATGCACCTGCGCGCCGCAGCCTATGGCGGGATCGCACGCATTATACGGGGCTTGCCGACGAGGCCGACGCAGCGCTCGCACAAGTCGGTCTTACATCGCGCCGCAAGCGCTTGGCGGCCTCTCTCGCGCATGGCGAACAGCGGGCACTCGAAATCGCGGTGGCGCTCGCGAGCCGGCCGAAGCTGCTATTACTCGACGAGCCGACGGCGGGCATGAGCCCGGAAGAAACCAAGGAAATGATGGCACTCATCGGACGGCTTGCCGCGGAGCGTACCGTGCTTCTCGTCGAACATAAGATGAAGATGGTCATGGGTCTTGCCGACCGGATTGTGGTTTTGCATCAAGGCAAGCTTCTCGCCTCCGGCACGCCGGACGAGATTCGGGCCGACGCTTCTGTGCGCCGCGTCTATCTCGGCGAAGGGAGATCCGGGCGTGGCTGAGCCCTTGCTTCAGGTTCGCGACCTCAACGCCTGGTATGGCGCCGCGCATGTCCTGCAAGGCGTCAGCCTTGATGTCGGACGCGGCGAGATCGTCGCGCTCGTCGGGCGCAACGGCGCTGGCAAGACGACGACGGTGCGCACCATCATGGGCCTTATCGCCAAGCGATCCGGCACCATCTTGTTCGATGGGATCGATCTTATGGCACGGCAGACCTACGAGCGCTTTGGCCTTGGGCTCGGCTATGTGCCGGAGGAAAGGCGTATCGTGCCGGGTCTCACGGTGCGCGAAAACCTGATGCTCGGCCTTCTCGCCGCTCGTCGCGGCATGGCCGGTGAGGCGGAAGCTATCAATGCTGTGGCGATGCGCTTTCCGCGTCTCGGCGAGAGGCTGAACCAGGAGGCTGTCACTATGTCGGGCGGCGAACAGCAGATGCTCGCCATCGCGCGCGCGATGCTGTCGCAGCCGACGATGATCCTGCTCGACGAACCGTCGGAAGGGATCATGCCGGCTCTGGTCGATGAGATGGCCGAGCTTTTTCTTGAGCTCAAACGCAGCGGGACGAGCCTGCTTCTCATCGAGCAAAATGTCGAACTCGCGCTCGAGATTTCCGATCGCGCTTATATCCTCGACCAGGGCAGACTTGTTCATGAAGGCGCCAGTGCCGAACTCCTCGCCGACGCGGACATTCGCGAGCGCTATTGCGGTCTCATCACGGAAAGCCACGATGGAGCTTGAAGGACGCCACGAGATCAGCGCGCCACGTCAACTCGTCTGGGCTGCGTTGAACGATCCGGACGCGTTGCGCGCCTGCATCCCCGGATGTAAGGAGCTGACCAAGACTGCGGACAATGCATTCACCGCGCGCGTGGTGTCGAAGATCGGGCCCGTGTCTGCGTCTTTCTCCGGAACCGTCGAGCTCTCCGACATCGATCCGGGACGTGCCTATACGATCACAGGAACGGGTCAGGGCGGGGTCGCGGGCTTTGCCAAGGGCAGCGCCCGCGTCGCGCTCGCCGATCAGGCGCAAGATGTGACGCTCCTGACCTATACGGCCAAAGCCGACATCGGCGGGAAGCTTGCGAGCGTCGGCAGCCGCATGCTCGAAGGCACCGCGCGTAAGACGGCCGATGAATTCTTTACCGCCATCGCGGCCCATCTCTCGGGCGGCATCGCAAAGACGGACCCCGCGTCCATCGCACCGGACGCACCCATCGCATTGCCGCAGCCGTCACAACCGGCTGCGGCTTTTCCGCAAACCATCAAGGTCGAATTCGGGGAACTCAAAATCGTTACGAAGACGCCTTGGACAATTTTTGGGATGACTTTCGCCGCCATCTCCGGATGGCTTGCCGCGGCCGCATTGGCCTGGCGGCTTTACCACTAAACAGGAACGCATCGGGACGCGATGCGACAGGAGATCGATATGCAGGCCGATGCCATCAGCCATTACATCAAGGGCCAGCGCGCCAATGGCGCTACTGCCGACGCGCGCTATGGCGATATCTATAATCCGGCGACGGGCGAAATCGCGCGGCGTGTCGTTCTGGCGAGCGAAGCCGATATCGAGCAAGCCGTGGCCGCGGCGAAAGCGGCGGCTCCCGGTTGGGCCGCGACCACACCGCTTCGCCGCGCGCGCGTGATGTTCAAGTTCAAGGAGCTGATGGAACGCCGCGCGCCGGACCTTGCCGCCATCATCACGGCCGAGCATGGCAAAGTGTTGAGCGACGCTGCCGGGGAGATCACGCGCGGCATTGAAGTGATCGAATTCGCCTGCGGGATTCCCTATCTTCTGAAAGGCGACATGACCGAGGATGTAGGCGGCGGCGTCGATAGCTGGTCGGTGCGTCAGCCGCTCGGCGTCACCGTCGGCATCACGCCCTTCAACTTTCCGGCCATGGTGCCTTTGTGGATGTTTCCGGTGGCGCTCGCCTGCGGCAATTGCTTCATCCTGAAACCGTCCGAACGCGATCCCTCCGCTAGCCTGTTCATGGCAGATCTTCTGAAAGAAGCTGGCTTGCCCGACGGCGTGTTCAACGTCGTGCAAGGCGACAAGCTTGCCGTCGATACGCTGTTGCGGCATCCAGACGTCGCGGCGATCAGCTTCGTCGGCTCGACTCCGATCGCCGAATATATTTATGCGACCGGTACCGCGCATGGAAAACGCGTGCAGGCGCTTGGCGGCGCCAAGAACCATATGGTCGTGATGCCGGACGCGGACTTGAACCAGGTCACCGATGCGTTAATGGGCGCGGCCTATGGATCGGCGGGCGAACGCTGCATGGCGATTTCCGTCGCGGTCGCGGTCGGCAAGATCGGCGATGCGCTGGTCGAAAGGCTGACCCCGGTGGTTCAGGCGCTGCACATTGGCGCCGGCATTGATCCCACGTCTGAAATGGGGCCGCTCGTCACCAAGACTCATCTCGACAAGGTCCGCGCCTATGTGGACGCAGGTGTCGCGCAAGGCGCGAAACTCGTCGTCGACGGCCGCGGCTTCAAAGGGCCGCAAGGCTATGAGAACGGTTTCTTCCTGGGCGGCTGCCTGTTCGACGATGTGAAACCGGACATGACGATCTACAAGGAAGAGATTTTTGGGCCGGTCTTGTCGGTCGTCCGTGCGCCCGATTTCGAGTCGGCGCTGGATCTCGTCAACGCGCATGAATATGGCAATGGAACCGCCATCTTCACCCGCGACGGCGATGCGGCGCGCGACTTCGCGCATCGCGTGGAGGCCGGCATGGTCGGCATCAATGTGCCGATCCCGGTACCTATGGCGTTTCATTCATTCGGCGGCTGGAAGCGGTCGCTCTTCGGCGATCATCACATGCACGGTGCCGAAGGTGTGCGCTTTTACACAAGGCTGAAGACGGTGACCGCGCGCTGGCCGACTGGCATCCGCAAGGGTGCCGAATTCGTTATGCCGACGATGTGAGTTGCGAGGAACTACTGCGCCGCTGTCGGCCCTTGTGCGTAGCCGAGCTGAGCCAGACAACTTTGCTCGGCCTTGGTGGTCGCATCCTCGCGCCAGGCAACGCAACTAAGTTAGGTGGAGCGGCCTGCGCGAGTCAATTGCTGCGATCAGCTCCGCTGCCGCTTGAGCCAATCTTATAAGCACGCACCTTTGAACGTTCTGGCGCCGCCGTACCACTCATGATTGCGATTGTTGCGCTCAGGCGGGCGCACGCGCTTCATGAGGAGAAGACTATGACGCCTTTCACGATCGTGATCCTCATCTGTTCGATGGCGGTCGATCACGCCGCATGCCAGCCGGACACGGCTGTCGATGTGATCCAAGGTCCGAAGGTCGCGAATGAAATGGCGTGCGGCTTTATGGGCGAAACGACCGTGGCCGCCACGGCGATCACACCACGCGCGGGCGAGGAATATATGAAGATCGTCTGCCAGCGCCGGAACCAGGTCACGGCGCAGGACCAAAAGCTGAAAACCTGAGCCCGTAGGCTCAGGTCAATGTAATGGCTCGCTGATGCCTGCTAGCAATCAGTAGGAAATCTGGGGCGGCGCGCCGAAGGCATTGCCGACGACGTAGAACGGGAATTGCGCGACCTGCCCGGCGAAATGGGCCGGAGCGCCGATGATGACCAAAGGCGTATTGCCGGTCGCCGGAAAGATAGAACCCACCGCGCGGAAGGGCAGGCTGACAAGGGTCGCGGCGATGGCGACAGGCGCCGTCACGATCACGCCGGGGCCATGGAACGGATCGGGAGCCACCGCGACCGGCACGGGAGCTGCCCGTCTCACGGTCAGAGAATGGTAGCCATAGTGGTGGTGATGATGGTGGTGATAGGCTCTCGCCTCAGCCGGCAGAGTGAGTGCCGTTGCGAGAACCGCCGGTATCATGGCGATTAGCGCCAGCTTTGTTGTCTTCGTCTGCATGCTGATGATCTCCTTAGTCTTTGTTGGTCTCGTCCGAAGGTCGCTATAAGCACCGAATAAGGCCGTTGCTGGGCAAGGCCGCATTGCGTAGCGGCGTGATTCAGTCCGCTTCCAATCTCAAAGCATGAGCCGTTTTAAGAGTCTAGCCGAGGGGCCGGTTCGAAACGATAGTGTGATCGGACGCGGTCGGTTCACGCATGAGCCGCAGGCGCGCGCAGTGCTTTTTTTGTCAGGCGTTGCAAAGGAACAACACTTTGTCCGACACATGAGCATGGGCGTCGCTTGAGCATGGGCGTCGCTGGCGCGAGGTGGTGGACTCGCACCGGCGGGAGCTTTCTTCTGGATCAGCGAAATAGGAAAGTCCGAGCCACAGCGCGAGAGCGTCCAATCGCCGCCGCATCGATGGATCAGCGCCACCATCCTCTGCGGCGATGGAAGAGGCCAAGTATGATCAAAAGCACGACGGCGCCGATCGTCGCAACGATGATTTGATCGATGATTCCGGCGCCCAGATGAACTCCGACCCGGGGCAGGAGCCAGCTGCCGATCAGGGCTCCGATAATGCCGACGCAAATATCGGGGATCAGTCCAAAGCCATAGCCCCGGACGATGAGGCCGGCCAGCCATCCGGCGATCGCTCCGACAAGGAGAATGATGAGGAGACTTTCACCGGACATGATGGCCTTTCCCGCGTCTGCACGCGTTCTGCTTTTACAACCTATTATTAGTCGGACGTCGTGGAGCGTTCCGCTGGTGCAGGGTTTCCCGGGCTGGCACGATGTCCCGAAGGCAAGGCGATTGCGAATAAATATGCGATCAAAACGGCGGCGCAAAATGCAAGGACAAGAAGAGCTGCCGTGCTCTTCGTGCGGGGCAGACTGCGCGGCAGACTGATTGTATTGACCACGGGAGCATATTTGCGCTTCGGCAGCAATGAGAAAAGCCGGTCTGCCATGACTCGAGCGTCATTCGCCATCTGATCTGAATCGCCTGTCTGATCTGGCATCAGGCGCGTCAGAACCTGGATGGCAACATCCTTTGGCAGTTTCGAAATGCGGGCCGCTTCCTTCCAGGGATCGGCTCCCGAGCGTGCAATCGCCGAGGCGATCGTGAGCTGCATCCCGTTTTTTTCATCGCAGACCACGGCATAGAGGAATGCATCATATTCCGGGTCAAGGGGTGGAAAGACTGATGTCACTGATGGTCCAATTCTGAGTTTACACGTATAACGCGTGCGCTCCTCGTCCATTCTAATGGCGGTCGATTTCGAATTCGGTTTTCATGAATTGAATCAACCGATGCTTCTGGTGATTGTCGAGATTGCCGTAGAGCGGTTCGGCCGCATCGGCCAGTCTTTGCAGAGATACGGCGCGTAAGGTGAGCCTCGTCGCCTCGTCGCGCATCATGGCGAGGTCGTTCGGACGATCTTCGCGATCGCGACGGTTCTCATAGGCGCTCCGGCCGGCCACGAGCGTCTTGAGTTGACCGATACCATAATCGTGAAGCGCAGTCTGAAGGCTGGGCCAATTCTTTTCCTGATCCGGCGTGAGCCGCAGTTCCGCCTTGAGCCAGGCGATCCTGGCGTCGACGTCGTTTGCGATCTGATTGTCCGTGGGGCCCGTCTGGTCCGATTGCGCGGCCTTGGGTTGGGGCGGCTTGGCATCGCCCGTTTCGGCGAATGCGCCATTGATGCTAGCGGCACACGTGAGTGCCAGGCTCGAAAGCACGATGACGATTTGCTTCTTCATCTCATCCGCCGAGGTATGTCGGACTCCCCACGTCATCGCGGGCAGTACCGCAAGGGGCTGATCGCACATAGGGCGACGGCCCGTAACAACACCTGAAAGACAGCTAAGTTCCTCTTGCATACGCACGTTTAGAATGAGTGACAGACAGATGCGCCCCACGGACGCATCTGCGGGGTCTGCGTAGTTTCCCCAATCTATGACGGTGGACTGCGGATACCTATGTTCAGCTTGGCAAGGCAGTGCAATGGCCGGCAGCCCGCCAAATGGAGATCAAGTTCATGTCGTTGGGGCTCATTCTTCTCATTCTCGTCATCATCTTTTTATTCGGTGGCTTCAGCGGCCGGTTCGGCGGCTACGGCTATGGCTATGGCAATGGTGGTATTGGCATCCTCGGTACCATCTTGGTGGTTGTGGTCATCCTCATGGTGATCGGAAAAATTTGAGGGCCTAATCCGCGGGCCCTTTCATATGTCGCTTAGCGAGGGCAGGGAATCCAGCGCCTGCGATGGCTGCAAGTCATACGGCGGCGCACCGCTTGCCTCGGGCGCAAGATCGACATGGCGCGTTTCGCCGATCCATAACACGGCGCCGAGACTGACCAGCGCCGCGGCCGTGAGATAGGCGCCCACCCAATTGAGGCCGCCCCGGTCTGCGAGCATCTGCGCGATGGATGGCGCGAAAGAGGCGCCGAGAATACCGCCGAGATTATAGGTGACCGAGGCGCCAGTATAGCGCACCCGCGTCGGGAAAAGCTCCGGCAAATAGGCGCCCATCGGGGCAAAGATCGCGCCCATCAGGAAAAGCTCGCCGAAGAGAAACAAGCTGATCATAAGGATCGAGCCGCTGCCGAGCAAAGGTCCGAACAGAAAACCGGACAGCCCCGTCAGCACCAACCCGCCGATCAGCACAGGACGGCGGCCGACATGGTCGGACAGGCGGGCCGAAATGGGGATCGCAATCACCATCCCGAAAATGGCAAAACATTCGAGCGCCAGGAATGCGGGCCGCGAAAAACCCAGCGCCGTCGTCCCATAGCCGAGCGCAAAGACCGTGCTGAGATAGAAGAGGCCATAGCAGGCCACCATCGTGAGGCTGCCCAGCACCGTCCGCAAGGCGTTATGTCGGACGAGGTCTCCAAGCGGCAGGCGCGCCGGCTGCCGTTGCTTCATCGCCTGCGTGAAGACGGGAGTCTCGGTGAGTTTCAACCGGACATAGAGCCCGATGAAGACAAGCACGGCGCTCATGAGAAAAGGCACCCGCCACCCCCAGCGCTGGAATGCATCGTCTCCAAGCGACGCCGCAAGAGCCAGAAAGATCCCATTCGCAAAAATGAAACCGATGGGTGCGCCGAGCTGCGGAAACATGCCAAACCACGCGCGGCGGCCGGCCGGCGCGTTTTCGATCATCAGGAGCGCGGCGCCGCCCCATTCGCCGCCCAATCCGATGCCTTGGCCGAAGCGCAAAACACACAGCACGAGCGGCGCCCAGAAGCCGATTTGCGCGTAGCCCGGCAAGAACCCGACCAGGGTCGTGCAAGTCCCCATGATGAGCAAGGAGGCAACCAGCGTCGCCTTGCGCCCGCTGCGATCGCCGAAATGGCCGAAGATCGCCGATCCGACCGGCCGCGCGATAAAGGCGATGGCGAAAGTCGCAAAGGAACTCAGTTGCTGCGCGGTCTGCGAGCTCGACGGGAAGAAGATCGGCCCGAGAACGAGGGCCGCCGCCGTCGCATAGATATAGAAATCGTAATATTCGATCGCCGTTCCGATAAAACTGGCGATCACGATCCGTGGTCTCATGAACTCTCTACCCGGCCTTTGATCCTCTGTCCCTTATACGCCAGCACCGCCCGCGTGTGCCAACGCACATGAACTCATGAACCGAATTGGAGCGCCACGCGACCCATAGGCATGACGGCGGCGATGGGCTGCCTCGACCTGAGGACAACGACAATGGCACTTTCTCTCTCTCTCAAATCATATCGCACATTTATGCTCGCGGCCGCGATCGGAGCGGCGGCCTTGGCGCCGAATGCGGCTTCGGCCTTTGGTTTCGGCGGCGGCCATTTTGGCGGGGGCTTCGGTGGCGGCCATTTTGGCGGCGGTCATTTTGGTGGCGGCTTCGGAGGCTTCCATGGTGGCTTCGGTCATCAGATGCCAAACCATTTCGCGGGTCTTCACGATCCGGGTTTCGGCCATCACCCGTTTCCCGGCCATTTCCCGCATCCGTTCCCGCATCCGTTTCCGCATTTCCCGCATTGCCATCACTTTGGCTGCGGGCCGGTCTACGGTGGCGGCCCCGTTTATGACCAGCCGGTTGAGACGGCCAGCGTTGGCGTCATGCGGGAGCAATCGGGCTATTACCGGGAGAAGATGGTTCCCGCCCCGGCCGTATCCAATTGTAATGCCGATAACGGGACCTTTGTGCTCATCGGCTTCGTGGAGACCGCGACGGCGGCGGACGTTGCGAAATTCCTGCAAGCCTATGAAGTCGTCATCACCGACGGCCCGAACCAGGACAGCAATTTCATCATCAAGCTGTCGGATCGGAAGATGACCGATAAAGAGGTTCAGGCCGAGATGGCCGAGATGCAGGCGGAGAAGCCGGTGGTCCGCTTCGTCAGCCTGCCGGATACCACTTCGGCCAGAAACTGATTACCGATCGACACACGAACCGGCGGCAATTATGGCCGCCGGTTCGAACGACGGTCTCCGCGAAGATCTTCGGGCGTGACGATGACCGTAGCGGGTCGAACCATTCGATCGGTCGGCTGCATGATGCATAATGTTTGATCAGGGCTTCACGAAGCGCAGCGTCAGGCGGTCGGATTCGCCGATGGCTTGATATTGCGCACGATCGGCATCTTTCAACGCGTAGACCGGCGGCAGGGTCCAGACGCCCTTGGGATGATTGTGATTGTCCTTTGGATTGGCGTTGATCTCGCTTTCGCCGTCGAACTTGAAGCCCGCCGCCTCCGCCAATCTGATGATGGTGGAACGTTTGACATAACCGCCGCTGAATTCCTGCGCTGCGTCTTCCGGCAAATGATGATCGACGACGCCAAGCACGCCGCCTGGTTTCAAAGCGCGATAGCAATCCGCGAAAAATTGCGCCGCCGCCGCATCGCCCGCCATCAGGAAATTATGGACATTGCGGAAGGTCAGCACGATGTCGGCACTGCCAGGTGGCGCGATCTCGCTGGCTTTGCCTTTTTCCAGCGTGGTCAGCACGGCCTTATCGAAGCGCTTCGGGTCGCTGGCAAAGAGCGCTGCCAGGGCATCATGCGCCTTTCCAGGGGCCTCCGCGGCGATATATGTGCCGCCGTCGTGCAGCAATGGCGCCAGAATCTCGGCATACCAGCCGGGCGCGGGCCAGATCTCCACGACTGTCTTTGTTGGAGACACGCCGAAGAATGTCAGCGTCTCGACCGGATGCCGATAGATATCGCGCGCCGTGTCTTCGGGCTTGCGATCCGGGCTTGCCACTGCCGCGCGGATCGCCGTTTGAGCCTCGGACGGCGCGGGCTCAGCCAGCGCGGGCAAGGCGGCAATTGACAGGCTGCCGATAAGGGCAAGCGAAAGAAAAGGGCGCAAGATCAGTCTCCCGAACCGGTCGTGACGAACATGGCTTTCCAGCTATCCTATAACATAGAAAGCCGAAAGGCTTCGCCGGCCGAATTTGCCGCACGATGGAAGACTCTTCCCCGCAGCGTTTTTGAATGCCCGCGGTGCGCCGCTATGATCGAGATCAACTACACGAGCCGCCTTTGCATCTAGCTTTAAGCGTTGGTGCAAATGGGGGCTCTTATGTCAAAAATGAGAAACAAAAATAAAACCGCGCGCAAATATGGATATTTGCTGACGGCAACTGTCGCGACGGTGGCGGGTCTCGCCTCTGTCGATGGCGCTCTCGCGACGCCGGTCAACCCGCCCGGCTGGACGGCCGGACTGCAGCTCGGCGCGCCTTTGCCGCAGGGCCTCTATTTCGTCGATACGGGCACCTATTTCGAGCGGTCGAATTCGGCTTTCGGCTCACCGAAGATCGATGCGGTCATCAATCTGCCGGTCATGATCTGGTCGACGCCCGCGACATTGCTCGGCGGCAGGCTCGAACTTATCGCGACGATCCCGGAAATCGGCGTCGGCATCAATCCCAACTCACCCGCCGGATCAAGCTGGCATCGCGACATATATAATTACGGCGGTCTCGCTGGCCTCGCCTGGGATCTCGGCGGCGGCTGGAGCGTCGCCGATCATGTCGGCTTCTTCGGTCCGGTCGATACGGATGTCGGCAATAATGTCGGCATCGGCGGGAATTTCTGGACCTTCGTCGAATCGGCATCGGTCGCCTATAATCACGACGGTTGGGCCTTGAGCGCCAATTTCTTCTACGGCCACAGCTTCAACGACAACAACACCGGCATCCATACGCAGCCCGACTCGGCGCAGGTCGACTTCGCCGCGACGAAACATATCGACAAATGGGAAGTCGGACTTGTCGGCTATGGCTCGACCGATCTCGGCGGCGCCGCGCGGGATATGGACGCTTTTGGCTTCGCCCATCCGCAGCAGCAATTCGCGCTCGGCGGACTCGTCGGTTATAATTTCGGTCCGGTGATCACACAATTTTACGTGACCCGCGATGTCGCCGAACGGAATTACACGGGCTATGACACGCGGTTCTGGGGCCGCCTCGTCGTGCCTTTGTGGGCACCGTCCGCGCCGGCACCGCTCGTCGCGAAATATTGAGGCCTCAGCCTTTGGTATGTACTGTTCCATGGGCGGCATGGCCGTCCATGGAACATGCTCTAAAACTTACCGACTAGCCCGGCCTCGGCGGCGTAGTCCGAAAACAACGCAAGATTGCTTTCGAGATTGCTCGCTATCTCGGTAAAATCCTCGAGACTATAGGCCGAGCGTTCGTCGTCATCTTCGACGAACGCTCGGCGGACCGTCTGCTCCCGCATGGACCGCTTTCAGCCGGGGCAAGGGATTGAGAATCCAATCCGGTTGAACGAAGCCCGGCGATTGAGCCGAAACCCAAGTGGAATGGACGATATCGTTGCGCAGCGGCGCAAGCATCATGAGAACGTTGAGATAGGTCCTTACGCGATCATATTGATCGAGCGGGACATTGCGGTGACGCGGCAGGTCGAGCAATGTCTTGTGCTTCTCTTCCAATGTCAGATGGTGGGTCACCAAAATGGCGGACGCTGTTTGCGTGCCGAGCAGATGCGCCGCGATGCGCGACATCAGCAATTCATGCGCGGCGAAACTCTGAACGATCTTTCCAAACAGCGTGAAATGCCGTTCGCTCACTCCAGTGCCATCTTGTATCCCTGTGTCCCATATAGACGTGCGGCCCTGCCACCTGGAGCATGATCCCAAAAAGGCGCAGACGTTTTGGACAAGACCCTGCGTGAAACAAAAGATCGGGGCGCGACGCGATTCAAACTAGAGCGATCATGTTCTAGGAGAAGGCAAGAAACACGCGAAAAGCCGGTATCCATTGCGTTAAATCAATCTTTTGACTCTATTGGCCCGCGGCCGGCCGGGACGCTCCGCAGGGCTCAAGCCTGCTCGAACTGCGTGCTGCCTGATGCGGTTAACCGCAATCCTGGCGGCCGACCGAGATGCAATCCTCCCGTTGAATCATCTTCTGCATGTAGGGGAAGAGCCAAAAGCCGATGCAGATCGCGCCGACTACCCCCAAAAGCACGATGATGGGCACAAGGTCGGGACGCTGAGAATTGGGCTTAGGCACGGATCATTGCCTCATATGCGGGGGTGTCGGCAGGCAAACGTCATTAGATCACGAGGCGCGTCCAGGCGTCGAATCGCTTTTTCGGCATGGGAAGCCCGTGCCAGAGCGACGATTGTATGGGGGGAGGCGGGAAAGTCGCAGAAGCCGGATGAAAGGATCGGCCGGTTCGGCGTTCACCACAATCCATCTGAATAAAGAGAAACCGGCCTGCAACATCTTGCCGATGCGGCAATTGGCATCAAATGTCATGATTGGACATCGACTCTTTCCCCGTCTTCCGCGCAAAGCTGTGCCCGGACAATGGGCGACGCAGATATGCGAGAGATGCTGAGATGATATCGCCCCATACGCCACCTGGAACCAAGATCGTATGCATCGACGCCGATCTGCACCGCAGGTTCAATATCCACGGCTTTTTTTACACATCTTCGATGGATGGTCTCACGAAGGACGCGGTTTACACCGTTCGTGATGTTCTTCCTGACGAAACCTGCATCGATCAATTCGAAGTCAGGCTGGTGGAAATCGAGCGGCCTTGTAACGGCGGCTATGCCCTGTCGCGCTTCCGCTATCTTGAGCTTCCACGCACTCTCATTGACCTTCTGAACACTGAGCCGGTGAAAGACAGAGCCGTGGAGTCTGTGTGAACCGGGCGCCAATGGAGTTGGAGGCTTCAATGCGGGACATCTGCGCTTCTAGCCGCGGCATCGAGGGCGGTTTCGCGAAATCTCGAGCTTGTTGCCGGAGACGCCAAAAGCGCTCCGATAATGGGTGATCAAATCCATATAACTATTTGATATTAAAAGGCACCAGGGGAGGAATAGGATAGGCCATACAGTACTGACTTTATTTAAGTTTTACTCCATACGGCCGGTCTGTCGCGTCAGTGATCAATACGTACGGCATCGAAACGGCATGGCGCGCATTGATATGGGCTTGTTGTAGAAAGGAATGAGAGTGCGTGCCCGTCAGATCGCTGTGGCAATCCTGCTGAATGCCAATCTTTTCTCAGGCTCAGCGCATGCTGAGGCTCTGGGGTCGTTTCTCGCGGATCCCGCGCAGTTTCATGTCATAGGCGACCCGGACCACGGCTCGCTTCCCCATTATGGCTTTCGGGCGTCGGATGCATTCATAGCGGCCGTCACGGCGGCGGATATAAAGAAGGTCTTCATCGAAATCCCCAGCAAGTTTCAGCCGCTGTTCGACAAGATTTATCACGGTGCGATGGACGTCGATGCGTTCGCGCGAGCCTATCACGCCGGCGGCGCGCGCTTCACAGGCGTCGACGGCGGCGATCAACTCGAAGCCGCGAAGCTCACCGGCGAGATGGCGCAAAAATTAGCCCATTTCAAAATCGAGACGATCGCTTTCGATACGACAGGTCTTATCGCATCAGACGATGGCCTTCCCGGCGGAAGACTCGATCCGATCTATTCATGCCTCTTGAACGAGGGTGCCGAAGCTGGCCGGGCGCGCGATCCGCTTTACGAGGAGCGGCTTGCGCAGGCGCGCTGGCGTGAGCGGTTGGCCGAAGATGCCTTGATCGCGGACGAGATCAAAAAAGCCGCGAATGGCGACAAATCCGTGATTTTGATCGGCGCGTTGCATCTTGCGACAGGCTACGCGCTCGATCGTCAAATGCATGCGAAGTCCGTCGTTATGTTCGGAATTGGCGAGCTGCAGTCCTATGCGATCGAGCTGCATCAATCGGCAAACGACCTTGGTCTCGATGCCAATCGTCTTCCGGATGGTTTTCTCGATATTTCCGATCTTGAAATCACCTCTAATATTCCGGAACTGCCCCGGATCAAATCCGCGACGGGACATTGGGTGGGGCTCTGCGGAGCGCCGTCCTGACGAAGTCGTGGATGTCATAGGCGCCATAGATCGGTCAGCGCTCAATCCGCATGGCAGAGGCTGGGGGCAGGGGCAAGAGCGACATAGCGCGGGCCTTCCGCGACCGGAATCCGTTGCACCTCAACGGCGTGATCGAGATCGAGCACGGAAACCGTATCCGAGAACCAATTCGCGACCTCCGCGCGATGACCCGAAGCATCGAAAACGGCCCCTTCCGGATAGCGGCCTGTCTTGATGCGGGCGATCGACGCGAGCGTTTCAGCGTCAAGCAAGACGGCGTCGTTTTCCGCCTGGCTTGTCACGAGAAGCTTCTTCCCGTCGCTTGAAACAGCAACACCATAAGGCATTTTGCCGACAGGCACCGTGGCCAGCACATGCAGGCTTCGCGCATCGATCACACTGATGTCGTCGCTTTGGACATTTGCGACATAGACCCGCGCCGCCAAAGCTGAGAAGGCCAAAGCAAACGGCGCCTTGCCGACTTTTATTGTCGCGACGATTGCAAGCGACGTCGCGTCGAGCGCACTGACCGTTCCATCTTCGCGATTGGCAACGAAAAGCCGGTTGCGGCCGTGGTCGAAAACGACATGGGCGGGCGAGCGGCCGGTTTTCGTTTCCGCCGTGATCTTGCCGTTCGCCACATCCATGCGCGAAACGACGCCCCTGTTCCAATCCGTGACGAAAATATGCGTCGCATCGGCATCGCTCGCGATACCGAAGGGCATGCCCGGATAGGGCAAGACGGATCGCACTTTTCTCTGTGCGAGATCGACGACGCTGATCTTTCGCAGTTCGGGATGCGTGACGAACAGAAAGCGGCCGTCGCAAGAGGCTGCCATATTGACCGGGCCGAGCGGCAAATCGATCGTCTGGGGCGGGGTCTCCGCTGAAGCGATCTCCGTCAGACGATGGCCAGACTGACTGATGACATAAACAGTCTGGGCCTTCGCGTTCGTAGGCAAACAGATATCGATCGAAGCCATGAGCAGAGCTACGATGCTTCGCGAGGCCCGCATTATTTTTGCTCAGCCAAACGCTTCAGATTATTGAGACCTGTATCGAAAAATTGGTCCATGGCCTTGAGGGCGGACTCGTCGTCAAGACCTTCGGCAGGCTCGTTTCCTGTATCGCCGCGATAGAAACGGCCGATCCATTCGACGTCCGTCTTGCCGTCGGCCGTGGGCGTCAGGCGGATCGTTGCCGTATAGGAACTGACCGGGAAAGCCTTCACGTCCTCGTCGGCACGCCGGTAGGAATAGGTCATCTTGGCCGCATCATATTCGGTGATGCCGTCGATGATTTCGCCGCCGCTCCTCAGCGTCAGCACGCGCAATTGGCTGCCTGTCTCGTCCAAACGCGGCTTACTGTCGGCGACAAGCGGATTCCATTTCGGAATGTTCACGAAGTCGCCCATCAACGCCCACACGGCCGCTGGCGGCGCGGCGATTTCGATCGTCTTGTCGATTTTTTTCGGAGTCGGGCCGTGCGCCTGTATCGGCGCGATGCTCGAAGCGACAAAAATCCAGACAAGTGACCAGAGGGCGAATGCTCGACTGCGCGGCGGCGGAAACAGTCCATAAAGCGTATTCATCTAGCCCTTTACTCCATAAAGACTTATGGGCAAGATGCTTAGCAATAGAGTTTTGAATAAACAACGGCCATGTCCAAGTTTATTTCTACATTTTACGAGAAAAAATACGATTTATATTGGAATGTTTCCTAAAAAAATGGATTTTTTCAGTCTTCCAAAGCGTGGTCGAAACCATTGATGCCGAGAGAAAGCCCGTAAGGGTCGAGGAATGCCAATGATGTTGCACTTCAAAACGGCCTCAGCCTCCATGCGATTGAGGCTCATCCTCATTCCCCCGTGTTTCCTGTTGCTGGGCATAGCCGTTGCGACTGGCGTAACGCTTTATGACGCGCGCGATCGCATCGCCCTGGAAACCGCATCGGGCATCACGATCGGCAGCCATCTGATCGAATATGCGCTCGACAATGTCGAGGTGGCGCCCGATCCCGATGCCGCTTTAAGACAATTGCAGACCGAACTTGTTCACGTCAGGCATATAAGAGTTGAATACAAGGCCGATCCGAACATGGCCGCGGTGCAATCTGTCGCGACGCCCGCGGCCAAGGAAGCGCCGGCCTGGTTCTTAAACTGGTTCGAGCCGGAGCGGGTTGCAAAACGTTTTCCGGTCCTCATTCACGGCCAGCCGCATGGGCAGCTCGTCATGTGGACCAAGCCGAGCGATGAGGCGGCTGAAGTCTGGGAAGAGCTGGTCTTTCTCGTCGGTCTTCTCTCTGCGATCTCGGTCGGCATCGTCACGCTTATCTGGCTTTCGGCGAGCCATACGCTGAAACCGCTTCATGAGCTTGTCGATGGGCTCGACCGCTTGCAACGCGGTCAGTTCGACGGCGTCGCCGATATGCGCGTGGCCGAACTTCAGCGGGTCGGCGAGCAGTTCAACTTGCTTGCAAAATCTCTGGCCCGGACGGAAGCGGACAAGCGGCTGCTGATCGATCGCCTTATGTCGATCCAGGAATCCGAACGAAAGGAGCTCGCGCGCGAGCTTCATGACGAGTTCGGCGCTTCGCTCTTCGGCATTCGCGCGGCTGCGTCTTGCATCGTCGAAGCAGCCGTCACGAAAAAAGGTGGTCAAATACGTGCACAAGAAATTGTCGAGCGCGCGAAAGCCATCTCGTCGATGGCCGATTCCATCCAAAAGCACAATTATCGCATTCTCGAGAGAATCCAGCCGGTGACCCTCAATCAGATGGGGCTCTACAGCGCGCTTCATCATCTGGTCGAGGCGTGGCGGTCCGCCCATAGTGGCTTCGACTGCGAGCTCGAGACACCGCAAGAAGAAGCCGCGTTCAGCGAGGACGTCAGCCTCACAAGTTACCGAATCGTGCAGGAATGCCTGACCAATGTGGCTCGCCATTCAATGGCGAAGAAAGTGCATATCGTGATGGCTTGCAGACACGGATCCTGCGCGCCGGCCGCCGTGAGGATGCGGGCGGAGCGCCGCATTTTCATTTCTGTCTCAGATGACGGAATCGGCTTGCCCCAGGATTTCAAGTTTGGCTTCGGCTTTCTCGGCATGACCGAACGCGTTCGCAAGCTGGGTGGCCATCTCACCGTTTCAAATGCTCAGCGCCGCGGAACGCTGATTGAAGCCGTCATCCCGGTCATCGACGCCGAGATGCGGCGCGCAAGCTGACATTCAGGTCGCATGAGGTGGTCAATTCATGGAGTTATTGAAGAATGGGCGTGGCATGCACGAACAGATAAAAGTCCTTGTCGTCGAGGATCATCCGATTGTCAGGGACGGTTGCCAGCGTATCCTCAACCGGCGCGAAGATCTTGACATGATCGCGGCAAGTTCGGCTCAAGCAGGATTGATCCTTAACCGCGAGTTTTTGCCACCGGTCATTGTGCTTGATGTCGGGCTACCGGACGCAAGCGGTTTCGATATCATCTCTGAGCTGCTAGGCGACAACCCGGAAGCCAAGATCATCATCTTCAGCATGTACGAAACAGCCAGTTTCGTAACGGCGGCCCTGGAAAAAGGTGCGTCGGGCTACATCACGAAAAATGATGATCCTGACACGATCCTCATGGCGATCGACAAGGTCCGCGCCGGTTCGGTTTATCTGGGTCAGGCCGTCGCGCAGACACTCGTTATGGTCAATCTATCTTTGGCCAATGATCCGCTGCGAGCGCTTAACGATAGGGAACGCCAGATCGTCGTGCGGCTTGGGGACGGCAAAAGCCTGACCGAAATATCGATCGAGCTTGTTCTCGGATATAAAACGGTTGCCAATGCCGTTGCTTCGATCAAGCAAAAACTGAAGATCCCAACGAGCTCTGCTTTGATCAAGTTTGCCGTGGAACTCAGATCGAAAATGTAGCCACCTATCGATCGTCCCTATACAGCCTTCCGCCCGACGCATAGCGCAATATTGGGCGTGATTTTCAATCTCCATTTTTGGCGACGCTATCAGGCCGCGTGGACGCGCAGGGCTTCGCCTTGGGCGCTTTTGGACAACTTCCAATAAAAAGAGAGTTCTTCCAAAATCTGATTGAAATACTGAAATACATGAAGACTACTTCCAATATATATAAGATTAATAGTTCTTGAATTTATTCACTATTAAACGATACTACGCATATACAAGCACAGCCTGTGCTTCTGATAGACGGTATAATATAAAATATAAGAAATATTCGTATATCGTGTCTATTCACGCAATAGATGAGGCTTTTACCTCAGTATTCCGCGTGAAAAGGACGATGTTGGGTGGGAAACGTGAGGACAGGCAATGAAAAACATACCCGTAAAGCGTAGATTTTTAACGTCGGTGTCGCTGGTCGCGGCGGCCGCGGCTCTGCAATTGAGCGCGCCCGTCGCCATGGCCAACGACAAGCTCATCGAACTGTCGAAGAGCAACGAAAACTGGGTGATGCCGGCGCGCACTTACGATGCCGACAATTATAGCCCCGATACGCAGATCAATACGACCAACGTCAAGCAATTGAAGGTCGCTTGGTCCTTCTCGACAGGCGTTCTCAACGGTCACGAAGGCGCTCCGCTTGTCGTCGGCGGCAAGATCTATATCAATTCGCCGTTTCCGAATAATGTCTTCGCGCTCGATCTCGACAATCCCGGCAAGATCCTTTGGCAGTATAAGCCCAAGCAAAATCCGGCCGCGCGTTCGGTTGCTTGTTGCGACCTCGTCAATCGCGGTCTCGCCTATTGGCCTGGCGACGGCAAGACTCCTCCGCTGATCTTCAACAATCAGCTCGACGGCAATGTCGTCGCCTTGAACGCCGAGACCGGCGAGTTCTATTGGCAGGTCGAAAACTCTGACATTCATGTCGGTTCGACGCTGACGATCGCGCCTTATGTCGTTAAGGACGAAGTCCTTGTCGGCTCCTCGGGCGCCGAACTCGGCGTGCGCGGCTACATCACGGCCTATGACGTCCGGACAGGCGAGCAAAAATGGCGCGCCTATGCGACAGGTCCCGACAAGGAGATGCTGCTCGGCAAGGACTTCAATATTCACAACCCCCAATATGGGCAGGCGGGCCTTGGGCTTGCCACCTGGGAAGGCGACGCCTGGAAGATCGGCGGCGGCACCAATTGGGGCTGGTATGCCTATGATCCCGGCACCAACCTCGTCTATTTCGGCACGGGCAATCCGTCGCCCTGGAATGCGACGATGCGGCCTGGCGACAACAAGTGGACGATGACGATCTTCGGCCGCGATGTCGATAGTGGCGAGGCGAAGTTCGGCTATCAGAAGACGCCGCATGACGAATGGGACTATGCTGGCGTCAACAATATGCTCCTGTCCGACGAGAAGGATAAGGACGGCAAGGTCCATAAGCTCCTGACGCATCCGGATCGCAACGGCTTCATCTATACGCTGGACCGCGAAAAGGGCGATCTCTTCACGGTCGGCAAGATCGACGACACGATGAACGAGTTCAAGGACGTCGACTTCAAGACCGGCCAGCCGATCCGCGATCCTGAATACGGTACCCGCATGGACCATCAGGCCAAGGACGTCTGTCCGTCGGCCATGGGCTATCACGATCAAGCGCATGATTCCTACGATCCGACGAAGCAGCTCTTCTTCATCGCAGCGAACCATATCTGCATGGATTGGGAGCCCTTCATGCTGCCCTATCGCGCCGGTCAGTTCTTCGTCGGCGCGACGCTCAGCATGTATCCCGGCCCGAAAGGCGATCGGCAGAACTATCTCGGCCTTGGACAGGTCAAAGCTTATGACGCTCTGACGAAATCCTTCAAATGGCAGGTGATGGAACGCTTCGCGGCCTGGGGCGGTACGATGGCGACGGCGGGGAATCTCGTTTTCTACGGGACGCTCGACGGCTACATCAAGGCGCGTAACAGCGAAACGGGCGAGCTTCTCTGGAAGTTCAAGATGCCCTCGGGTGCGATCGGCTATCCGATCACTTACGAGCATAAGGGCGTGCAATATGTCGCGATCTACTACGGCGTGGGCGGCTGGCCGGGTGTCGGTCTCGTCTTCGACCTGCAGGATCCGACGGCGGGCCTGGGTGCGGTCGGCGCCTTCAAGAACCTCCAGAAATGGACGCAGCAAGGCGGCGGTCTGTTGGTCTTCTCGCTGAACGGCCAGGGCCCGTATGACGACGTGAACCTCGACGAATACGACACGAAGGTCATCCGCGCCAATTAAGGCCACAAGTTCACGTTCTGCCGGGGCTCTCATGCCATTCCCCGTTTCATGGCATCCCGGCAGAACGCTTCTTCTTCGATCGAAGACCGGGTCTCGAACCCGGTCGTGAGCCGATCCTCGCGCTTCATTGCGCATCATCTTCGCAATGAAGCGCAAAGATCGTCAGACCTTATTCCCGCACAGAGGGTGCCATCATGAAAACCACACCAATGATCGCGACAGCGGCTTCCTCATGCCTGGGGCTTTTTGCATCGGCCCTCATAAGCTTCACTCAGGCTGCGTCTTTCGCGCCGGCTGCCCCCGGGGCCCCGGCACCTGCGCCGCGCGTGGCAACCGATGCCACCCCTGCCGACGCCAAGGTTTTGCGGATTTGCGCAGCGACGCAGCAATTGCCCTTCTCATCATCCGACGGTTCGGGTTTTGAAAATAAGATCGGTGTCGCCGTCGCAGATGCGATGGGACGCAAGCCGGAATTCGTGTGGGCCAGCAAGCCGGCGATTTATCTCGTCCGCGACTTCCTCGACAAGAAGGCCTGCGATGTCATCATCGGCCTCGACACGGGCGATGAGCGCGTGCTGACAACGAAGTCCTATTATCGCACCGGCTATGTGTTCCTCTCGCGGGCAGACCGCAATCTGACGATCAAATCCTGGAAAGATCCGAAGATCGAAAAGCTCGATCATATCGCTTTCGGGTTTGGATCTCCCGCGGAGGTGATGCTGAAGCAGATCGGTAAATATGAACAAGACATAAGCTATGTCTTTTCTCTTGTCGGCTTCAAGTCGCCGCGCAATCAATATGTGCAGGTCGATCCGTCCAAAATGGTGAGCGAGGTCGCATCGGGCAACGCGGATCTCGCGTCGGCATTTGCGCCGGAGGTCGCGCGTTACGTCAAGTCATCTCCGACGCCCTTGCGCATGACGATGATCGAAGACAACAGCGTCCGCGACGACGGGCTGAAGGTCCCGCAGCAGTTCGACCAATCGATGGGCGTTCGCAAGGACGACAGCGCGTTGTTGAGCGAGCTCAACGAGGCCATCGTCAAGGCGCGGCCCAAGATCGAAGCAATCCTGAAAGAGGAAGGCGTTCCCTTGCTCGATCAGCGGTCTTGACGAGAATTTTCACCACGGAATGCCACAAAGAAGAAATGGCGGGTTTTCAGAAACATGAAGAAAAAACTATGGGTCGCGATCCAAGCTGGATTGTTTGGGGGGATCGTGACGGCAGTGTTGGCGGCAGCGCCGCCGACCGCTCTTGATTTGCGCAATACGGTCACGGGAGAGCCTTTGAATTTGGACGATGCCTTGCCGGATGGCCGCGATACGGACGGCGTGAAGAAGTTCCTTCAAACAGGACGCGATCCCTATCTCGAAGATCCGAGCTGCTTGAGGAATGGTCAGAGTCTTTTCCTGACGGCCTGTTCCGGCTGTCATGGGCATCTCGCCGAAGGCAAGATCGGTCCCGGTCTGAATGACGATTACTGGACCTACCCGAAGAACCAGACGGACCAAGGCATATTCGAAACGGTCTTCGGCGGTGCGCGATCTCAAATGGGTCCGCATTACCTTGATCTGACGCTCGACGAGATGCTGCAGGTGATCGCGTGGGTGCGTCATCTCTACAAGGATGATGTCAAAGACGCGACCTGGTTCACGGCCGAGCAGAAGAAGAGTTTTAAGCCGTTTAAAGAAGGGGACGAAGAGAAGATCCCTAATACTCCGGGTCAATGCAAGGCGCTTCCAAACTAGCCTGATGGATCCGCAAAAGAGGATGACGCAGGTCATCGGATAAAGCGTGAAAAGGAGGAAAAGATGTTCAACACTCATTCAATGCACCATACGATCTTCGCCTGCGGTGCGGCGGCGCTATTTTCGCTTTCAATGACGGCTGCGGCCTCTGCCTATGACGGGCAGCATTGCAAGGCGCCAGGCAATTGCTGGGAACCCCATCCCGGCTATCCGGAAAAGATCGCCGGATCGAAATATGATCCCAAACACGATCCGAAAGAGATCGCAAAGCAAGCGGATTCCGAGCGTCAGATGGAAGAGCGCAATAAAAAGCGCGTCGACTATTTCAAGAAATCCGGAAAATTCGTTTACGACGTGGCGAAAATCCCGGAGTAGTCGGGTAGACTCTGTCTCCGGCGTCGCAATCGAAAATAGGCATCCCGGCGCGGCGAATGATGCGAGATCGCGGGCCTAGAGCCCCGAGATCAGCTCGTTCGTCGCGCATCTCCTGACATTATTGAAAGTCCCTCGTCGCCATGCGGCTGGAACGCGACACGCGTACGACTCTGGACAATTGGCGGCAGCTTGCAACGGCTTTCCAAGCGGAACTGGCGCGCGTGGTCATTGGCCAGGAACGCGTGATCAAGCTTGTAACCATTGCCGTCTTCGCACGCGGGCATGTTTTGCTTGAAGGCGATGTCGGCGTCGGCAAGACGACGCTTTTGCGCGCCGTTGCACGTGCGATCGGTGGCGCTTACGAACGGGTCGAAGGCACGATCGACCTGATGCCGAGCGACCTCGTCTATCATACCTATCTCGCGGAGGATGGACGTCCACGCGTCGATGCCGGGCCGGTGCTGCGGTCCGGCGAAGCGCTCTCGGTCTTCTTCTTCAATGAGATCAACCGCGCCCGTCCGCAGGTCCATTCGTTGCTTTTGCGATTGATGGCCGAAGCCAGCATCACGGCCTTCAATCGCGAGCATTATTTTCCCTATCTCCAGGTTTTTGCCGACCGCAACAGGGTGGAGAAAGAGGAAACCTTCGAGCTTCCGGCGGCTGCCCGCGATCGCTTCTTCATGGAGATCGGCGTCCAAACGCCGGATGATCCCGAGGTTCGGCGCCGGCTTGCCTTCGATCCGCGTTTCCATGATGTGGATGCTCTCATTTCGACGATCAAGGAAGGCGTCCTGGATCATCGTGAGCTTGGCTCCGTCGCCAAGGCGATCCAAGAGAATATTCATGCGAGCAAGGCGCTCGAAGATTACGTTTTGGCTCTATGGCAAGGTCTGCACCGCCCCGCGGCCACCGGGATCAGCTTGCCCGATATCGATATGGACCGGCTTGTGCAAGGCGGCGCCAGTCCGCGCGGTATGAGCTTTCTTGTCCGCGCCGCACGCGTCCATGCCTGGCTTGCGGGACGCGACATGGTGATCCCGGAGGATATTCGCGACATATTCATCGAGATCGTCGGGCACCGGATTTTTCTCGATCCAATCTATGAACTTCGCCGCCAAAACCTCGCGCATGAGCTTTGCGACGCGGTCTTCGCCAAGGTGCCAGTGCCGTGACCGACGCGGACGAGATCACCTATCGCCCACATGGCAAGGCGACCGGTGTCGCCATCGGCGCGCATCGCGGGCGCGACGTCGGCGGTATCGGCCGCTTCTACGATCAAGTGCCCTATCTGCGCTATCCGGACCCGCGCCGGATCGACATCAATACGACCGTCCGCGACCCGTACGAGACGATCTATGTGCGGCGCTTCGAGCAGAGGACCGCGATTTCGGTCTATGCCGTCATAGATCTGTCCGCCTCGATGAGCTTCGAGGGCATGGCGCGCAAGAAAGATCTCATCGCGCGTCTTTGCCTCGCCTTGGCGCGATCCACGCATAGGCTCGGCGATGGGTTCGGCGTCATCGGCTGTGATGAGCATATTCGTGAAGACTTCTTCTTTCCGGCCACGCGGCGGAAGGGATTTGAACGCGATCTCGAACAGCGCTTCGCGGGCCTTACGCTGAGCGGCAGGGGTGCGCAAGGCCTCGCCGAGGCCGCCGATTATCTTGGCGCTGTGCGAAGCCTTGTTTTTTTGATCTCCGATTTCCGCATGCCATTAGCCGAAGTCGAAAAAGTGCTGCGTTCTCTGGGCCGCCATGACGTGGCGCCGATCGTCGTTTCGGATTCATCGGAGGAGACGGATCTGCCGCGCCTTGGCCTTATCGAGATGCGCGATCTCGAAAGCGGCAAAAAGCGCTTCATCTTCATGCGTCCCAGCCTGCGGCGCCGCTGGTTAGATGAGGCCTCTGGACGCCGCCAGGCCTTGCGCCGCCTCTTTTCACGCTACGGACGCCTGCCTTTCGAATTGATTGATCGGCTCGATGCGGATCGTCTGTCACGTCATCTTCTCACGACATGAGTCCCAGACATGCGGCGCGCGATCTTCTGCCTCCTGTTGATCCTCTCCGCCATGACAGGCGCGACGGCGCAGATAAGATCGGTCGAGATGATTACGCCGCGGCCTTTCGGCTATTTCCTGGGAGATGTTATCAAGAGCGAAGTCGATATCACGGCCGATTCCGGCTTCACGCTGAATCAAGCTTCTATCCCAAAGGTTGGCCAGCTCAATTATTGGCTCGAACTTGTCGGCACGAGGACCGAGAGCACATCTCGCGGAAACACGACGCTCTATCGTCTTTATCTCACCTATCAGAATTTCTATGCGGCGCTCGATTCAAGGCGTCTTGAAATTCCGGGCTTCTCATTGTCCTTCGTCTCCGCAGATCAAACGGCCACAACCATTGTGCCACCGCTTTGGATCGAAGTTTCGGCGTTGCGGGAGGTGCAACCGGCGATGCGGGAATCGGGCAGCGATTACATGCGTCCCGATGTAAAGCCGCGGCACATCGATCTTCGCGCAGACCGCACGCGGACGTTGGGTTTCGGCTTTGCCGCGCTCGCCGCCTGGGCGCTTTTGGCCTATGACCGCGCCTGGCCGCCTTTCGCGGCACGGCCCCACCGACCCTTCACGCTCGCTGCGCGGCGGATTCATCAGCTTTCGCGCGGAAGCACGACGGCCCCGGCCTATAAAAGCGCTTTGCTGATCTTGCATCGCGCGATTGACGAAAGCGGCGGCCACACGATTCTCAGCGGCGATCTTGGAGGCTTTCTGGAGAGCCATCCGGCCTTTCGCCGGTTGGAGCCGGACTTCAAGCGCTTCTTCTCAAGTTCGCATCGGGTTTTCTTCGGCGACCAGCTCCTCGAGGGAACGCCGGATTTCTCGCAGGCCGATCTTCTGGCCTTTTGCGAGCGGCTGGCAAATGCGGAACGATCGGCATGAATATCTGGTTCGCGGAACCGAAATGGCTTTGGCTCTTGCCGCTCGCTCTTTGCCCCATCGTGACGACGGCGATGCGCCTTACGGCTTTTCCGTCCTTCGATGCGGTCCCTGACGATTTCCTATCGCGATGTCTCGAGTTTGTGCTGCGGCTAGCCGCGGCTTTTGCCATCGCCAGCGCCGTGATCGGCTTGGCGCAACCCTATCGGCTTGGCCAAAGTCTCAAGCGGATCGGTCAAGGCGCGCATGTCGTTATCGTGATGGATCGCAGCACGAGCATGGATTTCACCCTCGCGGACGATCAGGCCAAAGAAGGCCAGGAATCGAAGACGCAGATCGCCGGACGGCTTCTGAGGCAATTCGTCGATCAGAGCAAATATGATCAATTCGGCGTTGTCGCCTTTTCGACAGCGCCAGTTTTCGTTCTGCCGATCTCGGACCATCGCGATGCCGTCAAGGCCGCCGTCAACGGATTGATGCGGCCGGGCATCGAAGGCACCAATGTAGGCCTTGGCATTCAGCTCGCGCTGCGGATGATCGCGGAAGATGGAACCGCGAGCTCGCCCGCCGTTCTTCTCGTCTCCGATGGCGAATATGGCGGAGCCGGCTTTTTCGAACACAAATTACAGGAAGACTTGAAGGAGGCTTTCCGCAAGCAAAATGCTCATCTTTATTGGCTTTTCCTGCGCGCCCAAGGCGCCGAAAAGGTCTTCGACCCGCCGCCGGCCGGGCAGGAGGATTCACCCCATACCAAGCCCGAACGGCATATGGATCTTTTCTTCAAAAGCCTCGGCGTGACCTATCGGGTTTTCCAAGCCGATAGTCCGCAAGCGATCGAAGACGCAATGGCTGAGATCAACCATCTCGAAACGCGGCCGATCACTTATTTCGAGCATGTGCCACGCAAGGATATATCGGCCTTGGCCTATCTGGTCGCGGGCTTCGCGTCCATAATCCTTGTCCTCAGTAAGCTCGCGGAGACGGGCTTCGTGCAGCTGCGGTTCCGCCGGCAAGAGGCGGTCCGGTCATGAGAGCGATATGGGCCAAGACTTTCGTGTCTCAGCTCGCCGACCTGTGGCGCCGCATCAGATCTTTCGGTCTTGCTGTGCTTTTGGTGCTCTTGGCGGCGGCGTGTGTGACGTCGGGCTTGTTCTGGTGGATCGATGCCGCGCATAATCGGGTCATTCGCGCTCTTGCGGAAGGGCATGCGGCCGACGTGCCCCTGACCGCGGCCCCTGAACTTATCTTCGCGGGTGCTTATTTCTTGCTCGAACGCGGCCGTATCGACGAGGCGCAGCCCTTGCTCGATGTTTTCGATCGCGGCAAGGCCAATCCTCTCCGGCCCATCTTTCATTACGATATGGCCAATGCTCGGCTGAAGCAGGCCTTCGACAAGATCGAAGGCGGTGATCTCGAATCCGCCGAGATGATCGTCAACCTCGCGCGCGAAGATTATAAGGCGGCTTTGCGTCTTGATCCCGAGCTTTGGGACGCACGATATAATCTCGACGTGGCTTCGCGCCTCGTGCGCGATATGCCGGCATTCCGCCGATCCGGCGAGGACGAGCGACGGCGCGACCCGCAAAATCTTTGGACGGAGCTGCCGATCCTGCCGCGAGGCGAGCCGTGAACGGGGCGACCTATCGGGACGCACGGTTTTGGTTGCTTCTGGCCTGCGCATTGTTCTTTTTGACGGCGCTGGCGATCCCGCAGATCAAGGGCACGCGCAACGCGCTCGATCTGCTTGTCGTCGTCGATATCACCGGCAGCATGAACACGCGGGATTACACGGTGAAGGGAGAGCCCGTAAGCCGGCTCGATTTCGTCAAAACGGCGCTTCGGCAGATGCTGGCAAACCTACCGTGCCAATCGCATCTGGCCCTCGGCATTTTTTCAGAGCGACGCGTTTTCTTGCTCTTCGATCCGGTCGAGGTCTGCGCGAATTTTGCCGCGCCTGACGGCACGATGGCCGCGCTCGATTGGCGCGAGGCCTGGGACGGCGACAGCCATATATCGGTGGGACTCGATCGGGCCATCGCACTCGCAGCCGATCTTCACACGGATCTCGTCTTCATGACGGACGGTCAGGAGGCGCCGCCGCTGCCGCCCGTCAGCCGTCCGGCTTTTGAAAGCAAGCCCGGAACCATCAAAGGGCTGATCGTCGGCGTTGGCGGATATGAACTGTCTCCTATACCGAAATTCGATAAGCAAGGCCGCGAAACCGGCTTCTATGGCGAGCACGATGTCTTGCAGGAAAGCCGCTTCGGATTGGCACCGGCCGGCTCTGAAAATCGCGAAGGCTACAATCCGCGCAATGCACCTTTCGGCGCCATGAAAGGAGGAGGGAGCGAACATCTCTCTTCCGTTCGCGAAGCCTATCTGACGGAATTGGCCGATAACACGGGCTTGTCTTATAGCCACCTTGCCGACGAAAGCGCCTTGCGCGATGCGCTTCAAAAAGCGGCGACCCCGCACAAGACAGAAGTCCTCTTGGATCGGCGTCCGCTTTTTGCCGCCTTCGGCCTGATCTGCCTCGTCTTGGTCTATGCAATGATGCCTTTGCTGAGCCGGATGCGCGTCTATTTTAAAAAAGCGAAGCCCGGCGTCCGATAGACCCACACATGAGAGCGACGACAGGACACCGCAAGGCTAGAGCGTCGCATTCGACGACCGCTCGCTTTTGTCTATCGGGAATTTTTCCTGACTATTCGAGAAACATAGGAAAGAAACCGAGACCTTTCCATGCTGCTCACATCGTATCTCTAGGATAGAGTCGAAGTCTGGCTCTTCTTATGGAGCAATGGCTTTTAGGATCGTGAAGGCGAAAAGTGAGCAAAGTGTCCTTGCGTCTTCGTCTCATACTTTCGATCGGTTTGATCCTTGTCGTCAGCATCGTCTTGGGCAGCGTGATTGTCTATTGGCACGCTGTTCATAAAGTCGATGAGGAGATGCGTGCCGCGCTCGATGTCGGTATTCGCATGGTTCAGAATGCGACGGATGACGTCGAGGATAACGCCGATCCATTGGGTCAATTGCAATTGCTGATCGAAGATTTCGACGGCAACCGTCATCTACGCGCATCTTTTTTGAATACCAACGGCAATGTCATTGTTGCCTCGAAGCCGCTTGAATCCACGGAGCCGGCACCGGCCTGGTTCAATCACTTCATTGCGCGCCGGCCTGAGACGGCCTGGGTTCAACTGCCGCCGGCCTTTGCGCACTACGGGTCAATTTTCCTGGAGACGGATTCCCATAATGAGATCGACGAAGTCTGGAGCGATATTTTCGTTACGCTGGCGATTCTAGCGATTTTCTGCATCCTCGTCTTGAGCCTGATCTATTGGATGCTCGGCCGCGCCTTCCATTTTTTAGATGAAATGTCGGTCGCTTTTGCCAGCGTGGGCGCCGGCGATTACAGTCAGCGATGTAATGAGAAGGGGCCGCGGGAACTCGCCGTCCTCGCGCAGCGCTTCAACGATATGGTCGCGCGGCTTGCCATGATGGAGGGTCAGAATCGCAGACTTGAAGTCCAGCTTGCGACCATGCAAGAAGAAGAGCGGACCGATCTTGCCCGCGATCTGCATGATGAAATCGGCCCTTTGCTCTTCGCATTGAGCATAGATATCTCCGCCATTCAGAAGCAGGAATCGGCTCGTTTGGATCCAAAAATTGGTATCCATCTCGATTCCATGCGCGGTGCCGTCTCTGAGATGCAGCAGCATGTGCGATCCATGCTGGGAAAGCTGCGGCCGGCCATTCTCCTCGATCTCGGACTTGGTCCGGCGGTCGATAATCTCGTTGCCTTTTGGAACCTGCGCCGTCCGGATGTCCATATCGAGGTTCGTTTGAGCCAGGAGACATTTGGCGAGGCTCTCGATGCGACGATCTATCGTATCTTTCAGGAGGGTCTTAACAATGCCTTCCGCCACGGCCATCCGTCCTGGATAGCGATCAAAGCCAGTACGAGGGACGCGGCCGTTGACGTCGAGGTTTCCGACAATGGCGAGGGCCTGAGCGTGTCGCAACAGGGTTTCGGCTTCGGAATTACCGGCATGCGGGAACGGGTAGCAGCGGTCGGCGGTACGCTGACGGTCGAGAATCGCGTGGAAGAAAAAGGCGTCACGATCTCCGCCAAACTCCCGCTTGAGCCATTGAAAGACGACATCGGCCAGGAGTATGTCTCGTGAAGATTTTGATTGTCGATGATCACGTCGTTGTTCGCGAAGGTGTCAGACGCCTCCTGGCCACGATGCCGGACACCAGCGTCCATGAAGCAGGCTCGGCCCATGAAGCTGTGGCGATTTATAAGGCGGAACATCCGGATCTTGTTCTGCTCGACCTCAATCTGCCGAATTCGAGCGGGCTGCAATTGCTGCGTCGCCTCATTCTTGAAAACCGCGCGGCGCGGATTCTTGTTCTCAGCATGCATTCGGAGCCGATCTATGTCGCGCGGACGCTGAAGGCGGGCGCGCGGGGCTATATCAGCAAGACGGCATCGGCAGAGGAGCTGATGGCGGCCGTGCGCGAAATCGGGGCAGGCGGCCGCTACGTCGAACGTGAGATCGCCGCGCAAATCGTCATCTCGCAATATAAAGGAGACGATCCCTTACAGAAACTGTCGACGCGCGAAGTCGATATCGTGCGCTTGCTCGGCGAGGGCAAATCGCTTGCCGCGATCGCCGAAGCGATCGGCGTGAGCTATAAGACGGTTGCCAATACGTGCAGCATCATCAAGGGAAAACTCGGAGTCGAGCGCACCGTCGATCTCATCCGCCTCGTCTATGATATGCGCGAGCAATAAAGCGCTCGGAGCATTTTTAGCCCGCCAACCGGCAAGCATTTTGACGATCGGTTGGGTTCGGTCTGCATTCTCTTTTTCCAGGCTTGCAGCGCGCTGATTCCATCTTCCAAAGATGATGGCTTGCGATCGGGCGGCTGATCCATTCCTAGAAGTCATAATCTTCCCCGTGCAGGAAATTTGCTCGGCTGAAGCCTGAAAGTTCAATCAAAGAAGACAGTAATCGGAAACGGGATATCCAAAATATCCGTTGCTCGGGAAGCTTTCCCAAATAGATCGGGAAGGCGGGCCATCGCCATCTATTACGCCGCCGGTATGCTTAGGGCGTGTCTCGTCAAGACCTCGGTCTGCGTAGAGCATGGGGCCAGGACATTACCTCCCGGCGCCTGGCCCCTTTCTTCAACAATCAGATAATGAACGGGATGGGAGACGGGAATGAAACTCACAAGGAAGACGCGAATAAAAGTAGCTCATACATTGATCGGACATGCTGCCGCCGCGACTTTGGTGTTGGCTGCCACGACAGTGTTTGCGCAGGCGGAATCGAGTTCTGCAGCCACGAGCAATATGGGGCCGACTGCCACCAGCATGACTGTCGTCGGACCTTCAGAAGCTGAATCGAAGGTATCGACGTCCGACGCCGAAGTTATGAAGAACAGCAAAAACCCGGATCTTTGGCCGGCTATGGGGCAAAACCTCGGCCTCGATCGTCACAGCGATCTTAAGGAGATCAACAAGGAAAGCGTCGGCAACCTGCAGATGGCGTGGTCGCAATCGACGGGCGCATTGCGCGGTCATGAAGGCCAGCCGGTCGTCGTCGACATCGACGGCAAGCCGATGATGTTTTTTGTGAGTGCTTGGCCAAATATCGTCCAAGCTCTTGACCTGTCGGACCCGGACAACCCGGTTCAGGTTTGGTCCTATAAGAAGGACACGGATCGCGATCTAAGCGCTGTTCCGCGCGCCTGCTGCGATACAGTCGAACGCGGCGTCAATTACGCCGACGGCAAGGTTCTTTTCAACACCTTGGACGGTTACTTGATCGCTTTGGATGCGAAGACCGGCAAGGAAGACTGGGTCGTCAAACATGCCTATCCAGAACACGGAGAGACCGTCACCAGCGCCCCATTGATCGCCGATGATAAAGTGATCGTGGGATTTGGTGGTGACGAATTCGCGGCACGCGGCAGGCTTGAAGCTTACAATCTGGCGGACGGCAAGCTTGTATGGCGGTGTCAGTCGAATGGCACGGACAAGGACGTCTGTATGACGCCCGATACCAATAAAGCCAATCCCCAGCATGGCACTTATGGCCATGACATCGGCATGTCGTCTTATCCCGGCGACGAATGGAAGCGTGGCGGCGGTTCACCTTGGGCTTGGTATTCTTACGATCCTGAGCTGAAACTCGTCTATGCCTCGACTGGCAATCCGGGCAATTGGAGCCCGACCACGCGTTGCGGTGAAGACACGCAAGAAGCATGTAACAGCGGCAAGTGGGACAATAAATGGTCGATGACCATTTTCGCCCGGAAGGTCGATACAGGCGAGGTGGTTTGGGCGTATCAAATGACCCCATTCGACCAATGGGATTATGATGGCGTCAATGAAAACATTCTCGTCGATATGCCAAACGTCGATGGCAAACCGCGCAAGACCTTGGTTCACTTCGACCGCAATGGCTTTGCGTATGTGCTCGATCGCTCCGATGGTACGCTTTTGAGGGCTAATAAATTCGTGACTGTGAATTGGGCGGAGAAAGTCGATCTGAAGACTGGCCGTCCTGTGAAGGTACCGGAGCATTCGCCTTTCAAGATTGGTGTCAATACGCAAGCATGTCCCTCTGCCATGGGTGGCAAAGATCAGCAGCCCGGCTCGGTTGATCCCAAGGATCCGACCAAGTTCTATATGCCGACCAATAATTGGTGCATGGAGGACGAACCTCAGGCGCGGACTCACACGCAGCAAGGCACGGTCTATGTCTTCGCCAACGTGTACATGTATCCTGAAAAGCCCGGCGTCATGGGCAAGTTAAAGAAGTTTGACGTGCTCACGGGCAAGACGGACTGGGAGATCCCGGACGCCTATCCGAACTGGGGCGGCACGCTCAACACCGATGGCGGCCTTGTTTTCTACGGGAGCTTGAACGGCGATTTCCGGGCCGTCGATCGCGAAAACGGCAAGGTGCTTTGGCAACGCAAACTCGGGTCCGGCATCCTGGGGAACCCGATTACCTATAAGGTCAAGGGACACCAATATGTCTCAGTCTTCGCCGGTATCGGCGGATGGATCGGTCTACCGGCCGTTGCCGGTCTCGATCTCGACGATAAGTTCGGAGCGATTGGATCGACTGCTCTGACGAAAGTTGGCGGGTTCAATAAAATTCCGCAAGGCGGGACGCTCTATACCTTCCGCATTCCAGAAAAATCCGCTCAGAAATAACATCAAGCGTTTGAACGCGACCTGCGGAAAGCCACGTGCTTTCCGCAGGTCTGCCTTTATATTCAACGTCTTAAACCTTCGGTTAAGTGAGTCTCCGCCGCATGAAGACAATCACATTGCGTTTGCCATTCGCCATCTTCATCTGCCTCGGGGCTGTGAGCCATGCCTTCGCCCAGGCGGCACCGAATAATAAGGAGTTCGATGACTATACTCAGGTCCAGCGCGACGCGGCGAAGGCTGCCGCACGTACAGCGCACTACACGTCATTTCGCGTCTGTGCCGATCCAGGCGACATGCCGTTTTCGAACATCAAAGAAGAAGGATTCGAAAACAAGATCGCTAACGTGATAGCCAAAGCACTCGGCACCACGGCGACGTATTTCTGGCGTCCATACATTGAGCGCGGGTTAACCCGGCAGACGTTCGACACGAATGATTGCGATATCCTGATGGATGTTCCTTACAATTACGAATCCGCGTTGACCACATTTCCGATCTATGGATCGACCTATGTGTTGGCGTCACGCAGCAGCGATAATTACAATTTCAGCGGCCTCTCAGACCCTCTTCTGCATAAATTGCAGATCGGTGTTTATGAGTTGTCGTCGCTTCGCCAATCTCTGGCAAATCATGGTGTCGTCTCCAACGTCCATGTTCACGAGGTTAGCCACGACGGTGATCTCGTCGAGTCCCATCAACCTTGGTGGCAGGTCAAGGAGGTCGTCGATGGTAAGCTCGATGTCGCTGGCGTTTGGGGCCCGTTCGCCGGCTGGGTAAAAGCGCAAGGCGCGCCTCTCAAGCTCCAACCAACAAATCTCATGGACGACATCATCCCGATGGAATTCGAGATGGCGATCGGTGTGCGAAAGACAGATGCAGTGAGAAAATACGCGATAGAGAACGCGCTCAACAAGCATCGTGACGAGATCAAGAAGATTCTGGATGATTATGGTGTGCCATTGATCGAATGCTCGGACTGTCTAATCTCGGGTACAATCAAAGCTCATGGCATTTATTCAGCGCCAACGATCTCCGCTGAAGAACTTGCAAAACTGCATCGCGAAAAGCCGGAAGTTACCCGCGAGCGTCTTGAAACCTGGCTTAAAGACGGTGCTGACGTCAACGTAGAACTTGCCGATGCCGTGCTTGCCTCGGACAATGAAAGGATCGGCTTTCTTCTAGAAAAAGGTGCCGATATCAATAAGAAGGATCTGCAGGGCTATACGCCGCTGACGGCCTCCGTCAGGCTTGGCTCGCTCGACACATCAAAATATCTTCTTGAACGCGGCGCTAGGGTGGATATCCCCGACAGCGACGGCTGGTTACCTCTTCTTCATGCGGTGTTACGCAATGATGTGGCGGCCATTCAACTGCTTTTGTCTAAGGGTACCAACGTCGATTCCACCGCGCCAGGAGGCTTTACGGCGCTCGCCGTTGCGATCGAAGAAAAGAAGTTCGATGCTGCCAAAGCATTGATCAACAGCGGAGCTAAGGTCGATCTGCCTGTCAGCAAAAAGAAGCTGACGCCGCTGATGGCTGCGGCAAGCGAACCGCCGCCGGAAAGTCGCATTAACAAATTACAGCAAACACTCAACTCGATGGACATTGCTCGTGAACTTCTAAGTCATGGCGCCAACGTGAATGCCATCTCGAGCGAGGGGGTGACCCCGCTCATGATCGCGGCTGCGCACGACAATGCGCCGATGATCGGTTTGCTGCTTCAGTCGGGCGCACAGCCGGGGATGAAATCGGCTGATGGTGAGACGGCCCGCCAGATCGCGGCCAAAGCCGAAAATGGATCTGCGATTCGGGCGCTCGATCTTTTCGCAGAGACGGCGCCTAAGTGACCATCTCATCGATGGGTTATCGCCGCACCTAAAGACACCACCGCAACAAGGATATCGTTTCAGAATGATTAAACAGCTTTGCCTCGCCGTTGCGCTTCTCTTCGCGCCGCTCCATGTCTATGCCGATGACGCACCTGTGGGTCCAGTTAACGTTCATCAGCCATCCGCTTCTGATATGAGCAAAAGCCCCTCCGTATCGGCTCCGGTTTCACAAGTGACGGGCAAGCCGCCACTTGAAATCGTTGCATCGGCGCCCATCGGCACGATCCATAATCCTTATACGGGTCAGCCTGATATGATCGAAGCCGGTAAGAAAGCTTTCTTCGGTTCCAGTTGTAATGGTTGCCACGGCGGTGGCGGCGGCGGCGGAATTTGTCCTTCGATCAAGAATGACAATTGGGTCTATGGGAGCGATGACGATACGCTGTTTCGTTTGATCTCGCTGGGTTCGGAAGGTCTTCAGAAGAAAGGCTATGTGAGGATTGGTATAGAAACAGTCGTCGCACCGATGCCGCCTTTTGGCGAAATTATCAAGAGCGACGATGAGCTTTTCAAGATTATGGCTTTCGTTCGATCGCTTTATTCGGGTTCTCAGGATCGCGTGAATTGGTAGCATCCGTGGCCACAGGTTTGAACGTGCATGCGAAGGCGCTACTTTTTTGGGTGGCGTCTTCGCAGTGCCTACTGCCAACCTGTGCGCTTGATGTGAGAGCACAAGATCGCCTTCCTGACGCCGCGATGAGCCCGACGTCGGACACCGATGAGACACCCAAAAGCATAACCGCAAACGTCGTCTATTTCGGCAAGGCCTATCAGGAGACGCAGCCGCTCTCGCTCATGCAGACCATTCCGACGGACGGCGGCGTGGCCGGCGCGAAATTGGGAGCGCAAGAGATCAATATCACCGGCAAGTTTCTGGGACGGCAATATGTATTGGATGTCGTGACGGTTCCAGCCGATGGCGACATTGCCGCTAGAGCGCGCGAGGTGCTTTCGACGAAGCCTTCGATGATTGTCGCCGATCTGAATTCGGCTGATCTCCTGACTCTTGCCGATTTGCCGGAAGCGGCAAACGCGATCATCCTGGATGCGCGAACGATCGACGACAATCTGCGGCAGGACGATTGCCGGCGTAATGTGTTTCACTTACTGCCGAGCCGCGCGATGCGCACCGACGCGCTTGCGCAATTCTTGATATTGAAACGCTGGAGACGCTGGTTCTTGCTGAAGGGAGTAGGCGTGCAAGACGAGGCCTATGCCGCGGCCATGCGGCGCTCCTCCTCGCGCTTCGGCGGAAAGATCGTCGAGGAACGCAGCTATAGCTATAATCCCGGTGCGCGGCGCGTCGATACGGGGTTTCAGCAGATCCAAACCCAGATGCCGCTCGCGACTCAAAACGCACCGTCCTATGACGTGCTCATCGTCGCGGACGAAGCCGATCAGTTCGGCGATTATCTTCCCTATAATACTTATGAGGCGCGACCGATCGCCGGTACTCAGGGCTTGGTCGCGACCGCATGGCATCCGAGCTTTCAGGAATATTCGGCTTTGCAGATGCAGCATCGTTTCAAGCTTTTCGCGCATCGCGATATGATCGAGCGCGACTACGCGGGCTGGCTCGCCTTACGGATCGTCGGCGAAGCATTCATCCGATCCGGTAAGACAGAACCTGCGGACTTGCGTGCTTTTCTCCGGTCGGACCAGTTCGAAGTCGCGGGGTTCAAGGGGGAGGGGCTGACCTTTCGCCGATGGGACCAGCAGTTGCGTCAGCCCGTGCTGCTTGCGCAAGCCTTGATGGTGACCTCCATGTCGCCTCAGGAGGGGTTCCTGCATCAGAAATTTCTGACGGATACGCTCGGCTTTGATGAACCGGAGACGAAATGCCATCTCGCGCCTTGATCGTTCACAGAAGAACTCTTGGTTGGGCCGCGGCAGCATTCTGCCTGGTTGCCGGCGAGGTCCAGGCAAGCCAACTCTTCATCACCAATGAGCGCGACAATACGGTGACCGTGCTCGATGGAGAAACACTCGCGGTCATCAAGACAATTCCCGTCGGCGAGCGGCCACGCGGCATCGTGATCACACCCGATCATCGCGAGGTGCTCGTCTGCGACGGTGACGCCGATGACATTACGATCATAGACACCGAGACGCTGAGCGTGACCGGCACGATGGAGACCGGTCCGGATCCGGAAACACTCGCCTTGTCGCCGTCCGGCGACATTGTCTATGTGTCGAATGAAAACGACTCGATGGTCACGGTTCTGGAGAAAGCGACTGGCAAGGTGATCGCACGCGTTCCTGTCGGTATCGAGCCGGAAGGGCTCGCGGTGAGCGACGACGGGCGCATTGTCGTGGACGTTTCCGAATCGACCAGCATGGCGCATTTCATCGATACGCAGAGCTGGAAAGTGGTCGCCAATGTGCTCGTCGACACCAGGCCGCGGATCGCCGAGTTCACGCCGGACAGAAAACAGATCTGGGTCTCGTCGGAAATTGGCGGAACGGTTTCCATTATTGAGTCTGGCAGCCGTAAGGTCATCCATAAGATCGGCTTCGATATTCCAGGCATCAGGCCTGAGCTGATTACGCCGGTTGGGGTGCGTTTCACCTCGGATGGCAAGACGGCCTTCGTGGCGCTCGGGCGCGCCAATAGGGTCGCCGTGATCGACACGGCGACCTATGAAGTGAAACGCTATCTGCTTGTCGGCCAGCGCGTCTGGCAGCTGGCCTTCAATGGCAACGGCAGCCGGCTTTATGCCGTGAACGGCCTGACGAATGATGTCTCCGTCATCGATGTCGCAAAGCTGGACGTCTTGAAATCCGTGCCTGTCGGCCGCCTCCCATGGGGAATCGCCGTCAAGCCTTGATGGTAGCTCAATATTTGGCGACGACAGGTGCCGGTGGAGGATTCAAATCGACCTTGTAGCTGACGCCGGCACGCACCGCGTTTTCGGTCAAATGGTTTGTGGCCGGGATACCCGTCAACATAACGGAATTGGTCTGATGGCCAAAGTCCGCATAGCGGTATTCCGCACGCACCGACACATTATTGGTCACGGCATATTCGACGCCCGCGCCGGCAGTCCAACCGATGCGCGAGTTTACGATGTCGGATGACGAATAGGGACTGGTGGCGATCCCGCCGAAATAGGCGTTATGGACATCGGCCAAAGCCACGCCGCCGGTCGCATAAAGCAACACGCGATCCCAGGCTATGCCAATGCGGCCGCGGATCGATCCTTCGATCGGAATGCTCGTATTGATGATCGTGCCGGTAATGGGTTCGAAAGCGCTTTTCGAGAGGCTCGTTCCATTGCCTTCGCCTTCGATCCCGATGACGATCTGGTTGACCTGATAATTATATCCGACATGAACACCGCCGGTCACGCCGGAGAGGTTGGAACCGGTGAAGGCGGGCACGGTCGGCAGGCTGGTGTTATTCGTTCCCCAAGCATAGCCGATTTGCGCGCCGAGATAGAGGCCGGTCCAGGTGAACAGCGGCGGTGGCGCATAGACCGGCGGCGGCTGACGGGATGGCAGATCGGCGGCGAAGGCTCCGCCGGTCAAGGCGGCGATTGCGACGGCTGAAAGACATGTTTTCCGGATCATCATCGAAGCCCCTAAGCTTTCTCAATTGAAACTATGCATGGCCGCGAACGGAGCCTCCAGAAGAGAAGCTTCGTCTCCAAATTCCTCATAAGGTTGCCTTCAGGCCGATATAGACGCCGATCGGCGGGGCGACCGTGACCGCCTTGGGGTTGGTGAAAGTGGAGAATCCTGGGAAGGCGACACCCGTATTCGGATTGATGGTCGAATCGGATTCAAACAGAGCGCCGTATGTCGCATAACGCTGGTTGAAAGCGTTTTCGACCAGACCATAGACCTGAACGTTCTTGGTCACCTGGTACGAGCTGCGCAGATTGACGGTCTCATAGCCAGGCAACGGGCTCAATGCATTGATCTGGTCGCCGAAGAAATAGCGGCTCGATTCATAGACGAAATCGCCGCCGACTTTCCATTCTGGGGTTATCGAATAATCGACGCCGAATTTGAGCCTGTTCCGCGGCACGCCGGGCAGGCTGTCGCCGGGCATGACCTGGATATTGCCGTTCGCATCGGCAAACGGATTGTTAGGCGACGACAGCGAGACGGGCGTTCTGAAGGTGGCGTCGAGATAAGTGTAATTGATATAGGCGTTCCACTTCTCTGCCCTATAGTTGAGGCTCGTCTCGACACCTTGCCGGCGCGTCGTTCCGGCATTCTGGAAGAAGCCGAAGCCGGTGACCTGGCTGGGCACGCTCAAGATGTCGTTGTCGCTCATGGTCCGGAAAATGCCGGCGCTCCATTCCAATCTGCCGGGCACCACCTCTGCGACATCGAAATTGCCCTTGAAGCCCGCTTCGACGGTTTGCGAGATGACTTGTTTCAGCGGTGGATCCGAGACAAGAAAATTGTCGATCATGCAAGGCTGGTTCGGATTGGCGCAGCCGAGCTCAAGCGGCGTCGGCGTGCGGTTGGCTTCCGACCAGCTTGCATAGGCCGAGACGTTCGGCGTGATCTTGTAGGTTGCACCGGCGCCGGGATTGATATGCTGGAAATTGTTGGTGCTGGTAAGGCTGGGGCTTTGGCCGGATTGGTCGGCAAGGTCGATCTGCGCGTTATTGTAGCGTGCACCGACGGTCACGGTCAGCTCTCTGGTGACGTCGAACGCATCGAGCACATAAACGCCAAGATATCCATTCTGGGCGTTGAGATTGGTTGGCGAGACGTCTGAAGCCGGTTCGTTGATCGGTGTAGGTTGGAGATTTGTTACGACGTAATTGGGTCCAAGTATGCCGATATAGCTCGACCCTTTGAAGTTCGTCCAGCCATGGTCATAGCTCACGCCGAATGTAAACTTGTTATCGTGCCCGATGATTTTATCGGTATCGGTCAATTGAACGGTGGCGCCGACGCTGCGCGAGCGCGTCCAGTTGTCGTCGTCTTCTCCGACGAGCTGCGTCCCGCCTGTTACGTCGGGAATGCTGGTGGCATTGCCGTTGCCGTCGCAAAGCGTCGCCCCGCCGCACGAGACGAAGTTGCTGATATTGCCGTCGACATGGGCCTGGTCGAAGGAACGGAGATAGCCGACTGTGTTAACTGTCAGAGTGTTCGTCACGTCGAACTTGCCGTTCAACTGGACCATGCCGACGGTGTTTTGCGTCGTCTGCGGCGTCGTGAAGACGGCGCTTGGATTGAGATCGACCAACTCCTCCGGAGTCGTACCGGCGACGCCCAGATTGGTGCGTCCGCCGGTGAAGGCGAGATGGAGTTCATTGCCTTCGGCGCGATAGCCGAGATCGGCATAGCCTCTGTTGACGTGTGTGCCGCCAAAATAGCGATAGCCGTTGTCGTGCAGCGATTCAGCAGCGAAATACAAACCCCAGTTGTCGAGCGTCTTGCCATATTCGAACTCGGCTTGGCGGCGCATGCGGCTGCCGAAGCGGCCGTCGAACATGGTGCCTTGATAGGTGAAGCCGTTTTTCATGTCGAGAATGACGGCACCGCCAAGTGCGTTGAGGCCGAAGATCGGATTGCCGCTTTCAATCGTCGTGCGGTCGATGGCGATCGACGGAATGGCGTCCCAATTGACACCATCGCCCCAAGCTTCGTTGATGCGAACGCCGTTCTGATAGACGGCAAGGCCTTGCGGCGTTCCCGGAATGGGCGACGCGACGAAGCCGCGATAATCGAGCTCCTGGACGAGCGGGCTGCCGATCACGTCATTGGTGCTGATGCCGGGCAGGCGCCGGGCGAGCGCTTCGGTGATCTCGTTTTGATGGGTCTGCTCGAATTCCTCGCGGCTCAAGGTCTCGACATTGTAGGGAACTTTGCTCCGCTCCACTCCAGATCCGCCGAGAGGAGTAATCGCGACGACGTCGACCTCTGGAAGAGCAACGGTAGGCGAGGCGGTCTGCGCCGCTGCCGGCAGGCACGCTCCGGTGATAGCTAAGAACGATGTAATTTGTAACGCAGTCTGGCGCTTCATGTCTTTGCCTCCCCCAAGGCCGCTGACAGGAAAAAGTAACGCCCGGCGTGATAGCGTGATGATCACGCGCCCTAGATCTCTGTCAGTTCTTTAGGGGTAGGATGCGCGCTGCGCGCTCAGCAACGACAAGAATGCCCAAAGGATGCTTCCGAAACTTCCCGATTTTCCGTAAATAAAGACGCGCATGACCGTTTAGATTTATTTATTCAAAAGAGCAGAAACAAAAGACGACAGTATCTATCGGTGTCATGTGCGTTTTGTGCATGAGCAAGACAAAAGCTACAGCTGCCAGATTTTTTCCTGACGTAACTCTCGTCATCAAAGCTTATTCAAAGAGAGAGGTTCGTCCCCGCGATAGAATCGGAAGGGAGCGCCGTTAGGACCGCCGATTTAAGCAATCTCCCGATACGGCGCCTTGGACATTCGGACGGTGCAAAGTCAAATCGGGCGAGACACTGACCTTCGCGCCCAAACTCTTTTGGAAAGTTCCATTTTGACCGATGGCTTTTAACCCGATCGCCGGCTCCGGCGCCTCGATCTTTATCAATAAATGAGCAATGCGCTTATCGCACACTTGTTCGGCGCTTGGCCTGCCGTAGATTGCGACCGCCCTTGAACGTTGCATGGCGAATACTAAATGGCGCGGTCATTTGTCGTTTCTTTGATGCTGGCGGGTTCATTTGCCACTTACGTATTGGCTGCGGCGCCCGAACCACCAGGCCTCTGGAACGGTCCGATGCATGGCGAAACACCTGGTTCGCTGACAGGCGGGACAGTCGTTCAGACGGACGCCGTCGCCCAACTGAAAGACAGCATTCATCCGATCTTTCTCGATGTCGCGGAGCTCGACAAAAAGCCGACCGAGAGTTCAAACAGCGCGCTTTTCACACCGACGCATCTTTCCATCCGCGGTGCTGTTTGGCTGCCAGGCGCAGGGAGCGGAACCGCCGATCCGGCTTTCGCGCAGGCCTTCGAAGCGCGTGTTTTGGCTCTCACCGCGGCCAACCTGGATCAGCCCATTGTCGTCTTTTGTCATCCGCGATGCTGGGATGGCTGGAACGCGGCGAAGCGGCTTGCCGGCCTCGGCTATCGCCATGTCTTCTGGTACCCGCAAGGCGTAGAGGGCTGGCAGACCATGTATGCGACCGAGATGGTCAAAGCCGATGCGGGATGGCTATCTCCGGTTCGAGCAGGAAACTCCGAATAGCAGCGGGCACGACCCGCCAGAGCTTCGCCCCGTTCGGATGCACCCATAATTGCAGGCCGCCGCCGTCTGACAGTTTACGAAGGGCCTCGCCTGGCTTTGTGCTCCGGCATTTTATGTCCGTCAGAGGCAATTCGATTCCCGCCCAAATTCGCGCCGATACCGACAGCCCTCTGGCTACCAACGGCGATACCATCAAAATCGTTGGATAGGTGCGGATGGTCGCAGAAGCTTATGGACGATGAAACGCCCAAAAGGCTGCAATTTCAAGCGGTGGTGGGAGCCGGCGGACGGCTATGGATAAGGTGATGGTGCCCAGGGGAGGAATTGAACCACCGACACTGCGATTTTCAGTCGCATGCTCTACCAACTGAGCTACCTGGGCAGGCAAGGCGAAAACGCCGAGCGCCGCGCGTTATAGAGGACGCATGATCCTCTTGTCCAGAGTGTCATAAAGTCCGTGGCGGACTTATGATTTTCGTGTTGAAAAGCGGCCCCGGCTTGGCGGTGGGGCTACTTCTTCTCGCAGGGGCTGAGCGCAGGCGGCTGCCTGAGAGAAATGATCGAGCCGGTTGCGGAATAATCGACGCCGGCATGCGGACCGTTCCCGCTTCGGCTGCTGGCGAGCGATGTCTGATCTTTCGGCTTTATGGTGTGGTTGAGAAAATCCGCAAAGGCGACGCAGCCGAAAGCGATCGCCGCAGCCGACAGCACGACGCCTTCAAACAGAGCTCCGCGCTTGCGTTTCTCGGATCCCTCAACCTCCAACATGACCTTGCACCCTCTGTTCCGCCGATACGCGTCAGTCTGCCAAAAGAGGGTAAAGGTTTGGTTACAATAACCTCACAGCACAACGAGATCGGCTGCAAAAGCAGCACGTTCCTGAATGAAGGCAAAGCGCGCCTCGGGCTTGTTGCCCATCAGGCGCTCGACCGAATCCGACGTGCTTTTCTCATCGTCCGTCGCGATCACGACCTTCAAAAGCATACGCTTTTTCGGGTCCATGGTCGTTTCCTTGAGCTGTCCCGGCATCATTTCGCCGAGCCCCTTGAAGCGGCTCACTTCGATCTTGCCCTTGCCGGTCAGGACTTTCTTGATCAGCTCGTCGCGATGCGCATCGTCGCGGGCATAAACGTTCTTGGCGCCTTGCGTCAGCCGGTAGAGTGGCGGCACCGCGAGATAGAGATGTCCGCCTTCGATGAGCTTCGGCATCTGCCGGTAGAAGAAGGTGATCAGCAGCGACGCGATATGCGCGCCGTCGACATCCGCATCGGTCATGATGATGATCTTCTCGTAGCGAAGCTCTTCATCCTTGTAATGCGTGCCGGTACCACTGCCGAGCGCGAGAATGAGGTCGGCGAGCTGCTGATTGCCGGCAAGCTTGTCCCTGGTCGCGCTCGCGACATTCAGGATCTTGCCGCGTAGAGGTAAAATCGCCTGGTTGGTCCGGTCGCGCGCCTGTTTGGCGGAGCCGCCGGCGGAATCGCCTTCGACGATGAAAAGCTCCGAGCCTTGCGACGAATTGTTGGAGCAATCGGCGAGCTTGCCGGGCAGGCGCAGCTTGCGGGTGGCGGTCTTACGCGAAATGTCCTTTTCGGCGCGCCGGCGCATGCGTTCGTCGGCGCGCTCGACCGCCCAATCGAGCAGGCGCAGCGCTTGCGCGGGCGAGGCGGCGAGCCAATGATCGAACGCATCGCGCAAAGTGGTCTCGACGATCTTCGAGGCCTCGAGCGTCATCAGGCGGCTTTTGTTCTGGCCTTGAAACTCCGGCTCCCGGATGAAGACGGAGATGAGCGCGGCGCAAGAGGCAAGCACATCCTCGCTCGTCAGCGGCGCAGCGCGCTTAGCTTGGCCGATGCGCTCCGCATGATCCTTCAGGCCACGCAAGAGCGCCGCGCGAAGCCCCGCCTCATGCGTGCCGCCGTCTGGTGTCGGGATCGTGTTGCAATAGGAGCGCACGAATCCGTCTTCCTGCGTCATCCAGGCCAGCGCCCATTCGAGCGAGCCATGCCCGCCGGCCTTTTCGACTTTGCCGGAAAAGACCTGATCGGTGACGAGTTCCTTGCCCTCGATTTCCTGGGTCAGATAATCCTTGAGGCCGCCGGGGAAATGAAAGGTCGCCTCGGGCGGAATCGCGCCATTCGCCTCAAGCAGGCTCGGCGCGCAATGCCAGCGGATTTCGACGCCGCCGAAGAGATAGGCCTTCGAGCGCGCCATCTTGAAGAGCCGCGCCGGTTTGAAATGCGCGCCCTTGCCGAAAATCTGCTCGTCCGGGCGAAAGCGCACCTTGGTGCCGCGCCGGTTTTGCACCTTGCCGAGTTTCTCGAGCGGGCTTGTCGTGTGACCGCGTTCGAAGCTTTGGCGGTAATGGAGCTGCGCACGCCAGACTTCCACTTCGAGCCGCGACGACAAGGCATTGACGACCGAGATGCCGACGCCGTGCAGACCGCCCGAGGTCTGATAAGCGCCGGAATCGAATTTGCCGCCGGCGTGGAGCGTCGTCATAATGACTTCAAGCGCCGATTTCTTTGGAAATTTCGGATGCGGATCGATCGGAATACCGCGGCCATTGTCGGTCACCGCCAAAAAGCCGTCGGCTTCGAGATTGACGTCGATGAAGGTTGCATGGCCGGCGACGGCCTCGTCCATCGCATTGTCGAGCGCTTCGGCGAAGAGATGGTGCATGGCGGCTTCGTCGGTGCCGCCAATATACATGCCGGGGCGGCGGCGTACCGGCTCAAGCCCCTCCAAAACCTCGATCGAAGCGGCGGTATAGTCACTTTCGCCGGGCGTGCCGTCGAGAAGCGGCGCCGAGCGTTTGACGGCTGTAGCGGCGCGTTTGGCGCCGGTGCGAACCTGTGGCTTGGCCGGGCGCTGAGCTGGAATATCGTTCTTTTTCAAGGATGAACCTGTTCGAAGGTGATTCGACTGAGCAAGTTTATACCAATCGGCGGGGCGCCGGACGGCAGAGTTTTCGTTTAGCCTGGGGACAGCGAAAGCGTCCGTAGGAGGCCTCTATATGTGATTGAACTTACCTTCGCTTAAGGCCGGTCGCGTAGTGTCACGTGGTTTTTCGCCAGGGACGCCGAGCTTGACCGCGGATTTTGACCAGATCGCCCCCAATTTGATCGATTCGTTCGAATTGGAGCCGGATTCGGCCAAAAAAAAAGTGTCCGCCTTTCCCCATCCCCCTTTGACCGTCGTCATCTGCGTCGACCATGCCGCGACCACGGGCGGGCAGGCCAAGGTCGCGGCCGATAGCGCGATCGGCCTCAAACGGCAAGGGCACCGGCCAATCCTGTTTGCCGCCGCAGGTCCGATCGCCCCTGAGCTCGAAGCGGCCGGTGTCGAAGTTATCTGTCTCGGTCAGGACGATCTCCACGGCAATGCCTCGCGCATGGCCGCGGCCATTCAGGGCACCTGGAATTTCGAAGCCGGCGCGGCTTTGGGCAGGTTGCTCGCCAGCCTGCCGCGCGCGACAACCATCGTCCACGTTCATGGCTGGGCCAAGGCATTGTCGGCTGCGATCGCGCCGCCGATCCGGGCCTCCGGCCTGCCGGCCATCTATACGTTTCACGAATATTCCCTGTTTTGCCCGAGCGGCGGCTTTTACAACTACCCGAAGTCGGCAATCTGTCATCTTGAGCCTTTGTCGGCGGCCTGCTGGCTGAGCCAATGCAATCCCTGGAGCTACGGGCGCAAGCTTTGGAAAAACACGCGGCTTCTCGTGGCGCAAAAAGGCGCGCGTTTGCCGGAGGCCTTTTCAGACTTCATCACGATCTCAGATTTTCAGCGCGAGATCGTGACGCTGCTTCTGCCGCGCGGCGCGCACCTGCATCGTCTCTCCAATCCGGTATCGGTTGCCGATCTTGGGCCGAAATCCGATCCGCTGTCGGGCGACATTATCTTCATCGGCAGAATATCGCTGGAAAAAGGCCCACTGCTATTCGCGGAAGCCGCGCGCAAGATCGGGATGAGTCCGACCTTCATCGGCGACGGCCCGAGCCTGCCCGACCTCGTGGCGCAATATCCCGAAGCGCGAATACTCGGCTGGCAATCCGGCGATCAGGTGCGCGATCTGATGCGCGCCTCGCGTGCGCTGGTCTTTCCGTCGCTTTGGTATGAGGGCCAGCCGCTCACCGTGCTCGAAGCCAAAGCGCTTGGTGTGCCGGTGATCGTTGCCGATACATGCGCCGGCCGCGACGAAGTCGAAGACGGCGTGACCGGACTTTGGTTCAAAGGCGGCGATGCCAACGACCTCGCCTGCGCGCTAGTCGCGCTGCGTGAGGATGCGAAGGTCGCCGCTATGTCGGCTGCCGCCTATCGCGCTTATTGGGCGGACCCAAGGACGATCGAGCATCATACCGAGGGTCTGGTCTCGATCTACCACGGCATGCTTGATGAACATCGCGCGAAGGTGCCGGAAAAATCCGCCGTTCGCACGTCGATTGATTCGATACGCGCCGCGGCGCGGCACGAGGGCATGTGAATGCCCAAAGTTTTAACGCAGCCCATCGAACCTCGGAGCACCCATGTCTGATCTCGTCTTAACGCGGCCGTGCAGCGCATCGGCGCGCAATGTGCGCGATATCGTCGATGATCTCGGCTACGCGGGTGATTTTCTATGGGCCTTCGACAAATATAAGGCGACGATTGTCGAATTGGCGCGCGACCGCAATCTCAAACGGCATCTCGAGATCGGCGGCGGCCGCGATCCGTTGTTTTTGCCGGATGAGATCGAAAGCCACGGCTTCGAAGTGACGCTCAACGACATCTCGGCGCATGAATTGGCTCTCGCGCCGGACGGCTATCGCAAGATCGTCTGCGACATTACTTCGGACACGGCGCCGGCTACGTTGGGCGAAGGCCGCTACGACATCATCTATTGCCGCATGGTGATGGAACATGTGCCCGACGTCGCGAAAATGTGGGAAAATATCTACGCCATGCTGGCGCCCGGCGGCATCGTGCTCAGCTTTTTCCCGACACTCTATGCGCCGCCCTTCGTCTTGAACCGCTTGATGCCGGAAAAGCTGTCGCGCCTGCTTCTGGAAACGATCTTTCCCGAACGCAGGCCGGACGGCGGCGACCCGAAATTTCCAGTCTTCTACGATTGCTGTTTCAGCGACGAAAAGAAGATCAAACCGATGCTGGAAAGGGTCGGCTTTTCGGAGATCACCGTTCTGCCTTTCTGGGGCTATGCGTATTTTTGGAAATTGCCCGGCATCAAGCAGATCGACGCGGCCTTCACGCGTCTCGCACGGCAACGAAATTGGCGTGCCGTGTCGAGCTTTGCTTACGTCGTGGCGAAGAAATAGCCCGATGTCCAACGTTTGGAGCCAAGTTTGAACGCCCCTTCGGAAGCCTTGACCATCGTCATCTGCATCGATCATGCGGCGATCACGGGTGGTCAGGCGAAAGTCGCCATCGACAGCGCCGTCGGTCTCAAACGGCATGGCCATCGGCCGATCGTTTTCGCGGCGACAGGTCCGATCGCGCAGGAACTCGAGGCTGCGGGCGTCGAAGTGATCTGTCTCGGCCAGAGCGATCTGCTCGGCAATGCGTCGCGCGCCGCGGCAGCGCTTCAGGGCACCTGGAATTTCAAAGCGATCGACGCGCTGAGACATCTGTTGGCAAGCCTTCCCCACGCGACAACCATCGTGCATGTGCATGGCTGGGCAAAGGCCCTGTCGCCTTCGATCGCGGTTCCGATCCGTGCTTCCGGATTGCCGGCGCTTTATACGATCCACGAATATTTTATGTTCTGTCCGAACGGCGGGTTTTATAATTTCCAGACGGGCAGGGCCTGCGAGCTGACACCGCTTTCCGCGCAATGCTGGATGACGCATTGCGATTCACGCATGTATGCGCATAAGCTTTGGCGTAATGCGCGTTTGGCAATCGCGCGAGGGATTGTAGGCCTGCCGGAGGTCTTCGCCGATTACATTGCGCTTTCCGGCTTTCAAGAAGGGATCGTCGGCAAATATCTGCCCCGCGATGCCACGCTCCATCTCGTTGGCAATCCGATCGATGCGGACAATCTCGGTCCGAAGCCGGACCCAGCCTCCGGCGATATCATCTTCGTCGGGCGCGTTTCGAGAGAGAAGGGGCCGTTTCTCTTTGCCGAGGCTGCGCGCCGTTTGGGGATGATCCCGACCTTTGTCGGTGACGGCCCTGTGGCCAGCGAGCTGAAAGCGGCCTTTCCCGAAGCACGTATGCTTGGCTGGCAGAATCCGGCCTCCGTGCGCGAGGCCATGCGCTCGGCGCGCGCGCTGGTCTTTCCGTCGCTCTGGTATGAAGGCCAGCCGCTGACCGTGCTCGAAGCCAAGGCGCTTGGAACGCCGGTCATCGTGTCGGATGGCTGCGCCGGCCGCGAAGACGTCGAAGACGGCGCGACCGGGTTCTGGTTCAAGTCGGGTGATGCGGGCGACCTCAGCCGCGTGCTGGAGCTTGCGAAGGACGATGCCTCCATCGCCAGGATGTCGGCTGCCTCCTACGCCGCCTATTGGGCCGACCCGCCGACGCTGGACCGTCATATCGCGCGCCTGACCGCGGTATACCGGACCATTCTCGCCCGAAAGGGCGCCGTCTCCATGCCTGCCGCGCAGAAGCATATTGCCGCACGCCTTGCGGGCTGAGCCTCCCAAGACGAGATCACGATGATTTTGGATAGAATCAATTCAAAATCATGAAATGTGATCGATTCAAGAAGTTAGAGCGGGATGCGGGCGCAAAACCGCTTACGCTTTTGCTCATCCCGCTCTAGAGCATTTTCTGCAAAACTGGGCACCGGTTTTGCTTCCGGAAATCCGACAGAACTGGGATGTGATGATGGCGATCGCCAAATCGAAACAATGGACCGAGGCCGACGTGCAGGAGGCCATGGGCGTCATCAAGGCCGTGCCGGGGCTTTGGGAAGAGCTCGAACGGGTCGAACAGGCAAGCGTCATCGATCGCAAGACGATCGAGGCCGGACGCCGCGAATATGATGTCCTAGTGAGACTTCATCCCAATTGTGATCTGAACGAGCTCACCGATCTTTATATGCCGATCCGGCGCATTCTGCGGGCAGGGCTCGGTTTAAAGTAGGACCAGAGCCCGATCGCTCGATGTAGAGCCCCCGCGAACCATTTGCCTTGGTAGAATTCGGCGTGACCGCGCAATGTCCCGTGCATTACGGCCTCCAACCGGGTGTTCGTGTGCCAGGCGGGCGTCGGAGACGCGATCAAGGCGTGAACCAACACCAAGCGCTTTCGTTGTGTATTCGCTTCGGAGCCGTGGGATTTCTCGTGCCGGACTCGGTGCTCGGCGCCGAAGTGTCAGTCCGATGCGTGCCCGCCGATGGAGATGAACATCGCTTCATCCAGCGGACACTCATCAACCTTCATCGTAACCTTCGTCGATGCTTCGGTGAAGCCGGTTTTCTCCATTGCGAAGTCTTCCGCTTCGCGTGCGGACGCAGCGAGCCGGATAACCAACGAGAGCGGGCCTCCCTCAGGATAGACCCGCACGATGAACAATCTTTTTTCAGCCCCGGATTCGGCCATGTCGTTGTCCTTCCGCTGAAACGGTCAGTCCTGTGCCATGCGCACCGCTAGCGAAGCCATCCCCAGCTGTTTGGCGGGCGGCGAGCCAAGCCTATAGTGCTCACTGGTATGGGACCCACTTCCGGCTTGAAAGCAATAAGCAACGCAAACCGGAGCGCCGGCGTCACCATGCTCCGAAGCGACGAACGGCCATGACGTTTGGATGACGATCTCATCGTCTTTCGGGGAGAGGATTCGCGCACTCAGTACGCTCTGTTCTTCCCAGTTGTCTTCCACCAACGATTCGCCATCCGCAATGGGCAGGCCGCGAGCAAGGATGCCTAACCCTATCTTGTCAGCTAGGCCACTGTCACTGATGACTTCACAGAGGCGGTCGAGTACGTCGCGCCGCGCATTAAGGGCGCGCCACATCTCGAGCACGGACGGATCGGCCGAGAACTCCAAGGCCACCAATTCCGCTCGCTTGGGATCGACTTTGAAACGACTGGGGGCGGTCGCGGTGCATTCGCCGAATGGTCGGGCCGAGCTAATAAGGGCAGGCCGCCCAGACGGATGCAGCCCGGAGCGTTCGATCATGCACTCTCCATCCTGGATCTCCCAGTGTCTATGGAGCAGCAATCCACCGATCGAACCGTGTGCAAACGGCGTTGAATCACACGCCCGCGACCCAAAGCTAATTAACTCATCAAGAGCGGCTTGCAGAGGCTTCAGAGCTGCATCGGCAGCCATCACTTCGGGGAGATCGTTGTAATCAGAAGAACGGCAGGGCCGATCCATGACAGTAAACATAGAAGCCTCCTTGCCGAGAAAGATTAGGCTGTGCCTACGAACTTCGTCAAGAGCATCTCTTCCGCAAAGCGATCGACGATAATGATTTTCGTTGGCCTCAGCGAACGCGATGATTAATGGGGGGGAGGAACTTAAAAGGCTCGTCGAAACGTAACGTGTCTTTTTGCATGGGAATCTGGCGCATGGCGTCACGACTCGCATCGACGGAGACATGTCGCGCAATGCGTCGCGTCTCCATAAAAACGGTATGTAGACACCGATGCCGTGTAGTCGGATGCGGCGTGTGCAGCTGAGCGAATTTGGTCAGCTTGCAAGATAGCGGCTGACCTCGACGAGATTGCCGTCCGGGTCGCGGAAATAGATCGAGGTCATGGCGCCTTGCGCGCCTGTCCGCTCGACCGGCCCGAGTTCGATTTTCACGCCGCAGTCTTTGAGCCTGCGCTGGACCTCGTCGATCGGAAACACCGTAATCAGGCAGAAGTCGCCGGCGCCCGGCGTCGGCACCGCCGCTTTCGGTTCGAACATATGGCCGACTTCATACACGTTGATCTTTTGATCGCCGAATTTGAGAGCCGTGGGCCTTCCGGGCTCGCAGACGCATTCGAGCCCGAGCACACGCTGATAAAAACGGCACGTCTCTTCCAGCGATCGGACCGTCAAAACGAAATGGTCGATGGAAAAGATCATAGCGTTTAGATGCAGCAAAAGTCGCGCCGTAGCAATCCGACATGAAAAAGGCGGCCCATGAGGCCGCCTTTGTTTTGCAACGATCCCGACTGGTCTCAGCAGGAATAATACATCTCGAACTCGACCGGATGCGGGGTCATTTCGAACCGCATCACCTCGGTCATCTTGAGTTCGATATAGGCGTCGATGAAATCGTCGGGGAAGACGCCGCCGGCCTTCAGGAAGGCACGGTCCTTGTCGAGGTTCTGCAGCGCTTCGCGCAGCGAGCCGCAGACGGTCGGGATCTTCTTCAATTCCTTCGGCGGCAGATCATAGAGATCCTTATCCATGGCGACGCCCGGATCGACCTTGTTGATAATGCCGTCGAGGCCGGCCATCAGCATGGCCGAGAAGGCGAGATAGGGGTTTGCCGCCGGATCGGGGAAACGCACCTCGACGCGCTTGGCCTTCGGGTTCGACGTATAGGGGATGCGGCAGGAGGCCGAGCGGTTGCGCGCCGAATAGGCGAGCAGCACCGGGGCTTCGTAGCCGGGGACCAGGCGCTTGTAGGAATTGGTCGACGGGTTCGTGAACGCGTTCAGCGCCCGCGCGTGCTTGATGATGCCGCCGATGTAATAGAGGCATTCCTGGCTAAGGTCGGCATATTTATTGCCGGCGAAGAGCGGCTTGCCGTCCTTCCAGATCGACTGATGCACATGCATGCCGGAGCCGTTGTCGCCGAAGACGGGCTTCGGCATGAAGGTCGCCGTCTTGCCATAGCTCTGTGCGACCTGGTGGATGCAGTACTTATAGATCTGCAGATGATCGGCCATGGTTGTCAGCGGGCCAAATTTGAGGCCGAGTTCGTGCTGGGCCGAGGCCACTTCGTGGTGATGCTTTTCGACCTTGGCGCCCATGGCTGCCATGGCAGCAAGCATTTCGCCGCGCATGTCCTGCGCCGAGTCCATCGGCGGCACCGGGAAGTAGCCCATCTTGGTGCGGATGCGGTGGCCGAGATTGCCGCCTTCGTAAGGCGTGTCGGCATTCGACGGCAGCTCGGAGGCGTCAAGCACGAAGCCCGTGTTATAGGGATCGGCCTTGAAACGCACGTCGTCGAACACGAAGAATTCGGCCTCGGGTCCGAAATAAGCGACGTCGCCAATGCCGGTCGAAGCGGCATAGGCTTCGGCGCGCTTGGCAATGCCGCGCGGATCTCGGCCATAGGGTTCGCCGGTCGAAGGCTCAAGAATATCGCAGACGATCACCAAGGTCGGCGCTGCGAAAAAAGGATCCATGGTGGCGGAGGTCGGATCGGGCATCAAGGTCATGTCGGATTCGTTGATTGCCTTCCAGCCGGCGATCGACGATCCGTCGAACATGATGCCTTCGGAAAAGACTTCATCGTCGATCATGCCAACGTCGAAGGTGACATGCTGCCACTTGCCGCGCGGGTCCGTGAAGCGAAAATCAACATATTTGACATCATTTTCCTTGATCGCCTTGAGCACGTCCGTGGCGGTCTTCATGGGTGACCCTTTCTCTCTCATAATCGGAAGCTGAACTTCGGCAGGAGCTGGTTTGTAGGGGAGGACTAAACTTAGCAACATGTTCGCGCCGGGCTAGCGGCGTTTCGACGTTACCGGGGCTTTTATCGTCGAAATAAGAGTTTTGCCATCGCCAAATCGTTGAATCCTGGCCGACCTTGGTCAGATTCACCAAATTTATGGCGGAAATTTTCGCTTTTATATCTTTTTTATACCCGCCTGCCCGGGCGGCGGTATGCCAAGACACGCTCAAAAAGGTCTTGTTGCATCGCACACGTCGCCGTTTGCAGGTGTCCGGAGTGTAGCAGACGGGCAAACAAGCCTGAGGTAACCGAGCATTCGGGCCAATGAAAAAGGCAGGAAGCTCGCGGCGAGCCTCCTGCCTCAGTCAGCATGTGAGAGTGTGAAATCCGCGCCGCTTGCGTCCGGTGCGGAATATCGAAACTCGAAGCGTGATTGATTTAAGTTCAATCAGGATCACGCTCTAAGCGTTCGTTTGGCTGCATGATCTTATCCAAAAAGTCTGCGACTTTTTGGGATCATGCGCTAGTCCACGGGCTCGAGCACGCGCTCGACCGGTCTCGCGGCCGGTTCGGCGCGTTCGCGAATGATTGTGGGCTCGGGTTTTTCTTCGCGGACGGGCAGGGCCTTTTCGAGCGTCTCAACCAGGGCGATCGACACGCCGGCGCCGAGAAGCTGCAAGGAGATTTCCTTGCCATTGGCGAATTTCACGCCGTCGCGATAAGCGCCATGTTCGAGCCGCGCGAAGACGACTTCTTCTTGCGCGGAGATATTCAGGCGGGCCTGCAGGTCGCTCGAAATATCGGCCAGCTTCAGACGCGTATCATATTGGACACAGACGGCCGTCGTGCAATCGCCTGGTACGGCGAGGCCGATGCTTCCCGAAGGAAAGCGGGTGGTCGTATATTTCTCTGATTCACGCGCAGGCCGGGATGCGTACATTTCCAGTGAATAATCACACATGGCAAGTCACTCCTGATGTGTCTCGAGACGGATGAGCGCGCCGGCAAAAAAGTGGACTCCGGTTTTAAGTCCGAACGTGCTCTTGTTGATGTCACGCGCCAGTTCATCCAACCGACCGGCTTCCACTCGGCCTGAACGCGCGTTCGTGCCCTTCCCAAACGACATCGCTTTCGCCACATGCGTGGCGAATGGTTGCAATGCCAGAGCTGTTGTGTGCTCCCGGGGACGGGAAAAGCGGTGACACGCGGCGGCCTCGAAGGCCATCCGACCGAGCTTCAAAGAAAGACATGGGCCACTTGGCCATGCCATGAAGCTAAGCCTCGTTCGTCGAAATGCGAACGGCCACCTTTAGTCGTGAAATGGCTGAAACTCAAAAGAGTTTCATGCAAATCACGATATTAAAGAGTGTAGCGCTGCTCAGAGGTTCGTCAAGTTAACGTTGCGGTTTTCCTATACGAACGACAAAACGTGATCTTGGCTGCGGCAAGTGTTGCAACGCTGCATGCAGCGTTGCTTCGATGCAACGCATTAGATCACGAACGCGCTCGACTCTAACTTTGGGCCGGCTAGCGCAGGTCGGTTTGTGTAATCCGCGTAAACTTGATTGCGCCGGAAAACCTCTGCATCTTTTTCCTCATCCCGCTCTCGCGAGCTCACGCCGCGTTGGTTGCGATCGGCAGCTCGGACCGGCCGCCCCATTCGGTCCAAGATCCATCGTAAAGCACGACGCCTGTCTTGCCGATGGATTCAAGCGCAAGCAGCAAAACCGCAGCGGTCACGCCCGATCCGCATGTCGTGATGATCGGATGCGCGAGATCCACGCCGGCTTGCACGAAAGCCTGTTTGATATCTTGCGGCGCTTTCAACTTTCCACCGTCGAGAAGTTCGCGATAGGGCACGTTCAGGCTGCCCGGAATATGGCCCGACCTCACGCCCGGCCGTGGCTCGACCGTCTCGCCGCGAAAGCGCGCCGCCTGACGCGCATCGACGATCTGCGGCGAGCCGTTTTTCGAAGCGGCCAAGACCTTTTGCGCATCGGCGACCATGTCGGTTTCGAGACGCGCAATGAATTTGGCAAAGGGCCGCTCGACCGGGCCGTTTTCAAGCGGCCGGCCTTCGGCTTTCCACGCGGCAAGACCGCCCTCCAAAATCTTCACTTTCTGTGCGCCGAAGATACGCAAGGTCCACCAGACGCGTGCGGCACCCAAGAGACCCTGCTGATCGTAGACAATAATCTGCATGTCCTCGGCAATGCCGAGCGCTGCCATCTTGCCTTCGAAAAAAGGCGCATCGGGCAACATATGCGGAAGCTCGCTCGACAGATCGGCGATCTTGTCTATGTCGAAAGAAACCGCGCCCGGAATATGGCCGGCGAGATATTCCTGATAGGCGTCGCGCCCTTCATCGGGCATGAAGAAGGTTCCGTCGATCACGACGAGATCCGGCGCCGTCAGATTGTCTGCGAGCCAAGCGGTCGAGACGAAGAAATCGCTATAGTGTGGTTCGGCCATTGATCCTGCTCTCTTCGGCTGAGGTGGCATGGACTTGCGTGCCATTGGCTCAGGCGGCGTGATGCGCCAACGTGGCTGTGCTTTAGCGCACGGCCGCGGCTGACTAAATCACGTTATTCGCAAGGCACGCAAACCGGCTTCCGCCTCGGGATGCCAAGCAAATTTGGGGCCTCTGCAATGACGGATAGCGGTTTTTTGAGCGGTCCAGGTTTGGGCGCTGCCACTACGAACACTCAGCAGACCGATGTCCGTCACGCCTATTCTCTGGCAGTACGCGACTGCGGGCTTGCCACGGCCTTCGGGCTTTTGCTGAAGAGCTTGCCCTATGCCTTGATGCGCTTCGCTGTGCTCTTCTGGTTTTCGACTGCCGGTATTTTATGGCTCATCGTGACGTTTGGCGGCGCCGCCTGGCTTGGCACGCATGTGGCGCAGGCCTTCGGATGGGTCTGGCTGATCGGCTGGCTCGTCGGCACGGGCTGGTTATGGACCACGGTGCTGCGCTACGTGCTTTATCTGATCGAATGCGGACATGTCGCAGTTCTGACAGAACTCATCACGCGCGGCGAGATCGGCAATGGCAATGAATCCCAATTCGCCTATGGACGCCGTATCGTCACCGAGCGCTTCGGCCAGGTGAATGCGCTGCTCGGCCTCAACCTTCTCGTGCGCGGCGTGCTCAACGCGTTTCATGCGACGCTCGATTGGATCTCCGAGCTTTTGCCGATACCCGGTCTTGAGTCTCTCGCCAATCTTGCCAATGTCGTGCTGCGCGGCGCGACGCGCTACATGGATAAGGTCATCTTTTCATATAATCTCGCACGCCAGGACGAAGACCAATGGGCGGGCGCGCGTGACGGCATCGTCTATTATTGTCAGAACGCCGCGCCGATCCTCAAAACCTCGATCTGGATCATCATCCTCGAAAAGATCTTGAGCGTCTGCCTTTGGCTTTTGTTCCTCGTGCCGGCCGCGGCGATCACAATGCTGCTGCCGCATGGCGTGCGGGAAGCCGGCGGCATCGTCACGGTGATCATCGCGCTTCTCTTCGCGGCCAATGTGCGGGCGGCCTTCCTGAAGCCATTGTTCCTGATCATGATCATGGTGCGATTCCATGCGCTGGTGGAGAACCAGCCGATCAATCAGGAATGGGTCGGCCATCTTGATCAGCTCTCTGACAAGTTCCGCAGCTTGGGGCAGAGGGCGGGGACGGCGTTTGCACGATAAGTCAACGTGATCGGCCGACACCGAATATGTCGCGTTTCGACACAGGCTTTCGTTCACCTCGTTTGCTCGACAACGATAACGAAGCATCTCGGTCTATGAGGGGAACAGGCGGCCGAAACGATATTTGAAATACTCGCACCAGACCTGGAATCTGCTGCTGAACAACGACGTTCAATATTGCAATCGCATGACCACATCTGAAACGATCGGCATCCTGAAGGATGTCGGGTTCCAGATGGATCAGGTCGATATCGAATTATGCGATATTTCGCGGGCCGAAGTGCATGCCGATTATCAGTGGCAGTCGGACGAAGATATCCAGTCTGTCCGGGCCGATATAAGGGCGCATAAATAGAGTGTTCGCCGCTGGGGCTTGCCCCGTGCGTAGCCGCACATCCGCCAAGCCGTGCCTATGCGAGTTTCTGATCACCGAACAGGAGCCCGCCATGACCCGCCGCCACGACAACCTCGCCGCCCCCGTCCTGATGTTCGCCGCCTGGTTCGGCTGCTTCGCGATGATGGTCCTGCACTTCGGCTGAACAGTAATCATACAGTTTCAAAAAAGGGCGCACGCCGCCCTCGTGCTTCGAGACGCACGCTTCGCGTGCCCCTCAGCATGAGGCTTTCTAGTGCGGCTTAGCCCTCACCCCGAGGGGCCGCTGTAGCCGCGTCTCGAAGGGCGAGGGCGCTCAGAAACGATTATTCAGTCTCAAACAAAATCCGGCTTGATGCTCGGCGCCTTGTCCATCCACCCCGGCACAGGCAGATTTTTTTCGCGCAGAAAGGCCGGGTTGAAGAGTTTCGACTGATAGCGCGCGCCCGAATCCGCCAAAATCGTTACGATCGTATGGCCGGGTCCCAATTCCTTGGCGAGCCGGATCGCGCCCGCGACATTGATGCCGGACGAGCCGCCCAGCAAAAGCCCCTCGTGCTCGGCGAGATCGTAGAGGATCGGCAGCGCTTCCTCGTCGGTGATCTGATAGGCGGCATCGATCGGCGCATTTTCGAGATTGGCGGTAATGCGGCCCTGGCCGATGCCCTCGGTGATCGAGGATCCTGACGAGGCCAGCTCGCCCTTTGTGTAATAGGCGTAAAGCGCGGCGCCCATCGGATCGGCCAGCGCGATCTTGATCTTGTCGTTCTTCGCCTTCAGGGCCATGCCGACGCCGGCGATCGTCCCGCCCGTTCCGGCGGCGCAGCAAAAGCCGTCGACTTTGCCCTCCGTCTCCACCCAGATTTCCGGGCCGGTCGTGTCCATATGGCCTTGCCTATTGGCCACATTGTCGAATTGATTGGCCCAGATCGCGCCGGCCGGATGTTCCTTAGCCAAACGCTCGGCCAGCCGGCCGGAGAGCTTCACGTAATTATTGGGGTTGGAATAGGCGACGGCCGGGACTTCGATCAGCTCGGCGCCTTGCAGGCGCAGAAGATCCTTCTTTTCCTGGCTCTGGGTCTCGGGAATAACGATCACCGTATGGTAGCCAAGCGCGTTGGCGACGAGGGAAAGCCCGATGCCCGTATTGCCCGCCGTCCCCTCGACGATCAATCCGCCCGGTTTCAGCGTGCCGCGTTTGATCGCATCTTCGATAATGGCCAATCCGGCGCGGTCCTTGACCGAGCCGCCGGGATTCATGAATTCGGCTTTGCCCAGAATGGTGCAGCCGGTTTCCTCGGAGGCGCGACGAAGTTTGATGAGAGGCGTATGGCCGATCGCCTCGATCACATTTTGCGGTGATGTCATTTGGTCTCTTCCTTTATGGAAAAACTACGTTTATCGCACCGCCCTCGCAAGCCTTCCGTCGCATGAGCGCCTTTTGTCGCGGAGCAAAAAACCTTTGATCTCGCTTGTGAAACGACACTTGAAACGAGCCGAGGAGGAGATTTTTCTCCGATTGCGGTATGAGGAAGCAAAACTTCAGCCGACAGGGAAGGAAACGAGATGGTCTATCGTGCCAAACCCAGCGACGGCCTTGCCTGGATTACCGGTGCAAGTTCAGGCATAGGGCGTGCCGCGGCGCAGGAACTCGTGCGGCGCGGCTATCGTGTCGCCGTCACCGCGCGGCGCGCCGAGGCTTTGGCAAGCCTCGCGGCGAGCACTCCAGGGCACATCTTCGTGTTTCAGGGGGATGTCACGGATCGCGCGGCCATGGCGGCGCTTGTCGCCGAGATTGAAGCATCCTTGGGGCCGATAGCGCTCGCTTTTCTCAATGCCGGTGTCTATTTCCCGGCCGAGCGCGATGGCTTTTCAGCCGAGGTCATCGCGGAGACCTTCGAGATCAACGTCGGCGGGGTCGTGAACACACTTGCGCCCGTGCTCGAGGCGATGCGCAAAAGGCAGTCCGGCCAAATTGCGATCACCTCTTCAATTGCTGGTTATGGCGGCATTCCAGGCTCGCTCGCTTATGGCGGTACCAAAGCCGCGCTGATCAATATGGCGGAGGCCTTGCGCATTACCGTCGATGACGACGGCGTCGCTGTGCAAGTGGTCAATCCCGGCTTCGTCCAAACCGAGATGAACGCGCATAATGATTTTTTCGAAATGCCGTTTCTAATGACGGCGGATGAAGCGGCTAAACGCATCTGCGACGGATTCGAGACCGGCGGTTTCGAGATTACCTTCCCGCGCCGACTCGCCTGGTTCGCCAAGGCATTGTGCCTTTTGCCTTATCCCCTTTATCTGCCGGTGGTAAAATACGTGACACGCCGTGCGCAGAAAAAGTGAAAGCTTTGCATTGAACATTGCCCTAAGGGCTTCGGCCAAGAAGAAGGTGGATATGACAAATACGTATTTATACTCATTAGCCCGGAAGCTTTGCTTTATACTATAATGTACGACATGAAAACGCGAATAATCTAAAACTATACGTTTTATAGTTCAGCTCTTGCAACTTCATCCTGCTAACTCTTGGCCGTGACGGATCGCCAAGAACAGCAGATGAGTTTCGTCAATGAACTGGACCTCGCCGTCCGCCGGAGAGCCCGACGACCGCCGCAACTATCATCGTGTGTCGGTCTCGATCGCCGGCCGTTACATGCTTGAAGACAAGCGCGAATTCCCATGCCGCACGACCGATATGTCGGCTGGAGGCGTTTCGCTGGCCGCGCCGGTGCGTGGCGCCGTCGGCGAACGCGTCATCGTCTATCTCGATTATATCGGACGCGTCGAAGGCAGCATTATCCGCCATACGCCATTCGGCTTTGCGATCGCCCTTGCGCTTCCGGGCAATAAGCGGGAACGGATCGCCGATCAGCTCACTTGGCTTCTCAACCGCGACTCGCTTCGGGAAGAGGATCGCAGGCACGAGAGGATCGTGCCGATCTTGCGGCATTGCGTTCTGCTTGAGAATGGTGAGGAGCATATCGTCAAATTGATCGACGTCTCCGTATCAGGCGCAGCCATTGCGACCGAGCTCAAAATTCCAAACGACACCAAGGTCCTCCTTGGCGCAACACCCGGCCGCGTCGCGCGCACCTTTGAAAATGGCATGGCTGTCGAATTCGACACGCCGCTCCCGATCGAGGATTTCGACGAAAACATCAGACTTTGAGCGGCTAGGGTTGTTCCTGGTCCTTCAACAGACGATTTTTGATCAGCCAGGCGGCGCCGCGGTTCCAGGAATAATCGGCTCCGATGCGAAGATCGGTCTGCTCGACGGCGATAACCGCGCCGGTCCTCGCATCGCGGATGCGATAGGTCACCGCATAATCCGTTCGCGTGATGCGTGTCACGATCCCGACCATGGATTGGTCGGCGCCGAGCTTCAATGCGATAGCCGCGTCGCAACCATTGCATTGCCGTAAATCGTGGCTCTTCACGGGTTCTCCATCGGCGCCGCCGACATCGATCAAATCATAGCGCCCCGATTGTGAAATTAGCCGGCGAGCCTCGTCCGTGACGCGGCCCAATTGGAGGGCGTCTTCTGCGCTGCCTTTGGTGACGGCGGCGCCGGGGCTGAAATCTTCCAGCTCGAAATCGAAAACGGCGAGTTTGACTGCAGGCTTCGGCTCACGCGCGGCGGGCGCGGTGATTTCGCTCACGATAAAATCTTCGCCGCGCTTCCAGGCGCTGTCCGTATCGCCGCGAAAGGTCAGCAATCGATCGAAGGTGACCGCATTGGTATCGACATCGATGGCCAGGACCTTTGCCCATTGGACAAGTGTGCTCAGTTTGTGAATGCCACCCATCAGCAGGATTTTTGCGCCGGCTTCGCGGGCTGCGGTCTGAAGGTCTGCAAGACTCGATCGTCCGACCCGGCATGCGTCCGGATGGCAGGCGGCCGCAACGATCTTGTATTTGCCGCTCGCCGCGAGATCCTGCCGCAGTGCGCTCATGAAGGCGTCCAAGCGCTTCTCGTGTTCATCGGTCTGGTCTTTGGCTTCACCGGACGTATCGACATAGTCGAAATCGATCACGGCCATGGCGATTTGCGGCGTTTCGGAAGGGCTCACATCGGCATGTGCGAGATTGAGAGATCCCAGCCACAAAGCAACGGCGGCGCTTGAGATGATGACGCGATGCATGTGGCGAGTTTTCTCCGGCGTGTGGGTCGATCGGATTGGCATAGTCCCGCTGTGCAGTGTCTGAAACGGCGCCTCGCCCGGCGCGAGCCGGGCAATTTTCCCGCATTTCCGCTAACCGCTTCCCACAGCCTCCGTTCTGCCCCTTAATGGCTTGTCGCCGCAGCGAACAGTTACGCTTGGCTGCTCTATTAAAGGTTTCGAAATGACACCGATGTCACGCCCGATCGATCTCAAGCTGAGACTGGCGCTGCGCGTCGCCGGGCTCGCGGCGCTCTGTTTTATCGCAGCCTCGGCTTACGTCTTGTTCGACAGCGATCAATCGGCACGCATGAAGGCCGAGGGAATCGCAAAAATCGTCGCAAAGGATTTGGAGCTTCAGCAGGATCAGGGCCAGTGGGTCAAGAACACGATCGGTCGTTTTCCCGACCTGCAAGTGATCGCTGCGTCCTTCATGGCTCCTGGTCTCTGCATCGCTTATCGCGCGAAGAGCGGCGAGATTCTTCAGCGTCTTTGCAGCGGCACGCAATCCGGCGAGACCGGCGCGCCCGAATATTTTTCAGAAGTATACAGGAGCATCTTCAAGCCCGGTACCGAAGCAGCGAGCCAAGTCGTCTTCCGGAACGAGGCGCAAGGGGAAGCCGTGGTCTCCGTCAATCCGGACAGTTTGATCGCGCAGGCTTGGCATGAAACAAACCGGCTCTTTGCCGTGATGGCGATCACTTTGTTGGCGCTGTGCATTCTGGTCTATGCGGCGTTGGCGCGGGCCTTGCGTCCGACCCGCGTGATCGTTGCCGGCCTCGAGCGGCTTGCCGGCAATGAGTTTTCAACGCGCATGCCGGCTTTCGATCTGGCCGAACTCTCGGCGATCCGCGACGTCTTCAATCAGCTCGCCGAGACTCTTGAGAAGACGCTCGCCGAGCGCAACGAACTGACAAAACGATTGATCGTGGTTCAGGACGACGAACGGCTCAATCTGGCGCGCGAGCTTCACGACGAATTCGGCCAATGCCTTGCCGCCATCTCGGCTGTCGCGGCCTCGGCGGGTCAGACGGCGAAAGAGGAATGCCCGGCGCTTCTGCCCGAATGTCAGAGCATTGCACGCACCGCCGCCCATATGATGGAAACGCTGCGCGGTGCGCTTATCAGGCTGCGCCCGCCCGATGTGGACGAACTCGGCCTCACGTCGAGCCTTGAAAGCCTGGTCGCCGGCTGGAATAGCCGCAGCCGGGGCAAGACGCGCTTTGAAATCGAGGTTCGCGGCGGCTTCGACGCTTTGCCGTCACCCTTCGGCGCCAGTCTCTATCGCATCGCGCAGGAAGCCATCACCAATGCCGCGAAACATGCCGAGGCGACACGGGTCGGCTTGCATCTTTATTTGCGCGGGGCTGACGCCGAAAATGCTGGGCAGGGTGCGCAGGAAATCGAAATGGTCATCGACGATGATGGCAAGGCTACCGGCATCGACCTCGCGGGCAAGTCCGGAATGGGCCTTCTCGGGATGCGCGAGCGCATTGCCGCGCTCGGCGGCAAATTGCGCTTCGAGGCGCGGCAGCCGACCGGATTGATTTTGCATGCGGTGATTCCGGCGCCGGGCATGGCGCGCGGGGGATGTCCGTCATGATGGCAGCAGCCCGTACGAAAATCATGCTCGTCGACGATCACGCCATCGTCCGCGAGGGATATCGATCGCTGCTGCAGAAGCAGCCGGGGTTGCAGGTCGTCGCCGAAGCGGGCGATGGGGCGGAAGCCTATCGGCTATACAAGGAGGCGACGCCCGATCTTGTCATCATGGATTTGACGATGCCGGGCCTCAGCGGGATCGAGGCCGTCAAACGCATCCGGCAATGGGATCATGCAGCGCGGATTCTCGTCTTCACCATGCATCAGAACGTGGCTTATGCCGTGCAGGCCATCCGGGCAGGGGCCAAAGGCTATGTCACCAAGAGCAGCCCGCCGGAAGCGCTTCTCAGCGCTGTCTTCGACGTGCTGAAAGGCCGCACTGCCTTGAGCCCGGATATCGATCACGAGCTTGCCCTGAGCCGCCTCGCCGGCGAGCCGCAAGCGCTCGACGTTTTGACGCCGCGCGAATTCGAAGTGCTGCGCATGCTGCTGGCGGAAAAGACCACGGACGAGATCGCCGAGACGCTCCATGTCAGCCCGAAAACCGTGGCCAATACGCGCTATCTCATCAAGAGCAAGCTTTCCGTCACCTCGGATATCGAGCTTGTGCGGCTGGCGCTGCGGCAGCGGCTGCTTGCCGTGCCCGGGATCGATGCCTAGCTCGCTCTTCTCGCCCTTGGCTCGCAACCCGAAGGTACTCGCCCGGCAGAGGCAAAAAAACCTCCGGCTTGGAAAGAGCCGGAGGTCGATGGCGGGTGCATGCGACGCAGTTTTCAACGAGCGTCCAAAGGAACTCAGACTTAACTCAGTATTTGGCGAGCACCGGCGCCGGCGGAGCATAAGTATCGAACTTATAGCTGAAGCCCACCTGCACGCGGTTGTCCGTCTGGTGATGCGTCGTGATCGGGCCAAAGACCGGCGAGTCGGTCAGATGCCCGTAGTCGGTGTAACGATATTCCGCGCGAACCGACCAATTGTTGGTGACCGCATATTCGACGCCGCCGCCGACCGTCCAGCCGACGCGGCCGGAGGTGATCTGCGAAGAGCCGAAGGGGAAGGTCACATAATTGTTCTGGATCGACGCGAAGGAGACGCCGCCCGTCGCATAGAACAAGGCCCGGTCGAAGGCCACGCCGACACGGCCGCGAACGGACCCGTCGATCGGAGTCTTGGTGGTGACGGTCGTTCCCAAGAGCGGATTGATTCCGCTGCCACGATAGCTCGATCCGTTCACATCGCCCTCGAGGCCGACAACGAACTGCTGGATCTGGTAATTATAGCCGATATGCGCGCCCCCCACGACGCCGGTCGGCGATGAAGTCGAACCACCGAAGCCCGAAAAGGCATTATCGCGGCCGAATTCATAACCAATCTGGCCACCGACATAGACGCCTGTCCAAGTGAAGATCGGCGGCGGCGGGACAAAGGCTGGCGGGGCATGGCGAGACGGCAGGTCCGCAGCAAAGGCCGCAGTCGACAGACCGCCCAGGATGGCGGCAAGAAAAATCTGTTTCATGATGGGTATCCCCCGAAAGGTTCCGTGTGCTTCCGAAGAGATAATTCTCAAGGCTCGCTTAGGATCCACGGGGTCGGTGCATTCGACAGGCGCGTGATAAATTTGCATCATATTGGCGGCGATGCGGTATTTGACTGCCGGTGAAAGCGCATTTGCCCTTAGAGGCGGCGCGGCCTGTTGCGTGCGGTTCACCGAATTAAAGAGAGATTCCACATTTAGGCGGATCGGCCTGTTTCGCTCGTTTAGGTCGGGCGGGAACTTTGGCGCGGGCTGATGCTTAACGCACGCTTGCGCATCGGGCGGCGCCAGATCGGCAGTCCGGCTTACTCAAAGGCTCAAAATTGCGTTTAAATTCATCAATTCGGGTGAGTATGTAATTCATATGTCATTGAATAGAAATGATATTTTGAATAAACTAGCTCGTTTCGGCATGGCAGGGAGATGAGCGCTTCCAGTCGAAATTATGGTGATGTTTCGGGCAATGATGCAGGCGGAACTGGTGGAGAGCCTGAAGATCGTCGGCAGCCATTATCGATTAGAAAACTAGCCAAAATTTATAACCTCAGCTTGCGTACATTGCGTTTCTACGAAGATCGAGGTTTGCTTCGGCCCGCGCGTCGCGGTTCCACGCGATTTTACACGGCGCAGGACTGCCGCCGCCTTGAGATTGTGATCAAAGGGAAAAGCCTTGGTTTCACACTGACCGAGATCTGCGACTTTATTGACTCGGTAAAAGACACCGTCAGCATCCAAGATTTAGCCCGTGCACTTCCCCCGGAAATAATCGCGGCCCAGATTGCCCATCTCGAAGCGCATCGCGGCGAAATAGACAAAGCGCTCGCTGATTTGAGGGAGTCTCTAACGGGTGACGAGGCGCCTATCGCTTCGCCGGCGCCGCCACTCATTATTGATGAAACGAAGTAAGCTCGTTCGAAGCCGGATGCCTGGCCGACTGAACGCGGTCAACAAGCGGAATCCTGCGATTGCGGCGCGCCAAGGGATAGAGCTCTACGCGGAGCCATCAACGGCCTCCGCCATCGCGCCGCGCGGCCGTGGCTGACTGCCTGAATTATCACTAATATCAGATTGTTAGGAGAGTTAACTGGCTCCCTGAGCAGGACTCGAACCTGCGACCGATCGATTAACAGTCGATTGCTCTACCAGCTGAGCTATCAGGGATCACGCACGCATGCGGTGGGCGGCATATAGCAAGGAGCCGCCGGCTTTGCAAAGCGGCATTTATGGCCTGCCCCCCGAAAAACGCCAAGCGCTCCGGATCGGATCTTGCGTGAAAACAAGCCCATAGGAAATGGGGTGCCCGACCATCTTGCCGCGGGATAGATGTGAAGCATTCCTTGCGACGGGCGGCCTTCCTTTGCTATAGCCCTGTCGCGCGCGGCTTCAGGCCTACGGCGCTAGAGGCCTCGTGGCGGAGTGGTTACGCAGAGGACTGCAAATCCTTGCACCCCGGTTCGATTCCGGGCGAGGCCTCCATCCTCTCTTAGCCAGTTTTGATTTTCCTCGACTTTCCCCCGCAATGGTCCGACTTTTCTCGACCATGCGGCGAAACTGGGGCGCTTTCGTTCCCCCGTGATCCCGTTCGATCAGACGCATCGACTGCCGGGCTATCGGTTTCAGGTGCGAAGGTTCATGGCGCTATGGCCATGAACCTCTCGAGGTCCGCACCTCAAAGGGTGCGGAGAAAGGCCACGAGGTCCTGCTTTTCCGGCGGTTCCAATTTCGTGCCGAGGACGAGGTTGAAGAACTCCACCGTATCGTCGAGGGTCAACAGGCGCCCATCATGCAGATAGGGTGGCGAGTCCTTGATGCCCCGCAGTGGGAAGGTCTTGATGGCACCGTCGCCGGTCTCCCACAATCCGTTGATCATGACCGGCTTGAAGAAGCGCTCTGTCTGCAGATCGTGCATGAGATTGTCGGTGTAATAGGGGGCGGTATGACAGGTGCCGCATCGACCCTTGCCGAAGAAGAGGTCCTGCCCGCGTAGCTCCGCGGGTGTCGCCTTCGCCGGATCGAGCTTGCCGAACACGTCAAGTTTCGGCGCCGGCGGGAAACCGAGCTCCTCCTGGAATTCCGCCATCAGATCGACCTGATTGATTCGGTCGAGCGGGTTCATGCCCTTCTTTGCTGCGATCACGTGGTCGCCGTCGAAATAGGCTCCAGCCTGCTCGAATTGGGTGAAATCCTCAACGGTCTTGAGGGCGCGCTGTGAACCGAACAGCCGCTGGATCTGAACGCCGCGCAGAGACGGGGTGACGATACGATGGCGGGCTTCCTGCGGACGCGCATCGGGCGCGAGATGCGTCGCCTTGTTGGTGTGGCCATTCGAGTGGCAATCGAAGCATGCGGCACCCCGGCTTGGCTCTTCCGAGCGGCGGTCTTCGGTCTCGTTGAACTGCTGCTGTGGAAACGGCGTTACGAGAAGCCGCAATCCCTCGATCTGCTTCGGCGGCAGAATGCCGTTGAAGAGTTCATAATAATTGTTGATCGTGACGAGCTTGCCTTGCGAGACGTCGCCAAGGTCCGTGCGCTGATTGAGATACATGGCCGGAGGGAACTCCGGCAGGAATTGATCCGGCAGGTCATAGTCTATGTCGAAACGGGTGAGATCGCGCTTTTCCTGACGGTTTATTTCATCGATCACGAAATGTGGAAACACGAAACCGCCTTCCGAATGTTTCGGATGCGGCAGCGGGTAGAAGCCTTTGGGGAATAAATTTTCGTCGCGGATATGCTCCGGCGTCATGCTCGCGAGCTGGTCCCAGGTCGCTCCCGCGGGAAGCTTGACGCGAACGCCTTCTTGAATGGGTTTCTTGCGATCCATCGTGACGCCCGGCGCAGGCCGGTCGGACAGATCGTAACGCTCATTCAGGAGTGCCGTATGTTCTTTCTCGACTTCAGCTTTCTCGCCTTTCAGCCGCGTCATGATCGTCTGAAAGGATTCCTTGATGTCGACGGGCATATAACTGCTGACGCCGCGGGGTGCCTGGGCGAGAGCAATGCCGCCACCGGCAAACCCGGATAAAAGGGCTAGTCCGATCCATAGTCTCTTATCAGCTCGAATTTTCATGGACCTTCTCCAAGGAAATGGTTCGTGAGAGCTGGCTACCGCGCTGCGGCTATGGACGAAGATGGTTTGCTGCCGACGAGGCCGTGAGCTGCTCCTTTGCATAACTAGGCCGCGGTTCCGCGATGTCGTCTGGGCCATCATAAATTTTATGTGAAGTCATGAAATATATCAGGAATATGATAATCATAAAACATTTCTAACTAGCGCATCGGGCTGGATCCAAGCTAATAGATTTTGCAAAAGGAACCCTTGCGATGGCGAAAGATTAGCCAATCGTTTCTTCCAAAAACTGCGCCCTATATTCAAACCGCTATGAGCGCCAATCGATATGAGCTCAGGCGCTTCAACAGGAAGCCGTTCCGCATTTCGCAGTATAAAAAGGGAGCGGGACCCAAGGATGGACGGAAGTCATGAACTCTGTTTCGCACGTCGTTTTCGCGCTCGCGGGTATTTTGATGCTGTCGAGCACGGTGGCGATCGCCGATCCGCCGGGCGATCCCAAAGCCGTTAGCAATACCAATGGCGAATATATGGATGCATCCGGTACACCCACCTATAACATCGCCAAAGACGGTACCGTTGACTGGTACACCAACGTCGGCTTCGTGCAGTATGGTGCGAACTGCCTCGCATGCCATGGTCCTGACGGCTTGGGATCAAGCTACGCGCCATCGCTCGTCGACGCGCTGAAGACGCTCAGCTATGCGGATTTCACGGCGACGGTCATTCAAGGCAAAAAGGACGTCAATACCTCGAACGATCTCGTGATGCCGAGCTTCGGCGAGAATAAAAACGTCATGTGCTATCTCGACCCGATCTATATTTATCTGCGCGCCCGCTCGACCGGCGCACTCGGCCGCGGCCGCCCGGAAAAGATGGTCGCGCCGCCGCCGGAATTTGAAAAATCGATCAATGCCTGCTTTGGACTCTGACGTTTACGCGCATGGCACGGTGGGTAATCGCACCGTGCCGCGCGCGTCCGGCCGGCCTTAAAAAGGTGCACTTGTCCTGCGGTAGACAAGATGAGACAAGTTATGCGGGCGCCGCGTTGGGCGCCCGGGTCCGAGCCGGCATCATGAATCTTTTTTGCAGAGAACCGATTTCGCTGGCGCGACGCGCCGGTTTTTCGATTTTCCTTTGTCTTTTCGTATCCAGCATTTGCCTTGTCGTGCAGGCGAGGGCCGCCGAGCCGCAGGGCATGGCGGTCAGCACCATCAAAGCGAAGAGCGCCTGTTTCGTCGATAGCATTCAATTGACTGGCCATATTGAGGCGCGGGAAGAGGTTCTCGTGCGTCCCGACGTCGAAGGCCTGAAGATTTCGAAGGTGCTTGTCGAAGATGGCGCGTCGGTCACTTCCGGCCAAGCTTTGGCGCAACTTGTGCGCCCCGAATATATTTCGGCGGGCCCCAATAATGTGACGGTCTCGGCGCCTGCGACAGGGACGGTCCTCCACAAAACCCTGGCGATCGGCATGCCCGCCTCGTCGCGCGGCGATCCGCTGTTTCGGATCATCCGCGATGGCGATTTCGAACTCGTCGTTCAAGTCGCCTTGACCGAAGCCGCGAAAATCAAACCCGGCCAGACGGCGCGGATCGAGGCGCTCGACGGGACGGAACTCGCAGGCACAGTGCGGCTCATCGAGCCGCAGGTCGATCCGCTGACGCAATCCTCAAGCGCGCGGATTCAATTGCGCAGCAAGAGCGGCGTCAGGCTTGGCATGTTCGCCAAAGCCTCGATCGATACGGTGCGCGTCTGCGGCGCGACCATTCCGCTGTCGTCGATCCTCTATGGCCCGCAAGGTTCGGTCGTGCAGGTCGTGCGCAATAATCATGTCGAGACGAAGCTCGTCAAAATAGGTCCGCTGTCCGGCAAGGATGCGCAGATTCAAGAAGGCCTCGTCGCCGGCGAGATCGTCGTCGCGCGGGCCGGCGCCTTTTTGCGCGAAGGCGATCCGGTGCGGCCCGTGCCGCTTGAGGGACAGAAGTAAGCGGGCGGCGGCCACATCATTGACTGCTATTCGGCGGCTGTCGCCGGCGCTTCCAATTCCAAGATGCGCATCTTGGCCGAATAATGCGAGGCATTGCCGCGTCCGGTCGTAGCATCCCGGGCGAACATGATGAGATGATGCGCGACAAGGCTGACGGAGATGATCGGCTCGATCTGGCCGCGGATCAGGCGGCGCAGCGCGAAGCCCCAAAAGACGCGCCGATAATCGCCGCGCAAGCCGATCTTCCAGAAGATATTTGAAAGAATGCGCAGTCCCTTGCGGATATTGCCCGGCGACAGCCGCTGGCGGCTCCAGGGCCGCTTCAGACGGTTCACATAAGTGGCGCTGGCGAAATGTTCGTAGCGCGAGAAAAGCGTCTTTGGTTCATAGGCCCTCGCCATGCAGTCGCGCCACATGGCCAGGACCGAGTCATAAGGCATGCGGAACGCCACATTCGACTCGAGATCTTCGTCGTGGCGAAGGCGATCTTCGCGCGTGAGCCGGTCCCAGAGCGGCGTGCGGGGCAGGGCCTGCAGCAGATTGATCGTCGCCATCGCGATCTTGGATTTTTCGATGAAGTCGAAAAGCTTGCCGCCCGTCTCCGGCGTATCCGTGTCGAGGCCGAGTATGATACCCGAGACCACTTCCATGCCGTGATCGTTGATCGCGCGGATCGCATCGAGGATCGGCAGATGCATGTTATGTTCTTTGTCGATCGCGACGAGCGAGTCCGGATCGGGCGTTTCGATGCCGCAGAAGATCGTGATGAAGGCTGCTTCCTTCATCAGCTGCAGGATTTCGGGAGACCGGGCAATATTCAACGTGGCTTCGCAGGCGAGGCTGATCGAATAACCGTTGCGCTTCTGCCATTCGACAAGATGCGGCAGGAGACCCTGCAGCGCGCGGCGGTTCGCGACGAAATTATCGTCGACGAAATAGACTGAACCCGCCACGCCGCAGGCAACGAGCTTGTCGAGTTCGGCGACCACCTGCTCGGGCCTCTTCAGCCGCGGCACGCGGCCATAGAGGCCGGGGATGTCGCAGAATTCGCAGGTATAGGGACAGCCGCTCGAAAACTGGATGGTGCCCAGAAAATAATGCGGAATATCGGCGAGCTCATAGGCGGGGATGGGGAAATCGCAGAGATCGCGCCGCACCCTTGTCGCCAGGACCACTTGATGTGGAGGCCTTGCCGTGTCCTTGGCAAGAATCGCAATCAGCTCCTCGGTCGCATCGCCGAGTTCGCCGACATGCAGATAATCATAGCTCGAATAATATTCGGGGCAGGCCGAGACCGAGGGGCCGCCCAATACTGTAACCTTGTCATGCGCGTGGGCGCGGCGGCAAATGTCGTCGACCTGCCGGCGTTGAATGTGCATACCGCTGACGAAAACCGCATCGGCCCAAATGAAATCCTCATCCGTGGCGCGCGTCATATTTTCGTCGACGAAGCGTGCCTCCCAATGTTTCGGCAGAGTCGCGGCTATGATGAGAAGGCCCTGAGGCGGCATGAAAGCCTGGACGCCATCGGCCAGCGCATAGGCATATTCGAAGGTTCCAAACGACGGCACATAACGGGGGAAGACGCAAAGGATGCGGCGAGAAGCGACGTCGGAGGATTGGCTCATGGACGTTCTATCCTGATCGACGGCTCCGGTGCGGCAATGTCCTTTTTAAAGATACAGTCTTGAAAAAGGGCAGGCCGAAATGCGGACGCCTCGGTTCGAGTGATGATCGGACGATATTATTTTCGCGCCACGATGCGTAAGCCTCGGTCGCAAAATTCGTCCCTTATCTTTTCACTTTGCCATTCCAATAAATGCGCCGATGCACACCCTCCATCGATCTTAAAACAAGAGGAGGATAACAGCGGGAATCACGGCGCGGTTGCGATACCATGGTGCTTCGCGCCGCACTAAACTATCGGCTCTGGCTTGGATGTAAAGCATCAATGAGGAAGAAGGACCGATCTTGCCGTCTTATCGCAGGCAAAAGACCTAGGACTTTCAGGTTCGCTCGCTGCGCATGGACGCAGCGAGGAGCGGGTGATAAGGAGTGCGGGCTTTTTTCGCATTTCTCAGAATGGTTTCGGGCCTGTGTCCGCACATAGATTTTCCGCCGAGCGGATCGATCCTCGATGAAGAGACGGCTTTTTCATTCGCGGCAGCAGCAGTCGGACCGGCACGCTCGTCCTCGCGTTTTCTCTACGATGCGAATGTGCGCTATTACACGAACGGTTTTCGGGTTTTGCGAGAGCTTCCGTGATAAAATCCCGGCTTCCCAGCACCTGTTTGAGGCGCTCTCTTGAGCGAATGGCAAATTGCTTTAGTTTGGCGCCGGTATCCCTGTCCCTTTTCAGCTTACGCTTACATGGTTTTCTGATGATTTGTTTGGGTTTGCCGTTGCGTCGAGATGTGCTCGCGATCCTTATCGCGGGCGTTCTTTCGAGCCCGGTTTTTGCCGAGGAGCCGACGCAGGAAGCAGCTGCTAGCACGACCGTCCTCGTCACGTCCGCGACCCAGGCCTGCTTTTCGAAGGTCGTGACCGTCACCGGCTTTCTGGTGCCTCGGACTCCCGCCATCGTGACCCTGGATCTCGAAGGCTATCAGGTCGCCGAGGTTTTCGCGGCCGAGGGCGACAAGGTGACCATCAACCAGGCTTTGGTCCGTGTCGCGAAGATCGCCACGGATGCGAACCAGCCCGCGGCAGCCGGGCAGGGCGCGCCGGGGATGCCCGGCCTGCCGAATTCGTTTCTTCTGCATGCGCCCGCCGGTGGCACGATCATCAAGAGCCGGGCCGATATTGGCGCCGTGTCATCGCCGCGCGGCGATCCCTTGTTCCAGATCGCTGCCGACAGTGTCATCGAGGTCGATGCCGAAGTACCCGGTCTCTATGTCGCCGAAATCGCCGAGGGACAGACGGCTTCGATCAAAGTCGAGCAAGGCGAGGTCAGCGGGCGCGTCCGGCTCGTCGCCGCCGAAATCGATCCGGTTTCCCACATGGGCCATGTGAGGCTCTCGGTTTCACCCGATTTTCCGCTGCGCGCCGGGGGGTTCGCTCGGGCGAGCATCGATACGAGCCGCAGTTGCGGGGTCTCCGTCCCGCGCTCGGCCGTTTTGCATGGCAGCGACGGCGTCAGCGTGCAGATCGTGCACGGCCATATCATCGAGACGCATCGCGTCCGGCTTGGGCTCTATTCCGATCATAATGTCGAAATCCGCGAAGGCGTCCGGGTCGGCGATCTCGTCGTAGCGCATGCCGGCACCTCGCTGCGCGATGGCGATGAAGTGACGACAAGGCCGATCGACGAACAAGACCAAAGGCGGCGCTAATGGCGGTCAATATTTCAGCTTGGTCGATCAAGCGGCCGCTTCCAGCCGTCGTCTTTGGCCTGGTTCTGCTCGCGCTCGGCTGGGCCAGCTTCAACAAATTGCCGATCACGCGCCTGCCGAACGTCGATCTGCCGGTGATCTCCGTCATCATTACGCAATTTGGCGCGGCGCCGGCCGAGCTTGAATCTCAGGTCACGAAAACCGTCGAAGACGCCGTGTCGGGCGTCGAAGGCGTGCGCCACATTACCTCGACGGTGACGGACGGCGTCTCGGCGACGGTCATCATGTTCCGGCTCGAGACCAATACCGACCGCGCGCTGAACGATATCAAGGACGCGATCACGCGGATCAGAGGCAATCTCTCGCGCAACATCGACGAGCCCTTGATCCAGCGCGTCGATATTGTCGGCCTGCCGATCGTCACCTACGCCGCGATTGCGGCCGGCAAGACGCCGGAGCAATTGTCGTTCTTCGTCGACGACGTCGTCAAACGCAAGCTGCAAGGCGCGCGCGGCGTCGGCCAGGTCCAGCGCATCGGCGGCGTCGATCGCGAAATTCTCGTCTCGCTCGATCCGGATAAGCTGCAGGCCGTTGGTCTTACCGCAGCCGACGTCAGCCGGCGGCTGCGCGGCAATAGCATCGATCTTGCCGGAGGCCGCGCCGAACTCGGCGGCACGGATCAGACCATCCGGACATTGGCCGGCGCCCGCACGCTGGCTGAATTGGCCGGCACGATGATCAGCCTGCCGAAGGGTGGCGAAATCCGCCTCGACGATCTTGGCACCGTCACGGATACGATCGCGGAGCCCCGCACCTTCGCACGCCTCGACGGCAAGCCCATCGTCGCCTTCAGCGTTCTGCGTTCGAAGGGCGCGAGCGATGTCACAGTCGCGGAAAACGTGTCGAAGGTCTTGGACGAGATCAAAGCGTCCAATCCGGACGTCGATTTGAAGCGCATCGATACCTCGGTCGAATATACGCTCGGCAACTATGAATCGGCGATGAGCACCCTCTTTGAAGGCGCTGCGCTCGCCGTCATCGTGGTCTTTATCTTCCTGCGCGATCTGCGCGCAACCGTGATCGCCGCGATCGCGCTGCCTTTGTCGATCATGCCGGCCTTCTGGGTCATGGATGTACTCGGCTTCTCGCTCAACATGGTGAGCCTGCTCGCGATCACGCTCGCCACGGGTATTCTCGTCGACGATGCGATCGTCGAAATCGAAAATATCGTGCGCCACATCAGGATGGGAAAGACGCCCTATCAGGCGGCGATAGACGCAGCCGACGAAATTGGCCTCGCCGTCATCGCAATCAGCCTGACCATCGTCGCGGTCTTCGCGCCGGTGAGCTTCATGGGCAGCATTGCCGGGCAGTTCTTCAAACAATTCGGCCTGACCGTTTCGGCGGAAGTGCTGTTCTCCCTGCTTGCGGCGCGCCTCATCACCCCGATGCTGGCCGCCTATTTCCTCACCCGCCATCAAAAGGCGGAAGTCGAAGAGGGCCCGATCGTCCAGCGTTACGGGCGTCTCGTCCAATGGTCGATCGAGCATCGCTATCTTACAGTCTTGATCGGTCTCGTGCTGTTCGTGCTCTCGATTCTCAGCACGAAACTTCTGCCGTCGAATTTTCTGCCGGCGCAGGATACGGCGCGCTCGCTTCTCGCCGTCGAGCTGCCGGCCGGCGCGCAGCTCTCCGACACGCAGAGGGTGACGGAGAACATTGTCACGCACTTGAAAACGCGGCCGGAAATCCAAAGCGTCTTCATCGACGGCGGCCGGATTCCGCCTTCGACCATGGAAGTCCGAAAAGCCGCGCTCGTCATCAATTACACGCCGAAGACGCAACGCAGCCAAAGCGTGCATCAGCTTGAACTCGCGATCGGCAAAGAACTCGAAGATGTGCCGGACATCCATTATTGGTTCCTGGACGACAATGGTCAGCGGCCGGTCTCGCTGATCGTGACCGGCGCCGACGGCGCCACGGTTTCGAATTTCGCGGCGGAATTGGCAGCGCGCATGCGCACGATCCCGCTCGTCACCAATGTCGTCGCGGCGACGTCGCTCGATCGTCCGGAACTCTTGATCAAGCCGAAGCGCGATCTCGCGGCCCGCATCGGCGTTTCGACGGAAGGCCTGTCTGAAACGCTGCGCATCGCGACGATTGGCGATTTCGGTCCGGCTCTGGCGAAGTTCAACACCGGCAATCAATTGGTGCCGATTAGGGTCCAGCTCGCAGAAAACGCCCGCACAGACCGGCAGGTTTTGGGCAATCTCCGCGTGCCGACGGGCTCCGGCGGCAGCATTCCGCTGCAATCGATCGCCAATATCGAATTGAGCCAGGGGCCGATCAGCATTGCACGCTTCGACCGTGAGCGGCAGGCGACATTACAGGCTGATCTTGTCGGCAATTCCGCTTTGGGCGATGCGATCACTGCCATCTACGACCTGCCGATCATGAAGCAATTGCCGCCAGGCATTAGCGTCAAGCAGGCCGGCGACGCCGAAACCATGGCCGAGCTTTTCGGCGGCTTCGCCGATGCCATGCGCGACGGCCTGATGATGGTCTATTCCGTGCTCGTCCTGCTGTTTGGCAGTTTCCTCCAGCCGGTGACCATTCTGTTTTCGCTGCCGCTCTCAATCGGCGGCGCGATCCTGGGTCTGCTCGTCACCGGACGACCGCTTTCGATGCCGGTCATCATCGGCATATTGATGCTGATGGGCATCGTCACGAAAAACGCGATCATGCTCGTCGATTTTACGATCGAGGCGATTGCCAGCGGCATGGACCGCACCTTGGCCATCGTGGAAGCGGGCAAGAAGCGGGCGCGGCCGATCATCATGACGACGGTCGCCATGGTCGCCGGCATGGCGCCCTCGGCTCTCGCGATCGGTGCCGGCGGCGAGTTCCGCTCGCCTATGGCGATCGCGGTGATTGGCGGCCTGATCGTATCGACGCTTCTGTCCTTGCTCTTCGTCCCCGCCTTTTTCGCGATGATGGACGACATCAGCGGGCTGATCGTACGAAGCTGGAACAGATTCACGATCCTCGAAGGCAATGCGCCGGAGGAATCGGGAGAAGGTCCGGATAAGCGCTCCGACAAGCGGCCGCCTCAGTCCAGCGAAGGGCAACAGCAGACCGAGGTGACGCGGCATGTGGTCAAGCCGGGCAGCCGGACCTATGCCGCGAGCCTCGCCAATTATGTCTCGAGATATTTTAACAGAGGCTGAGCCGTCCGGGGGCGCGAAGGCGGCTCGCCTTATGTCTTGCGGCTCTATTTCTTGATGGGCTTGGCGCCGAGGGCTTTCAGTTCCTTATTGTCGACATTGCACATATGGCCTTCCGCATAGGCGGCGCGGCGCCAGGACTTGGCAATGGCCGGATATGTGATGTTGCCGCAGATTTTCGACATTTCCTGCTGGAGGTTTGCACTGTTGCAAGCCGGGCAGGTGGGAACCTCGACGTCCGAGGAACGGACAAGGGTTTCGAACTCGTTCTCGCAATCATTGCAATGGAAGGCGCGAAGCGGCATTTCATCCTCGTGGCCGGTTGGGACTCATCTCTGGCCGGGTCTGTAGCATCATTTATGCCGTGTAGAAAACGGCCTTATGCCTAGATAGTGGAAAGCTGCGGCATTTTACGGCCGAATCGGTGCTCCTTACCTAAAATCGACCCCGGTTCGTCAAAGAACCGTGCTTCTGCTTGTTTTTCCAGGGTGCCGAGCATAGTTTGTGGGCACGTAATCTGGGCGCAAGGGCGTCTCGCCAATTGGAAGGTCCGCCATGGGAAGTTTTTCGATTTGGCATTGGATCATCGTCGGTGCCGTTGTCCTGCTTGTCTTCGGAGGCAAGGGCAAGATCTCGGACATCATGGGTGATGTCGCCAAGGGCATTAAGTCCTTCAAGAAGGGCTTGAGCGACGAAGAGGCCGGTAGCACCGAGCAGGCGCGCACGCCTGAGCCGATGCGCAGCCTCGATCATCAGCAAGCACCCGAGGCCAGCAAGATTTCGGAGACGCATAAGGTCGGCTAAAGCATCGGACCGAAAAGTGCGAAGCGGTTTTCGGATTAATCCGATGCGATTAAAAGACTTAAGCTCCGGACCGTTCGATATGAACGTCCGCTGCTCTAAGCCCGGTTAGCGTCACATCCATGTTCGATTTCGACGTCGGCAAACTCTTCATCATCGGGATCGTGGCGCTGGTCGTCATCGGGCCGAAGGAATTGCCGCGCGTATTGCGGCAGGTCGGCCAGGCCGTCGCCAAATTGCGCCGCATGTCGGCGGATTTCCAAAAACAATTCATGGATGCCATGCACGAGGCCGACATGGCGGATATCAAGGCCGAAGCCCAGAAATTGGCGGAGGCCGCGCGGGTGAACGTTAGCTATGACCCGATCCGCGAGGTCAAAAGCCAGATGACCGAGGCCGTCAAAGCCTTAGAAGCGCCCAAGGCCACGTCGATGCAGTCCGAGCCAATGCCGCCCGTGTCATCTACCCCTGTGCCGGCCGAGCTTATGTTGCCGCCGCAGGCCGCCGAACTCCCCGCCGAAGGCCCGATGAAAGGCCCGCCGGTCGAGGTCGAGCTGCCGGTCGCCAAGGAGCTCTCGCAAGAGCCCGAAATGGTCAAGGCGTCGCCGCCGGCCGCGCCATGACCAAGCTTCTGTGAACCTGCAATCATGACCGACGCCGATATCGAGGCCACGCGCGCCCCTTTGATCGATCATCTGATCGAGCTCCGGGCGCGGCTCATCAAGGCCTTGCTCGCTTTCCTCATCATGTTCGCCATTTGTTTCTATTTCGCCAGGGATATTTACAATCTTCTTCTTGTGCCCTTCGAACATGTGGCCGGCCCCGACGCGAAGCTGATCTATACGGCGCCGCAGGAGTATTTCTTCACCCAGATCAAGGTCGCGGTTTTCTCCGCCGCCTACCTGTCCTGTCCAATCATTTTCGCGCAGATCTATGCTTTCGTGGCGCCGGGCCTCTATCGGCACGAGCGCAGCGCCTTCGCGCCTTATCTTTTCGCGACGCCTTTTTTCTTCGCGCTTGGCGCGCTGCTCGTTTATTTCGTCGTCATGCCGAATCTCTTGAGCTTTTTCATCGGCATGCAGCAGGCGAAAGAGCCCGGCAAGGCGCAGATCGAGCTTCTGCCGCGCGTCAGCGAATATCTTTCCTTGATCATGACCTTGATCTTCGCCTTCGGGATCACCTTCCAGCTCCCGGTAGTCCTGACGCTCCTGGGCCGGGTCGGCATCATCGACGCGGCATTTCTGCGGGCGCAAAGGCGCTATGCGGTGGTTCTTTGCTTCATCGTCGCGGCTTTGCTGACGCCGCCCGACATCTTCTCCATGTTGGCGCTTGCCGTTCCGGCTCTGCTCCTCTACGAGGCGTCGATCGTCGCCGTCGCGATGATCGAGAAGAAACGCGCTCAGGAACAAGCCGAAGCCGGCGGGACTTAAACCCTCTCCCAGAGGGAGAGGGTGGCTGCGAAGCAGCCGGGTGAGGGGTTACGATCCTCACCATGAACGTACCCCACTGGGATGCTTCAAATAGGTTTCTCTTATATGGAGAACCTAACCCCTCACCCGGTCGGCTACGCCGACCACCCTCTCCCTCTGGGAGAGGGTTCAAGCGAGCCTTATGCTGCTGCTATGTACGACATCAAATGGATCCGCGAGAACAAAGCCCTCTTCGACGAAGGCCGCAAAAGGCGCGGGCTAGATCCGCTCGCCGATGCGCTTCTCGCGCTGGACGACACGCGCCGCGCGGCCATCGCCAAAAGCCAGGCGGCGCAGGAGCGCCGCAACGCAGCGTCGAAAGAAATCGGCGCGGCCATGAAGGCGAAGGACATGGCCAAGGCCGATGCCCTGAAAGCCGAGGTCGCAGATCTGAAGGACGCGCTGCCGGCCTTCGAGGCGGAAGAGCGCGCGGCGATCGAAGCGCTCGACAAAAAGCTCTCTGAAATCCCGAATACGCCTCTGCCCGATGTGCCTTTCGGGCATGACGAGAACGACAATCCCGAGCTGCGCAAGTTCGGGGAGATCCCGCAATTCGCGTTTCAGCCAAAGGAGCATTTCGAAATCGGCGAAGGCTTGGGGCTGATGGATTTCGAAACCGCGGCGAAATTGTCCGGCGCGCGTTTCGTCGTGAATAAGGGCCCGCTGGCTAGGCTTGAACGTGCGCTCGGGCAATTCATGCTCGATCTGCACACGGGCGATCACGGCTATATGGAAGTGAACCCGCCGATCCTTGTTAAGGACGAGGCGATGTTCGGCACGGCGCAATTGCCGAAGTTTTACGACGATCAATTCCTCGCAACTTCTGGGGCGTTTATCGAGCAGCAAGCCAAGCACGCCGTCATAGCGTCGTTTAGTGCTGCAGCAGAAATTATTAGTCGAGAGGGCGTCGATGCCTTTACACATGTAGCTGCTGGCGATCCTAGCGCTCAATACGAGTTTAACCTCACTACCAATCCAGATAGACATTGGCTCATCCCCACAGCCGAAGTGCCGCTCACGAATCTCGTACGCGAATCGATCCTCGACGAAACGCAATTGCCGATGCGGCTCACCGCCTGCACGCCCTGCTTTCGCGCCGAGGCGGGCTCTGCCGGGCGCGACACGCGCGGCATGATCCGCCAGCATCAATTCACCAAGGTCGAACTCGTCTCGATTACGACGCCCGAGCAATCGCAGGCCGAGCACGAGCGCATGCTCGGCTGTGCCGAAGAAGTGCTAAAGCGCCTCAAGCTGCCTTATCGCGTCGTGACGCTCTGCACCGGCGACATGGGCTTTGCCTCGCAAAAGACCTATGACATCGAAGTCTGGTTGCCGGGGCAGGGCAAATATCGCGAGATTTCGTCCTGCTCCGTCTGCGGCGATTTCCAGGCGCGGCGCATGAAGGCCCGCTACCGCCCCGAGGGCAAGAAGGACACGGTCTTCGTGCATACGCTGAACGGTTCCGGCGTCGCGGTCGGCCGCGCGCTTGTCGCCGTGCTCGAAAATTATCAGAACGAAGACGGCTCCGTCACAGTGCCTGACGCCTTGCTGCCCTATATGGGCGGCATCACGAAAATCGAGAAGCTTTGATGCGCATATTGGTCACCAATGACGACGGCATTCATGCCCCTGGCCTCGCCGTGCTGGAGCGCATCGCGAAGATCCTGTCGGACGATGTCTATGTCGTGGCCCCCGAGGCCGACCAGTCCGGCGTCGCGCATTCGCTGTCGCTCAACGATCCTTTGCGGCTGCGCAAAATCTCGCCGCGTCATTTCGCGGTGAAGGGCACGCCGACCGATTGCGTCATCATGGGCGTGCGCTCGCTCATGCTCGACAATCCGCCGGACCTTGTGCTGTCGGGCGTGAACCGCGGCCATAATATAGCAGAAGACGTTTCCTATTCCGGCACGATCGCGGGCGCGATGGAAGGCACGTTCCTCGGCATCCCGTCGATCGCTCTCTCGCAAGCCTATGGGCATCACGAGGATCAGACCACGACGGAGCAATGGGACTGCGCGGAGAAACACGCGCCGGGTCTCATCAAGCAGATCCTGAAGGCCGGCATTGATCCGAATACATTCATCAATATCAATTTCCCCGATTGTCCGGCGGATAAGGTCGAAGGTACATCCGTCACCGTGCAGGGGCGGCGCGACGCGCAGACGATGAAGATCGAGCCGCGCCATGACGGGCGCGGCAATCCCTATTATTGGATTGCCTTCGAGCGGTTTACGTCGGCTGTCGGCGCAGGTACCGATCTTGAAGCCTTGCGCTCGAACCGGATCTCGGTCACGCCGCTGCGCATCAATATGACCGACGAGGCGTCGATTGCGCGCTATACGCAGGTTTTTAATTCACGCGGCGCATGATCGGATGATGTGCTCGCCGCAGGCGAGATATGCTAGTGTAGAATCGGTGTGCACGAACCCTCTCCCTGTGGGAGAGGGTGGTTGGAGAAGCCAACCGGGTGAGGGGTTACGCTCTCAGACGATGGAGATCGTAACCCCTCATCCGCCTCGCTTCGCTCGGCACCTTCTCCCACAGGGAGAAGGACGCGCGCCGTTCCATTCGGGTCTCGACCCTAAGGAAACCGCGATCAATGTCCGCCGCGCCGCCGACCCTGTTTGATTTTCTCGGCGAGGAGGTCTCGAACGCCGAGGAACGCGCGGCCTTTCACATGCGCCTGCGCGCCCGCGGCATCCAGGATCTGGCCGTCTTGCGGACGCTCGAACTCGTGCCGCGCGCGCTCTTCGTACCGCATCGCTATGCCGATCTTGCGCAAAAGGATGTCTCTCTGCCGATCGGTTGCGGGCAGACGATCTCCGAGCCCGGCCTCGTCGCGCAGATGATGGAAGCGCTCGACCTTGCAAAGCACCATCGCGTCCTCGAGGTCGGCGCGGGCACCGGCTATACGGCGGCGATCCTGGCGCAGCTCGCGGGCGAAGTGATTTCGCTCGAACGCTTTCAAAGCCTCGCGACGGAGGCCCGTTCAAGGCTCGGGCAGATGGGAATCGATAATGCCGGTGTGGTCTGGGGCGACGGACTGTCGATCCCGCCGGAGGTTGGGGCGTTCGATCGGATTTTCGTCGAAGGGCGCCTCGATGCGGGACCGGAGGCGTTTATCCCTTTGCTGGAGGACGGCGGTATCCTCGTCTTCGCCCAGCAGGACCCTGAAGCGCCGGTCCGCCAGCAGCTGGTCAAGCTTATGCGCAGCGGCAGCGAGGCGGAGATGACATGCATCGCGCCATGCCGGATGCAGGCCATTTTGCCGGGGCTTGCCCGGGCTTTGTAATCGCGATTCTCTTGATGTCTTTGTTTTAACAAATAAATTTTGATCAAATCTGCGACACTCAGTCAAACAGTGTCGAGGTCAAGATTAATATTGTAGATTTTTTCTTGAACGCTTGTTCATCTTAAACCCTCCCTTAACTCGCATCCGCCTTAATGCCGAAGTTCCGGCTGAGTTTGGTGGGTTGCGTTATGAGTAAGGTGCTTACGAGTCCCAGGGGTCGCGTCGTCTTTCGCTTGGTTCTGGCTGGGTTTGGCGCCAGTCTGCTTGCGGGTTGTGCCGATTCAGGCCGTTTCGGCGGCGGTGATGATGGCGACGCCCTTGGTAATCCCTTCAAGACGTCGTCTTCGCGTGTCGATCGCGGTGCGACGGGCACCACCAATCCCGCGCCTTATTCGAATTCGGGTTATTCGAATTCGGGCTCGATCCAATCGCGGCCGCTGGCCTCGGCTGGATCCAGTGCGAATTATAGCGCGCCGGCCCATCGGAGCCCTCAGCTTGCCCGGTCTGAAGGCGCCTCTCATTCCGATATGACCGGCTCCGTCGGCCGCAACAGCATGGCCGGCTGGTCCGCCACGGGCGGAACGCCGGTCGTCGTCGCCAATGGCGAAACCGCCGAAACGATTGCCAACCGCTATGGCATTCCGCGCGACGCCATCGTCCATACCAATGGATTTGCCAGCGCCTCCGAAATCAGGCCAGGCACCAGGCTCATCATCCCCGTCTATAATGCCGCGCTCGCGGCATCGAGCGGCGCCGCGCCGGCCGGCCGCGCCGAAAAGCTGAAATTCGTAAGGGGTGCCGAGCCCGTCACCAAGGCCGAGAAACGCCTCGCTGCCAAAGAGGAAGCAAAGCACGGCCGGGATAAGGAAAAGGACAAGATCATCGCCAAAATGGCTGCGAAACAGCCTGATCATAAAATGGCGATGAAAGACCAGGCGAAAAAACCCGCCGAGGTCGTGAAGTCCGAGCCGATCAAAACGGCAAAGGCGGATACGCCTTCAGAGGCTCACAAGGCTATCGACTCCATGCCGACGTCGAGCCTGCATGCCGAAAAAACGATCGAGACGGCCGCGGCATCCGATAATGCCAATCCGGAATTTCGCTGGCCGGCGCATGGCCGCGTGATTCAAGGGTTCAAGGCCGGCGGCAATGACGGCATCAACATCGCCGTGCCGGAAGGGACATCGGTCAAGGCGGCCGAAGCAGGCGTCGTTGCTTATGCGGGCAGCGAGCTCAAGGGCTATGGCAATCTGGTCTTGATCCGGCATCCGAACGGTTTCGTCACGGCCTATGCCAATAATAGCGATATCGAGGTCAAACGCGGCGACACGGTCAAGCGCGGACAGACGATCGCCAAGTCCGGTCAAAGCGGCAATGTCGCTTCGCCGCAGCTCCATTTCGAATTGCGCAAAGGCTCGACTCCGGTCGATCCGGCGCAATACCTGGCTGGACTTTAGATCACGCTGATTCTGGATTGAATCAATCCATCTGCGTTGGAAAGCGCACCGTTTAGGCCTGATCTTAGGATCAGGCGTCAGGAACTCCTCCGTTTCCCGCGAGACACGTGAACGGAGTTGGCAAAGGCGGCGGATCGCGGATCCGCCGCCTTTTTGCATTTCAATCGCTGAACAAAACAAAGGCGAGGCCGGGGGATAACGGTCTCGCCTGAATGTTTCAGAGATCGAAATTGAACGCCCTGGACTGTTTTCCCGGGCCGTTTCGGATCAGTTGATGGCAGCCGGAGCCGGCTCCGAAACGCAAACCCAACCGCGGGTCATGTGCGTGCTGGGCCGGTCCATCTTATTGCCGACGAAGCAGCGCGTGGTGGCTGCCGAAGCCCCGTTCTGGGCATGAGCTTGGCTATTTAAAACCGAAAAGCCGATAATGCCGACAAGAAGAGCGGCGGCAGTGACGGACACATACGCAATATAAAGGTTACGAGCCATGTGAGTCTCCAAGGTGTCGGGAAGCAAAGATGTCATCTTTGCTTCACGAATCAGTAGTTTTTCTTAGACGATTTGATTTTTCTATGAATCGATGCTTCAAACTGATCGATTCATTATTCAATATATATAGCTCATACGTTGCTGCATTGCGATGACGCAGACGCCGCAATCGATAGGACAAGTTGACACTGCGCGTGCGCGCACAGCCGCTGGCAATACCACCCGGAAAGAAGCTGACCTGTCCCACGGCTGCCGTCTCGTGATAGAGAGGCGCCCATGAGACTCATGATTTCAGGGACCAGGGATGACCGTCGCGCAATTGATCGAAAAGCTTCAGGACATGCCGAGCGAGGCGGTCGTTCTTCTTGAGGCCGATGGCGCTTTTGCGCGGATCGCCGGCTTGAACCTCGAAAAGAGCGTGACCATCGGACTGCCCGACGAGGTCGTGCTCTTCACAGATGCCGAGGAATAGAGCACCGGACCCAAAAGTGGGACGCTGCGCGGCTTTTGGGACAAATCCGATGCGTTTAATAAGACAGAGAAGGCGCTAAGTCGGGTCGCGCGTCCACTATCTATTCTCCGGTGATGAGCTTGCGCGCATCGTCGCGGAGTGCCGCCCGCGATCCGTCTTTCGCATAGACCATATGACCGCCGCCATAGACGGCAAGCCGCAACCGGTTCGCGTCGCCCAATGGCGCAACCTGATCGATCAAAAGCGCGGACGTGAAATAAGGCGTGACCTCATCTGTCAGCCCATGCACGATGAGGACATGCATATGCGGGTCGAGCGCCAGCACGCTTTTCAGATCGCTAAGCGATTCCGCCTGGCCCCGGCCGTTCCAATCCCATTGCCGGTTGACGTTTTCATTCAGGATTTCATAGCGCGCCTCGACCGGCCAGTTGAGGCGATTGGCGGTGATATCCGCCATCGCGGCGGCGAGCGGCGTCTTATAGGCGTCGAGCACCGGATCGGAATGATCGCTTGAAGCCGCATGCGGATCGGGATCGAGGCCGGTCGCGAGACTATCGTATTGACTGGAGATTCGGCCCTCGGCGCGCGTGCGCTCGCGCGCGAATGTGCGCGGATCAATGCGGCCGCCGAGCCGCTTCACTAGGGCTTTGTCGAGGCCCGTGAAACCAGCGACTTTGTCGACGATCCTTGCTTGCGCTTCGGCGTCGCGTTCGCCGTGCAGAAGATCGACGATGTAGGGGCCTCGCGCATAGGCTTCAACATCGGCCAAGGCGGATCGTCCATTGGTTCCGTTGAGACCGCGCGCCGCGGCGGTCATGGAGGGCAGCCTTGTCGCGAAGCTCAGAGGATTGTTGCCGGTCTCGAACCAGCCGAAATCGAGCACCGGAGAGATGAGGATAAGCCCTGTGATCCCGATGCCTTCATTATCCTGGAGGCGGTGTGCGAGCTTCGGAGCGCGGAACCCGCCATAGCTTTCGCCGACGATATATTTGGGACTTTCGAGCCTCTTATTGTCGGTCAGCCATTTGCGGATCGCGACCGACAGAGCTTCGATATCGCCATTGACCGAATAGAAATGTTTACGCGCCTCATCGCTGTCGGCGAGCATGCGGCTATAGCCGGTGCCGGGCGGATCGAGAAAGATGAGATCGGTAAAATCGAGCCAGGTTTCGGCATTGTCGACAGTCACCGGCGCGGTCGAAGGCACGGCACCGTCGAGCGGCAGCCGCCATGGCCCGAGACCGCCGAGATCGAGCCAAGCCGAACTCGCGCCGGGGCCGCCATTGATGGCGATCGTTATCGGCCGCTTGGCCTTGTCGGTGCCTTCGAGCTCATAGGCGACATAGCTCAGATCGGCGATCGGCTTGCCGCTTTGTCCGTCATTCAGGCGAATGGCGCCGGCTGTCGCCTTGAAGCGCAAGGTGCGGCCTTGCAATTGCAGCTCATGCGAGGTGACGGATGGCGCGGGCAGGGGATTGGGCGCGGCCGTCGCCGCGCTGCCATGCGGCTTCTCCGGCTTCTGGCTTTCGTGCTTTTGCGGTTCCGGTTTGCCGGCTTCATCGTCTTGCGCATGAAGCGGCGGTGTCAGAAAGAGAAAACCAAAGGCGAGGATCAGACCGAGACGGGACGCAGACTTTAAAACATTCACCACGGACTCTCCCTGATCCCTCGCGCCACCGCAGGCCATCATATGGGTGCGAATTGAGAATTTGGCGAGGCGCGCGATCAGGAAATGGTGAATAGGCGGAGGTTTTACGCCGCCGTGCGGGCGGCGCGTCCGGCCCGCGCTGGCTTTTCTCCCGGCCGCGGCGCCGGTTTGTTCGGGTCCAGCCGCGGCAGAGCGTTCATGATCCGCTCGGGTGGAAACACGACGATGACTTCTGTTCCTTCGCGGACCTTGGATTTTAAAATGAAGGTGCCGCCGTGCAATTCGACGAGGCCCTTAACGATGGGCAGGCCGAGGCCCGAGCCTTCCTCGGCGTTTTTCTGGGCAAGCGAGCCGCGTCCGAAAGAGGACATCACGATCGGGATCTCGTCTTCTGGAATCCCCGGTCCCGTATCGCGCACGGAAAAATATTGGCCGCCGGCGGAAGTCCAGCCGACTTTGATCGTGATCGAGCCGCCTTGCGGCGTGAATTTGATTGCGTTCGACAGAAGGTTCAAGGCAACCTGCCGCACGGCGCGCTCATCCGCCCACATGCGCGGCAATTGCGGCTCGAAGGCTTCCGTGACCGTGATATTGCGCTTCTTCGCGCGCAGCGTGAGAAGATGCCGGCAATCCTCGACGATATTGACGAGAGCGATGGATTCCTCGCGCAATTCGTAGCGCCCAGCCTCGACGCGCGAGAGATCGAGGATCTCGTTGATGAGCATCAAGAGATGTTCGCCGCTCGAATGAATATCGTTCGAATATTCCTTATAGGCGGGGACATTGTGGGTACCGAAGAGTTCGCCTTTCATGACTTCCGAAAAGCCGAGAATGGCGTTGAGCGGTGTGCGCAATTCATGGCTCATTGTCGCGAGAAAACGCGACTTCGCGAGATTGGCCTCTTCGGAGCGCCGGCGCGCGAGATCGCTGTTGATCCGCGCTTGTTCGAGCTCGGTGATGAGCTGATCTTTTTCCGCCTGGAACAAAAGCGAATTGAGTGTCGTCTGATAGAGCTTGTTGGCGAGCACCAGGAAATAGAGCTCCATGCCGCAAGCCAAGGCCGTCAGATAGAAGGTCGCGTCGCCGAAATGGGTCGGCCGCAGCACGGCGAAAATGGCAAGCGTGATCGGCACCAGATTGCCGATCACGGCATTCGGGATCGACGCCGTGATCGGCGTATTGATGGCCGAAACGAGAAGCAAAAGCACGAGCGCGAAGGTGCTCGCGCCCGGCGCGTCGATCTGACCGAGAAAGCTCCCGAGACCCGCCCATATCAGCCCTTGGACCGTCTCCGCGAAAGTGAACTTATGCCGCCAGCGGCCGATGTTCGTATCGGCCGAGGGGTTACGGGGAAACTTCACCGCCCAGCGATAGGATAGAGCAAGGCCGGTGGAGGTCAGGGTCAGCCAGATCACGCTGACTTCGAGCGGGATCCAGGCTGTCGTGGTCGTCGCGATGGCGAGCGTGAAGGCCAGCATAACGAGGCCGGACGATTTCCGGCCCTCGGCGAAAAGCTGCAGCAATTGAACGTCGAAGGCCCGATGGCCGGTCTCGGTCGATGTCAGCTTTTCGCGGGCCTCCCTTATCTTGATGGCAAGCCGCCGGCGCTCGGCCGCGACCTTGGGATCAGCCCCCCGTCCGCGCTCGATCATCTCCGCGGTGACTTCGGTCATCTTTGGACAGGCCTGCGCAATTGTCGGTCTTGTGGAAAGGATTAAAAGACCATCGCGTATAAAGATTAACGATGGGCTTAGAGCTTCGGTCGAATTTTCTACGTTAGAGATTGTGTCAGTAGGGTTTCACTCTCCGATTTGTGTGCTACCACACAGTGGTAATGGGCTGTGGCCTTTAATTTCTCCGTCCCGGCGTTAACCATCTTACGAAGCTTTGATGGATTGCGACGTCCCTGCAGCGCCACCGCGGCCCTTGATCAGCTTGTTTCTCCCATGAGTTTTGCACCCGAGAATGCATCGTCGAAGTCCCGCCAGAAGGCCTCGGCCCGGCGCCGCGACTGGGATCTGAAATGAAAGTCACGATCGTCGGTTCGGGCGACGCCTTCGGAACAGGCGGCCGGGCCCATACCTGCATTCGCGTGGACTCCGGCGCCGGGACGGCGCTCGTGGATTTCGGCGCGGGATCGATCGTGAGCTGGCAGAAGCTGGGCTTCAAGGTGAACGATGTCGATTTGATCGTGATCTCGCATCTTCACGGCGATCATTTCGGCGGCTTGCCGTTTTTCCTGCTCGATTGCCAATTCGTAAGCGGGCGGACGAAGCCACTCCTCATGATCGGGCCGCCCGGATTCAAGCGCCGGCTCGACACCTTGCTCGAGACCTTTTTCCCAGGTGCCATGACATTCAAATGGAGTTTCCCCTGGCAGGCCGACGAGATCCTCGCCCGCCGCGTGTCGAAAGTGGCGGGACTGGTGGTCGAGACCTTCGAGGTCTTGCATCCGTCGGGCGGCCTTGCGACGGGTGTCAGGCTCAGCGACGGCGTCAGCACCTTTGCCTTTTCGGGCGATACCGGCTGGACGGAAAGCCTCGTCGAACTTTCGGCCGGGGCCGATCTTTTTCTGGTCGAGTGCTATTCGGGCGATGTGCCGGTGCCAAACCACATGGATTGGCCGACGTTGAAATCGCATGTCGCGGATTTCACCGCCAAACAAACCGTCCTGACCCATTTGGGCGAGACGGCGCTGGCGCGCATCCCCGAGATGGAAGCGGCGGGCCTTACGATCGCCTATGATGGCCGAACGTTTGATCTCTGATCCCGCGGTCATAGATCACGATGATTTTGGATTAGTTCAAGTCGCGCTTGCCTGACTTGAACTAATCCAAAATCATGAACGTGATCGATTCACATAGTTTAGAGCGGGATAGGACGGAAAACCGGTGTCCACTTTTCCTCATCCCGCTCTAGTACTTGAGGCTTTTGCAACCCGCGTCAGAGCCTGCCGCATCTGTCTCGAAGCGCCGCTGAAGACCCCTTTGCCGCATGAGCCGCGTCCGGTGTTGCGCGTCTCGACGACGGCGAAATTGCTCGTTGCCAGCCAAGCACCCGGAACGAAAGTTCATGCAACCGGGATCAGTTTTAACGACGCATCCGGCGATCGCTTGCGGCAATGGATGGATGTGTCGCGCGAGACTTTCTACGATACCGCGCAAGTCGCCATCGTTCCGATGGGATTTTGCTTCCCCGGCCAGGATGCGAAGAAAGCCGATCTGCCGCCGCGTCCGGAATGCCGCGCCGCCTGGCATGACGATCTCTTCGCCCTGATGCCGCAAATCGAGACGATTTTGGCGATTGGGCGCTACGCGCAAGACTACCATTTCGCGCGCGCCGGCCGGCCTTTGCCGAAAAAGATCACGCTCGACGAGATCATCCGCAATTGGCGCGATTTTGCCGGGCAAGCGCCGCGCATCATTCCGCTGCCGCATCCGTCTTGGCGCAACATCGGTTGGGCCAAACGCAATCCCTGGTTCGAGGCGGAGATTTTGCCGATGCTGAAGCAGGTGGTCGCCCAGACACTTGGTACCTCGTCACTTGGTACTTCGTCGCTCGGCGCTTGAACCGCCTTTGCAGCGCCTTGATCGGTCGTGGTTAAGCCACAAAGCTTTTCAATAATCACACTTAGTTGAAGTGGTACTAAGGTGTTGCATGAAAAAAAGAAAATTGCTGGTTGCTATCTTTGTGACCGTCGAATTGTCAATCGTTTCCTGGGCCGCGCAAGCGCAGACAAGCGAGCCGCGTCTCGCACTGGTGATCGGAAATGCGCAATATGCCGGCGGACCCCTGGCAACGGCGTCGAATGACGCCGGGCTGATCGCGCAGACACTGACCACGGCAGGCTTCGATGTGACGGGAGCCGCCGATCTCGATCAGGATTCGGTGCGCCGCGCCTTCAAGGAATTTCTGGCCAAAGTCCAAGAGGCTGGCCCGCACGCGATCACCTTCGTCTATCTCGCTGGCTACGGGCTGCAATACTCCGGCGAGAATTATTTCGTTCCGGTCGATGCCACTTTGCAGCGCGAGAGCGATATCCCGATCGAGGCGATCAGGATATCGGATTTCACCCATGCGCTTGCTGGATTGCGTTTGGACGCCCGCGTCTTCGTGCTCGACGCGGCGCGGGCCAATCCGTTTCCGGTGAAAGGCAATCCGCTCGCCGGCGGGCTTGCGCTCGTCGATGTCGAGGAGGGGTCGCTTGACGCCTTCAATGCGGCTCCCGGAACGATAGCGCCGTCGGAGCAGGGCCCTTATGGCATTTACGCGCGGGCGCTCGCTGAAATGTTACGTTATGGCGGCGTGCCGCTCGATGACGTTTTCGCGCGCGTGCGTTTGCGGGCGAATGAATTGTCGCATGGTGCTTTCGTCCCATGGGACGTGTCGAAATTAACCCATCCGGTCGTTCTGCTCGCGGCAAGTCCCGATGCGGCGGGTTTGCCGCCGACGCAAAATTACGCCGCCTTGCAGTCGCGCCCGATGCGGGATTTTCCGAACGCCAACGAGGCTTATGCAGCGGCCATCGAGATCGACACGCTCGCCGCCTATCAGGGCTTTTTGCAGGTCTATCCGTCGGATCCGCTGGCCTTCCGGGTGCGGGCCATTCTTGCCGCACGGCGCGAAGCCTTGACTTGGAACAGGGCCGTTATGGCCAATACGCCCGACGCCTATTGGAGTTATATGCGGCGCTATCCACGCGGACCGCATTTCTTCGACGCGCGCCGTCGTCTCATAGGTTTCTCCGTGGCGCTCGAACCGCCGCCGCGTTTCGATCCATACGATTTCCAAGGATTGCCGCCACCCCCTGACGATGAATATGTCATTGTCGACCGGCCGCAAATTATCTTCGAAGGGCCGGATTACGCTCCGGCGCCTCCGCCGCCGGCCTATTTCCTGGCACCGCCGCCGCCCGAGTTCAGGCGCCTGCCGCCGCCTGAACCGCATCCGATTGGTATTCTGCCCGGGCCCGTGGCGCTGCCATTGCCTTTCGCGCAACCGGCCTCGCGCGCCGGCAGCTTCAGACAGTTAAATGGCGCGCAAGGCGAGCCCGAACATCAGCCGCAAGGCGCGGGGCATCCGAACGGGCAAGTCCCGAATGCGCAAGTCCCGAATGCACAAGCCCCCAACGGCGCGCCCGGGCCGCAAGGCGAAGGACGGCCGCATCCGGGCGCTGAGCCCAACCATGCTTTGCCCGTGCCTCCGCAGGGCGGACCAGGCGCGGTAGCGCCACAAGTCCATCCGGAGCATGCCGCACCTGAGCCTGGACATCAGCCGCCAGGAGCCGGGCAGCCGCATCCGAGCGCCGAGCCGAACCACGGCTTGCCCGTGCCTGCGCAGGGCGGACCAGGCGCGGTTGCGCCACAAGTCCATCCGGAGCATGCCGCACCTGAGCCTGGACATCAGCCGCCAGGAGCCGGGCAGCCGCATCCGAGCGCCGAGCCGAACCACGGCTTGCCCGTGCCTGCGCAGGGCGGACCAGGCGCGGTTGCGCCACAAGTCCATCCGGAGCATGCCGCGCCCCAGGCGGAGCCGCCGCATCCCGCGCCGCATATGGAGCCTCCCCACGCCGCGCCGCACGTCGAGCCTCCGCACGCCGCGCCGCCTCCGCCGCATATAGAACCACCGCATCCGGCACCCCCGCCGCCTGCGCCGCATGTCGAGCCGCCACATCCGGCCCCGCCGCCGCCCGCGGCTCCGCATCCGGCCCCGCCGCCACCTGCCGCTGCGGCTCCGCCGCATCCGCCGGTGCCCCCGCATCCGCCAAAGCCCGGCGAGAAGGAAGAAAAACCCGGCGAACAGCATTAGCTGGGGTTGGCTCGCGGAGGAGATCCGCGAGCCAACCTGCTTAGGGCTCCGGCAAATCCGTCGTGAAATCCGTCCTGGCGCAATCTCTGCCGTGTAGAGATTTCACCGATACTGCGAGTCAAGCTCTCGTGATGGCGCTTGCTTGGGCAGGCCGACGCGCCACAAAGAAGGCACCGGCGTGGATTTGTTTTGGCGCATGATCTCATTCCGAAAAGTCTGCAATTTCGGGATCATGCTCAGGGTGAGTGATGCGCGATACGCAATGGATCGTTGCAATTTTAATGATGATCGGGCTTGCGATCGCAGCGCCCGGCGTGGCGCGCGCGCAAGCGGGCGATTTACGCTACGCGCTCGTCATCGGTAACGCGCAATATCATGAAAAGCCTTTGGCGACGGCTACCAATGACGCCGCGCTCATCGCCGATACGCTCCGCCAGGCGGGCTTCGATGTGACGGGCGCCGCCGATCTCGATCAGGATTCGGTGCGCCGCGCATTTCAGGATTTTCGGACGAAGCTCGAAGAGGCCGGTCCGCAGGCGATCGCATTCGTCTATTTGTCGGGCTATGGGCTCCAATATGATGGCGAGAATTATTTCATTCCCGTCGACGCCTTCCTGCAACGTGCCGCCGATATTCCAGTCCAAGCGATCAGGGTCTCGGATCTCACGCAGGCCCTTGCCGCGCTGAAGCTGCGAGCCCGCATTGTCGTGCTGGATGCCGCGAGGGACGACGTGTTTCCGACAAATGGCGGCGCTCTGGCCACAGGTCTCGCTTTGCCCGATGTCGATGCCGGATCGCTTTATGCGTTCAATGCCGCGCCCGGCACGGCCGCGCCGGAGGAGAGGGGCACGTTCGGCGCCTATGCTCAGGCCTTGGCCGAGATGCTGCGCTACGGCGGCGTGCCGATCGACGAGGTCTTTGCCCGCACGCGTCTGCGCGTGAATGATGTCACGCATGGCGCTTTCGTGCCCTGGAACGTGTCGAAGCTGACAAGCCCGCTTGTCCTGCTCGCCCCTCCAGGTTTGGACGGCGTGCCGCCGCCGGAGGCGGAAGCCTATGGCGACCTTCAGGGCGAGCCCATTCACGATTTTACCGACGCCACCGATGCCTATGCCGCTGCGGTCGAACTCGATTCGCTCGCGAGCTATCAGGAGTTTTTGGCGGCTTTTCCCGCAGATCCGCTCTGCGGGCGTGTGAGAGCCCTTCTCGCGCATCGGCGCGAAGCCTTAACCTGGAATCGGGCCCGCCACGTCCATGCGCCCAATGCCTATTGGAGCTATATGCTGCGCTATCCAGACGGGCCGCATGCGGCGGACGCCGGCCGGCTGCTCGCCGGTTCCGCGGCGCCACATGATCCGCCGGCACGGTTTGATCCTTATGATTTCCAAGGCCTTGCACCGCCGGAGGAAGAGGAGCGCGTGATCCTCGATCATGCCGATTTCGCGCCGGGCGGCCCGAGCGGCTTGAATTACGCGCGTGTGCCGCCGACTCCGGAGCGATTCCTGCCGCCGCTTCCGCCGCAATTCCGGCATTTGCCGCCGCCCGAACCGCGGGCCCAAGGCTATTTGCCGGCGCCTTCGCCGATCCCCTTGGTCTATGCGCGCCCGGTAACCCGGCTTGGGACTCTGGCGGCGCCGAATTTCGCGCCGCAGCGCCCGATCGAACGCCCAGGTGAGCGATTTGGCGGTCCGTCTGCGGTCCCGAATCAGGAATTCGGGCACGCGCTGCCAAACCCGGCAGAGCATTTTGACGAGCGGCATGTGGGTGAAGAGCCGACTCATACACAATTACCGGCGTTGAGGCAGGAGCCGGCCGTGAGCGCGCTTCCGAGACCGCCGAGGGCTGCGGAGATCAGGCAGATGCCTAGAGTCGCCCCGACGCGTAATTTCGCCGTCGCGCCGCATCCCGCCGCCCCGATGCGGGCGGTTGGCGAGGCCCATTAGCCTGTCATAAAAGCCCCCGGGCGCCTCCCTCTTGCGGAACGTTCGGCCGTGCTTAGATAAAAACTCCCTCAAGGGGTTGACGCGCAAAGCTCGTCTGATTAAGTTCCGCCCGCTCTCGACAGGCAGTAGATTCCTAACATATTTGAGGCGCCTCGCTTCAAATCCCGTGAAATCTAAACGCTGTCGGCCTCAGCAAACGAACGTCATTGATCCATAGTGCGCTTAAGCGCCGTCATGGATCACCAGCGGCACGACCTCGATATTCGCGGTCCTCTGCCTGGCGCAGCGCCGGAAGCCCTTGGGCCGAAGGCGCTCAATTTGTTTGCGTGTGTATCCCCGGATCTGCGGAGATTTGGGATTTGCACGGCGGGTATTTCGCGTCATCGCGATGGTCCGCCGCGACAAGCGTTTCTTGGACACTTCGTCCAGATGCGCCGACGAACGAGATTTTGAGAGGGTGAAAGCCCTCGGACCTAAGTGGATACGGAAAACATATGCCGACGATCAGCCAATTGATCCGCAAGCCGCGGCAAGAGAAAATCTACCGCGAGAAGGCGCGCCACATGCAGGCCTGCCCGCAGAAGCGCGGCGTCTGCACGCGCGTCTACACGACGACGCCGAAGAAGCCGAATTCGGCGCTTCGCAAGGTCGCCAAGGTGCGTCTCACCAACGGTTTCGAGATCATCGGCTATATCCCGGGTGAAGGCCACAATCTGCAGGAACATTCGGTCGTCATGATCCGCGGCGGCCGCGTCAAGGATCTGCCGGGCGTGCGTTATCACATCCTGCGCGGCGTTTTGGATACGCAGGGCGTCAAGAACCGTAAGCAGCGCCGTTCGAAATATGGTGCGAAACGGCCGAAGTAATCCGTGGTAGAAATTGACCCGATGGCCGGGCCAAGCCAGGCCATGACAAGAGACAGTCAAGACAGGAACGAAACATATGTCGCGCCGCCACAGGGCTGAGAAACGGGAGATCATTCCCGACGCGAAGTACGGCGACGTCGTGCTGACGAAGTTTATGAACTCGATCATGTACGACGGCATGAAGTCGGTCGCTGAATCGATCGTCTACGGCGCCTTCGACGTCGTGGAGCAGAGGACGCGCGGCGAGCCGCTTACCGTCTTCAAGCAGGCGCTCGAAAATGTCGCGCCGGCGATCGAGGTGCGCTCGCGGCGCGTCGGCGGCGCCACCTATCAGGTGCCGGTCGAAGTTCGCATGGAGCGCCGTCAGGCTCTGGCGATCCGCTGGATCATCACCGCCGCGCGCGGACGAAACGATAAGACCATGGTCGACCGGCTTTCGGCCGAGATCATGGATGCCGCGAACAATCGCGGCAATGCCGTCAAGAAACGGGAAGACACGCATAGGATGGCGGAAGCCAACCGCGCCTTCTCGCATTACCGCTGGTAAGGGAGCGAAGCTTCAGCTTCGAAAGGATTTCCGACATGCCACGCAGTCATCCGATTCAGGACTACCGCAACTTCGGCATCATGGCCCACATCGATGCGGGCAAGACGACGACGACGGAGCGTATCCTCTATTATTCCGGCAAGTCGCATAAGATCGGCGAAGTGCACGACGGCGCTGCGACCATGGACTGGATGGAGCAGGAGCAGGAACGCGGCATCACGATCACGTCTGCCGCGACGACTACCGCCTGGAACGGGAAGCGCCTTAACATCATCGACACCCCCGGCCACGTCGATTTCACCATCGAGGTCGAGCGTTCGCTGCGCGTGCTCGACGGCGCCGTTTGCGTGCTCGACGGCAACCAGGGCGTCGAGCCGCAGACCGAAACCGTTTGGCGTCAGGCCGACAAATATCACGTTCCGCGCATCGTGTTCGTCAACAAGATGGACAAGATCGGCGCCGATTTCTATCGCTGTGTCGACGACATCAAGACCAAGGTCGGCGGACGCCCGATCTGCGCCCAATTGCCGATCGGCTCGGAAGCCGATTTCAAGGGCATCATCGATCTCGTCCGCATGAAGGCCGTCGTCTGGGAAGACGAAGGTCTCGGCGCGAAATATCACGATGAAGAGATCCCGGCCGATCTCAAGGACAAGGCGCTCGAATATCGCAATATCCTGATCGAAGCTGCGGTCGAACTCGACGACGACGCGATGCAAGCCTATCTCGACGGTACCGAGCCTTCGGAAGATGTCCTGAACGGCCTCATCCGCAAGGCTGTGCGGTCGATCACGTTCATTCCGGTTTTCTGCGGCTCGGCCTTCAAGAACAAAGGCGTTCAGCCTTTGCTCGACGCGGTCGTTTTGTATCTGCCGTCGCCGGTCGATCGTGAAGCGATCAAGGGCATCGATGTCGATTCAGGTGAGGAAATCGTCCGTCTGCCGGGCGATGACGAACCTTTCTCCATGCTCGCCTTCAAGATCATGGACGATCCTTTCGTCGGCACGATCACCTTCGCGCGCGTCTATTCGGGTCATATCGAGTCCGGCACCACCGTGCTGAACTCGACCAAAGACAAGAAAGAGCGCATCGGCCGCATGCTGCTGATGCACGCGAACAATCGCGAAGACATCAAGGAAGCCTATTCGGGCGATATCGTCGCGCTCGCGGGTCTGAAGGATACGCGGACGGGTGACACGCTTTGCGACTTGAACAAGGCGGTTATTCTGGAACGCATGGAGTTCCCGGAGCCCGTTATCGAAATCGCGATCGAGCCGAAGTCCAAGGCCGACCAGGAGAAGCTTGGCGTCGCCTTACAGAAGCTCGCGGCCGAAGACCCGTCCTTCCGTGTCTCGACCGATCAGGAATCAGGTCAGACGATTTTGAAGGGCATGGGCGAGCTTCATCTCGACATCAAGGTCGATATTCTGCGCCGTACCTATAAGGTCGATGCCAATATCGGCGCGCCGCAGGTTGCCTATCGCGAAAAGCTGACGCGGCGGGTCGAGATCGACGAGACGCATAAGAAACAGACCGGAGGCACCGGCCAGTTCGCGCGGATCAAGGTCATCTTCGAGCCGAATACGCCTGGTGCGGGATCGAGTTTCGAATCCAGCATCGTCGGCGGCGCGGTGCCGAAGGAATATATTCCGGGTGTCGAAAAGGGCATCAACAGCGTCATGGGCTCCGGCATTCTCGCTGGCTTCCCAGTGGTCGATGTCAAGGCGACCTTGATTGACGGCGCTTTCCACGACGTTGACTCCTCGGTGCTGGCCTTTGAGATCTGCGCCCGCGCGGCCTTCCGCCGGGCGCTGAAGGAAGGCGGTTCGGTCCTGCTCGAGCCGATTATGAAGGTCGAAGTGACGACGCCTGAGGATTACACGGGCTCCGTCATGGGCGATCTTCTGTCGCGGCGCGGTCAGGTGCAAGGCCAGGACATGCGCGGCAACGCGGTTATCATCAATGCGATGGTCCCGCTCGCCAATATGTTTGGCTATGTGAATCAGTTGCGGTCCTTCAGCCAGGGCCGCGCCAACTACTCGATGCAATTCGATCACTACGAACAAGTTCCCGCGGGTGAGGCCGCGAAGGTCCAGGCAAAATACGCCTGATGTGCCTGCACAGTTGAGTTTTTAAAGGAGCCGGACGATGGGCAAGGAAAAATTCGAGCGCAACAAACCGCATTGTAACATCGGTACAATCGGGCACGTCGATCATGGCAAGACGTCGCTAACGGCGGCGATCACCAAGGTTTTGGCGGAATCGGGCGGCGCGACCTTCACGGCCTATGATCAAATCGACAAGGCGCCGGAAGAGAAGGCGCGCGGCATCACGATCTCGACGGCGCATGTCGAATACGAGACCAAGAACCGCCATTACGCGCATGTCGATTGCCCCGGCCACGCCGACTATGTGAAGAACATGATCACCGGCGCGGCCCAGATGGACGGCGCGATCCTCGTCGTGTCTTCGGCTGACGGCCCGATGCCGCAAACGCGCGAGCACATCCTGCTTGCCCGTCAGGTCGGCGTGCCGGCGCTGGTCGTGTTCATGAACAAGGTCGACATGGTCGACGACGCCGAACTCCTCGAGCTCGTCGAGCTTGAGGTCCGCGAGCTTCTGTCGAAATACGATTTCCCCGGTGACGATATTCCGATCACCAAGGGTTCGGCGCTTTGCGCGCTTGAAAACCGCAACCCGGAAATCGGCCATGACGCCGTTCTGAAGCTGATGGAAACGGTCGATGCCTATATTCCGCAGCCGGAACGTCCGATCGATCAGCCCTTCCTGATGCCGGTCGAAGACGTGTTCTCGATCTCCGGCCGCGGCACGGTCGTGACCGGCCGCGTCGAGCGCGGCATCATCAAGGTCGGCGAGGAAATCGAGATCGTCGGCTTGAAGCCGACCGTCAAGACGACCGTGACCGGCGTCGAAATGTTCCGCAAGCTGCTCGATCAAGGTCAGGCTGGCGATAACATCGGCGCGCTGCTGCGCGGTACCAAGCGTGAAGACGTCGAGCGCGGCCAAGTGCTCTGCAAGCCCGGCTCGGTGAAGCCGCACACCAAGTTCAAGGCCGAGGCTTACATCCTCACCAAGGACGAAGGTGGCCGTCACACGCCGTTCTTCACGAACTATCGCCCGCAATTCTATTTCCGCACCACCGACGTGACGGGTGTCGTCACATTGCCGGAAGGCACGGAAATGGTCATGCCCGGCGACAATGTGACCATGGACGTCGAGCTGATCGTGCCGATCGCGATGGAAGAAAAGCTGCGTTTCGCTATCCGCGAAGGCGGCCGCACGGTGGGCGCGGGCGTTGTCGCCTCGATCACGGAATAATCATTATGCCGAAAGGCCGCGAGGCTTTTCGGCATTGTCTTCGGTCGCTTTGCGAAGTGGGCGAAAAATAGAACAGCGGGGCAGGTCAATGGCTGCGCGACAGGGAACAATGTAATGAACGGCCAGAATATCCGCATCCGCCTCAAGGCGTTCGATCACCGGATTCTCGATTCGTCGACGAAGGAGATCGTCTCCACGGCCAAGCGCACCGGCGCTCAGGTCCGCGGCCCGATCCCTTTACCGACGCGGATCGAGAAGTTCACAGTGAACCGTTCGCCGCACGTCGACAAGAAGTCGCGCGAACAGTTCGAGATCCGGACGCATAAGAGGGTCCTCGATATCGTAGACCCGACACCGCAGACGGTGGACGCTTTGATGAAGCTCGACCTCGCTGCCGGTGTCGACGTGGAGATCAAGCTCTAGTTTCTGGCGAAGGCCGAACCGGCCTTCGGACGGAACATCGTCGAATCGAGATGATGTTCCAACGCGTAGAATTAAGCATCGTTTCAAGACGATGCGGTGACGGCAAAAGAGATGAACCGGGCCACGGGCTTTAAGCTCTGGCCTTGAAGGACGAACAACATGCGATCAGGTGTTATCGCGCAAAAGCTCGGCATGACCCGCGTCTTCACGGACGCTGGCGAACATGTGCCGGTCACGGTCTTGAAGCTCGATGGCTGTCAAGTCGTCGCGCATCGGACCAAGGAACAGAATGGCTATAGCGCGGTGCAACTTGGCATCGGCTTGGCCAAGGTGAAGAATGTCTCGAAGGCCGAGCGCGGCCGCTTCGCGGTCGCCAAGGTCGAGCCGAAATTGAAGCTCGCCGAATTCCGTGTCGCCGAGGACGCGTTCCTGCCGGTCGGTGCCGAGATCACGGCCGATCATTTCGTCGTCGGCCAATTCGTCGACGTGACGGGGACCTCCACCGGCAAGGGCTTTGCCGGCGCGATGAAACGCTGGAACTTCGGCGGCTTGCGCGCCACCCACGGCGTATCGCTTTCGCATCGTTCGCATGGTTCGACCGGTGGCCGTCAGGACCCCGGCAAGACCTTCAAGAACAAGAAAATGGCGGGTCATCTCGGCGTCGAACGCGTGACGACCTTGAACCTTCGCGTCGTTTCGACCGATGTCGAGCGCGGTTTGATCCTGGTCGAAGGCGCCGTTCCCGGCACCTCCGGCGGCTGGATCTATATCCGCGACGCCGTCAAGAAGGCGCTGCCGAAGGATGTGCCTTTGCCTGGTAAGTTCCGCCTCGCCGAAGGTGGTGAACCGGCCCCCGCCGAACCCGCGCCGACGGAGGCCTGAGACCATGAAGATCGACGTCATTTCTCTCGACGGCGCCGCGGCGGGTTCAGTCGAACTCTCAGACGCAATTTTCGGCCTCGAGCCGCGCGAGGATCTGATCGCGCGGATGGTGCGCTATCAGCTCGCCAAGCGCCGCGCCGGCACCCATGTCGCCATGGGCCGCGCCGATGTCTGGCGCACCGGCAAGAAGCTCTACAAGCAGAAGGGCACCGGCCATGCCCGCCATGGTTCGGCGCGCGCGCCGCAGTTTCGCGGCGGCGGCAAGGCGCATGGCCCGGTCATGCGTTCGCATGAACATGATCTCACCAAGAAGGTGAAGGCGCTGGCGCTGAAACACGCGCTGTCGGCTAAGGTGAAGGACGGCGGCTTGATCATCTGGGCCGACACCAAGGTCGCCGAGGCCAAGACCAAGGCCTTGCTCGGGCATTTCGCCAAGCTCGGCCTGACCAATGCCCTGATCATCGACGGCGCGGAGCCCGAGATCAACTTCGCGCTGGCCGCGCGCAATATTCCGAATATCGACGTGCTGCCGATCCAAGGCATCAACGTCTATGACATTCTGCGCCGCGACAAACTGGTTTTGACCAAGGCCGCGCTCGACGCTCTGGAGGCTCGCTTCGCATGACCCCACCCTCCATTGATGTGCGGCTCTACGATATTATCGTAGCCCCGATCGTCACCGAAAAGGCGACCTTCGCCTCGGAAGACAACAAAGTGATCTTCAAGGTCCGCAAGACCGCGACGAAACCGCAGATCAAGGAAGCGGTCGAGAAGCTCTTCGACGTGAAGGTCTTGGGCGTGAACACGCTTTTGCGCAAAGGCAAAAGAAAGACGTTCAAAGGAACGCGCGGCGTTCAGTCGGATATCAAAAAAGCGATCGTCACCCTCGCCGAGGGTGACAAGATCGATGTGACGACGGGGCTCTGATATGGCACTCAAAACATTCAAGCCGATCACGCCGAGCCTTCGTCAGCTCGTCATCGTCGATCGCAGCGACCTCTACAAAGGCAAGCCGGTCAAGACCCTGACCGAGGGCAAGTCGTCTTCCGGCGGCCGCAACAACAATGGCCGCATCACGGTACGTTTCCGTGGCGGCGGCCATAAGCAGAGCTATCGCATCGTGGATTTCAAGCGCCGTAAGCTTGATATCCCGGCGAAGGTCGAGCGGATCGAATATGATCCGAACCGCACGGCTTTCATCGCGCTCATCCGCTATGCCGACGATGAGCTCGCCTATATCATCGCGCCGCAAAGGCTGAGCGTCGGCGACGAGGTCATTTCCGGCCAACAGGTCGACGTCAAGCCCGGCAATGCCATGCCGCTCGCCTCGATGCCGGTTGGCACGATCGTGCATAATGTCGAGATGAAGATCGGCAAGGGCGCCGCCATGGTGCGCTCGGCCGGCAATTATGCGCAGGTCGTCGGACGCGACCAGGGTTACGTGATCGTGCGCCTGAATTCAGGCGAGCAACGCCTGATCCACGGCCAGTGCTTCGCGACTGTCGGCGCGGTGTCCAACCCGGATCATATGAATGCTTCGATCGGCAAGGCCGGACGCAGCCGCTGGCTCGGCCAGCGCCCGCATAACCGCGGCGTGACTATGAACCCGGTCGATCACCCGCACGGCGGCGGCGAAGGCCGCACCTCCGGCGGCCGTCATCCAGTGACTCCTTGGGGTAAGCCGACCAAGGGCAAGAAGACCAGGACCAATAAGTCCACGACGAAATTCATCGTGACCTCGCGTCACAAGAGCAAGAAGAAGGGCTGATCATGGCGCGCTCCATCTGGAAGGGCCCGTTCGTCGACGGCTATCTGCTCAAAAAGGCAGAGACCGCGCGCGGCTCGACCCGTTCCGAAGTCATCAAGATCTGGAGCCGCCGCTCCACCATCCTGCCGCAGTTCGTCGGCCTGACCTTCGGTGTCTACAACGGCCACAAGCATGTGCCGGTGAACGTTACCGAAGACATGATCGGTCACAAGTTCGGCGAGTTCTCGCCGACCCGGACCTTTCACGGTCACGCGGCGGATAAGAAAGCCAAGAGGGGCTGACCATGTCTAAGGAAAAGACGCCCCGCGCGCTCTCAGATCACGAAGCCAAGGCGGTCGCCCGCATGCTGCGCATCAGCCCGCAGAAGCTGAACCTTCTGGCTCAGCTGATTCGCGGCAAGAAGGTCGACAGGGCGCTGGCCGATTTGGAATTCTCGCGCAAGCGCATCGCCTTCGACGTCAAGAAGACGCTGGAGAGCGCGATCGCGAATGCCGAAAACAATCACGGCCTCGATGTCGACGATCTCGTCGTCGCCGAAGCTTTCGTTGGCAAGGCGCTCATCATGAAACGTTTCGCCGCGCGGGCGCGCGGCCGGTCAAGCCGGATCGAAAAGCCGTTTTCGCATTTGACGATCGTCGTGCGCGAAGTCGGCGTTCCGGCCACGGCAGAGGCCTGAGGAGAAGAGCATGGGTCAGAAAGTCAATCCGATCGGCCTTCGTCTTGGCATCAACCGGACCTGGGATTCGCGCTGGTACGCCGGCAAAAACGAATATGGCAAGCTTCTGCACGAGGACATGCGCATTCGCGAAGCCCTCATGAAGACGCTGAAGCAGGCGGCGGTTTCGAAGATCATCATCGAGCGGCCGCATAAGAAATGCCGCGTGACGATCCATTCGGCCCGCCCTGGCGTCGTCATCGGCAAGAAGGGCGCGGATATCGATAAGATCCGCAAGCTCGTCGCCAAGATGACGGACTCGGAAGTCGTCATCAATATCGTTGAGGTGCGCAAGCCCGAGATCGACGCGACGCTGGTCGCCGACTCGATCGCGCAGCAGCTCGAGCGTCGCGTCGCGTTCCGCCGCGCCATGAAGCGCGCCGTGCAATCGGCGATGCGTCTCGGCGCGGAAGGCATCCGCATCAACTGCTCCGGCCGTTTGGGCGGTGCTGAAATCGCGCGCCTCGAATGGTATCGCGAAGGCCGCGTGCCGCTGCATACGCTGCGCGCCGATGTCGATTACGGCGTCGCGACGGCGCATACGGCCTATGGCACGTGCGGAATCAAGGTTTGGATCTTCAAGGGTGAAATCCTTGAGCATGATCCGATGGCACAGGACAAGAAGATGGCCGAACAGGATCACGGCGGAGGCGGTGGCGGAGGTGATCGCGACCGCGATCGTGATCGCGGCCGCCGGCGCGACCGCGACGCGGCCTGACCCTTAACGGCTCAATCGGAAGATTAGACAATGCTGCAACCGAAGAAAACGCGATTCAGAAAGGCCTTCAAAGGCCGCATCCACGGTGCCTCCAAAGGAGGCTTCGAGCTGAACTTCGGCCAGTTCGGCTTGAAGGCGATGGAGCCCGAGCGCATTACGGCGCGCCAGATCGAAGCGGCCCGCCGCGCCATGACGCGTCATATGAAGCGTGCCGGGCGTGTTTGGATCCGCATCTTCCCGGATGTGCCGGTGTCGAAAAAGCCGGTCGAAGTCCGCATGGGTAAAGGCAAGGGCGGCACCGAATATTGGTGCTGCCGCGTCGCTCCCGGCCGCATCATGTTCGAGCTCGACGGCGTGCCGTCCGAGCTCGCCCGTGAAGCCCTGCGGCTCGCCGCCGCGAAGCTGCCCATCAAAACGCGCTTCATTCAGCGCATCGTCGAGTGAGGAGGAACAGATGAAATCGAAAAGCCGCCTCTCCGACCTCAAGGTCATGTCTGAGGATCAACTCGATCAAGAGGTCGCAAACCTCAAGAAAGAACAGTTCAACCTGCGCTTCCAGCGCGCGACGGGTCAGCTCGAGAATACGTCCCGCGTGCGTGTCGTGCGCCGTGACATTGCCCGTGTCATGACCCTCGCCGCGCAAAAGCGCGCCGCCAAATAATTAGGAAAGATCATGCCGAAACGTATTCTTCAGGGTGTCGTCGTCAGCGACAAGCAGGAAAAGACCATTGTCGTGAAGGTCGAACGGCGCTTCACGCATCCGCTGTTGAAGAAGACCGTCCGGCGTTCGAAGAACTACCATGCGCATGACGAGAACAAGGTGTTCAAAGTCGGCGATGCGGTTTCGATCGAAGAGACGAAGCCGATTTCGAAATTGAAGCGTTGGATCGTCGTCGAGACGGCGCCGAAAGCCTAAGTGCGGTGAGAGAATTCAGGGGCATCTTTTGAAGATGCCGGGATGAAACAATAGGGGAGGCCTGGCCTCCTTCAGGCGAAGTCCGGCGGCGAGATCAAAGCCGGAAACCGATCTGGTAAGAAAGGCGAAATGCCATGATACAGATGCAGACCAACCTCGACGTCGCCGATAATTCCGGCGCGCGCCGCGTGATGTGCATCAAAGTGCTTGGTGGCTCCAAGCGCAAATATGCCGGCGTCGGCGATATTATCGTCGTCTCGATCAAGGAAGCCATTCCGCGCGGCCGCGTGAAGAAGGGCGACGTGATGAAGGCCGTGGTCGTGCGCACGGCCAAGGACATCAAGCGCGCCGATGGTTCCGTCATCCGCTTCGATTCCAATGCCGCCGTGCTGATCAACAATCAGTCGGAGCCGATCGGCACCCGCATCTTCGGACCGGTGCCGCGCGAATTGCGCGCCCGCAACCATATGAAGATCATTTCGCTCGCGCCGGAGGTGTTGTGATGGCCGCGAAGATAAAAAAAGGCGACAAAGTCGTCGTGATGACCGGGCGCGACAAGGGCCGCACCGGCGAGGTGCTGCAGGTCATGCCGAAAGACGAGCGCGCCATAGTGCGTGGCGTCAATCTGGTGAAGCGCCACCAAAAGCAGACGCCGCGCCAGGAAGCCGGCATCTTTTCGAAGGAAGCGACGATCCATCTGTCGAATCTCGCGCTCGCCGATCCGAAGGATGGCAAGGCAACGCGCGTCGGGTTCAAGATTATGGAGGACGGCCGCAAGGTCCGCGTCGCCAAACGTTCTGGGGAATTGATCGATGGCTAAGACACCCGCTAGGGGCGGCGCGAAAACCCCTGCCAAGGGCGGCAAGGCACCTGCGAAGGGCGCCGCCAAGACGCCTGCCAAGGCCACCGGCGGCAAGAAAGCCGCTGCTGGCGGCGGCGGCAGCAATCGCGAGGTCAATATCGCAACGGCTTCGGCCGAAGCGCTTGCCTCGCCGAAGGATTACGCACCGCGCCTGAAGAAATTCTACGACGAGGTCGTGCGGCCGAAGCTCATCGAAGAGTTCGGCTACAAGAACCCCTTCGAAGTGCCGGTGATCGACAAGATCGTGCTCAACATGGGTGTCGGTGAGGCCGTCAACGACACCAAGAAGGTGACGCTCGCCGCCGCCGATTTGAGCCTGATCGCCGGACAAAAGCCTGTGGTCACGCATGCTCGCAAGGCGATCGCGACCTTCAAGGTGCGCGAGAACATGCCGATCGGCGCCAAGGTCACTTTGCGCAAGACCCGCATGTATGAATTTCTGGACCGGCTGGTGACGATCGCTCTGCCGCGTGTGCGCGACTTTCGCGGGTTGAACCCGAAGAGCTTCGACGGGCGCGGCAATTACGCGATGGGCATCAAGGAACACATCGTGTTCCCCGAGATCGACTATGACAAGGCCGAGAGCATTCTCGGCATGGACATTATCGTTTGTACGACCGCTAAAACCGACAATGAGGCGCGGGCTTTGCTGCGCGCTTTCAACTTTCCGTTCCGGCAGTGAGACAGATCCGTCTCAAACGCGGAAACTAGAGGGATCTTCATGGCGAAGAAAAGTTCAGTCGAGAAGAACAACCATCGTATCAAGCTCGTGAAGCAGTTTGCTGCGCGCCGCAAGAAATTGAAGGCGATTGCGAACGACCAGGCCCTGACGTTGGAGGAGCAGTTTGCGGCGCGCCTCAAGCTCGCTGAACTGCCGCGCAATTCGTCCGCCGTGCGGATTCGCAACCGCTGCGAAGTTTCCGGCCGTCCGCGCGCGTTCACGCGCAAGATGAAGATGTCGCGCATCGCGTTGCGGGAATTGGGTTCGAAGGGCCTAATCCCCGGACTCGTGAAGTCGAGCTGGTAGGAGGCGGATCATGTCGATGAACGATCCGTTGGGCGATATGCTCACCCGTATTCGCAATGCTCAGATGCGGCGCAAGGGCAAGGTGCAGACGCCGGGCTCGCGGCTTCGCGCGCATGTGCTCGATGTTCTGCAGTCGGAAGGCTATATCCGCGGCTATTCGACGACCGAATATGGCAATGGCCGCACCGAGTTCGAGATCGAGCTCAAATATTTCGACGGTCTTCCGGTGATCCGCGAAATTCAGCGGGTCTCGAAGCCCGGCCGCCGTGTCTATGCCGCGGTCGACGCCATGCCGCGCGTCGCCAACGGCCTCGGCATCACCATCGTTTCGACACCGAAAGGCGTCATGGCCGATCATGCGGCGCGTGAAGCCAATGTCGGCGGCGAAGTTTTATGCAAGGTCTTCTGACCCTGATATCGGAGCAAAGATAATGTCTCGTATCGGAAAGAAGCCGGTTCCCATTCCGTCCGGCGTCACCGCGAAAGTCGACGGCCAATTGGTCTCCGTGAAGGGCGGCAAGGGCGAACTTAAGTTCCTCGTGCCGGAAGACGTCATCGTCGCCTTCGAGAACAATGAGATCAAGGTCGATCCGCGGACGGAGACCAAAAAGGCGCGTGCGCTTTGGGGCATGTCGCGTTCGATGGTCAATAATCTCGTCATCGGAGTCTCGAAGGGCTTTGAGAAGAAGCTCGAGATCACCGGCGTCGGCTATAAGGCTGCGGTTGCAGGCAAGAACTTGCAGCTTTCGCTGGGCTATAGTCACGATGTGAGTTTCGCGATTCCCGAAGGGATCGCGATCGTCACACCGAAGCCGACCGAAGTGATGATCACCGGGATCGACAAGCGCGCCGTAGGGCAGGTCGCGGCCGAAATACGCGCCTTCCGCCCGCCGGAGCCCTATAAGGGCAAGGGCGTCAAATATGCCGGCGAATTCATCTTCCGCAAGGAAGGCAAGAAGAAGTAAGCGGTTTCAAGGAATAAAGTCATGGCAACCGAGCATAAGGTCACTCTTCGCCGCAAAGCCCGCGTCAGGCGCGCGTTGAAGGCGCATGCCTATGGCAAGCCGCGGCTCTCCGTTTTCCGCTCCTCGAAGCAGATCTATTGTCAGATCATCGATGACGCGGAGGGTAAGACTTTGGCTTCGGCCTCGTCGCTGGAAAAGGCCAATCGCGAGGCCCTGAAAACGGGCGCGACGGTCGAGGCAGCGAAGGTCATCGGCAAGCTCATCGCCGAACGGGCGATCCAAGCCGGGGTCACGGAGATCGTCTTCGATCGCGGCTCTTATATGTATCACGGGCGCGTCAAGGCGCTTGCAGACGGTGCCCGCGAGGGCGGGTTGAGTTTCTAAGCATCATCCCCAAAAGTTGCAGACTTTTGGGACAAAGATGATTCTCAAAGAATTATTCGAAGCGAGCGGCCGCTATTCAAGCTGCCGCGCAAGTGACGGAAGTGAAAATGGCACGTGAAGGTGAAGGCGGCGGCCGCGGTCGCGACCGCGGCGATCGGGACGACCGTGATAATGAATTCGTGGACCGTCTGGTCCATATCAATCGCGTCGCCAAGGTCGTCAAAGGCGGCCGGCGGTTCGGCTTCGCGGCGCTCGTCGTCGTGGGCGATCAGAAAGGCCGCGTCGGCTTCGGCCACGGCAAGGCCCGCGAGGTGCCGGAAGCCATTCGCAAGGCGACGGAGGCCGCCAAGCGCGGTCTGATTCGCGTGCCGCTGCGTGAAGGCCGCACGTTGCATCACGATGTGAATGGCCGCCATGGCGCCGGCCGCGTCGTGCTGCGCGCGGCGCCTGCAGGTACGGGCATCATTGCCGGTGGCCCGATGCGTGCCGTGCTCGAATCGCTCGGCATGCATGATGTCGTCGGCAAGTCGCAAGGCTCGTCTAACCCCTACAACATGATCCGCGCGACGTTCGATGCGCTGAAGCATGAGGATTCGCCGCGTTCGGTCGCGGCGCGGCGCAACATCAAGGTTTCGACGCTGCAGACACGCCGTCAAGGCGGCGGTGAAGCCGAACCCGCGGCTGAAGCGTAAGGATTGGCGACATGGCAGACGCAAAAGCCAAAATCACCTTGGAACAGACCGGCAGCCCGATTGGGCGTCCGGCTGCGCAGCGCGCGACGCTGATCGGCCTCGGTCTCAACAAAATGCGGCGGCGCTCGTCTATCGAGGATACGCCGGCGGTGCGTGGCATGATCGCGAAAGTCGCGCATCTCGTCCGCATTGTCGAAGGCGAGTGAGGGCAGGGCGATGAAACTCAACGAAATTTCAGACAATCCCGGCTCGTCCAAATCGCGGATGCGAGTCGGTCGCGGTATCGGCTCCGGCAAGGGCAAGACAGCGGGCCGCGGCGTCAAGGGTCAGAAGGCCCGCGAAGGCGTCGCGATCAAAGGGTTCGAAGGCGGCCAGATGCCATTGCATCGGCGCCTGCCGAAGCGCGGCTTCAACAATCTGTTTTCGACGGATTATAACGAAGTCAATATCGGTCGCATCCAGGCCGCGGTCGACGCCGGCAAACTCGATCTGGCGACGCCGGTCACGATCGACGTGCTGGTTGCTTCTGGCGTCTGCGCGAAACCGCGCGACGGTGTGAAAATTCTGGGCGTTGGCGAATTGTCGGCGAAGCTCAGCTTCGAAGTCGCCGCGGCCTCGAAAAGCGCCGTGGCGGCCATCGAGAAGGCTGGCGGTTCGATCACGCTTTTGGTGGCGCCGAAGGCTCCGGCCGAAGCTCTGTCCTGATCGGTCGATCCTCACTATCGTTCTCGCCGTTTTGCCGCTTCATCGGCTGACGGCGAGAGCCTGGAGCAGCGCGTCTGCACGGCCTTGAAAGCGTTTCACTTTACGCGCTCGATGGGCGAACGCGCGGCTTCACCTGGCCGGTTTTCATCGTCTCGTCGCAAACCTTGCGGGTTTTGCAACGCCCTCCCTGCGATTTAATCTCCGGCGATCTTGCTTTAAGGTGGCCTTCCAGGCTGCATCGCCTTTGAGCAAATCGCTTTCGGCGATGATTTGTCAGATTGAAACCCTGTAATCGTCCAGATTCGGGTTATATGAGCGCAATCACGACACGATCCCCGTGTCGGACGGAGCATTCGATGGCATCGGCGGCAGAGCAGCTTGCAGCAAACGTCAACTGGGGCGCCTTTTCCAAGGCCGAGGAACTCAAAAAGCGCATCTGGTTCACGCTAGGCGCGCTGGTCGTCTATCGGCTAGGCACTTATATCCCCTTGCCAGGCATCGATCCGGCCGCCTTCGAGGCGGCTTTTACCGGCAACAAGCAGGGCGTGCTTGAACTTTTCAACATGTTCGCGGGCGGCGCCGTGCAGCGCATGGCAATCTTCGCCCTGAACATCATGCCTTATATTTCGGCCTCGATCATCATCCAGCTTCTGACCTCGGTGTTTCCGACGCTCGAAGCCTTGAAGAAAGAAGGCGAGTCCGGACGCAAGGTCATCAATCAATATACGCGCTACCTCACCGTTTTTCTGGCGGCGTTCCAGGCCTATGGCATCGCGGTCGGGCTTGAGGGGCAGGCCGGCGTCGTGACCGAGCCGGGTTTTCTCTTTCGCATCTCAACCGTTCTGACCTTGATGGGCGGCACGATGTTTTTGATGTGGCTTGGCGAGCAGATCACCTCGCGCGGCATCGGCAATGGTTCGTCGCTGATCATTTTCGCGGGCATCGTCGCGGCCTTTCCGTCGGCCATAGCCAACACTCTCGAACTCGGCCGCCAGGGCGCGATCTCGACAGGCCTCATCATCGCCGTCATAGTCATGTCGATCTCGGTCATCGCGTTCATCGTCTTCATGGAGCGTGCACAAAGACGGCTGGTCATCACCTATCCGAAACGCCAGCAAGGCAATCGCGTCTATGAGGGGCAAACCTCGTTTCTGCCTTTGAAGCTCAATACGGCCGGCGTCATCCCGCCGATCTTTGCCTCATCGCTTCTGCTTTTGCCGACGACGATCGCGAATTTTTCGCAGGCGCAGGGCGGCACCGGCTTTCTTGCAACGGTTGCCACCTATCTCGGCCATGGAAGGCCGCTCTATATGCTGGCCTATGTCGGGCTGATCGTGTTTTTCGCGTTTTTCTACACCGCGATCGTCTTCAATCCGACCGAGACCGCTGATAATCTGAAAAAGCATGGCGGGTTTATTTTAGGCATCAGGCCGGGCGAGCGCACCGCACAATATATCGACAAGATCCTGATGCGCGTCACGGTACTGGGTGCCGCCTATCTGGCCGTTATCTGCCTCCTGCCGGAGATTCTGATTTCTTACGCGGCTTTGCCATTTTACTTCGGCGGTACCTCGCTTCTGATCGTCGTCAGCGTTACGATGGATACCGTGGCACAGATCCATGGGCACCTTCAGGCACACCAGTACGAAGGCTTGATCAAGAAAGCCAAATTGCGGGGGAAACGAAGATGAGGCTAATTCTGCTTGGACCGCCGGGCGCTGGTAAAGGCACACAATCCGCCCGTCTCAAGCAGAAATATAATATCCCGCAGCTTTCGACCGGGGACATGCTGCGGGCTGCCGTTGCCGCGCAAACGCCGGTCGGTCTCCAAGCGAAAGCCGTGATGGATTCGGGCGGGCTCGTGTCGGACGATATCGTCATCGGCATCGTCGCCGACCGAATCGAAGAGCCGGACGCGAAGAACGGCTTCATTCTCGACGGATTTCCGCGCACCGTCGCACAAGCTGAAGCTTTGCAAAAAATGCTGGGTTCGAAGAACATGAACCTCGATGCCGTGATCGAGCTCAAGGTTGACGAGCAGGCACTGCTCGACCGAATCAAGACCCGTGTGGACGAGACGCTCAAGGCTGGCGGGACGGTCAGGGCCGACGACAATCCAGACGCCTTCAAGACGCGCCTGGAGGCCTATAAGGTCCAGACGGCGCCGGTCTCGCATTATTATGCAGGAAAAGGGGCTTTGAAGTCGGTCGACGGCATGGCGCCGATCGAGAGCGTGACGCAGGCGATCGATCACATTCTTGAACATTAAATCAGGCACTGCGCCGGCCACGTGAATTTTTCTTGACAAGGCCTATATAGGGTTGACGCACGAGGTGCCGCCCTCTAGAAGCGGCAGTTCTAACCTCTCAACCGAGCATCGGCGGGCTTTAAGCTTTGCCGCGTCTCGCCCCGCGAGGGCCGGTCTCCACCGGACGCGGGGAAATTTCCGTTTCGCATGCCGGAACGACAAAAATGGAGAAGCCTTTTGGCTCGTATCGCTGGCGTCAATATACCGACGAACAAGCGCGTGATTATCGCGCTTCAATATATCCACGGAATCGGCCCGAAGAAGGCCGAGGAAATCTGTGAAAAGGTTCATATACCTGCAGAACGCCGCGTCGCTGAACTGACCGACGCTGAAGTCCTGCAGATTCGCGAAACAATCGACCGCGACTATATCGTCGAGGGCGATCTGCGCCGCGAAGTCGCGATCAACATCAAGCGTCTCATGGATCTCGGCTGCTATCGCGGCCTGCGCCATAGGCGTCAATTGCCGGTCCGCGGTCAGCGCACGCATACCAATGCGCGCACCCGCAAGGGCAAGGCAAAGCCGATCGCCGGCAAGAAGAAGTAAAGCTTCAGACCGAAAACTGCGAAGCGGTTTTCGGGTCAATCTGATGCGATTGAAAAGGCTTAGGGGCGATCGTGGTTCGGTTGGAACTGATCGCGCTCAAGGCCCCTCAACCCCGGAGTGGATCCGGGGGTTCCCGCGGCGAAGCGTGGATGGCCGGGATTGATCCGGCCTCTGCGCTTTGGCGCATTTCCCGAGCACCTGGAATTACGGGTGCGCCTGAAGGATCATGATCAATGGCTAAAGAGGGTACAAAGGTCCGTCGTCGCGAGCGTAAAAATATCGTTTCCGGCGTGGCCCATGTGAATTCGACGTTCAACAATACGATGATCACCATCACCGATGCCCAGGGCAATACGATTTCCTGGTCTTCGGCGGGGACCATGGGGTTCAAGGGGTCGCGCAAGTCGACGCCTTATGCCGCGCAGATGGCGGCTGAGGATTGTGCCCGTAAGGCAGCCGAGCACGGCATGCGGACTTTGGAAGTCGAAGTCTCAGGGCCAGGATCCGGCCGGGAATCGGCCTTGCGCGCCTTGCAGGCAGTGGGCTTCACGGTCACCTCGATCCGCGACGTGACGCCGATCCCGCACAACGGCTGCCGCCCGCGCAAGCGTCGGCGCGTGTAACGCATGATCCTGAAAAGTTGCAGACTTTTCAGACGAGATCATGCGTCAAAACAAAAAACATGATCCTGAAAAGTTGCAGACTTTTCAGACGAGATCATGTGCCAGAGCAAATAAAGCATAATCCGGGAAAGTTGCAGACTTTCCCTATTGGATCATGTGTAAAAACAACGGACTGCCATCGGCAGCAGGCCGTTTAAAGATTAAGTTTCGTATTTCGACCAAGAGAATCGGCGTCTCGCCGGTTCGAACGCATCACTGAAAGGTGCCTCCGTGATTCAGAAGAATTGGCAGGAACTGATCAAACCGAACAAGCTTGAAGTCGCCGGCGGCGATGACCCGAAGCGTTTTGCGACGATTACCGCGCAGCCGCTTGAGCGCGGCTTCGGCCTGACGCTCGGCAATGCCTTGCGCCGTATTCTCCTCTCGTCTCTTCAAGGCGCGGCGATCACCTCCGTCCATATTGACGGCGTTTTGCACGAATTCTCGTCAATCCCTGGCGTGCGTGAGGACGTGACCGACATCGTCCTCAACATCAAGGACATTGCCATCAAGATGCAGGGCGAGGGCCCGAAGCGCATGGTCCTGAAGAAGCAGGGACCCGGCAAGGTTCTGGCCGGCGATATCGCGACCGTGGGCGATGTCCAGGTTCTCAATCCCAATCTCGTCATCTGCACGCTCGACGAGGGCGCCGAGATCCGGATGGAATTCACCGTCAACACCGGCAAAGGCTATGTCGCGGCCGACCGCAACCGCGGCGAGGATGCTCCCATTGGCCTGATCCCGATTGACAGCCTCTACTCGCCTGTGAGGAAAGTCTCATATCGTGTTGAAAATACACGTGAAGGTCAGAACCTCGACTATGACAAGCTGACCATGCAGGTCGAGACCAATGGCGCGCTCACGCCGGAAGATGCCATCGCTTTCTCGGCCCGCATCCTCCAGGATCAGCTGAATGTCTTCGTCAATTTCGAAGAGCCGCGCCGCGAGGAAACGGCGCCGTCGATCCCGGAACTCGCCTTCAATCCGGCCCTGCTGAAGAAGGTCGACGAGCTGGAGCTTTCCGTGCGCTCGGCCAATTGTTTGAAGAACGACAATATCGTCTATATCGGCGATCTCATTCAGAAGTCGGAAGCCGAAATGCTCCGGACGCCGAATTTCGGGCGGAAATCCTTGAACGAGATCAAAGAGGTCCTGGCTCAGATGGGGCTCCATCTCGGGATGGAGGTGGTCGGCTGGCCGCCGGAAAATATCGACGAGCTCGCCAAACGCTTCGAAGAGCATTATTGAGATCATCCTTCCCCGAAGGGGGAAGGATCGTAAGCGCGGCCGTACCTTGGCACGGCGGCCGTTCGAAGAACTCCAAAGGAGAGAGCCATGTATCACGGTCGCGCCAAACGGCGCTTCAATCGCACGGCTGAGCATCGCAAGGCGATGTTCGCCAATATGTCCCAGGCGCTGATCAAGCACGAGCAGATCATTACGACTCTGCCCAAGGCCAAGGATCTCCGGCCGGTCGTCGAAAAGCTCGTGACGCTCGGCAAGCGCGGCGATCTCCACGCCCGCCGCCAGGCCATTGCCGAGATCAAGGACGTCAAACTCGTCGACAAGCTCTTCGCAGTCCTGGCGCCGCGCTACGCGGAACGCCATGGCGGCTATACCCGCGTGCTGAAGGCCGGTTTTCGCTATGGCGATAATGCGGCCATGGCGGTGATCGAATTCGTCGATCGAGACGTCACGGCGCGCGGCAAGGATTCCGGACCGCCGCAAGGAAATGCTGCGGCCGAAGAGGCTGCTGCCGGCTGAGATTGAGCTCGCCTTTCAAGGTGGCGTAATCTTTGCCTCTCTTCTTGGCGCGATGACGCGGCTTGGACATATTGGCAGCGCAATATGTCCAATCTCCTCGCATGACCCTATTGAAGCGGTCGGCGGGCGGGGGCAAGTCAATGAGATTGAAGCCAAGTGCTCCGCAGGCTGTGCTGCGGCAGCGCTCCAAGGCGCCGGGGAAAGACAATGGGTAACGACGTAGCTTCACGAAAAGCGCCGATGAATCAGGCCATCGTTCAGGTGGACCCCCACCTTTTCAATGAGAGCCTCGGTGGCTGGCTCGAAATCACCAATTACATCATGGGTCAGCGCGCCGGTCGCGTCAAAGCGACCGAAGACGGTTCCGTGCCGCCGCTGTCGAAATCGGATCTCAATCTGAGCGGCGTGCAGACGATCGCCAATGATTCCGTTTTCGCATTTTGCATCACCGCCTCGATGGCGCATGACGCGGCCGCGATCGCGGTTGTCGAAAAGGGCCTCCAAGAGAAATATGGCGAGAACTATCCTGGCTCCTTCGCGCTTTGGCATTTCCGCCAGGATTGCGAAAAGCCCGAGACGCTTGACGATCATATCGGCATGATCGGCCGCGCGCTCATCGAGGATAAACCTTTCGAGCCGAAGGATACTTGGAACGCCGGCATCCGCTTCCTCGAAAAGGCCCGCACGTCGAATTTTGTCGTCGAGCTGACGGTTCCGCTCGCTCAATGGCATCGTAACGAATGGAAAGCCATTTTGGCCCAGCAGAAGACCGCTTTGCACGAGCCGGATACGAATATCCCGCCGATCAGGGAATATCTCGAAGACAAGCGGGACGATCAGTCCTTCATCGCAGGGCTTCTGCTGGCTGCTATGCCGGCTGTCGACATGGAACTCAGCGAAGACTATCAGGGTCTTCTGAAATCCGTGTCGCGGCGCATCTAATCTGGCGTCACGCCCACGAGAGTTCTATGAAGCGTTTCCGCAGCCACGGAAACGCTTCATGCGTTTTGAGGGATGTTTTGGTTTCGCGCTGCTTCGAATAGAGTTTTGTAAGCCGAATCTATAATGCTGATCGGCACGGAGCTCCGCGATGGCGAAACAAAATCTTGCGCAGTCGCCTCAAGGCGAAGGGAGCACCGCCGTGCAAGAGACGACGTCCGTCCATAATTTGAAAGCGCCTGGACGGCGCGGTCTCATGTTGATTCTGTCGTCGCCGTCAGGTGCCGGCAAGACGACGCTGACGCGCATGCTGCTTCAGACGAAGGACCTCGATCTTACCTTGTCGATCTCGGTCACCACACGGCCGCGGCGATCGAGCGAAGTCGATGGGATCCACTATAATTTCATCTCGAAAAAACAGTTCGAAGCCATGCGCGATGCGGGTGAATTGCTCGAATGGGCGGAGGTCCATGGCAATTATTATGGCACGCCGCGCGAACCGGTCGAGCGGGTTTTGGTGCAGGGCCGCGACGTGCTTTTCGATATCGACTATCAAGGCACGCAGCAGGTTCGCCAGAAGGCCAGCAATGATGTCGTGACGATTTTCATCCTGCCGCCCTCCATGAAGGAGTTGCAGGCGCGGCTCGAACGGCGCGCCGAGGATTCGGCGGAGACGATCGCGAAGCGCCTCGACAATGCACGCAATGAAATCACGCGTTGGACCCAATATGATTATGTGCTGATCAACGACGATCTGCAGCGCACCTTCGACGATCTTCTATCGATCCTCGCGGCCGAGCGCAGCCGGGCGCCGCGTCTCAAGGAACAGATCGCCTCATTCGTCGAAAAGCTTTTGAAGGAAGAGTGAGCGGGCGTTGCGGCTTTGGACTATAAAAGCCGTCAAAAATCGATAGGATCTGCTGGATCATCCGGGATTGGCGGAAAATCCTCATCAAGCGGCGCGAACTCGCTGAGAAGGGCCAACAAGGATTGTGGCTCGATCGTTTTTTCTTTCATCATACCAAACATATCCTAAAATGATCGAAGCATTGCGTCTAATTCCTCCGAAGCTCTTTTAAGCCTCTCGCAAGCGCGACAAATCCCGCGACATCGATCTCCTCCGCCCGCTTTGTCGGTTCGAGAGCAGCCGCGGCGAGCAAGGCCGGGGGATCGACGCCGAGCCCTTTCAGACTTTGCCGTAGCATTTTGCGGCGCTGCCCGAAGGCGGCTTGCGTGACCTCCGACAGTAGCTTCGGATCGCAGGGCAGGGGCATCGCCCTTGGCCGGAGCTCGACGACGGCAGAGGTGACTTTCGGCTGAGGCGTAAAGGCCTCTGGCGGAACGTCGAAGAGAATACGTGTTTCACAGCGCCAATTGGCGAGCACGGCGAGCCGGCCGTAATCGGCGCGTTGCGCCGGCGTCGCGACGATGCGCAACGCGACCTCTTTTTGGAACATGAGCACCAGGCGGTCGAACCATGGCGGCCAGGGCTCGCTCTCGATCCAGCGCGTCAGAAGCACGGTCGCGATATTATAGGGAAGATTGGCGCAGATCCGCGCCGGGCGGGTAGCTCCGGCGAGGTTTGCAAGATCGGTTTCGAGTGCATCGGCCGCAATGATTTCGAGGCGGCCCGGATAGTGCGCCCCGATCTCGGCCAAGGCCGCGAGACATCTGTCGTCGCGTTCGATAGCGATCACGCGCGGGGCACCCAGCGCAAGTAGAGCGCGGGTCAGGCCGCCCGGCCCTGGACCTACTTCGACGATGACGCCAGCGCTCTCAGGCTCGGCCGCACGGGCGATGCGCGCGGTCAAATTGAGATCGAACAGAAAATTCTGACCGAGCGCTTTTTTGGCGGCAAGCCCATGCGCGGCGACGACTTCGCGCAGCGGCGGCAGGTCGTCTAGCTGATGACCGGACATTCGGCGAAGGCAAGGCGTTGCGCGAGCCGCAAGGCGGCGAGAAGACTTGTCGGATCGGCAAGACCTTTGCCGGCGATGTCGAAGGCCGTCCCATGATCCGGCGAGGTGCGAATGAAGGGGAGGCCCAAGGTGACATTCACGGCCTGGTCGAAAGCCAGCGTCTTGATCGGGATCAGGGCCTGATCGTGATACATGGCGATCACCGCATCATAGCGTTTGCGCGCCTCGGCATGAAACAATGTGTCAGCCGGATGCGGGCCGCTGACGATAATGCCGTCTCGTGCCAGCTCGGCCAAGGCCGGCTTGATGATGTCTATGTCCTCACGCCCCATGTCACCGCCTTCGCCGGCATGCGGATTGAGGCCGGCGAAGGCAAGCCGCGGCGATTTGAGTCCGAAGCGGTGCTCGAGATCATGCGCAACGATGCGGCCGGTCTCGACCAGCAGCGCTGAGGTCAGAAGACCCGGAACATCCTTCAATGGAACATGAATGGTGGCCGGCACGACGGCGAGATCCTGCGACCATAACATCATGACTGGGCGCCGGGTCTCGCCGAAAAGGCGCAGGGCCAGCTCGGCCAGGAATTCCGTATGGCCCGGATGCGCAAATCCGGCGCGGTGAAGGACTTCCTTTGAGATCGGATTGGTGACGAGAGCCGGCGCCAGGCCGGCGCGCACATATTCCACGCATCGCTCGATCGACGCGATCGTTGCCGCGGCATCGCCTGGATCCGGCCGGCCCGGTTTGCCCATGACGCGTTGCTGCGAAGGCACGACGGGGAGTGCCCGCCCAAATAAAGCCGGGGCTCCAGCCGGATCGGTTTCTACGACCGGAATGTTCCAACCCAAGTCGCGGGCGAGATCCGACAGATGCGCTGGATCGGCGACGATGAAGAAGCCTGGCGAGGCCGCGTCAGCGTGGGTTGCCAGCCAGGCGCGTAACGCGATTTCCGGACCTATGCCGGATGGATCGCCGCTGGTCAGCGCGAGAGGCCGTTCAAGTCTCTCGCGCTTCGCGTCGATCATCTCTTTTGGACCACGGCATGTGACCGCAATTCCTTCAGAAGCTTCGCTTCCTCGCTGGCATATCGAACAGCGAGGATTTTCTGCGCGATCGCATCGCGGGCCGACGTATCGTCCTTTGCGTTGCCTCTGCTGCAGAGAGCGAGCATTTCGATACCGGAGGCCGATCTCTGCGGCGCAGTCACATGCCCGACTTGCGTCTTATCGAGCAATTGCTTCAAGCCCTCCCCCAATTGGAGCGAGGTCCGCGAAAGCGCAGGCTTGATGACCGCATCGTCCATGGCTTGAATCATGGGGACGCCGCTCGCGCAATCGCTGAACCGTGTCCTTATCTGCTCCGCCAAATGGCTGCGCGCCTCCACCAGCGACTGAGAGGCGTTGGCGGGAAGGGGAAGAATGATCTGACGCACCGAATATTCGACGCCGGCAGCGGTCTTGCCGCCCTCTTTTTCAAGTTCTGCGCGGACCTCAGTCTCGCTTGCTTCAATACCTTTATTGAGGGCTTGAACCAGAAGATAGAAGGAGAATTTGGTGCCGAAATACGATTTATAATGGTCGGCGCTGACCCCCGCGTGCTCTAACTCAGCCACCAGTGCATTGGGATCGATCTTCATTTCGCCGGCGACGCGAACAATTTCATGACTGATGTCGGCATCCGATGGCCTGACCTGATATTTTTTGACCTCGTCCGATTCGACATGATCATCGATCAAACTGTCGAGCGCTGTCTCCGGCGTTGCCGGCTTACGCAACACCCTCAGCATTTTGATCCTTTGCTCGATGTCGATATTGGTGATCGGCTGGTTGTTGACGGTTGTCGTGATGACCTGGGCAAAAGCCTGCTCCAGATGCGCGAAAACCGGAACCAGAGAGACCAAAATCGTCATGGCCGTCCCCGTTAAGCACAGGCGTCCGATCCGTGGGAAGTGAAGAGCGATCAATCTCATCGTCGTCAGATCCATTGTTTTTGTTTGGCTTTTTTCGCTTTGGCTATGCATTTATCAGAGCCCGTCCAGTCCCGACGCGCTGGAGAGCGTCTGGCTGAATTTGAAATCGCCCAGAGTGCGCAATTGAAATTCGACCAGCACCGTATTGTTATGCGCCAGGGTACCGAGGCCATTATCGTAATAAATGGACGAATATTTGACGGTAAAGGTGCAGCATTCGTCCTGATAACCGGCGCTCACGCCGAGGTTGGCAATCGGGAACAAGCCCGGATTTGTAAAGCCGATCAAGGCTGGCGCGTAGAGGTGCCGGCTCATGTCGAAAGTGACGTTGCCCTGGACGAAATAGTTTTGGGCGAACTTGTACTTCGAGTCGATCGACAGGCCCTCGCGGCGGACGTAATAGCCGATGAGCGGTTGCGCCTGGTAATTTGCATATGAAATACTGCCCGTCAGCGCGTTGAAATTCGCGGACACGCCCATATCGAGGCGACGCGCTTCGAATGTATTGACGTCGAACCGGCCTTTCGCCGTAAACGCAAAGATCCCGCTCGGCGCCAAAGTGAAGGCTCCGACGTAATCCGAGCGCCGCGTGTCGAGGCCGGAGCTTAACCCGACATTTGCCGCATCCGGCGTCGCGTAGGAATTGGTTCCAGCGAGCTGATAGGATTGGCCGGCGATGATATTGGCATAGCCGCTGGTCGCAAAATTCATCGTGGCTTGCGCCCCGTAATTGGCGCGCGTTCCGGTCTCGAAGCGATCGTAGCCGGAATATTTATCCCATTGGAACAGGGTCGAATCGTCGAAGACGAGGCTTTGCGCGTCCATGTTCACGAGGGACGACGATCCCAATTGATTGTTCGGCCGCGCGACAATCTGGCCAATCGGCTCGAAGACTAGAGCGCCGATGGGGGTTTTAGCGAGGATTGGATAGCGATATTCCACACCCGCACCCGGCGTGAACATGCCGAAGGCATTATTGGCCCCCGCCCCTCCAAGGAAATTGGTCTGCGACGCGTTGGTGAACGTCGACGTGCCGGCGGTCGACGCAAAAGTATAGGAGTTCGTCGTGTTGAGATTAAGAACTTCGCCATTTGCCCGCGCAAAGACGAAGGGTGTCCAAACCCCGCCGACCGGATCGATATATTTGCGTTTCCACGAGGTGTCGATCGTGGCGCGATTGTAATCGCCGCCGATGCCGCGCAAGAGACAGCTGCCGGGCACGACGCCAGGAGCGTAATTGGTGCAGACATTGTAGAGGCTAAAGGCCTTATCCAAAGTCTGTGTGCCAACAGACTGATAACTCGCGGCGACGGCGGAGACGCTGGTGAAGTTGAAATCGAGAGTGACCTGACCGCCGACTCCGTACGTCTTCGCCGGATCTACATCGATGGTCTTGTTATAATCCCAGACCGGATGCGCGCTCGGTTGCTGCAGCTGAATATCATGCGTCGACAGGCCTTCGAAATAATATCCGCGCAAGTCGAAATAGCCGCGGTCGCCTTGCCCGGTCAGATAAACCGTCGAAGTCGTCTCGCTGATATAATTGCTCGAATATTCGAGGCTCTGCACCCCGTAATCGCTGAGAAAGCGCTTATCCGACAAGAGGATGCCTGCCCAGCCGAATTTCCATTGATCGGCGATCTGGAACTCGCCCTTGCTCTCAATCGAGCCGCGAAGTTTCACGTCGCCGGACGCATAGGGCTCGCTGCCGAAGACTTGCGGTTTCGCCTGATCAATGCCGGCAACCCTTACGAAATAGGAGCCATTTTCAAGCCTGTGCCGCCACTCGGCTTTGCCGAAGAATCCCTCTTGCGAATAATAGGTCGGCGTAGCGGTAATATCGTAGTTGTCGGCCAGATCCCAAAAGATCGGAACGCCGAAGCCGGTGCCGAGGAGGCCGCTATTGCCCATGTAGGGCGCGAGAATTCCCGACTTGCGCTTCACCGTCGGGTCCGGCGACGACAGGACCGGGACCCAGGCCAGCGGCACGCCGAAGAATTCGAGCCAGGCATCCTCGTAATAGATCATTTGCTCATCGTTCTTATGGATGATGCGTTTGGCACGCACTCGCCATAAGGGCGGCTTCGTCGGATCGTTCTTGCAGGCGTCGCAGGCCGTATAAGTGCCCTTATCGAAGACGGTCGTATCGCCTTCCGTGCGCTCGGTATGCGGCGAGCTGAAATGGGTTTTATCGGTCGTGTCCGCGCGCAGGCTCTCGATAAAGCCATCGCTGAAATCATCGGTCACATCGAAGCTGTCGCCGTGCGTGATGGTGCCGTCTTTTTCGGTCAGCTTGGCATGGCCTTCGGCATAGACGCGTTTCGTGTTGCGATCGTAGATGACGCGATCCGCCTCAAGGACATTGCCTTGATAATAGACGCGGGCGTTTCCCTCGGCGGTGACGGTATTGGTCTTGTCGTTATAGACGAGCTCATTGGCTTCGACGAACATCTTGTCCGGCTCTCCGGACGGGGATTTCTTCGCAAAGCGATCATTGACCGTCTGGCTGACCGCCGGGAGCGCGAACAAAACCGCGACCAGGGCAAGCGCCGCCGCCATAGCGGAAAAGCCCGCGCGGAATTCTCGCGCGCCGAGGCTGCGATTCCAACGGGCACGCCCAGGGGTGGAGCGGGCTCCATCCGTATTTTCGGGGCAAAAACGCCGCCCCATCAACCATCCTCCTGGTGCAGCAGGGCGAGAGCGCCAAGCATGCTCGCGACCACCGCAGGCGCCCAGGCGGCAACCGGAGCGCTCAAAAGGCCCGCTCCGCCAAGGTCACCGACGAATTTCGTCGCTACATAAAGCACGAAGCCCGCAGCTACACCACCGCCTACCATTTTCGCTATGCCACCAAACCTGAAAAATCTTAAGGAAAAAGCCGCGGCGAGCAGAACCATCGCAACCAACAGCAAAGGTCTGGCTAGAAGCGTCTGGTATTGCAAGCGATATCCGGTTGCATCCAAGCCTGCCGTTTCAATTTGTTCGCGGAAAGCGGGCAGATCCCAAAACGGTACGGAATCGGGCGAGGCGACCGTCTGGGCCACCTGATCCCGGGAAAGCGTCGTCGCCAGCAGGTAATTGCCGACGGTCTGCGCATCCTCGCCCGGCGCCGAAACCCTGGCATTTTGAAGCTGCCAGACGCCCGGCAGGAGTTTCGCCGTGTCGGCGTCGACGCGTTCTTCGAATCGGCCATTCGGCTCGTACACATAGGCCGTGACCGATTGGAGGGTGCTGCCGCCGTCGAGGACGTTTTCGGCGCGGATGATCGCCTGTCCGTCAACGCTTTTTTGCCGGACCCATATGCTGTTGTCGCCTTCCTTGCGGCCGTTTCCGCCGAAAAGCTCCGCCTCGATTCCATCGGCGCGCTGCTTCATTTCGGCCGAAATCGGATTGAGGATGGTGACCGACGTAATCCCGAGCAGAAGCGCTATCCCCAGCGGCGGCACCAGGAATTGCCAGACTGAAATCCCGGCGGCGCGGGCGACGATTAGTTCGAGGCGGCGGCTGAGATTCAAAAAGGCCGCCATCGTCCCGAACAGGACGCAAAAGGGCAATACCTGTTCGGTGACGGCCGGCGTCCGCAAAAACGCTAGAAAAGCGATGAATCCGGCGGTAGCTCCCGGCTTGTCGCCGGCGCGGCGCAGGGTCTCGACGAAATCGATGACATAGACGAGCCCGAACAGGGTCAGGAAGACCACGGCGATCATGCTGAAGAATCGGGCTGACAAATAGCGGCCGAGGGTCATGCCAATCATGGGCCTGTCCCGCCGTTTGATCCCTGCCAGCCGGTCAACTCAGTCATTTTCGTCCCAATGGCGGCGATCGGGCCGAAAACCACCCGATGCCGCTGCCGTGCTATAGGCAGAGACTTTGTCGGGATCGCGTCGGCGTCGACCGGAGCGTCCAAATGCCCATCGGCCCGGACCCCCGCGGGGTCACGCCAGCCTTGGGAGATGCCGCGGCGTGGCGCCTCGACATCCAGACCAGATGGGAGATCTCCGCGCAGCAGACGCCGCCTTCCTGGTTTTAAGCAAAAGAGCCGGAACGCAGATTCCGGCAGAATAGGTTCTCGTCTGGCTACAATCTCATTTCCCGCTGCGCAAGGCGAAGTCGCGCACGAGTGCGTGCATCAAGCGAAATCCCGGGCCGGCGTGGCTCTCCTGTCACGCATGGCGGCAGGACACTGCATGGCCCACGGATTTAGTGACGCGGCGCCAAACCAGTTCTTGACAAGTTGAGAGCCCTTGCAGCCGGAAAACCCTACCTACCGGTGTGTAACTTGCACTAGTCTGTTTTTGACGCGAAAGAACGGAATGCCTAGAGCGGGATGAGGAAAAGTGTGTAGCGGTTTTTCGGGTGCAATCAAGTTTACGCAGATTGCGCAGGCTTACCTGCGCACTCCCGCTCTAAATTCTTAGAATCGATCACGGCCATGATTTTGGATTACCAACTCGGGCTTGCCCGACTTGAACTAATCCGAAATCATCGTGATCTAGTGCATCACGATCACGCTAACCTGAGCGATCGCCACACGATCAGGGCCCGGCAGCCGGGACGATAAGCATGAGGAAAAAATGTCCGATCCGATCAGAATAGAATTCGTCGCGCTGGGTTCGCTCTCGGCGCAGACGCCGTTTCAGCCCGCCGGAAAACGCGGCAAGTCCAAAACGCCGCTAACCTTGGTTCTACTTGCCGGACAAGATCTGATCTTCGGGGAGGCAACACGAAAACTGATCGGCACCGAGGGCGAGGCTTTTCTCAAGAAGGCGGCGGCGGCCGGAAAGTTCAAGGGCAAGTCGTCGAGCGTGCTCGAGGTTCTGGCACCTGCCGGATTTGCAGCCGACCGGCTGCTCGTCATCGGCACCGGGCCGGTCAAGGACGACAAGGCCAAAGCGGATAAGGAAAAGGCCGATAAAGACAAGGTACCGCCCGTCTCGATCAGCGAATACACCAATCTCGGCGGCTACATCCTGCACCGGCTCGGCACCGGCGCCAACGCGCTTGTCGCCTTCGACCCGCCGAAGCCGCCGAAAGATCCGGCTGGCGCCGCCGCCGAACTGCTGCTCGGCATGCGGCTGCGCGACTATCGGTTCGACCTCTATAAGACGAAGAAGAAAGACGATGGCGATGACTCCGGCGCAACGGATGTCTATATCGCCGTCGACGAACCTTCGGCGGCGCGGCGCGAAGCCAAAGTGCGCGAGGCCGTGGCAGAGGGTGTTTTGACGGCGCGTTCGCTCGTCAATGAACCGGCCAACATTCTCTATCCGGAAGAATTCGCCAAGCGTGCCCAGGCTTTGGAAAAACTCGGCGTCGAAGTCACCGTTCTCGACGAGCCCGCGATGCGCAATCTGGGCATGGGCGCGATCCTGGGCGTAGGGCAGGGCTCGGTGCGCGAAAGCCGCGTCGTCATCATGCGTTGGCGCGGAACCGGCGCCAAAACCAAAGACAGCAAGGCAAAGCCGATCGCCTTCGTCGGCAAGGGCGTTTGCTTCGACACGGGCGGTATCTCGATCAAGGGCGCCGCCGGCATGGAGGACATGAAGGGCGATATGGCGGGCGCCGCCTGCGTCGTCGGCCTTATGCAGACGCTTGCGATGCGCAAGGCGAAGGTCGATGCGATCGGCGCGATCGGGCTTGTTGAAAATATGCCCGGCGCCGAAGCGCAGCGTCCCGGCGATATTGTGAAATCCATGTCCGGCCAGACGATCGAAGTGATCAATACGGATGCCGAAGGCCGCCTCGTTTTGGCGGATGTGCTCTGGTACGTGCAGGATAAATTCAAGCCGAAATTCATGATCGATCTCGCGACTCTCACGGGCGCCATTCTCGTTGCTCTCGGCAAGGAATATGCGGGCCTCTTCTCGAACAATGACGAGTTGAGCGAGAAGCTCACCCATGTCGGCAAGGAGACGGGCGAGAAGCTCTGGCGTCTGCCGCTTGGCGCGGCTTATGACAAGCTCATCGATTCGAAGTTCGCCGATATGAAAAATACCGGCGGGCGGCATGGCGGCTCGATCACGGCGGCGCAATTCCTGCAGCGTTTCGTCAATGATACGCCTTGGGCGCATCTCGACATCGCAGGGACCGGCATGGACTCGCCTCACAACGACATCAACCAGAGCTGGGGTTCCGGCTGGGGCGTGCGGCTGCTCGACCAGCTGGTGGCCGAATATTACGAGGGGTAGCATGATCCCGAAAAGTTGCAGACTTTTCGGACGAAGATCATGCGTCGGAACAGGAGCATGATCCCGAAAAGGTCGGATAAAGATCATGCGTCGCAAGGGTGGCGAGGCACATGCCGGAAGTCTGGTTCTATCATCTGCAGCGCCAGTCGCTCGAACATGTGCTTCCGGTGCTGCTCGAAAAATCGCTTGAGCGCAATTGGCGCGTCACCGTGCAGGCGACGAGCGAAGAAAAACTCGACGCCCTGGACCAATGGCTTTGGACCTATGGAGACGGGAGTTTTCTCGCGCATGGGCGCCCGCGCGATGGCGATGCCGAGATGCAGCCCGTGTTTTTGACGACAGGGCCGGAAAACCCCAACCAGGCGCCGGTGCGGTTTTTCATCGACGGTGCCTCCGCCGCGCCTTTGCTCGAAAGCCCCGAAGCAAATGGCTATGCGCGGGTGATCCTGCTCTTCGACGGCAATCAAGAGGAAGAACTCGGATTCGCGCGCGATGAATGGAAGCGTTTGAAAGCGGCCGGATGCGACCTTTCCTATTGGCAGCAAAGCGTCGCCGGCCGCTGGGAAAAGCAAAACATCCGATGAAAGATTATATTCCCGAGCTCAGCGAGATCAGGATGGTGCAGCGCGCACCCGATGGACCTCTGCCTTTTTCGCAAAGCGATCTTGCCTATATCGCCGATATTCTGGCCGATATGGACAAGACCTTCGGGCTGAAAAGCTTCTCCGATATCGTGCCTGGCGAATGGTCGGCACGCGCCTTGATCAGGCAATTGATCGAATGGTGGCGCACGCTCGATCCTGTTACGGAAGCCGAGCGCGATGCCTATAATCGCCTGCCGGGATCGATCCGCTTGATCGATACGGTCTCGACCTGGGTCGAGGAACAGGCTTCGCGGCGGCGATCACAAGCCGATTGAAGCGGAGCATATTCCGCAAAAGCATATCCGTTTTGCGCACGAAAATGCGCCGATAAACATGATCCGGAAAGATCCCGCATGAGCCATGAGTATGTCGCTGTCTTCTCGCATCGGGGCCTTGGTCGGATGATCCGGCTGACGGTGGTCGCAGGTTATGTCTTCGATCTTACCTTCCAGGAGGCGCAGATCCTCTCGCGCGCGCTGGCGGCGGTCAAAGAGAAGAAAAGCTCCGTCGATGAAGTCTACATGAGCCCGATCGCCAGCGACGGCGATTTTGCCGCCAAAGTTCTTGCCGATGGTGTGGTGTTTGAGGCGAAAACGCCGCCGGTCAGGCTGTCATGGCTGGAGGTCGACCAGATGGCGCAAGCGCTCGCGGCTGCATCGGCCCAATAAAATAATTTTCCACGTCAATAGCGCTGTCTTCTCCCAAAAGGGGAGAAGACATACGTAGTGCGAATCGTTTTCGTGGCGCCAGAAAGCCTAAGCGGCTTTTTTGTTCTGCTTGTCGCCGGCCTTGAGGCGGGCAAGCCTTTTCTTCAGGGAGGTCCAGAGCTGCCGCATTTCCTCGGCCGCAGGGCTCTCCTCGTTGATTTCCGTCACGCCCATACCTTCGCGTGCGGCTTCCTGATAATCGACGCGCGACGCGATGAGGGGACGCAAAAGTCCGCCCATGGCTTCGATCGCCGCCGCGCCGTCGAGCACGCGTTGGGTTTCGCGCGACGAGGGGCATTGATTGAGAAGGAAGACATAGTCCTTCATCATGGTCTTGATCTTGCCGCGCGTGGTTTCGCTCGACCAGATATCGAAGATCGTCGGACGCACCGGAATGATGCAAAGATCGGCGGCTTTGATGGCTGCCTCCGAGGCCTGCGTTTCGGTTGCCGGCGTATCGATGATTGTCAGGGTGACATTGCCTTTGGCCAAAGTGGCCAAAGCTGTCGGGAGCTTTGCGGCCGAAATGGCCTCGACGGGAAGTTCCTTGTCGTTGCGCCGCGCGCCCCATTTCAGCAATGATTTTTGCGGATCCATATCAAAGAGGAAAACCCGTTCGCCGGCTTCCTGTGCCGCGACCGCGAGACAGGCTGCGAGCGTGCTCTTTCCAGAGCCGCCTTTTTGCGTGACCAATGCGATAGTACGCATCCGAACCATCCTTTCAGAGTTGTGGCTATAAATGACTGCACACTATTCCAAGACAGATTGGGCCAGACGAAAAAGCGAGCCAGTCAATCCGTGGCATTGCAGGTGGCCGTTTCGAATAGTGCCTTGCTATCCCGACCTCTTGCTAACCCTCAACGAAGGGCACCGAAGAAATTCAACATGAGTCGTACTTTCGATCCAGTGCTGATTTGATCTGGTGATATGACACAGTCTGTTTCCGACCTTGCGCGGAACTGGTCTTGACTGGACTTGAAACATTAGCGGACACACATTCGGCATAAGATGGCAGATCTTTTTTCAAACGCAGGTCTCGACGCTCAAGCTCCGCATCCGCTTGCAGATCGCATGCGCCCCGCCAAGCTTGAGGATGTTGCAGGTCAAGATCATCTGCTCGGTTCGGACGGCGCACTGACGCGGCTGTTGCGATCTGGCTCTTTAGGCAGCCTTATTTTTTGGGGGCCTCCGGGTACCGGCAAAACCACTGTTGCGCGGTTGCTCGCGGATCAGACGGATTTTTCGTTCGTCCAAATTTCTGCAATCTTTTCCGGCGTATCCGAACTCAAGAAAGTTTTCGAAGAGGCCAAAAGACGGCGCAGCGTAGGGCAGGGAACGCTTCTCTTCGTCGATGAGATTCATCGCTTCAACCGGGCGCAGCAAGACAGTTTTTTGCCGGTCATGGAAGATGGAACGATCGTCCTTATCGGCGCTACGACGGAGAATCCGAGCTTCGAATTGAACGCCGCGCTTTTGTCGCGCGCGCGTGTCATGACCTTTCGTGCGCTCGATGAAACGGCGATCGAAAAACTTCTTGAGCGCGCCGAAAAGATTGAGGGTAAATACTTACCTCTCGATACGGATGCACGCGCTGCACTCATTCGTATGTCGGATGGCGATGGCCGCGCGGCGCTGACTTTGGCCGAAGAGATTTGGCGCGCGGCAGGCCCCGGCGAAAGCTTCAACGCATCGCAGCTGACCGAGATCGTGCAACGGCGCGCGCCCATTTATGACAAGGGGCAGGAGGGCCATTACAACCTCATCAGCGCGCTGCATAAAGCGGTACGGGGCTCCGATCCGGACGCCTCGCTTTATTATCTCGCGCGGATGTTTGATGCCGGCGAAGACCGTCTGTTCATCGCGCGGCGCGTGGTACGCATGGCTGTCGAGGACATCGGGCTTGCCGATCCGCAAGCGCTCGTCATCGCCAATGCGGCGAAGGAAGCTTATGATTTTCTTGGCAGTCCGGAAGGCGAACTCGCAATTGCAAATGCCGTGATCTATGTCGCCACGGCGCCGAAATCGAACGCTGCCTATGTCGCCTTCAAAGCCGCGACGCGGCTTGCCAAAGAGCATGGCTCGCTGATGCCGCCGAAAATCATTTTGAACGCCCCCACGAAGCTCATGAAGAATGAGGGCTACGGCAGCGGCTATGCCTATGATCACGATACGCCGGAAGGATTTTCCGGACAGAATTATTGGCCGGACGCCTTAGGGCGGCAAAAACTTTACGAGCCCGTCGACCGCGGTTTCGAGCGCGAGATCGCCAAAAGGCTCGCCTATTGGCTCAAGCTCAGAAAAGAAAAAAGCGGTGAATAAGTTTTGCGAAAGCGCTCGCAAGCCGCAATTCTAAGTGGTCCTACTTACAGCCTTCATGGCTTCGAATGTCAGGGACCCACATAGCGCACGAGAACACCCTTGGGATCGCGAACCCATTTCCAAGCATGCGCCATATTCGCGGCCGAACGGCCGGTGATGAGCTGGTCCTGGCCGCTCGATTTCGATTGCCAGCCTTCTTCGGATCGATGCGCGTCGATCTCCGCCAAAGCGGTGCGTTCCGCCGAAGACAGGCCCTTTGTTTCCGACAAGGTGACGAAATCATTCGAGCCCGCAAAGATTCTGATGCCGTTTTTCGTCATGACCGCATCGCCATCGCGGAGGGTGCCGTCTTTGGGAAAGTCCACGGATTGATGCGCAACAACGGACGCTTTGCCGGACGCATTCTTGTGGATGACGGTGATGTGGCGTGGTGCTTCGACGCGATATTTGGGCAAGGGCGTGACGGGCGGTAGATCCGGCGTCTGGCGCTCGATCGTCCTTTGTTGCGGCTCAGGCGTGCCCTGATTGAGAAAGTCGAAGAGCCCCGCGTGCGCGTCGTCGACAGATGCGTAGGTCATGACGGCGGCGAAGAGTAACCCCGCCGTTAAAAGCATATGTCGCATTAAACCATCCCCAAAAACTGCCCGATAACGCACGGTCAAGCTATTGGTTCCGGTATTTTTGCAGTTGAGTCCAAGCTCGATTGGCTTGGTAAATTCTTAGGCTCCCGAGGGTGCGTTGTTCCACGCCGAACGCCGTTCGCCGCGTGCAAGCCGCTCATATTCGGCATGGACGGGCTCGCGGCCATAGATCCGCTCCAGGCGGCGGATGGTGAAATGGCCGTGCGCGATCCTTTGGAAATGGGTCAAAAAAGCATAATTGACCGCGGCGCCGCCCGCTGCTCCAAGCACTGGTACCGCCTGGGCCGCCAGTTTCTGCGAAACGACCACGCCGAACCGCGCCCCGATCTGAGCGAGAAACCGGACGAGAACCGGCGAGGCCTCATCGGTCGCGGCGCGCCCGACGAGATAACGGGCCGCTTCCGAAACCGACTTGGCGAAGAGGCCGCGCGTGGCGAAATAGCCGCTCTCGGTGAAATCGCCGCCGCCGTCTTCGCGGCTGCCGAGCGCGAAGACCTGCAGGCAGGCCAATAGAGTATCGGGCTCCGAAAGGTCTTCGCCTTCGTGCCGGGCAATGTCGGCGATCGAACGCAAGATGAGCATTGTCGAAATCGGCAATTCGACCGGCAGGCTCGCGATTCCAAAGGCGCCGCCTGCGGCGCCGGACAAAACCACGGCCGCCTTATGGAAGCGGCGCGTCCCCTTCAATGTGCCTTTGTTGAATTCGTCTTGGTTTTGCGGCCCGAGGCTGCGCAAGGCGAGATGGAAGGCATTCTTGATCGCCGCTTCGGCGGCGCGGTTGACGAGGCCGGTAACGGAAGGGGGTACCAGCTTGCCGACTTGCCCGATCTGCCGCCCGAGAAGATTGGCAAGATGCAGAGCGAAGCTCATATGTTCGAGCTCCCGTACCGCTTCCGCGAGAGCGACCAAGTCTTCCTCCGAAAGGTCGGGCACAGTGCTGATGGCCGGCAATGTGGAGGGCTTGGGGTGCAAAACTTCGGTCGAAGGAAGCATGGGGTCCTTGCTCAGGTTCGCAGTCGCGGGACGGCCCGCGATCTTTGCTAAAATAGGGATTTTTTGGCGACACGTCGCATTTTTATAAATTGGTCACGAAACGGCATTTCAGCTCGCGCGTCTTGCCATTCCCGTTAAGGCAATGTCGCGAGCCCCGATTGGTTTCCCCGGCGCTCTTCATGAGATTTCAACCACGTTCGGATCGCTGGACACCGCGAAATGGCCGAAATCGATAAAATTCGACGCTTTTTATTCAACGCGATTTATACATAAACTCTACCATTCCCGGTAATCGGCTAATCGATAAAAACTTATCTATTTACTTAGATCGGCTTCAAAACGGCATGGCCATTCTTCCCGCATCAGGCAGGGGGAATGACTGAAATGTCCGGGTTCGATGTCAAGAATATTGCCGCGGGAATGCTGGTGTTGACCACGGCATTCGCGCTGCCGTCTCAGTCGGTTTGGGCTTTGACCAACGTGCCGCAGGCGACCTATGCCGCGGTCGGCTCAGAGACGAGCGTTCCTTATGGCTGGATGGATTTCTGCCACCGCTATGCAGGCGAATGCAACGCCGGTCCGGCAACGCCGCTTGATGTCAATTTGACGCCAGAGGCGCTGAAGCAATTGGAGCGCGTCAACAAATTGGTCAATAAATCGATCGTGGCGGTTTCCGATATGGATCATTGGGGCGTGCTCGACCAATGGGACTATCCGAGCGACGGCAAGGGTGATTGCGAGGATTATGCCCTGCTGAAACGCAAGCTTCTTATTGAAGAAGGCTTTCCGCGCCAGGCATTGCTGATGACCGTCGTCAAGGACGAGCAAAATGACGGCCATGCGATTTTGACGATCAAGACCAACCATGGCGAATTCATTCTCGATAATTTGACCGACGAGATAAAGTCCTGGGATCGCACCGCATATAAATTCGTCAAACGGCAATCTCAAAACGACGAAAACACCTGGGTTCAAATCGGTCCGCCGACACAGGCGCCGGCCTATGTGTCGGAAAGAAAGCCGGGAGCTCGCTGAGATACTCAGTTGGTGGTAGTCGCGATCAAGCCGGCGCAAACAGCGTAAACTTGATCGCGACCGATTTTCGGCGGCGATGCCGACTGATCGGCGATTGACCCATTCAATGCAATTTGGGAGACTCCGCTTGGCGCCTCGCATGATCCGATAATGGATAGGCGGCGCGTTTGAGGAGGACCTTGGATGTTCCCAAATTTTACGCGTTCAGCGCTTTTCGTTTTTGCAGCGAGTGGGCTCTTCGGCTTGGCTTTAGCCGGGACGGCCGAAGCCCAATCCGTACAGTCGCAATGCAGCACCAAATACCAGGCCGCGAAGGCAGCCAATACGCTCAACGGCCAAAGCTGGCGGCAATTTTACAGTGCATGCGCGGCCGAATTGAAGACGGGTGCCGCTACCACACAACAGCCGGCCGTCGCAGCACCCCCGCCAGCTGCTCCTCCGTCTACAGCTGCTGCGCCGGTCGAGGCTCCTCCGCCCGCAGCGCCCAAATCCAGAAAGACAGCGACGGCTCCGGCGGCGTCCGCGACCGAAGCGCCGGTTCCAACCGGGCCCATCGTTTTCCCGACTGGCATCTCACCGCAATATTCTACTTTGACGCCGCACATGCAGCGCCTGAAAACCTGCGATGATCAATATAAGGCGAACAAGGCAACCAACAGCAACGGCGGCCTGAAATGGACGCAAAAGGGCGGCGGCTATTACAGCGAATGCAATAAGAAGCTGAAAAGCTGAACGACAGTTTCGCCGTCAGGTCTTGGATGCAGGACCTGACGGTTTAAAAATAGGCGATGATCGCGATCAGAGTGCCGCCTGTGCCCATGGCCAAAGCCGAATACCAAGGCCATCTCAGCCCACGCATGATGATGGCGATCGTTGCGATCGCAATTGAAATATGAAGCAGCGTGACGCCGACCGTCAAAATATGGTGGCGCCGCTCATGGCGTTCGCTGCTCTCGAGCTTGGCATCGGTTTGGCGTTCGAGTTCTTCGCCCTTGGCGAGAAGCTCCTTGCCTTCCTGATCGTAGCGTTTGGACTGCGCCTTATAGTCTTCCGCCAATGGGCTGCCGCCCGCGGCAGCGATATCATAAGCATTCTTTTTGATGCTTTTGGCTTGATAAAAGCTCCAATTGTCCGTCGCCTTGTTCTGGATGAAAACGGCGTCGTTCTTGTCGCCGATGGCGGCTGCCGTTTCGAGCGTTTCGAGGCTGCCGACGGTTGCTGCCGCGACAGCAAGCAGCGCGATCGTAACCGACACTTTGATGAGGAACTTGTCGCCCAGATGGGCGACATGCTCGGCATGTTCGGCGTGCTCGAAATGCTCGGTCGGAGAATCGTCCATTATGGGAGTTCCAGCTGAAAGGCCCTGCCGACGAAATCGGCGAAAAGGCACGAAGTTATGATGACGAATCGGAAGGATCGCGAAGGAAAAGAACCCTGAGCCTTCAATAGCAGCCAATGCCGCCGCGGCCAATGATCCCTTGCTCGATCCCTTGATCCCGTCCTGGTCCCCGGATGGACAGACAGATTGGAGCAATCTATAAGCGGCCCGCGTAGCGGCACCAGCGGCCAGGTCAATCTCCCATGTCGAAAGCCCCATGAGCGCTTCTCCCGATCAACTTGATCTCCTTCCGGATTCGGCCCTGCATCGACGTACCATGGTCGATTGCCAAATCCGGACATTCGATGTCACGGATCAAGCTGTCGTCGCGCGTTTTCTTGATGTCCCGCGCGAGATTTTTTTACCGGCGAGATGCAGGGATCTGGCTTATTCCGACAGTGCGCTCGAGATTACGGAAGGTGCGGCGAATGGCGTGTGGCGTCAGCTTCTGCCGCCTTTGGTTCTGGCGCGGCTGATCCAAGGCGCCTCGCTCAGACCGGAGGACAAAATTCTCGATATCGCGGCGGGGACCGGATATTCGACGGCGCTTTTGGCGGGCCTTTGCAAGGATATAACAGCGCTTGAAGCCGATGCGGGTTTTGCATCTCTCATCGAGGCAAACCTACAAGCATGCAATGTGAGCAACGCGCATGTGGTCACAGGACCGCTTGCACAAGGCTTTGATAAAAGCGCGGCCTACGATGTGATCTTCATCAATGGGGCGGTCGAAGCCGGACTCGACACTTTATTCAGCCAATTGAAGGACGGCGGCCGGCTCGTCGCCATTCAACGATTTGCCGGCGAAGCGAATGCGCATGCGAGCAAAGCCGTTCGCTTCGAAAAAGGTGCGCATGATGTCAGCTCCCGCTTTTTGTTCGACGCTTCAGCCGCTCTCTTGAAAGATTTCGAGAAGGCCCCGCAATTCGTTTTTTGAATCGTCGCAATTCTTGTGAACGGGCGAACTGTGTGGGGGCTATCGAAACGCGCGGTGGCGAACACGACGAGTTGAATTGATCTTTTGGACCGCGTCTCCGAAAAGTCGATCACGATGACCGGTAAGAGCTTGCCACAATTGATCGTTTTGGCCCGAGCGGAGCGTGATCTTGTCGGTTAGGAACTCTTGCATTGGACCGGACGCGCGCTTAGCCGAAATACCGGAAGAAAACGCCAGTTGCTTCAAACGGCCCGGGCATTTTGGCATGCGCGCCTTAGTACTCTTGGTCGCTTCGTCAAGTGTCGCATTTTTGCGCCACAGGATGAATTTCTGCTCTTCTGCGACCGTGTGGACTGCTCATGTCGGTGTCAAAAGAGCTAGACTAATCCGCCTGTTAAAAGAGTCCGTGGTAAGCTCGTTGAAAAATCCATCCAAGCACAAGACCGGTTCCGAATATGAGTGTCGAGGAATCGGCCGGCTTTCGTTGGGCGCGATCCCGCCGCGCTTCGCGCATTCTTTTGCTAGGCGTTCAGCGATGCGCTTTGCTCTTTTCCCCGTATTGCTTCTGACGATGGCGGCGGGGCAGGCCTCTGCCGAGACCATGTCGGGCGCGCTCTCGCGGGCCTACCAAGGCAACCCGAATTTAAATCAGCAACGCGCTTCGTTGCGCGCCACGGATGAGAACCTTCCGCGCGCCAGCGCCGGATGGTTGCCGACTGTGGCGGCAACGGGCTCAAGCGGTCCCAACTATCTCAATGGTTATCTGGGGAACGGCCATATCCATCCGAAAAGCCTTCCGACTTCGGTGGGTGTCACCCTCAACGAGAATCTCTTCAACGGCAATCGCACGCTGAACAGCGTGCGCCAGGCGGAGAGCAATATTCTCGGCGCGCGCGAAACCACGCGAAATGTCGAGCAGAGCACGCTGCTCGACGGTGCGACGGCCTATATGAATGTCTTGCGCGACACGGCCATTCTCGATCTGCGCAAGAACAATATCATCGTTCTCGAAGAGCAATTGCGCCAGACCCGCGACCGTTTTGAGGTCGGTGAGGTGACGCGAACCGACGTCGCGCAGGCCGAATCCAGTTTGGCGACGGCGCGCTCGGATTATTTTACCGCGCAAGCCATTTTGCAAAACAGCATCGCGACCTACAGGCAAGTGATTGGTGTTGAGCCGACGCGGCTTGAGGCCGCCCGTCCGATCGAACAATTGCTGCCGCATGCGTTGCCGGTCGCGATCGACGTTGCCTTCAGCGAACATCCGGCGATCGCTGCCGCGTTGCATGCGGTCGACGCGGCAGAGCTTCAGGTCAAGCTCGTCGAAGGCGAGCTTTATCCGACGGTTGGCGTCGTCGGGAATGTTCAACAAAATTGGGCGTCTTCCGGGCTTCCTTCCGAGCGATTTTTCAACGCGTCCGTGATCGGACAGGTGTCCGTCCCGCTCTATGCCGGCGGCGAGGTGTTCGCCCGCGCCCGCCAATCCAAGGAATTGCTCGCGCAAGCCCGCCTCCAGGCAGATCAGCAGCGCGATTCAGTACGCGCCGTTGTCGTATCGAGCTGGGGGCAGCTCGATACCGCCAAGGCCGTCATTTTGTCCTCGCAGGCCGCCGTCAAGGCCGCCGAGATTGCCTTGAACGGCATCAGGGAAGAGGCGAGAGTCGGACAACGCACGACCTTCGACGTGTTGACGGCTCAGCAGACGCTTTTGAACGCACGCGTCCAACTTGTGACAGCGCAACGCGACCGCGTCGTCGCGTCCTATACGGTGATGGCTGCCATCGGCAAACTCACCGCGGCCAACTTGAATCTGAATGTGATCGCCTACGATCCGACCATCCATTTCAATCAGGTCAAGGATAAGTGGATCGGGCTTAGAACGCCCGACGGGCGTTAGCGCTCGCGCCAATTTGCTATGCGCGGCGAGAGGCACAATCTCATATAGTTCAGGTCACGTCTAAAACTGATGCAGGGTTTCCGCGCGCGGCGCGGGCGTGCTTTGTCCAAACCTTTGCCTTTGTCCCCAACCCATTTGAGAAGAACATCTAATCTCGCGAATCCATCTATGATAAGGTTCGAGTCGCAAGCTTCGAATAAGGATGCGGCTCTATCCTGGCGCGCCCTTATTTTTAATCCTTCCTGCGCCGGCTGGTCTGGTTCGCAGAGTGACCGGAAAGCGTCTGAGGTCCATGCCAGCTCTCACGTCCCTTTCGCCCTCTGACTCTCTCGATGAACGCCCGACGCATGAACCGTCGATGGAGGAGATCCTGGCGTCCATCCGGCGCATCATCTCCGACGATCAATCGCTGTCAGCGCATCGCGATCCTGCCCAGTCCGAACCTGAGCCGGTAACCGCACACGAGCTGCAAAGCGCACCTGCCTCTTCGGTGCCACCGCCTGCCGCGCCGACGCAACACGGACAGCAGCATGTGAGCGGGGGCATCCCGGAGGCGCCGAGAGCCGCCACGGAGGAGCGCAAGCTCTTTACCAGCCTGCCTTATATGGCTTCGCCGCAAGTAACGTCGCCGCAAGTCGCACCGCTTGAGCGGAAACATACGGACTTCGCCGATATGCGCCTTCGCCGGCAGCTCGGCGAGCATGAGAGCCGGCCTTTGGCACAGCCGGCCCCCCAGCACAATGTCGAGCCGATGCCGTTCCAGACTCAAGCACCGGCGGCGAAGCCGCAGCCGCAGGCCGTCTTCCATGAGGACGAGCCGATTGCATCGCCCGCGACGGACGCTGCCGTGGCGTCCTCGTTCAATGCGCTCTTCGCCAGCCGGCTTCTACCAAATCCGGAAATGCTCGCGGAGCTGACGCGCGATCTCTTGCGCCCTATGCTCAAAGCTTGGCTCGACGACAATCTGCCGGTCATGGTCGAGCGTCTCGTGCGCGCCGAAATCGAACGCGTTGCGCGCGGCGGCCGGTGATTGACCGCCGCCAAGCTGCGTTAGGCGGCAGGCTTATTCATTCGCCGTGGCCTTGATCTCAAGCGAGTCGAGGAGCGAAAGGGGCTCCTTGGTCAAAGCGAAATCGGCGGCTCCAAGTCCATCGGGCGATATGGCCGTGAGATGAAATGATTTCGGATTTGCGGCGAATTTCGCGAGCGCCGCGCCGATGATTTTCCCAGCCGGTCGATTATCGAGCATGGCCGGAAGGCCGATCGCGGCCGCGGTCACGTAATCTTTCTTGATCTCGTCGATCGATTTATTTTCAGCCCTGGCTTGCGCGGCGGCGGCCTTTTCGAAAAGCCCGGCATTATCGATTCTGATCTCGATTTTCTTCACCAGGGCGCCGAAAGCTGCAGCCTGCATGGCGGTGGTGTCGCCTGAAAAAAAGTCTTTCGTGACATTATCGACGAGGCCGGAAATTTTGACCGCGCCCATATCGGCGCCGCTGATCGAGACATCCTTGACCGTGAGTTCTTCCGCGCTCGCATCCCAAGCCATGTCGATCCGGCTCGAGAGATCGAGTTTCGTATAGCCCATGTCGGTCAAGGACCGCACGTCCTTGTCCTTCATCAATTTCAAATCGAAAACGAAATGATCGAGCGCCGCAGTGACCTGCGTCGGCGTCGTTTCAATCGGCATTCCGCCGTCGATTTGAAAATGGTCGATAGAGAACGTGCCCTTTTTCGCATCCGCCGCACCATTGTCGTCGGCGATGCCGATCGCCACTTTATTCATGCTGAATTCGGCGAGGACCGGGACGAAGACCGCCGTTTCTTTGCTGTCTCCAGCCTCATCCTCTGCTTTCGGCACAGGCGTCGCGGGAAGATCGCGCAGTCGCACGAAATCGATGCCCTTGAAATCGATGTCGCCGACTTTGACCGTCGATCCTTGAACATCCACGGCGAAATTTTCGAACCTTATGTCGGCGATCTTTGCATTGCCGAAATTCGCGATCGACATTTTGCCGAGAGAGATTGCGACGGGCTTGCCATCGTTTTCGGATTGAAGCCGAATATCGCTCGCGCTCATGCTCTCCATGTCGAAAGATGTGAAGATGTCCTTGATCAAAGCCGCGGCACGGGCCGGATCGTCAGACGCTGCCTGGAATTCCGACGGGCGCGTGACAAAGGCGCGTCCCTTCACATTGCTGCCGGAAAAATTGCCAGCTGTCACAGACAGAGCTTCTTTGCCCATACCGTTCATTTTAAATCCGTCGAGGGAAAAACTTTCATAGAGCGTTTTGAGAGGTTCGGCCTCGTCCTTCCTGGCTTCGCTGACGATGTGCGAAGCGAGCGCCAGATCGACGCCTTGCGCATGCATATGTCCGTAGCTTCCCTCGATCGTGCCGTCCTTGGCGTCGGTGATCGTGAAATGCGCGCCGTCTATATCGGCGACGGCGGCTTTGCCCTGCTTGACGTCGGTCAGCTTGATATTCTGATAGGTGACCTTTTGAACCGGCGTGGATTTGGTGACGAAAGTCAGCTCCGGAATGGTGATCTCGGAAGCGGTGATTTTTCCAAAGCGCTCGGTGAGGGACAGGGCTGCCTTCGGATCGAGGAGCGTCGCGAGATCGCTATTCGTCAGGCCGGTGCCCTGAAGCGTGATCTTGCCGATCGTATAGGTCGCCGAATCAGTTTCGATCGTGACGTTCTCGGCAGTCGCTGCTATGCCGACCTGAAGAAACGCGCCAAGACGCTGGTCTTGCGCATGGGCTTGGCTGATCGTTCCGGCGGCAAAGCAAGCCGGCCCGGCGCTGAGACCGATCGCAAAGCCAGTTCGCACAAAAATGCTCATTCGCGGCATGCCGTTTCCTTCTGGAAAGCGCCCAACAGACCCGGCACCGCCGAGAAGGACGATAGAAACTCTTAGATCAAGATGACTTTGGATGGGACCATGGCAAAGTCATGAATTGAGATATGGATAACTTGATTGGTTATCACAAATGGGATCAAGGCGCGGGGGCAATCAAGGGATGATCCCACGCCCCTTTGATCAGAATATTACGATCCTGCGCGGATTTGGATATGGGATCATCCGGTACGGCAGGCAAAATCACGGCGCGAAGATCGAGTTTCCGGTCGGGGAGGGTAGCGCTGCCGCTCAAAAGCAAATGGCCACCGGGTCCATCGGCGAGACCTTGCTCTACTTCCGCCGTTCCTTTGAGGATTTTCAATCCAAGCTGCGCGTGGTCGTAAGGCACGCGGGTGGCGCGTGTGTCCGGCGTCTGCGGCGCTTCGCCGTTTTGGGCCGGGTGCAAGGTCCGCGCGAGATCGATGCCTCTCACATCGCCTTGCTTGACGTTCAATTGAAGCTTGCCGTCGAGATGTTGAAGGAAGTCGGCAAGGTTGAGGCCATCGGCTTCTAAATTGGCGGTGCCGCTCGCGAGCCCCGTCAGTTCCGGCAGGCCGACGGCATCCCATGAGAGCGCGCCGACGTCGAGATCGGTTACGGAACTCGTCGCGTGAAGATCGACCCCATCCTGGCCGATCGCCAAGGAGGCCCGGGCCTTGACGAGACCGCGATAGGCTTTGGCCTCCGCCAGGCTGAGATCGATCCGGTTGGCATGCGTCAAAAGCGAAAGCGCGGTATCCTGCATTTCGAAATGCGCCAGACGGGCCCGGCTCGCCGAAACCCGGATATCGAGATTTGCGGTCGTCAAAGCGCGCAAATCGAGAGGCTCATGGTTCCATTGCCCATCGTCGCTGATGATCTTCTGAAAATGCGCAAAGAAGGGATCGAGTGTGAGAAGATCGGTCGCGAGAGTCCCTGAGAGAAGTGGCTTTTGATCGCCCGTCTCGATCGCAAGCGAGCCTTCGAAATCGCTGCCGGCCAAGCGCAGGTTCAGATTCGAAAACGACATGCCTTCGGCATTCAACCTGGCGTCGCTGGCAAGCCGGAAGCGGCTCAACGCGCTCGTCCGTGGGATCGGATAACCGATGAGTTCCAAAAGCCTTGGCAAAGCCTGGCTCGTAGCGCGCAGATGGCCGCTATATTCAGGTTTTGGCGCCGCCGACAATATTCCGTTCGTCGTCAGCGTGAGGACGTCGGTTTTAATATCGAGCGTCATTTCGGAGCGGCCGCCGCGCAGGAGCTCGGCGGGTTCCGCGACCCAGGCCGCGACATCGCCGAATTCACCGCGCACGCGGGCTTTGCCGGTCAGGCTCGCGGGCGCACTGAGATTTCGCCAATCGAGCGTCATGTCGATGTCATCGACAATGACGTCGGAGGCGGCGAATTTGGTTTTGAGACGCGCCGTTCCATTGACGAGAGAGACGGTGCCAAGCCTCGCGGTGTCGGCCGCCGCGGCCTCGGTCGTTTCCGGCTTTGCCTCGGCCGCGCGGCCGATGGCGCTATCGGCCGGCATCGGGTTTTCATCGAGATCGATGACGAGACGCGGTTTCAGCAAAGTGGCGCTCGCGATCTCCAACCGCCCGACGATCAGCGGAAGAATGCGCAGATTGCCTTTGAAATAATCCGCATCGATGCGCAGTGCCCCGCTCGGATCGACGAAACTGACCTGATCGAGCTTGATGTGGGGTTGCGGCAAAACCGCGAAGACCGCCCGTCCCTGTGAGATTGTTGCAAGACCGGTCGCTTGACGGATCTGCGCTGCAACCTCGTCGCGTAAGGCGGCGGTCGAGAAGGTCCAGGGGACCGACACCGTACCCAAGGCAGTGACGGTGATGACCAAGGCCAAGACCCAGATCAACCGCGAGAGCCGCCGTCCAACCACGTCGGTTGATGCCGAGGCAAGCGTTGCCGGTTCCATCATGGCCTCTTCAGGGCCCTTTCGGATTGAATGGCACTGTCGAGATTATAGACTAGCGGCTCGAACATGGCACTAAAATGGCGCCGGAAAGACGTCGAAGCAATCACCGGTATTTTCCCACCGTCTTTCATCTGAGTAAATGGTTGCCGCGCTGCCACAATAGTTTGGAATAAGCCGCAGGCGGCCTGGAGGGCTGGGGGAATTCTTTGCTTATCTAGGGTTGCGGTCTAATCTGGATCAAGGTCAGACGGACCTGCCGATTTTGATATTTCCTTTCCGGAGCCAAATCTTTTGTGGAAGATTTTGCCGACCGAAACCGGCGGCACATGCTGGAGACAGCTTGCGGCGGGGCTTAGACCAGCGCGTCTTGGCCTAGCACGTCTCGGCTTGGCTCGTCTCGGTCCGGCTAGGGCTGGCTTGGCGAAATTCGGCCTGACCGGTTTTGCCGGGCTGGTTTTGTGGCTTGGATCGGGGCAGGGCGCCGGCGCGGCCGAGGTGACCAGAGCCGACCAGGAGAGGCTTTTCGCGGCCACCTTGCGCGAACCCACCAATTACGAGCTGACCTTCGACTATGTGCGTATTTCATCCGCGCTTGGCGACAATGAGGCGGCGATCGGCGCGCTCGAACGGCTGCTCAATTACAATCCGCAACTGACGCGTGCCAAATTCGAATTGGGCTCGCTTTATTTCCGTTTGGGCTCCTATGAAACGGCGGTGCGCTATTTCAAGGACGCCTTGGCGGCGGGCGATCTCGATCCGGCGGTGCGTGCGCGCATCGAGGCTTATCTGCCCGATGCCGAAAAGCGTCTTTCGCCCTCGCAATGGACCGGCCTCCTGCAAACCGGCATCCGCTATCAGTCGAATGTCAGCGCTTTGCCGGATACGGGAACTTTGCAGGTCTTCGGCGCAAATCTTCCAGTCGGCCCGAACCAACAGAAAAAATCCGACTGGAATGGGTTCGAGATCGCGCAGATCAGCCATGATTATGATTTTCAGAACCAGCGCGGCGACACGTTCGAAACGCGATTCACCGGCTATGGGACGCAGCAGTTTCAACTGACGCAATTCGACCTCGGCATCGTCGAGGCGAGCCTTGGGCCGCGATTGGCGCTGGCGCCAGAGCTGCTGCCGGGCGTAACCATCAAACCCTATATCGTGGGCAATCTATCCTGGATCGGCGGCAGCCAATATTTGAATTCCGGCGGCGGCGGCGTGTCGCTGCGCGCGCCCGTGACGGACGCCTGGACCCTTGAGCCCGGCGTCGAATGGCGGTCTATATCGGTGCATAATCCGGGCTTCCTGATCGGCACGGCGCTCGGCAGCGGCAATCTCGTGACGGGCACGCTGGCGACGTCCTATAAGTTCAACGATTGGATCACCTTCGAAGGCCGCGGCATTTTCCAAGGCGCGAATGCCTTCAATGCCTGGCAGAGCTTCTTCCAAGGCGGCTTCGAGGCGGCGCTCCGCATCGAATTCGATCCGCCGAGCAATCTCTTGCCGCGCCGCTGGACGGTGATGCCCTATGCGCGCGTGCTCTGGTCGAATTTCGATGCGCCCGATCCCTTCATCAATGCCCTGCTGAAGCGCAGCGATACGGATTGGCGCACCGGCGTGCTGCTCGATATGCCGATCACGGGATCGTTCGGCGTCGCCGCGATGTTCCAATACGCACGGACGGATTCGAATATCATCAATTACAGGACGGACGATGTGTCCGTCATGATCGGACCCAACGCACGCTTTTAAGAAGGAACGCAAATGCGGTTGCGAGGCGTAAGCCCGTTCATTCTCGGCCTGATGCTGACCCAGGGCGCGGCCTTGGCGCAGAACGTCGGCAATGTCGGGGCCGCCAATCCGCAAGCCTCGGGCACGCCGCCAAGCGCCTCCGCGCCGCACGCTCTGTCGGTCGGCGCGGGCGTGGTCCATAAGGAAAAGATCCAGACGTCGGGAGAGGGCACGGCTCAAGTCTCCTTCCTCGACAAGTCCACCCTCAATGTCGGGCGCAATTCCTCAGTCGTGGTCGATAAATTCGTCTATGATCCGTCAGCTGGCACCGGCGAAATGGCGGCCTCGATGACGAAGGGCGTGATGCGCTTTGTCGGCGGCCAGGTGAGTCACACGAATGGCGCTTCGGTGAAGACGCCGGTGGCGACGATCGGCATTCGCGGCGGCACGATGACCATCATCTTTCTGCCCGGCGGCCACGTGATGGTGATCGACCATTTCGGCCATATCGATATTTCCAACAATGTGAGCAGCCAGACGATCGCGCGGCCGGGCTATGCGGTCGAAATCGACGGGCTCAATGTTCCGATCGGACTGCCGTTTCCGGTTCCGCAAAATATATTGGCGGAAGCCATGGCGCTTCTCGTCAGCAAGCCCGGGCAGCATGGCGGCGTTCATCATTGGCCGGACGATCTGATGGCGGCGCGGTTTGGCGTCGGCAATGGACGCCTGCCGAACGATCCCGCGAATACGCCCGGACCCTGGACAGTCGATACAATCAATCTCGGCGATACATTCGTGACCAACAGAGCGCAGCAGCAGCAGCTCAATGGTGTCACGATTCCACCACCGCCGGCCCCGTCCCGGACGGTGACGCCGCCTCCACCCCCGCCGTCGGGTGGCCGAGGCTGAATCAAAAGACCCTACCGCCGCAACGTCATGCCGGTGCGGCCAGCGGAGCTTCAAATGCTCCAGGGCGAACCTTGCAGCTCGGCGCGCACGGCACCGGCCAGGTCATCCATGCGGAAGGGCTTTTCCACGACGGCGCGATGCGAATGCGCGGCCGGCAGGCCGGACCGCCCATAGCCGGTCGTGAACACGAAGGGACAATCGCGGGCTGCAAGCGCGTCGGCGACGGGGTCGATCTTCTGCGCGCCCAGATTCACGTCGAGCAAAGCGACATCGACATGTTCGCGGGAGAGAAAGGCCAGCGCCTCGGCGACATGCGAAACGCAGCTCGCAATGTCGAAGCCGAGCTCCTGAAGCATTTCTTCAAGCGCGAGCGCGATGATCGGCTCGTCTTCCACGATCAAAATGCGCGGTTTAGATGTTTGGCTTCGCTCATCCAGGAGCGCCATATTTTTCCCTGTCTCGCAGTATGAGACCTCATCGTGGAAGCTTGACCTGTCGTTCGTCGCATGTCCAGGACCGATTGAGATCCCGGCCGAAAGAACTATTTAGGATTGAAGCCATTTTCTTTGCGCGATCGCTGTTTTCCCATCTAAAACAATATAGGCAGGCAAAAAAATACCGCTTTGGCCACGTTTGAAACCGATCTTTCAAATAAAAGTGTGGTTCAGCGCCTTATGAGCGTTTTTGAATGAGCGTTGCTTGCATGCCAGTATCTTGGAAAATGACATGAGCCTCGCGCTGTCGCATCAGGACTTCAAATGACGATTCAACATGATCTTCCTTCTGGGGGCGCCGCGCAGAAACGTGAGCTCCGGCACCCGGAAAAGGCGCATCGTCCAGATCAGCCCATGGCCAGCAAGCCCGATTGGATCAGGGTCAAGGCGCCGGGCTCGAAGCAATGGGCTGCGACGCGCGCGATCGTCAAGGAACATGGCCTTGTGACCGTCTGCGAAGAGGCTGCCTGTCCCAATATAGGTGAATGCTGGGAAAAGCGGCACGCGACCTTCATGATCATGGGCGACACCTGCACGCGCGCCTGCGCCTTTTGCAACGTGAAGACGGGCCTGCCCGGTGCCCTCGATGCGGCCGAGCCCGCGCATGTGGCCGACGCCGTCGCCAAGCTCGGCCTTGCCCATGTGGTGATCACCTCAGTCGATCGCGACGATCTCGCCGATGGCGGGGCAGGGCATTTCGCCAAGGTTATCGGCGCCATCCGCGCGGCGAGCCCGAAAACCACGATCGAAATTCTGACGCCGGATTTCCTGCGCAAGGACGGCGCGCTGGAAGCGGTGGTGGCGGCGAAGCCGGATGTTTTCAATCACAATCTCGAAACGGTGCCGTCGCTTTATCTGAGCGTGCGGCCCGGCGCGCGCTACTTTCATTCGCTGCGGCTTTTGCAGCGGGCGAAGGAGCTCGATCCCACTCTCTTTACGAAATCCGGCATGATGCTCGGCCTTGGCGAAGAGCCGGATGAGGTGCAGCAGGTGATGGACGATCTGCGCAGCGCAGGCGTGGATTTCCTGACGCTCGGGCAATATTTGCAGCCGACCCGCAAACATCATGCGGTGATGCGCTTCGTGCCGCCGGACGAGTTCAAGAGCTTCGGGAGCATGGCGCTCGCCAAGGGCTTTCTGCTTGTCTCCGCTTCACCCATGACGCGTTCATCGCATCATGCCGGCGAGGATTTCTTGAGGCTCAAAGCCCAGCGCGAGACGCTAAATAAAGGCGCTTAGAGCAGCGCGTACATTCATGGCTTGGCATCGGCGACGCGATATGAGGCGTGGCAGCCGACGCAGTTTTTCATGACCTCGCTCAATTGCTTCAAAGGCTGCTTTGCGTCCTCGCTTTTGCTGATCGCATCGGCCAGCGCGTCGAAGCCCTTCCGCGTGCTGCCGCCGAACTGCTTCCACTCTTGCGGGAGCTTGGCGCCGAGCGTCGATGGGAAGGCGGGGTCGTTCTGATTGCGCTTCAAGCCGCGCGCCGCGGCGGCTTCGATCGCCGGGGCCTTGTCTCCATCGGCCAATCCGGCCACGATGATCTGAATGCTTTCGACGAATTGACGCATCTGCAAAAGGACATAGGCCTTTTCGGGCGGCGTGAGAGCGAGCGCGGTGCGGCCATTCCCGTCGTCGATTGCGACCTCTTCGGCCGATAGAGTTCCGGCGCAGAGGAGGCCCGCTCTAAGAAGCAACCCGAGTTTGGTGTTCATGATTCCCGCACTCTAGCGATATATAAAGAGTTACAGGATATGACACGGGCCAAGCTGACGCAATGCGACAGCAGCGCACTGGTCCAATAGGTAGAGGCTCTTTTAATCTTCGTGCTGTTCCAATAGGGCCACGATCGTGCTGTAAGACATCCCATGCCAGCCTTCCGCACCAGCCGCCGCGTCCGCCATAGCGCAGCCGAAATGTTCGATCTCGTCGCCGATATCGAGGCCTATCCGGGCTTCGTTCCGCTTTGCAAAGCTTTGCGGATCAAACGCCGCAGCGAGGATGCGGAGGGTCGGGTGATCCTCATCGCTGATATGGAAGTCGGCTATAAGGCGATCCAAGAGAAGTTCACGAGCAAGGTCACGCTCGATCGCTCCAACCTTGCCATTCTCGCCGAATATATAGACGGGCCGTTCAAGTCGCTCGAAAACCATTGGAACTTCACCGAAGAGACCGACGAGAAGAGTGGCGCCACTCTTTGCCGCGTCGATTTCGCCATCGCCTATGAATTCAAGAGCCGCATGCTGGCGGCTTTGGTCGGCGGCGTCTTCGATGCCGCCTTCCGCAAATTCGCCGCGGCCTTCGAGCAGCGCGCCGATGTCGTCTACGGACGGGGGTAGCGGCTTTTATTTTTCGCGCAGCGGAACGTCTTCTATCAGCCAGGCGAGCGCGAAGGCGAGCACGACCACGCAGGCCGCCGCGAAATAGACCATATGCAGCGATCCGGCGAAGGCCCGCAGATACTGGTCGCGGAGCCCGTCCGGCAATTGATGCACCGTCGTCGCGGTAATCGAGCTCAGCGGTCCGGCGCCATTCGGAAGGAGCGTGGCAAGCCGCGCGTGAAGGCCGCCGGAAAAGACCGCGCCGAAGGCGGCGACGCCGACCGAGCCGCCGATCGAGCGGAACAAGGTCACGCCGGAGGTCGCAACGCCCATATGCTTGAACAGAACCGTGTTCTGCACGGCGAGCACCAGCACCTGCAGAACCATCCCGAGGCCGCAGCCGAGCAGGCTCGTGTAAAGATACAAGAGCCAAAGCGGCGAGGAAATTTCCAGCGTAGCGAGCAGGACCATCGATATGCAGACAAGCAAAGTGCCTGCGATCGGAAAGAAGCGATATTTTCCGATCCTGCTGATGACGCGGCCGCTCACCACCGACATGACCAGAAGGCCGCCCATCAGCGGCAGCAATTGCATGCCTGCTTCGGAAGGGGTCGAGCCCTTGACGACCTGCAGATAGAGCGGCAGGAATGTCATCGATCCAAACAGGGATATGCCGACGATGAAGCCGATCAGGCTGGCCAGCAGGAACGTGCGGTGCTTGAAAAGCTCAAGCGGCATGATCGGTTCGCTCGCGCTGTGCTCGGCATAGATGAAGCCGGCGGCCGCGATGAGCCCGAGGCCAAGCGTCGCCCATAGCTGCGGCGAATCCCACGGCAGAATGACGCCGCCTTGGCTCGTGAACAGGATGATGCAGGTCAAGGACAGCGCGAGAAACGCCGCGCCCGCATAATCGATCTTATGTTTCACATGCGTGGCATGCGGCCGGAATGCGGCGCCGATCACCATCAATGCGCCGATGCCGAGCGGCAGGTTGATGTAGAAAATCCAATGCCACGACAGGTGCTCGACGAGAAAACCGCCGATCAAAGGTCCGATGATCGTCGCAAATCCGAAGACAGCACCGAAGACGCCTTGATAGCGTCCGCGGTTGGCAGGCGGAACCACGTCGCCGATTGCAGCCAAGGTCGTGACCAGCAGGCCGCCGCCACCAAGGCCCTGCAAAGCGCGCAGCACGATGAGTTCCGTCATGTTCTGTGCAAGCCCGCATAGCACCGATCCGACGAGAAACAGCGAGATCGCCGCTTGCAAGACGATCTTGCGCCCGAAGAGATCGCCGAATTTGCCATAGAGCGGCATCACGATGGTCGAGCTCAGCAGATAGGCGGTGACCACCCAAGACAGGTTTTCGAGGCCGCCCAGGTCGCCCACGATGGTCGGCAAGGCGGTCGAGACGATGGTCTGATCGAGCGCCGCGAGCAGCATGACCAGCAACAAAGCCGGAAAGATGATCCGAAGCGGCGGGTGATCCCGCTCGGGCAGGCTTTCGACCGGCACGGAAGTATCGGCATCCATGGCTGAGCTCGATCCTTGGAGTTAATTAATTCATAGATTAATATGTGGGCCGGCGCATGAGTCTGTCAAACAGGCCGGGATAAAAGCGGATATGACGGCGAAGGAAATGGCTAAACCTGCGGCGCACATAGCGAAATCCGGGGCATCGCAGACAGGCGCGGTACGGCGGCCAGGCCGGCCCGCCGGCGGGGCGAGCGGGACGGAGCAGCGCGGCCGGCTGCTCGACACGGCGCTCGCGCTTTTCGCCAGGCAAGGCATTCTCAATACGACGCTCGGCGATATCGCGCGCGAAGCAGGCATGACGCCCGCGATGGTCCATTATTATTTCAAGACCCGCGAGCAATTGATCGATGTGGTCATAGATGAGCGCTTCCTGCCTTTGCGCGCCGCGATCAGCGGCGTGTTCGAGGCAAATGCCAGCGACCCGGTCGCCGCGATCACGCAGCTGGCGCAGCGCCTCGTCGACGTGGCAACGGAGTATCCGTGGTTCGCCCCGCTTTGGGTGCGTGACGTTGTCAGCGAGGGCGGCATTTTAAAACAGCGAATGCACGAGCGTTTCGGCGACGCGCATCAAAAGGCGCTCGGCCGCCGCATTGCCAAGTGGCAGGAGGCTGGGCAGCTCAATGCGGATCTGGAACCGTCGCTGGTGATTCCGGCTTTGCTTGGTCTGACGCTGCTGCCATTGGCCTTCGCGAAAATCTGGCGCAACGACCCCGCCCGGCGCCGGATCGGCGCCGAAGAGATTGCGCGCCATGCAGTCGCATTACTCACTCATGGCGTTGGGCCGAAGTCAGACGGACGGACCTAAGCTTCTCCTATGCTAGATCCAGAGCCTTGCGCAGCGGTTCGAGCTGTGGGGAAGGCTTGGTCGTCTTCGTCCAGTAAAGCGTATGCGTGAAAAACCGGTCGAAAGGCCGGGCCCATGCACGGCGGATTGTCACTGGAATATCGGTGATGCCGCGCCCGAAATTCGCGCCTGCCGGATTGGTCACGGAGCCGCCGATCATGTCGCCGAAAATAATGCCGTGAGACGGATCGTAAATATTGGTCCAGCGCACCGCCGCGAAAGGCGCCGCGTGATGCATGGACCAGAGGTCCGGCTGATTTCGACGGTCCGGCCGATAGAGGAATCCGTCCGCACTTTCCGATACGGGCGGACAGACCGGAAAGCGCCTGTCTTTTTGGCCCCTGTCGAGCTGGTCCTGGTCTTGCGCCAATAGAAACTGTGCATGGGCGAGGGGACTGCCGAGCGTGACGAAGTCCGATATGAGCCACGGGGCTTTTTCGCCCGCATGGACCGCCTGCATGGCGTCGAACACGCGATGCTGCGCCGCGCGATAATTTTCCAGATAGGCCGGATCGGCCAGCAGCCCTCCTGCCGTGTCGCATGCGACGCAGGCCTCATAGAGAGCGTCGCCTTGCTGCATGGTGCGTGGCGCGCCGCATTCCGACCAATAGAGCTTGATCAGGTCATAGGCGATGATGCTGCCGAGGCTGTGGCCGACAAGCACGATATGCGAATATTCGCCCTTCGCGGTGATCGCGCGTAGCAGCGCCAAGCCCCGGTCGCGGATCGCTTGACGCGCGGCGATATTGGCGGGCTTCGCCCGCACATAATGTGCGACATCGCCGAAGGTGCCAAGCACGGCGGGCAGTGCCACGGCATAAAGCAGAGCCAAGACGGAGAAAGCGATGTTGGCCCAGCGCGGCGTGGTCGAGCCGAATGCGACGGCAAGCGCGTGCCAAATGGCGAGGCCGCCGACACTGAGGGTCAAGAGCCAAAGAATGATCCAGACCGAGAAGACGTCATTCGGCACTTGCGACCAGCGGCGCCAGAGCAAGGACATGAGCCAGTCCTTGAGCTGGGCGAGCGTGTTCACCTCGGTGAGATCGGCCCAATAAAACTCAAAGAAATCGGTGCGTGGGCCGATGCGCGCACCTTGATGTCCTTCGCGCGTCGTGATGCGCGACAGTTCGTAAGAGCCGGTGCTGGGGTCGGGCTTCCACCAGATCGGATTTCCTTGCGCGGGCGGGTCCCTGTCACTCCGTGCATCAATATCCGGATCATGAATCCACATCGTGTCGACGAAGCCTTTCAAGGTTTCCATCGGCACTTGCTCGCCCATGCCATGCACGAGAATGAGGGCCTGCTTTTTGGGAGGCGGTGTCTCGCCGGGTTTGTTGGCGTCGGTCTCAACCGTTTCGCTCATGCGCTCGATCCTCCCACAATCAATTTGTTTAGAAAATCTCGATGCGAGGCTGAGAATAAAGAGGGCCTCTGCTGCCGGTCAAAAATATTTTCTACGGCACAATGATGCGTTGCGCCGTATTATTAGTGTTACAGCCACCCGGACTTGAAGCAAGCGGCGGAATGGCTAGCAAAGTTCACTTCACCACGTCGAACAAAAGCTCGATCGCGGTTGCGACGGATGCGAGCCTGATGCCCTCGCGGCCCAGATCGCCATAGCGCTTTTCCGCAGCCACGGATTTCCCGTTGCGATGCGCGCAGCAAAAATAAACGAGGCCCACGGGCTTTTCGGGCGAGCCGCCGTCGGGGCCCGCGATGCCGGTGATCGAGACGGCGACATCGGTTTGCGCATGAGCGAGCGCGCCCGTCGCCATGGCATGCGCGGTCTGCGCGCTGACGGCGCCCCATGTGTCGATCAAGAGCGGATGGACGCCGAGGCAATCGACTTTCGCAGCATTCGAATAAGTGACGAAGCCGCGGTCGAGCACGGCGGATGAGCCGGGTATTTGGGTGATCAGCCCCGCAACGAGGCCGCCGGTGCAGGACTCGGCCGTGGCGATCGTCAGGCGGCGCTCCGTATAAAGCGCGACGAGCGCGGCCGCTTTTTGTTCAAGGTCGTCGGGAAACATAGCTTCTCTTTGTGTTTGGCGTCATGCGCGGACTTGATCCGCGCATCCAGGCGACAGACCTTCGGTAATGAAAATCGATATTTCGTCGAACATCATTCATGGATGCCCGGCTCAAGGCCGGGCATGACGCGCTGAAAGATCGCTGCATCAATCTCAAAGCGGCAGGCGCACCGTTGCAAGCGCCATCGAGGCCATGCCTTCCTCGCGGCCGGTGAAACCCAGGCGCTCCGAGGTCGTCGCCTTGATCGCGACGCGATCGAGCGAGATCCCCACGATTTTGGCAATGCTTTCGCGGATCGCATCGCGATGCGGGCCGATCTTCGGACGCTCGCAGACGATCGTCGCGTCTATATGCGCGATCATGCCGCCGCGTGCCCGCACGGCCTCGGCCGCTGCCGCCAGAAAGATTTCGGAGGCCGCGCCCTTCCACTTCGGATCGGAGGGCGGAAAATGGCTGCCGATGTCGCCGTCGCCGATCGCGCCTAGCAGAGCGTCGGTGATCGCATGCGCCAGAACATCCGCGTCGGAATGGCCGACCAGCGCATGATCGTGCGGAATCTTCAAGCCGCCGAGCCAGACGTGATCGCCAGGCCCGAAGGCATGCACGTCGTAGCCCTGGCCGATCCTGACGTCGGGAAGATCCTTCAAGAAACGCCTCTCTGCGACGGCGAGGTCCTCGGCGCTGGTGACTTTCATATTGTCGATCTCTCCCTCGAAGACATGCACCGCATGGCCTGCCCATTCGGCGATCGCGGCATCATCCGTCAATCCATTTTCGTTCGCCTCGGCGGCTTTGCGATGCGCGGCCAGTATCAGATCGAAGCGAAAGGCTTGCGGTGTCTGCACCGCGCGCAGAGCCGCGCGGGCAGGGGTCGCAACGATCCTGCCGGACTCATTCACTTCCTTGATCGTGTCGATCACGAGCAGCGCCGGCACGGCCGCGCCATGATCGAGCGCCGCGGCGCGGGCGCGGGCGATCAGGCCCTCGTTGGGGAAGGGCCGCGCGCCATCCTGGATCAAAACGATATGCGGCGGCGCTTTTTCGCCTGCCAAAGCTTCGAGCCCGGCGCGCACAGAGTCTTGGCGCGTCGCACCGCCATGAACCGGCAGCATGATCCGGTCTGCCCGCTCCTTGTCCAGGCTGGCCAGGCAATTCTCGTAAAGATCGTGATCGTCCGGATGAATGACGGTGAGAATGCGCGCATCTGACGCCACATCCAGCAATGCGGACAATGTATGCGCAAGCAGAGGCCGTCCGGCCAAAGGCCGGTATTGTTTCGGCAGGCCTTCGCCCGCGCGCGAGCCGCGTCCGGCGGCGACGACTAAAATGGCAAGATCATAATCTTTCATCATCGACTACATGAAATCGGCAACGGGCCTTGCGTGAGCGCAGCCGTTAGTTCTTGCTTTTTAAGCAGGACGTCAAACTTTTCATCGCTGGGCTTCGCCCTGTGTCATGATGGCAGTTGCCGTACGGCAGCATTTGACTATCATATGGGCATGATGCCTTCTGCTCAAAATTTAGGCAATGCTGCTGAAAGCCTAGGCTTTCGTGTTGGTCCTTTGCATATCGACAGCCGTGCAATGCTCGCGCCCATGGCCGGCGTGACCGATCTCGGCATGCGCCGAATCGCCCGCCGTTTCGGTGCCGCTCTCGTGATCTCCGAAATGGTCTATGCCGAGGATTACGGCCGCGGCGCTGTCGAGACAAGGCAGCGGGCGGAGGGCGAGGGAATCGATCTGCATGTCGTCCAGATCGCCGGCTGCAATCCAGGCCAGATGGGCGAGACGGTGCGCCTTGCCGAGCAGGCTGGCGCCATGATGATCGACATCAACATGGGTTGCCCGGTGAAGCGTGTTACCGGCGGGCAGGCGGGGTCTGCCCTGATGCGCGATCTCGATCAGGCGGTGCGCCTGATTCGCGCGACGGTTGCCGCGACCAAGCTACCGGTCTCGCTGAAAATGCGTCTTGGCTGGGACGATGCCTCGCGCAATGCGCCCGAACTCGCGCGCCGCGCCGAGGCGGAAGGCATCGCCATGGTGACGGTCCATGGCCGCACCCGCTGTCAGTTTTTTCAGGGCCAAGCCGATTGGACGGCCATCCGGCGGGTCAAGGAAGCCGTCACGATTCCGGTCGTCGCGAACGGCGATTGCATGAGCCTTGAAGACGCAGCCACCATGCGCGCGGCCTCGGGCGCCGATGCGGTCATGATCGGCCGGGCAGCGTTGGGACAGCCGTGGTTTGTCGGCGAGGCCGCCCGCTATCTAGCGACTGGCGAGAGACATGAGACGTCTCCACAAGCCCGCAAAGCGGCCGCGCTTGAGCATTACGAGACATTGCTCGACCTTTTTGGCGTTGCGCAGGGTTTGCGCCATGCTCGCAAGCATCTTGCAGCTTATGCCTCGCATTCGCATATGCCCCATGCGCGGGAGCTTCGCCAGAAGCTTGTCACGAGCGAAAACCCAAATGCGGTCAAAGCCATGCTTGGCGCACTCTTCGATCATGTTCCGGCGGGTGCGCCGGCATGAGGATCTCACAATTGGACTTGCAAGATCAGTCCATGCACGCGGATTCGATGCAAACTGAGTCATACGAGGTGGAGCAAAGCGAGACCGTCAAACTGCTCGACGCTCTGCCGCATCCGATCCTCTCGCTGGCGCTTGACGGCACGATCGCTGGCGTCAACGCGGCGGCCGAAATCTTCTTCGGAACCAGCCGGTCGACTTTGCGCAATCAAAGCCTTGCGCATTTCCTGCCGCCGGGCTCGCCTTTGTTTTCCCTGATCGATCAGGTGATGACGCGTGGCGCTGCGATCAGCGAATATCGCGTCGATCTCGGTCTGCCTTGGGCGGCGGGCGAGCGGATCGTCGATATATTTGTCTCGCCGCTTGCCGAGGGCGACGATGGTGTCGTCATCATGCTGCAAGAGCGCACCATGACGGAAAAAATGGATCGCCAGGCGACACGCAAGGGTGCCGCACGCTCCGTCTCGGCTCTCGCCTCCATGCTGGCGCATGAGATCAAGAATCCCTTGTCGGGCATTCGCGGCGCGGCGCAATTGCTCGAGGCGGAGGCGAGCGACAGCGATCGCGCGCTGACCCAATTGATCTGCGAAGAGACCGACCGGATCGTGAAGCTCGTCGATCGCATGGGCGCTTTTTCGGACGAGCGGCCGATCACGCGCGAGAGCGTCAATATCCATGCGGTGCTCGATTACGTGAAGAAGGTTTCGCAGGCGGGTTTTGCCCGGCACATTCGTTTCATCGAGAATTACGATCCATCGCTGCCGCAGGTGCTGGGCAACAGGGACCAGCTCGTCCAGGTCTTTCTTAACCTCGTGAAGAACGCCGCCGAAGCCATAGGTGAGACCGCGGACGAGGGTGAGATCGAGCTCTCGACGGCGTTCCGGCCGGGCGTCCGCCTGAAGACCTCGGAGTCGGCGCCGCCGGTCAGCCTGCCTCTGGAATTTTGCGTGCGCGACAACGGGCCGGGCATCTCTCCGGAAGTCCTGCCCAACCTCTTCGATCCCTTTATCACCACCAAAGCGACGGGAACTGGCCTCGGACTTGCACTGGTAGCCAAAATAGTCGGCGATCACGGGGGAATCATCGAATGCGAATCCCACCCGCGGCGAACAACCTTCCGGGTCCTCATGCCCATGTATGCGCCGCGTGATGGCCGAAGCACGAAGCCCGATTAAACTTTTCGGTTTCTTTTAAACGTCCGCCCGGAGGTTTTGGGTAATGGCCAACGGAAATATTCTTGTTGCCGACGATGACTCAGCAATTCGCACCGTGGTCAGCCAGGCTTTATCGCGCGCCGGATACGAGGTTCGCACCACAGGCACGGCGGCGACGCTCTGGCGCTGGGTCCAATCGGGCGACGGCGATCTCGTCATCACCGACGTCGTGATGCCGGACGAAAACACCTTCGAGCTTCTGCCCAAGATGAAGAAGCTCAGGCCCGAATTGCCCATCATCGTGATGAGCGCGCAAAACACCTTCATGACCGCGATCAAGGCGTCCGAACGCGGCGCCTATGATTATCTGCCAAAGCCCTTCGATCTGCGCGAACTCGTCTCGATCGTCGGCCGCGCGATGAGCGAACCCAAAAATCGCGTGCATCCGGTTCCGGCCGATCTCGACGGCATGCCGCTTGTCGGACGCTCGCCCGCCATGCAGGAGATCTACCGGGCGCTGGCGCGGCTGATGCAGACCGATCTCACCGTGATGATTACGGGTGAATCCGGCACCGGCAAGGAACTCGTCGCCCGTGCCCTGCACGATTACGGCAAGCGCAAGAAGGGCCCCTTCGTCGCGATCAACATGGCCGCCATTCCGCGCGACTTGATCGAGAGCGAATTGTTCGGCCATGAGAAGGGCGCCTTCACCGGCGCCAATCAGCGCTCAGCCGGCCGGTTCGAACAGGCCGAAGGCGGCACTTTGTTCCTCGACGAAATCGGCGACATGCCGATGGAGGCCCAGACCCGTTTGCTGCGGGTCCTGCAGCAGAGCGAATATACCACTGTCGGCGGCCGTACCCCGATCAAGACCAATGTCCGCATCATCGCTGCGACCAACAAGGATCTGCGCATCCTGATCCAGCAGGGGCTCTTCCGTGAGGATTTGTTCTTCCGCCTGAATGTCGTGCCTTTGCGGCTGCCGCCACTGCGCGAACGCACCGAGGACATTGCCGATCTCGCGCAGCATTTCTTTGCGATCACGGCGGCCGAAGGCCTGCCGTTGAAACATCTCGAAGCCAGCGCGCTCGAACACATGAAGCGCTACCGCTGGCCTGGCAATATTCGCGAACTCGAAAACCTTATCCGGCGGCTTGCAGCACTTTATCCGCAGGAATCGATCAATGAGCAATTGGTCGAGGCGGAGCTGACGGTCGACGCTTTCCCGCTCGTGTCGCATTTCGCCGAACCGGCCGCTGTCGCGGCTGCAAATGGCAAGGATGTCGAACCGGCGACGACGCTCGCCCGTGCCATGGAGCGGCATTTCGCCGATCTCTTCAAATCCCACGGCGACGCCCTGCCGCCGCCAGGGCTCTATCACCGGGCCTTGCGCGAGTTGGAATATCCGCTCATTTCGGCCGCTTTGGCTGCGACCCGCGGCAATCAGATCAAGGCCGCGGAGCTTTTGGGTCTCAACCGCAATACATTGCGCAAGAAAGTGCGTGATCTCGATATTAGATTGATGCGTTCACCACGCTGAGCGAACAGTGTTTTTCATCGGCAGGTTTTGTGATTTTTGATTGAAAAGACAGTGCGCGCCCCGGAAATGTCGCAATCTTGCAACACCGTGGCAGACATACAACGAAAAGCCGATAACCTTAGCCGCTGCCAGACCTTGAGCCGATCGATGTCCCGCAAAGGGCAGGGTGGATGACTGACCAGCGTTTAGCGCAGCGATCGACCGGAGCACGCAGACGCGAGCGCCGGTTCACGACGCGTTTCGGACCTTTCGTCGTCATCCTCGCGCTCGTCGTCGCTCTGGCGAGCTTCCTGATTTTCGCCAATTATACGCCGATCCAGCCGACCTCCCAGGTCGTCCTCGGGCTGTTCATCGCCAATATCGTCATCATTGTGGTTCTCGTCGGCCTTGTCGTCGCCGAGGCCTGGGCGCTGGTTGCGGCCTGGCGCGCCCGCGTCGCCGGTGCCAAACTTCATATAAGGATCGTCGGCCTTTTCTCGATCATCGCGGCTGTTCCCTCCATTCTCATGGCGCTGGTCGGATCCGCCACTTTGGAGCGAAGCCTCAACCCGGCCTTCATCGAAGACGTGCGCGGCTTCATCTTGAACACGATCGATGCGGCGAGCCTGTTTCGCGAGGCGGAATGCAAATCGCTGCTTCAGGAAGCAAGGCTGACGGCAACCGATCTCGACCGCGTCAAAGTGATGTATTCAGCCGACCGGCCGCTGTTTCGAGAGTTTTTCGGAACGCGCGCCAAATATCTCGGCTTTACCGCCGCGGCGATGTTGAAGCCGGACGGCACCATCGTCGAAAAAATCGACACGGGCGCGCCGACCGGCAATGCAGTCGTGCAGCCGGAACCCAGTGATTTCGAGGACGCGAAGAAGAACGAGCCGCTCTGTCTCATTCTCGATGAAGGCAGAACCTTCGTGGCCTTGCGCCAGCTCGCGTCTTTCGACGACACCTATCTTTATGTGGCCCGTCCGGTCGATCCGTTTACCGTCGAGTTTCCGAAGCAGGCGTCGCGCCTCGTCGCGCTCTACGATGCCTTCGACAATCATCGGCGCACCATCCAGATCGCTTTTGCGACCATGTATGTGTCGATCTCGCTGATCATGCTCTTGGCTGCGACCTGGCTCGGGCTCTCCTTCGCCAATACGCTCGTTGCGCCGATCAGACGTCTGATCGCGGCGACCGATCAGGTCGCGACCGGCAATCTTTACGTTCAAGTCCCGATTCACCGCTCGGAAGGCGACCTTGCCCATCTCGGCGAGACCTTCAACAAGATGACGTCGGAACTGCGCTTGCAGCAAAACCGACTCGTCGCCGCGAGCAATCTCATCGACGAGCGACGCGCCTTTACGGAAGCGGTTCTCTCCGGTGTTCCGGTGGCGGTCATTGGCGTTGGTCCGAAAGGAATGATCACGGCGCTCAATCCCTCCGCCGAGCGTCTCATTCCCGAGGGCGGCGAAGCGGCGGAGATATTGGTCGGTCAGCCGGTCGAATCAGTCTTCCCCGAAATCGAACCCATCCTCACCGAGGCGCGCGGCAGCCATTCGCGTCTGGTCCAGGGACAAATCGCGGTGAGCCGGGCCGGCCGCGACCGCTTGTTCAATGTGCGCGTGACGAGCGATCCGGCGGCGCGCGGCGATAAAAGTTATGTTGTAACGCTAGATGATATTACCGATCTCGTTTCGGCACAGCGGACCGCCGCCTGGGCCGATGTCGCGCGGCGCATCGCGCATGAAATCAAAAATCCGCTGACGCCGATTCAGCTTTCGGCCGAGCGTTTGAAACGCAAATATGGCAAGCTGATCGAACAAGAACGCGATATTTTCGATCAATGCACGGATACGATCATCCGGCAGGTCGATGATATCAAGCGCATGGTCGATGAATTTTCCTCTTTCGCCCGCATGCCGAAGGCGAATCTCGAAAGCGATGACCTGACCGAATGCGTGCGCCGTGTTTTGTTCCTGATGCGCGTCGCGCATCCAAACATTACCTTTGAGGATCATTTGCCGGAGACACCTATTCTCGGCCGGTTCGACAGGCGGCTTCTGTCGCAAGCTTTGACGAACATCATCAAGAATGCGACCGAAGGCATAGCGATGCTTGCCGAAGAGTGCGAAGTGCAAGGCCATATTTCGGTCTCGGTGGAGCGGTCGTCCGAGGGCATCGCCGAAATCAACGTCATCGACAATGGCAAGGGATTCCCTAAAGAGAACCGCCAGAGGCTGCTCGAACCTTATATGACGACAAGAGCCGAAGGGACGGGATTAGGCCTGCCGATTGTCGCAAAAATTTTGGAAGATCATGGGGGAGGGATAGAATTGCTCGACGCCCCCTCGGGCCGCGGTGCGCGCGTGAAGCTTTATTTCCCCTTCGGTGAGGAAACGCACAGCGCGGATATTGTCTCCGATACATCAATGCAAACAGCCACTCAAAGAGCATAAACAATTCATGGCGAGCGATATTTTAATCGTCGATGACGAAGCCGATATTCGAGACATTGTCTCCGGCATCCTTTCGGATGAAGGCTACGAGACGCGTACGGCCAAAAACTCCGATGAGGCCTTGGCCGCGATCGAAGCGCGGCGGCCGCATTTGGTTTTTTTGGACATCTGGCTGCAGGGTTCGCGGCTCGACGGGTTGCAGCTCCTGCAGATCATCAAGGATCAAAATCCAGCCCTGCCGGTCGTCATGATCTCGGGCCACGGCAATATCGAAACGGCCGTTTCCGCCATCAAGCTCGGCGCCTATGATTTCATCGAGAAGCCGTTCAAGGCCGATCGCCTGATCCTGATCGCCGAACGGACGCTTGAAGCCTCGCGTCTCAAGCGCGAAGTGACGGAGCTGCGGGCCAAGGCCGGCGTCGTCAACAAGATCGTCGGCAAATCAAGCAGTGTCAATCAGTTGCGGCAAGTGATCGAGCGCGTCTCGCCGACCAATTCGCGGCTTCTCATCACGGGCTCGCCGGGCGTCGGCAAGGAGCTGGCGGCCCGCACGATTCACGATGCCTCGGCGCGAGCCTCGGGACCCTTCATCGTCATCAATTCGGCGACCATCACCCCCGAGGCGATGGAGACCGAACTCTTCGGCGTCGAGGGAAAAGACGGCCGCAGCCGCAAGGTCGGCGCGCTTGAAGAGGCCCATGGCGGCACGCTTTATCTCGACGAGATTGCGGATATGCCGAAGGAAACCCAAGGCAAGATCTTGCGCGTGCTGGTCGATCAGAATTTCCAGCGTGTCGGCGGTACGACGCGCGTTCATGTCGATGTCCGGATCATTTCGTCGAGCGCGCGCGATCTGACCGGGCTCATCGAGGAGGGGGCTTTCCGGGAGGACCTCTTTCACCGTCTCTCGGTGGTGCCGATTCGCGTGCCGTCGCTCGCCGAACGGCGCGAGGATATTCCCGAGCTGATCGAGTTTTTCATGGACCACGTGTCGGCGACGAGCGGTCTGCCGCGCCGCCATATCGCCGACGATGCAATGGCCGTCCTGCAGTCGCATGATTGGCCGGGCAATATCCGGCAATTGCGCAATAATGTGGAGCGCCTCTTGATCCTCGCCTTGGGCGATCCCGAGGCTGAAATCACGGCCGATCTTTTGCCGAGCGAGATCGGTGCCTTGGTGCCGACGACACCGTCCGGCGTCGGCGGCGAGAAGCTGATGGGTCTTCCCTTGCGCGAGGCGCGCGAGGTCTTTGAACGCGAATATCTCGTCGCGCAGATCAATCGCTTCGGCGGCAATATTTCGCGCACGGCGGAATTCATCGGGATGGAACGTTCAGCCTTGCACCGGAAATTGAAATCGCTTCGGATCGATTGATGAATGATGTCTCGGGTTTCGCGCCGCCTCCTGCGGCGCTGAAAAAGATCACCCATCGCGATTTGTTTCTGGTCTTTGCGAAAATCGGCCTTCTCGGTTTCGGCGGCGTAACCGCCTGGCTGCGCCGCGTCCTTGTCGAAGAACAGGGCTGGCTCGAAGACCGGGAATTTGCCGAACTCTTCGGACTTGCGAGCACATTGCCAGGCGCCAACACGGTCGCAGTCTCGGTGATGCTGGGCGATCGTTATCAAGGCCCGAGCGGTTCCGTCGCCGCCGTCACCGGACTGCTTGCGATGCCGCTTTTGATCCTCGCCGGGATCGCCTCGCTTTACGGGCAGTTCGCCAACCTATCAGATGTCAAAAACGCCATAGCCGGTGCGGCGGCTGCGACAGCCGGACTCGTCATCGGCAATGCCTTTAAAATGGCGCGCAATATGAAGCCTGACGCCATTGCCTATCTGATCGGAGCCATCGTCTTCATCTGCGCCGGTATTTTGCAATTGCCTTTGCTCTGGACCTTGCTCGTCGTCGTTCCCGCCAGCATTCTCGTCCTGACAATCCGGAAACGCGTGCTGTGAATCTGGCTTTGCTTGGCGCGCTCGCCAAAACCTTCGCGCTCATTTCCATCATAGCTGTCGGCGGCGCGACCGCGACCGTGCCGGAGATTCACCGGCAAGTCGTCGAGACGATGCATTGGATGGATGATACGGCTTTCGCCAATAGCCTCGCCATCGCGCAGGTCGCGCCGGGGCCGAACGTGCTGATAGTCGGCATGATCGGCTGGCAGGTCGCAGGCGGCGCCGGCTTCGCGGTCGCCATGATCGCCATGCTGCTGCCGTCGTGCCTGCTGGCCTTCACGGTCGGCCGCTTGATGCGGCGCTATTCGAACCTCCAAATGGTGGATATCGCGCGTCAAGCCCTGGCACCGATCGCCATCGGTCTCATTCTGGCGAGTGGTATTGTCGTAACGCGTGCGGCGGATCGCGGCGTCTTGACCATAGCCATTACGGGCGCCATGACTCTGTTTGTCGCTTTGACACGCGCCAATCCGCTCATCGGCATTCTGGCCGGTACGGCCTTGGGCCTGATCGGCGGACGGATCGGGCTTTTTGTTTAAGCATGATCCCGAAAAGTTGCAGACTTTTCGGATAAGATCATGCGCTGGAAGAAAGTTGGTGATCCCGAAAAGTTGCAGACTTTTCGGGTAGGATCATGCGTCAAAGAAGAAAACAAATGAAAGTGATCCCGTGAGCCGCATCGCCTATGTCAATGGCCAATATCTTCCGCAGAGCCTTGCCATGGTTCCGATCGAGGATCGCGGCTATCAATTCGCGGATGGCGTTTACGAGGTCTGCGAAGTCTTCGATGGGGCGCTCATCGACGAGCCGCATCACATGGCACGGCTGGCGCGCTCCTTAAGCGAGCTGCGCATCGATATGCCCTTGGCAGGCGACGCGCTGCCGGTCGTTTTGCGCGAGGTCATGCGGCGCAACCGGCTTACCAATGGTTTTCTTTATCTTCAGGTGACGCGCGGCGTCGCCCCGCGCGACCATGGATTCCCGCAAAAGCCGGTTCGCCCCGCGCTTGTCGTGACCGCGAAATCAGTCGACCCCGGCAAAGGCGAAGCACTCGCTCGCAAAGGCATAGCAATCGCTTCGACCGCCGATATTCGCTGGAAAAGGGTCGATATTAAATCGATTTCCTTGCTGCCGAACGTCTTGGCCAAGCAAGAGGCCCGCGACAAAGGCTGCTACGAGGCCTGGCTGATCGACGAGAAAGGCTTCGTCACCGAAGGCGCCTCGTCGAATGCCTGGATCATCACGCAGGACGGTACCATCGTCACGCGTGCGGCCGATCACGCGATTTTGCGCGGTGTCACACGGACGACCTTGATGAAGCTCATTGCAGAATTGCAGCTTCCGGTCGAAGAACGTTCGTTCACCTTGGCCGAGGCGCTTGCCGCGCGCGAGGCTTTTATTTCAGCCGCGACAAATCTGGTCATGCCGGTCGTCACGATCGACGGCCATCAGATCGGGGATGGGCGGCCGGGCCCGATCGCAACGAGACTGCGCAGCCTCTTTCATGAGGCGGCGGCGAAAACCGAATGGGCTGCCCGCCGTTGAAAAAGAGCGAGTGCAGTGGTTTTTACAAAAAATATTGCCAAGTTGAGTTTACGAGCCGATTTTTGCTCGGCCTATAATATTATGTCAAACTTTCGGCGGTTGATGGACCGTTGAACGTCCCGCGCCGCGCTTGCGGCGTCAAGAAAAGAGACAGGACTGAAAAAATGGCGGCAGAACGCACCCAGAACCTGCAGGACACTTTTCTGAATTTTGTCCGGAAAAATAAGGTTCCCCTCACGATTTTTCTTGTGAACGGCGTCAAATTGCAAGGCGTTGTCACGTGGTTTGATAATTTTTGCGTTTTGCTGCGCCGCGACGGGCACTCGCAACTTGTCTACAAACACGCCATATCAACCATAATGCCCGGCCAGCCGATCCAAATGTTCGAGCCGACCGACGAGCCTGGAGGACCAGCACCGACTTGAATATATCCATCATCATGCCAATCCCGGCGAGGGCGGCTTGAGCCGTCGGCGGGACGCCGAAACGCCAACCGATCTCGAACAGGCGCGGGCCAAAGCCACGCGAGCCTTAGTGATCGGGCCCTATCTCAGCCAGAGAGCGCAGCAGCACCGCGACCGAACGAAGCCCGCGGCGTCAGCCACGGCCGCCGCGAAATCCGCCGCCGAGCCGGCGCGCTCGCTCGAAGCCCGTATCGCGGAAGCGAGCGGCCTTGCCGAGGCGATCGAGCTTTTCGTCGTCGCGGCGAAAATCATCACGCTCAACGAAATCAAGCCTGCGACTTTTCTCGGCCGCGGCAAGGTGGCCGAACTCGCAACCTTTGTCGAAGACGAGGCGATCGATCTCGTCATCATGGATTGTGCGCTCTCGCCCATCCAGCAGCGCAATCTCGAAAAGGCCCTCTCGGCCAAGGTCATCGACCGGACCGGCCTGATCCTCGAAATCTTCGGCCAGAGAGCGCGCACGAAAGAGGGCGCGCTGCAGGTCGAACTCGCCCATCTCAGTTACGAGAAATCGCGGCTCGTGCGCTCTTGGACCCACCTTGAACGTCAGCGCGGCGGCTTCGGCTTCCTCGGCGGCCCGGGCGAAACGCAGATCGAAACCGACCGCCGCCTGCTCAGCGAACGCATGGCGCGCATCGAGCGCGATCTCGAAGACGTCAAGCGCACGCGCGCCCTGCACCGCAAGGGCAGGCGGGACGTGCCTTTCCCCGTTGTCGCGCTCGTCGGCTATACCAATGCCGGCAAATCCACTCTGTTCAACCGCCTGACGCAAGCGAAGGTGGTCGCCGAAGACATGCTCTTTGCGACGCTCGATCCGACCTTGCGCCGGCTGCGGCTGCCGCATGGCGCCGACGTCATCTTGTCCGATACCGTCGGCTTCATCTCCGATCTGCCGACGCAGCTCGTCTCGGCCTTCCGGGCGACGCTCGAAGAGGTGATCGAGGCCGATATCATCCTTCATGTGCGTGACATCGCGCATGAGGATGCCGACGCGCAATGCGCCGACGTCGAGAAGGTGCTGGCGGATCTCGGCATTGCCCGCAATCAAGGCCGGGTGATCGAAGTCTGGAACAAGCTCGATCTCCTGGATCAAGGCGAGCGGCTTCAGATCGAAAACAGCGCCAAACGGCGCCCCGCGGCGACACGTCCGGCGATCATTTCGGCCGTGACCGGGCAGGGCATGGACGATCTTCTCGCAAGCCTCGATGCAAAGCTCGCGAGCCGGCGTCTTTGCTTCAATATCGCAATCGAGCCGGACGACGGCTCCGGCCTGAATTGGCTTTATGAAAATGCCGAAGTCATGCAGAAAAGCATGGCGCAGGACGGAACGCTTCATCTCACCATCCGCGTCGCAACGGAGCGCGCTGATGCCTTGCAGCGGCGGTTTCCTCTTCACGCGCATGAGACGCCGCGGCGCAAGGCGAGCGCCTGAGCCTACTCGCCAAGGCGTCGTACCGCTCCATATACTCTCATATGCAAGTATTATGGAGAGGGCGATGGCCGATCCGGTCGTAACGCGGCATGCAATCGAGGTCGAGCACGTCAGAATCGAGTCGCAGAAATCATTCGACGAGGTGAAGGCGGCGCTCGAGCGTATGGTCCCGCAACTCAATACGAGGACGCTCGAACTTTTGGGGCAAGGCGAGGCCGCGAGCGCCTTGAAGCTTTTGGAGGCGGGGCCTGATCTGTCCATCTTCCTTGCCCGCGACCATGGCGCGACCTTGCAGATGGCCGGTCAAAAGAAAAAGGCGCTGCAATATGAGATCGGCAATCCGTTGACCGCCTCGAAGATGACACGGCACAAGTTGCCGGCGGCTCTCTATGCGCCGTTGCGCGTGGTGCTTTACGAGAATGAGGCCGGGCATGCCGTCTTCGAATATGACAGGCCGTCGTCGCTCTTTGGCCAATTCGGCGATGAGCAAGTGACGGCGGTCGGCCGCGAACTCGATGGCGAGCTCGAACGCGCTCTGCTGCACGCGGCGGAGTGAGAAAGCTGATCAGTTTGAGAATTCAAACTTTCGAAACTCAGCGACGAAGTCCGCAACCGCCAGCTCGAACGTGTCGTCGGTCAACATGAGCTGCCATTTATGCGAGACCATTTTCATATCGCGAGATGGCGGCACCATGATGGTGAAATCCGTTTCCCCTGTGATCCAGTTCTCAAAATTGCCCATTGCGTTCAGGCCGACAATTCCGATTTCCATTTTCGGTTTTGGGACATTGTCAGAACTAGCCCTAAAACTCGCGTCGAGGCCCTGGTCGCAGAGTTGCCGAGTACGTTCTCGCAACCAAGCTCGCCATTTGGGAAAGTCATACATTAAGTTACAGTCTTTCTGCGCAGCGCCGAGTTTCAATTCTCGAAAGTCAGCATGCAGAGGAAAGTCCTATTCTTTTTTTGATTGTGCTTTCTCTTCAGCCTTTTTAGCCTCGGTCCAAAGCGCTTCCATCTTGGCGAGACTTGTTGCCGCGAAAGCCTGACCGCGCCGCGCCAGCGTCTCTTCGATAAAGCCGAAGCGCCGTTCGAATTTCGCATTGGCCGCGCGGAGAATGCTCTCGGGATCGCGGCCATGGTGGCGCGCGAGATTGGCGACGGCGAAAAACAGATCGCCGATCTCTTCCGCAATCGCGTCCGCATCGCCGCCGTCAAGCGCGGCTTCGACCTCGTCCGTCTCCTCGCGGATCTTGGCGACGACCACTTTCGCGTCCTTCCAATCGAAGCCGACGCGCGAGGCCTTTTCCTGCAATTTGACGGCGCGGGTCAGGGCCGGGAGCGTCACCGCCACATCGGCCAGAACACCTGCCGGAGCCTGTGCCTCGCCGCCGCGCTCAGCCGCTTTGGCGGCCTTCTCCGCGGCTTTGATCTCTGCCCAGAGCCTCTTGGTGGCGTCCGGCGTGAGATCCTTCGCCTCGCCGAACACATGTGGATGGCGGCGGATCATTTTCGCAGTGATGGCCTCGACCACGCCGCCGAAATCGAAGGCCTTTTGTTCTTCCGCCATGCGGGCGTGAAAGACCACTTGCAGCAGCAGGTCGCCCAGCTCGTCGCGCAGATCCTGAAGATCGCCGCGCTGAACGGCGTCTACGACCTCATAAGCCTCTTCGAGCGTGAAAGGGACGATCGTCTCGAACGTCTGTTCGAGATCCCACGGACAGCCGGAGCCGGGGGTTCGCAAGGCAGCCACGATCTCGATCAGACGGGCGATATCGGAAGAGGGCTGCATTGAATTTTTGGGTTTCATTCTGGCAAAGAAGGCCCCGCCGGAATGCATCTGAAAAAAGATCTTCTGACCTATGTCGGCGCACGAACTTCATCCAAAAAGTCTGCAACTTTTTGGGATCATGCTGTCTGGCGAAGCGATTGGGCTTCGCCAGAATGCATCGAAAAGGTCAGTCGAGCGAGATCGACAGAGCCTCGCGGCCCTTGGGCGTATCCACGACCCGCATCGTCACCGCCTGGCCTTCGGCCAGATGCTGAACGCCGGAGGAGCCCAGAACCGAAATATGCACGAAGACATCCTTGCCGCCGTCGTGCGACTGCACGAAGCCGAAGCCCTTATTGTCGTCGAACCATTTGACGGTGCCGCTCACGGACACTGCCGTGGCCGGATCGGGGGCCCGGCGTGGGCCGCGCGGCGCATCGGAGAACGAGCGCTGTGGCGCCCGCTCGGCCGCGCCGGCCGTGTCGACTTCAAGCACACGGGTCACCTGAGTGCCCTTCATGCCATTGCCGACATAGACCTTCAGCTTGGCGCCCGGCGGTACGGTTTCATAGCCGGCGGCCTGGAGGGCGCCGATATGAAGAAAAGCGTCGCCCGCGCCATTGCTCAATTCGACGAAGCCGAAGCCCTTGTCGCCCTTGAACCATTTGACCACGGCATCGACCGGCGTGCCTGTCGTTGGCGCTTCGGCGCCGCCGCCAAATCCGCCACCGCCGCTTGGAGCTCCACCGAAGGCGGGACGCGCGGGGCGGCTTGCTGTCCGCGGTGCATCGAAGGGGGACGGTCCATCATCATCAAACCCGCGCTTTCTGGGTCCCCGGAAGTCTTTACCTTTGCTCATGTTATGCCCGCTCGTCTCCGCCTAGGCGATACCCGCCGTTCGCTTGCCAATTTACCATCTTAAATCAAACACTTACGCAATCTGGATTAGGCAAGCAAACAAGGCCAGCTACCCGAGGGTGCCAGCCGAATGTCCTTGCCTGGTATTCGATATGAATGCCGATCGTCCCGTGTCCGCATTATTCGTAGCAGAAAAACGAGGCGCTTGGCTACCGATTTTGTGGGGAGAAGACAGAACCTGCCGGAACTGATAAGGCATGTCAAATACGATCATTGTTTTGCGCGAAATTCGGGCACGGTAGCGGGGTGATCAGGCTTGGCCGTCAGCCCGGCCAATGGCACCGCCGCCGCTGCCAGGAAAAACCCGAATGCCAGGAGCGCCGCGGCGGTCCGGATCGTATCGAGCCGCCGTCACGATGACAGACATCGATCGGCTCGCTCATGCGCCAGATCGGCGGGTCGCTCTCAGAACCGCGCCGGCGATGAAGCGATGCCGGCAGACCGGCGGCCGGATTCCCGTGGGGCCAAGAGCAAGGCTCACAGGGCCGGTTTCCGAGGAAAGCGCCAGGGGCGCCCTCAATGCATGACTCGCATAATCAATATTATGGAACTTAACCCGGCGATTATGCACTTGAGTTAGCAGCTATGATAGATCATGATTTGCCTGTCGATTCTACTGATTCGGAACCGGCTGGCGCGCCCGCAGATGAAATTGAAATCACGCCCGCGATGATCGCGGCGGGCCTTCGTGCGTTTGTATATTGTAACGAAGACTACGGTTCACTAGAGGATGGTATTGTGGCTATCTTCACTGCGATGTATCGAGAAATGGAGATAGGTCTTTAATATAGTCTTTCCCTCTAAGTCGTATATCTAGTAACTTATTGCTGTGTGATATTAAATTAATATATTGTGCGATGGATGACAAAATAAACTTCTGTTTATTTGTTGGGTTTTCAAATTTTCTATCATTGAATATGGTAAGCTTTCCGCATTCAGTTGCTATTTCGCCCGTATCAAATGAAATATTTGCAATAGTATGAGCAAAGGCATTTCTGATGCCTCGAATAAGATCGAGGTTTTTCCGTTCATTTTTGTCAATTAGACCTAGCGCGTAAGCCATCTCTGACCGGTCTGCAAAGCTCGATAGCACTGAGTTTTGCATGTCAAATAAATGGTTCGATTCAACATCTGACAATAATATGAGCCGCGCTTCTAAAAGGTCGCGCAATATTTGAGATAGAGCTGCTCCTGCTATCAGGGCGCAGGCGCGGTCGCTCTCCCCTTGAAGCTCATTAAAATAGGCATCAACATCCATAGGTAATCGGGCGAGATCACGCAAAGACGATTTGACCTGATTTTGCGAGGGTGTGGCCGTCGCAGTCTTTCTCTTTTTCGTTCGTGGTGATGGTTCACGATCTGCGGGTTTGGGTGGACGTTTTCGCATGGAATGCTCGCCGTTATGACAAAGAAACAAAACGAAGAATTTACAGAAAAAGAGATTACGCGCCGCAGTGACGCTACGCTAAAGCGCCTTCTCGCCACGCCGCCGCAGCCTAAGACAAAAGGTTCGGGCAAGCCGAATCCTGCCAAAAAGAAGGGTATGTTCCCCGAGGATAAGCCGAAATGATGGGCTTAATTCGCAGGACCTTCTGGCACTGGTTCGGCCATAAGGATGATGCCATCCAATGCGGCGCGGAGGCTTTTGATAGCCAGCAAGTTTCCTCGAAGATGACCAACGATAACGCGATCGATAATCGCTTTTCCATCTTCGGAAGCCCCGAACAATCTGGCGGCCTCCAAAGTGACTTGGCCTATTCCATTGAGATGACCATAAAAAGGAGCTGCGTCGAAATAGACAAACGGAGCATTCCCGCTCGCTATAGCGGAAATGCCGCCCTGAATGCTCGGAATGCTTTCAACGATCTTGGGAGTATTGGGTTCGTCGGCCATGATGGACTTCCTTGGTTATGGGAAACCAGCAAAGAATGCTGGCTTCCTGTTACCGAGTCCAGTTATGCCGCCGCCTACGCCACTTTAAAAAGGCCTTAGCCTGCCATTTAAAATTAGGCTTGGTGAGGCTGTCGATACGTCAACCGCTTGCCCTCTGCGCCTTTCAAGGCGCGGGCGGCGCGTTCCGCGTCTTCAATATGAACCCTGGAACGGTTGTTATAGCGGAAATCAAACTCGGCCAAATAGCGGTGTAGGTGCTTCTTATCGACGTGCTGATAGGTGCCGACAAGACCGCGCTTAAAGACGGAAAAGAAGCTTTCCAGCGTATTTGTATGTACGTCACCACGCGCCCATTCGTACTTCGAATGATCGACGCTGTGGTGCTGTCCGACCGGCAGCATGTTTTTGTAGGACTGTGAACCGTCAGTCATGAGGTTGCTGGCGAAGTCCAAATGCTCATAGTGAGCCGCGCGAACGGTCGTGTGATCGACCATCGAACGGATTTGGCCGCCGCGTTCAACAAGACTGACAACCTGAATAGGCTTTTCATCCGGCTTGCGGCGCGTCTTAGGAGACTTGCCGAGATATGTTTCGTCCGCCTCAACCGTCTTGCCAGCGCCGCCGATCGGCTCGATTGAGCCGGGCGCGGGAGCCATTGCTTCGCGGATGCGATGGGCGAGAAACCATGCCGTGCGGTAGGAGCCAAGGCCAAGATTGCGCATGAGCTGATGAGCGCTCATGCCCTTTTTGGACGAAGACAAGAGATGAATGGCGAGCAGCCACTTATGCAAAGGGACGTGAGAGCGTTCCATGACGGTGCCGGTGCAGCATGTGAATTTGCCCCGGCAATCGCGGCAAAGGAACATACCAGCCTGCGTCTTGCCGCCCATGCGCATAACGTTCAAGGAACCGCACAACGGGCAGTTCACAGCGTCCGGCCAGCGCGAGGCTTCGATATGTGCGCGGGCGGCGTCTTCGTCATGAAAGCGGATTTCGGAAAGGCTGGTCATGGGTTCAATCTCCAATGACCAAACTATGCCATATCTGAGTTGCTAACTCAAGTGCATAAGAACTCTTAAATAGGCGATGTTTCACTTCACACACCGCGCCTGTTGGCAGGCCGCGCGCTACCGTCGCAGCCCCAGCCGCTGAAATCATATTGTAACACCGCCTGTTCAATCCCGACGCTGGACACATGTCACACGTGGGAGGCGAAATGCGGAATGGGTAGATTCTGTCTATTTTTAAGTATTTTGACAGGCTCCATTTCAGCCTTGGTCGCGCCGCTGCCGTCATTTGCACGCTCGCTCGTCGCCATCCAGGCCAGCGGGACGCTCAAAGTCGGATTGACGGGTGATTACGCGCCCTTTTCCTTCCGCGATTCAAAGGGCGAATACACCGGCGCAGATGTCACGATGGCGATATCGCTGAGCAAAACGCTCGGCCTTAAGCTCGCGATCGTGCAGACGACGTGGAGGACGATCCTGGCCGATCTCGAAGCCGAGCGGTTTGACATCGTCATGGGCGGCGTCAGCGTGACGCCCGATCGGGCTGCCGTCGGCTATTTCTCGGTCCCCGTATTGCTTGACGGCAAACGGCCGATCGTCCGTTGTGCCGACAAGGACCGCTATATCTCTATCGCCTCCATAGACCGCCCCGACGTGCGCGTGGTGGTCCATCCGGGCGGCACGAACGAGCGTTTCGACAGAGCGAATTTTCCGCATGCCCAGATCAGCGAATATCCCGACAACCGGACCATTTACGGCGAGCTTGAGGCCGGTCGCGCCGACGTGATTATGTCCGATGGCGAAATCGTCGACTACGAGTCCCGGCGTCATCCCGGAACGCTTTGCCCGGCAAACGTCGCCGAACCCTTCGATCATTACGCGAAGGCTTATTTGATGAGCCGCGACCTGGAATTGAAGCAGGCCGTCGATGCCTGGGTGGTCCACAGTCTGGACTACGGCCGCTTCAAGCGGGCGCTGGCGGATGCCACAGCCGGGATCAGCGAGGAATGCGGCGTTACACTCGCGCAAGATACGCATGCGCATGCCAAACGCAGGCTCAACCTCCGGCGTTAGCAGCGACGCTCCACAAGGACGGTGCAAGCGCCGCACTGGCCATGGTCACAGCCTTTCTTCGTCCCGGTCAAATCGAAATGCGCATGCCGTCATAGGCCGGTTCGATATTTTCCGGCAATTGCGCGCGCAGCGCCTCGAAATCGAGATCGGTGTGAAGGTTCGTCAGGATCGCATGGCGCGGTTTCAGCCGCGCGATCCAGTCGAGCGTTTCGGCCAGACAGAAATGCGTCGGATGCGGCTTGTAGCGCAAGGCATCGACGATCCAGAGATCGAGACCTTCGAGAAAGCCGACGCTTTCCGGCGGAATCGCGTTGACATCGGGCGAATAGGCAATGTCGCCGATGCGAAAGCCGAGCGCGTCGATCTCGCCATGTTCGAGCCGGAACGGCAGGAAGGACATCGGCCCGCCCTTGCCCTCGATGATGCAAGGATGCCCGGCGTTGAGCCTATGTTCGTTGAGCAGCGCCGGATATTGGCTGCCGGCCGGCGTCTCGAAAATATAGCCGAAGCTGCCGCGCACGACAGCGGACGTCACCGCGTCCATATGCACGTCGAGCTTGCGATGCGCCATGATCACCAAAGGCCTGATGTCGTCGATCCCGTGCGTATGATCGGCGTGCTGATGCGTCAGCAGGATCGCATCGAGATGGGTGATGTTCTGGCCGATCAATTGCTCGCGCAGATCAGGCCCCATGTCGATCAGGACTTGAGTCAGGCCACCTTCCGCTCCGGTTTGTTCCAGGAAGATCGAGCAGCGGCGGCGGCGGTTTTTAGGATTGGCTGGATCGCAGGCACCCCAGCCCTGGCCGACACGCGGCACGCCGCCCGATGAGCCGCAGCCAAGGATGGTGATGGCGAGGCTCATCAGGCCGCCGCCTCCGCGCCCTTGACCTCGAAGCCGGCGGGCGCCGGCATTTTCGAAAAAAGCCGCAGCACATTGGCCGTGGTCGCAGCCGCGATCTCGGCCTCGCTCACGCCTTTGACCGAGGCTAAAACCTTCGCCGTCTCGACGACATAGGCCGGCTCGTTGCGCTTGCCGCGATAGGGCTGCGGCGCCAGGAACGGCGCATCGGTCTCGACCAGCAGCCGGTCGAGCGGCACTTTTTGCGCGATGGCGCGCAGCTCGTCGGATTTCTTGAAGGTCAAGACACCCGAGAAGGAGATCGAGAGACCAAGCTCGACACCCACCTCCGCGAGCCTCGCGGACGAGGTGAAGCAATGGAGCAGCGCCTTGAAAGCCCCCTTCCCCATCTCGTCGGTCAGGATCGCCGCCATGTCGTCATCGGCATCGCGTGAATGAATGACGAGAGGCAGACCGGTCGCGCGGGCAGCCGCAATATGCGTCCGAAATACCCGATGCGCGACATCGCGCGGCGCGAGATCGTAATGATAATCGAGCCCCGCTTCGCCGAGACCGACGCATTTTGGATGCTTGGCCAGGGCGACGAGCTGCTCCACCGAGACCTCGGGATCGCGATGCGCTTCGAGCGGATGCGTGCCGAGCGTGCAATAGACCGGATCATAAGCCTCGGCGATGCCGGAGATCGTGGCGAAGGCATCGACGCGCGTCGAGATCGTGATCATGCGCGCCAGACCCGCCGCCTGCGCGCGCGCAACCACGGCATCGCGCTCGGGCGCGAAATCCGGAAAATCCAAATGGCAGTGCGAATCGATCAACATAGGTTCAAGCCTTAGTTTCTTCTTCCGGCTCTATATAGCGCGGGAAGATAGGCGCCGGAGACGGCAATTCGACGCCCGATTTGAGACCGCCGACGCGTTCGGCCTCGGCAAAATTGCGGGATTCCGGCGGGACGGCCAGAAGATCCAAAAGCTTCTCCATCGCCTCCGGCGTGAATGGCAAAGCCATGATCGCCAGGATGCGCAAGACCTCCGCCGTCACATAGAGGATCGTGTCCCGGCGCGGCAGGTCGGTCTTCTTCTTCCACGGCTCCTCGGCGGCGAAATAGCGGTTCGCCTCGGCGACGACCCGCCAGATCTCGGCAAGCACGAGATGCAGCGCGTAATCCTGCATCAAGGTGCGGGCCTTTCCCGGAAGTGCCGCGGCTTGATCCAGCAAAGCCCGGTCGGCCTCCGAAAAATCGCTCGGCACTGGCAACTTCGACCCGCAATTCTTGCCGATCATCGACAAGGACCGCTGCGCCAGATTGCCGATGTCATTGGCGAGATCGGCGTTGATGCGATTGACGATCGCTTCATGCGAATAATTGCCGTCCTGCCCGAAGGGCACTTCGCGCAGGAAGAAATAGCGCAAAGGATCGGTGCCATAACGCTCGACGAGATCATGCGGGCCGATGACATTGCCGACCGACTTCGACATTTTCTCGCCGCGGTTGAACAGAAACCCGTGCACGACGATCCGCTTCGGTAAAGGCAGATTGGCGGACATCAAAAACGCTGGCCAGAAGATCGCGTGAAAGCGTGTGATATCCTTGCCGATCACATGCGCATCGGCCGGCCAGAATTTGGCCCGCGGCGCAGCGGCGTCGGGGAAGCCCGTGCCTGTAATATAGTTCGTCAGCGCGTCGACCCAAACATACATGATGTGTTTTGGATCGCCCGGCACTGGAATGCCCCAGTCGAAGGTCGAGCGGCTGATCGAGAGATCGGTCAGGCCGCGCTCGACGAAGGCGATCACCTCATTGCGGTAATGCTCCGGCGTGATGAAATCCGGATGCTGGGCGTAGTGCGCCAGCAATCTCTCCTGATAGGCCGAGAGCTTGAAATAATAGCTCTCCTCCTCGACCCATTCGACCGGCGCGCCGGAAGGCGCAATCCGCGTTCCGTCCGGCTGGAGCGTCAGTTCGGTCTCGTCGAAGAAGGCTTCGTCGCGCACCGAATACCAGCCGGGATATTTCGAGAGATAGATGTCGCCGGCCGCCGCCATACGGGTCCAGATTTCCTGCGCGGCGGCGTAGTGGCGAGGCTGCGTCGTGCGCACGATATCGTCGGCGCGCGCATTCAGCTCTTCGCCCATGGCTTCGAATTGCGCCGCCGTGCGGTCAGCCAATTGCTGCGGCGTGATCCCTTCCTTTGCCGCCGTCTGCTGCATTTTCTGACCATGCTCGTCCATGCCGGTAACGAACAATGTGTCGTAGCCGTCGAGCCGCTTGAAGCGCGCAATGGCGTCTGTCGCGATCCGCTCATAGGCATGGCCTATATGCGGCGCGCCATTGGCATAAGGAATTGCGGTCGTGATGTAGAATTGCGGGCGCGTGGACATGGTTTTTCTCATACCGCCCTCGCCCTTCGAGACGCCGCTTTCAGCGGCTCCTCAGGGTGAGGACCAGGGGATTTGGAAAAGCCCTCATCCTGAGGACTTACATCCCAAGCCGCGGACGGCTTGGGATGTAAGTGTCTCGAAGGAGAGGGCTTCCTACAGCCTATATATAGGCGGCTAGACCAGGCTGGTCCGGGCCGCCGCCGCGAGATCGGCAAAGATCGACAGAACCAGGGGGCGCTTGTCGAGATTGAGCACCTCGGTCTCGCGCGCCGCCTCGGCGACTTTTTCCCATACCTCCGCCAGAGGTGCAAGGCGCTTGCCGGAGCCCGCCTCGCCCGTCTCCGCCCGCGCTTTGACGGTCTCGTCGAGCCAATCGATGATGGTAATCATCAAAGTTTCATAATCCGCGAGGCCGTCGCGCCCGGCAATCTGATCGGCGAGCGCGTGAACGGCCTGCCAATCGAGCTGCGGCAAAGCCTCGAGCATCCTGCGGATCTGGCCGTCGAAAGCGCCGCCGCTGCCGGAGAGCAGCCGCAAAGCATCGTGCAGCGAACCCTGGGCCCGTGCCGCGGCCTCGGCGCGTTCTTCGGGCGCGGTCCCCGTCCAAGGCGGCCCAAGCCCATCCAAAATCTGCACAATCGAGGTCGCGGAGAGGGGCTTCAGCAAAATCCGACGGCAGCGCGAGCGGATCGTCGGCAACAGACTGTCCGGACGATGCGAAACGATCAGAAACAGCGATTTCGGCGGCGGCTCTTCGATCGTCTTCAAGAGCGCATTGGCGCCGGAGCGGTTCAGATCTTCGGCGCTGTCGACGATGCAGATGCGATAACCGCCCGCGCCTGCCGCCTGCTGGAACAGATGGATCACGCCGCGCACATCCTCGGTGCGGATTTCGGAGAAGAACTTCTTGGTCTTCTCGTTCCACTCCCGCCGCAAAAGTACGAGGTCGGTATGGGACAGAGCGGCCAATTGCCGGGCCGCAGGATGCTCCGGCGGCACCCACAGATTTTCGGCCGCTTGAACCTCAGGCGCGGCAGGATTTGGATGCGCGAGCAGAAACCGCGCGACGCGCCACGCCAATGTGGCTTTGCCTATTCCCGCCGGGCCGCCGAGGATGATCGCCTGCGGCAAAGCATTCGCCTGATAGGCTTTGAGTATATCTTGCTCGGCTTCGGCCTGGCCGATGAGATCATAGGTGTCGCGCGGATGCGGGCATTCTGCGACCGCATCCGATTCCGGCAGGGATTCGATGGCCCCTCTAGGCGCCATGTCCGGCGTCTCTTTCCGCTTCGACCAGACGCAGGCGCGGCAAAAGCCTGTCTGAAATCGCAGCCCAGATCGCCTCGGTCACTTCGCTCTGGCTGCGTTGCGCATCGATGATGACGCAGCGCTTCGGCTCGGCTTTGGCGATGGCCAGAAAGGCGGCGCGCAAGCTCTCATGGAATTGCAGGTCCTCCTGCTCGAACCGGTCGGCCTCGCCCGCCCCGCCCCGTCGCGCTTTAGCGCGTGCAAGGCCAACGTCGGCGGGCAGGTCGAGGATCAAGGTCAAGTCTGGCAGGAGATCGCCGAGCGTGACGCGTTCGAGCGCGCTCAGAAAGCGCGGATCGAGTTTTCCAAGCGCGCCCTGATAGGCTCTAGTCGAGTCGAGAAAGCGATCGCAAACGACCCAGGTGCCTTTGGCGAGCGCGGGCTCGATCAGGCAATCGACATGATCGATGCGGGCGGCCGAAAACAAAATCGCCTCGGCCTTGGGGCCGAGATGTTTGAGTTGTCCCGAGAGCAATATCTCGCGCAGGGTTTCGGCGCCCGGCGAGCCGCCCGGCTCGCGCGTCGCAAGCGCATCGATCTGCAGCGCTTTCAATTTTTCGACGATGACTTGAAGCTGCGTCGACTTGCCGGCCCCTTCCCCGCCCTCAAGCGTAATGAAGGAGCCGCGTCCGCCCGTCTGCATCAGGCTCATTTTTTCTCAACATAATGGCGAAACAGGATGGTCGCATATTCCCATCCGGCGTCCATGGCGCGATGCGGCAGCGATCCTTGCGTGACGCTTTCGGCTGTTCGCAATGGAACGTCCAAAATGACGGAGGCCCCGCGCGAGATCTTGAGGCGAGCAACTTCCTTGTCGGCTTCGACGGGCGCGACGAGCGGGCCCGTATAGACGATCTTGCCGGTCAAGCGTTCGGAGCTTTCGCGCGGCAGCAAGACGCGGATCGGCGTTTCCGAAATCAGCGGCACGTCTTCGGAGGTTCCGCCAAAGACGCGCGCGTAGCCAACGGTCTCGCCCTTGGCGAAGATCGTCTTCGGCTCGAAACTGCGAAAGCCCCAAAGCAGGATCTTGCGCGCCTCCTCCGAGCGTTCCTTGGCGTTCTTCGCGCCATAGATCGCGACGATCAGGCGCTGGCCATTTTCGACGGCGGAGCCGACCAATCCATAGCCGCTATTATCAATGTTGCCGGTCTTCAATCCGTCCGCGCCAATGTTCAGCGCAAGGAGCGGATTGCGGTTCGGCTGCTTGATCTTGTTCCAGAGGAATTCCTTCTCGCCGAAATATTTGTAGAGATCGGGATAGGTCTCGATCACATGATCGGCGAGCAACGCCATCTCGCGCGCCGTGACTTTTTGCTCGGGATCGCCGCGGCCCCAGGCATTGGTGAAGACGAGATGCGGCAGGTTGAGCTCTTGCGCGCGCCGGTTCATCAGAGTCGCGAAAGCACCTTCCGATCCAGCGACGCCTTCGGCCAGCGCGATCGCCGCGTCATTGCCGGAATCGATCACAAGCCCGCGGATCAGATCCTCGATCGAGACTTGGCTGTTCAGCGACGCGAACATGCTGGAGCCACGGCTGGGCGCGCCGCCAGTCCGCCAGGCATTCTCGCTGATCGTGAATTCGTCTGTGAGTTTCAGCCGGCCTTCGGCGATTTCCTTGAAGACCAGTTCGGCTGTCATGACCTTCGCGGTCGAGGCTGGGGTCTCCGGCTCGTCGGCGTTTTTCTCGAAAAGCACCGTGCGGGTTTCAGCGTCGATCAATATGGCCGAAGGCACGCTTGTCTGCAGCGCTTCCGCCAGAGTGAGCTCCGGGACGGACGCAAGGGCCAGCGTAAGGAGCAAAAGCCAAGGTTTCATGGGAGGATCATGCCCTCCGGCGCGGGATCAATCAACCATGGCGCGCGTTTTGTCGGTGAGATCGCAAAAGAGGCTTAAGAGGATGTCTCGCGCATGATCCTTTTGCGAAAAGTCTGCAGCTTTTCGGGATGATGCGTCAGCGATAGGCGGTCTTGCCGGGGCCGGAGATCTGCGATCCGGCGCCAGGAATCGTGCCGAGGTCAAAGGGCCGCGACGGCGGGATCGGCGCGGTGCCCGCAAAGGGCTTGCCGGGCGGCGCCACCGCCTCCTCCGCCATCTCGTTCAAGGCTTGGCGATCATTCGACGGCGGAACCGCGGCCGTGCGCGCCTGCGGTACGGAAGGGTCGATCGACGCGACGCGCTGCGGCTGAGCCTCAGCCACCATGGTCGCCGGAATATCGCTCTTGCCGTCGAAACTCGCGGGCTTGCCGTCGAGCCGCAAGGTTGCCAGCAATTTGCGGTCGTCCGACCCCTTGAGTCCGGCCGGTCCGATATATTCGACCTTGACCATGGTCGTGCCCGAGCGGCGGAAATCCAGCGCATCGGCGACGCCGCGCGACACATCCATCAGACGGCCAGGCGCGAAAGGTCCGCGATCGTTGACGCGCACGATCATCGAATGCGCATTGCGCAGATTGGTGACGCGGGCATAGCTCGGCAAAGGCATGGTCGGATGCGCGGCCGAGAAGGAATCGCGGTCATAAACCTCGCCATTGGCGGTCCGCCGGCCATGGAAGGCATCCCCATACCAGGAGGCCAAGCCGGTTGCCGCATAATGCTTCTTCTCGGCCGGATAATAGGTTTGCCCGGCCACCGTATAGGGCTTGCCGACGAGATATTGACCACCGCCGCGCGGCACCGGCTGGCCGTCCGCGACGACACGCTCGCTCGCTGCGCCATAGATCGACGACGGAAAATATTCTTTGGAATGCGCGAATTGCTGCGGCTGCTGTGCGCAACCGGCGAAGCCTAGACCTGCGATGCCGAGACAGGCTGCGGCAAATCCCGGTTTAAGGAAAGGATCCGTCACAAGATCGCCGCGGGATGCAAGTCGTTGGAATATCGAGTCCTGAAGCCTCGATGCCCAGCATTGCCCACGCAACAGCCACCCTGTTCGCATTCACTCAACCCCCGCCACACAGGCTTTGCCACAAGTGTGCACTCTTATTTTGCCACGGCGCACTTGCTAAAATCTTAATGAATCAGCGCCCTGACGCATCTGCTTTTGTGCAGCTTCCGCCCAAATCGGCCCAAAATGCGGCTTCGATCCGACGATCGAAGCCGGAACCTACCTTAGCAATAACAAAAAACTTACCCAAATCAAAGCATGCGTCCCGAAAGCCACAGTGAGGCTAAATCGGGATGCTGCGACCATAAGGATATGGCAAGCGCTTTGCTGAGGATGTGCCGGTCCACTAAAGCGATATATGTATCCATATCGAGTGGCTTGGACTGACTTGCGGGACAGAGCTAGGTCGAGACGATGGCCATCAAAGATATATTCGACCGTCCCGCCGCGCCGCGCCGCCTGCTTCTATGCACCGGCCCCTGCTGCGATCAGAAGGGCGAAGCGACAGAGCTGCTGACAGCCTTGCGGGCGCGTCTCCAGGCGGCACGGCTCGACCAGGAGATCGTTGGCGAGGCCTCTTGCGTGCGCCGTTCGTGCCTTGGCAAATGCAGCGGCGAACCGCTCGCCTATGTCCATCCGGACGATGTCTGGTATCATGATCTATCGGTCGATACCCTGTTGACGATCCTGCGCGATCACGTGCAGGACCATCGCCCCGTGGCGGAATTTGTCCTGGAAGATGACGGCTAAAGCCCGCGCAAAAAAATTCTAAAGCGGAACAAACTTCGAAAGTCTCCGGCCTTGGCGCGGCTCATCATCGTTGAAACAGAAAACGGCACGCTTGGACCTTGGAATGGTCCCTTCACGATCGAAGCCGAAGATTTAGACCTTCCGCATGTCGTCACCGCCTATGTGATGACCGTGGTCAATGGCGTCTCGTCCTATAATAAAAAGGCTTGGGAGGAATCGAGCCTGCTGCGCTCCTACGCGGTCGAATGTTTCGAGGAGATCCGTGAGGATGCCCCCGAGGCCGGGCAGCTCCTCGAAAATCTGGAAGTCGATCTCTCCCGCATGCCTGCGCCATTGCGCGAACACGCGATGTGGAAATTGCATCGCGCGATCTTGGCCTGCCTGCCCGGAATGACCTTTATCGAATGATCGCGCGTCCTGCCGGTTTGGCTGCGGCGATTGCCCTCTGCGTCAATTCGGATCAGTGACCTGAGCCGATTTCAGCGGAATATCAGCCACATGCAGCGCGAGCGGCATCGAGTCTTGCCGGGTCTACCGACTCAGCGGCGCACACTTAGTATTCGTCTCTTCGATTTGAATAGAGGTAACGAATAATTTAATATTACACGGCGTCATAGTAGTTTTTATTCGTCGGATCAATACAGCTTTCTTAGTTTAGACTTCTTAAATTCTTAGCTTATTCACAAATATGTGACATTTGTATTTTTGCGAACCTCTCTGGCATGCGATATGGCAAAGCCGTTCTTCGGAAATGCTTCGAAAAGCAGCCTAGGAGAGGATAATGATCAAGCATATACCGATCGCTTGCGCCACGGCCGCCCTATTGGCCACGGCTCCGGCCTTTGCGAATGAAGACCTCATAAAACTGTCGCAGAACCCTAAGGATTGGGTGATGCCGGCCGGCGATTATGCGTCGCAGCGCTATACGACGCTGAAGCAGATCACGCCCGAAAACGTGAAGCATCTCACGCCGGCCTGGACCTTCTCGACCGGCGTTCTGCGCGGCCATGAAGGCGGCCCGCTCGTCTTGGGCGATGTGATGTATGTCCACACGCCTTTTCCCAATATCGTCTATGCGCTCGATCTCAACAACGAGGGCCGTATCCTCTGGAAATATGAGCCGAAGCAGGATCCGAACGTCATTCCGGTGATGTGCTGCGATACGGTGAACCGCGGTCTCGCCTATGGCGACGGCAAGATCTTCCTTTATCAGGCAGATACCACGCTCGTCGCGCTCGATGCCAAGACGGGCGACGTTAAATGGTCGATCAAGAATGGCGATCCGAGCAAAGGTCAGACCGGCACCTCGGCGCCTTACGTCGTGAAGGACAAGGTCCTCGTTGGCATTTCCGGCGGCGAATATGGCGTGCGCGGCTATCTCAGCGCCTATGACATCAAGGGCGGCAAGCTTGCATGGCGCGCCTTCTCGACCGGCCCGGACAATGAGATGCTGCTCGACCCCGAGAAAACGACCGCACTCGGCAAGCCGCTCGGCAAGGATTCAAGCCTGTCCTCCTGGGAGGGCGAGCAATGGAAGACCGGCGGTGGCGACACATGGGGATGGATCTCTTACGATCCGGCTTTGAACCTCATCTATTACGGCACAGGCAATCCATCGACTTGGAACCCCGCGCAGCGTCCTGGCGACAATAAATGGTCGCTGTCGATCTTCGCCCGCGACGCGGATACGGGCGTCGCGAAATGGGTCTATCAAATGACCCCGCATGACGAATGGGACTATGACGGTATCAACGAAATGATCCTCACGGATCAGAAGTTCGATGGCAAGGACCGCAAGCTTCTCACGCATTTCGATCGCAACGGCTTCGGCTACACACTCGATCGTACCAATGGCGAGTTGCTCGTCGCGCAGAAATACGATCCGGCGGTGAATTGGGCCTCGTCGATCGATCTCGACAAGAAGAGCCCCAATTACGGCAAGCCGATCCGCGTCAAACAATATTCGACGCAAGGCAATGGCGAGGACGTGAATACCAAGGGCGTCTGCCCGGCGGCGCTCGGCTCTAAGGACGAGCAGCCCGCCGCTTTCTCCCCGGTGACGCAACTCTTCTACGCACCGACCAACCATGTCTGCATGGACTATGAGCCCTTCCATGTGAGCTACACGGCGGGCCAGCCTTATGTCGGCGCCACTCTGTCGATGTTCCCACCGCCCGGCGATCGGAACATGGGCAATTTCATCGCCTGGGATAACATCAAGGGCAAGATCGTCTGGGCCGACAAGGAACAATTCTCGGTCTGGTCGGGCGCGCTCGCGACGTCGACCGGTGTTGTCTTCTACGGCACGCTCGAAGGCTATCTGAAGGCCGTCGACGCCAAGACCGGCAAGGAACTCTATAAGTTCAAGACGCCATCGGGCATCATCGGCAATGTGAATGCCTACGAACACGATGGGAAAGAATATATCGCCGTGCTGTCGGGCGTCGGCGGCTGGGCCGGCATCGGCCTCGCGGCCGGCCTGTCGAAAGGCACGGACGGCCTCGGCGCGGTCGGCGGTTATGCGGCTCTGTCGAATTATACCGCGCTCGGCGGTCAGCTTACGGTCTTCGCACTGCCCAATCCGTAACGCTCGCCTTCGTTCAGAGCCTTCTAAAAAAGTTGGAGCCGCCTTCAAAGGCGGCTCCAATCGTTTTGAGGCTCAGGCTTCATCGCGCAGGTTTCATATCCGTGCAAAGAGCATGGTGATAGGCTTCCGCCGGGCGCCTTGGCCGCGCATGAAGGAGAGCTTTATGACAACGCGGAACATTGACCACCTCCTGATCGGAGGCGGAGTCGCCAGCGCGGTCGCCGCCGAAGTGCTCCGGCTCGAAGGCGCAGCGGGCTCGATTCTGATTTTGTCGGCCGAGAGTCTGCTGCCCTATTACCGGCCGCCGCTCTCCAAACAGTTTCTGGTCGGCAAGCGGGACGAAGCGCAACTCCTCGTTCATCCGGCGAGCTTCTATCGCGAGCAGAACATCGAAGTCGCGCTGAACACCAAGGCCATCGCGGTCGATCCTGTTGCGCAGACCGTGATGACCGCGGCGCTTGAGCAAATCCATTATGAGAGCCTTTTGATCGCGACCGGGGCGAGCCCAACGCGCCTTTCGGTTCCGGGAGCGACGCTGCCCGGCGTGCTTTATTTACGGACCGCCGCGGACAGCGAAGCGATCCGGCGCGAGGTCGCAGCAGGTGCGAAACGGGCCGTCGTGCTTGGCGCGAGCTTCCTCGGCATGGAAATCGCCATGTCTCTCATGGAGCTTGGCGTGCATGTCACGATCATAGAACGGGGTGGTCTTGTCCTCCCGCATCTCGAAGCGCCGACCATCAGCGAATATTTCAGACAGCATGTGGAGGCTAAAGGCGCCTCCATGCTGCTTTACGATGCGCCCGTCGCGCTGCACGGCCCGGACCGGGTGCGCGAGGTCGAGACCCGGTCAGGACAGCGCCTGCCCTGCGATATGGTCGTGGTCAATATTGGCGTGACGCCCGCGACCGAGTTCCTGGAGGGAAGCGGCATCCACTTGTATGAAGGCCTCGTCGTCGTCGACGACATGCTGCGGACAAATGTGCCGCATGTCTTCGCCGCGGGCGATGTGACGAGCTTCTACGATCCGGTTTTCACGATGCGCCGCCATATCGAACATTTGGACAGCGCCGCGAAGCAAGGGCGCCTCGCCGCTAAAAACATGCTCGGCCGCCGGCAATGCTATGATGAGGTCTCTTATTTTTTCTGCGACATCGGCGACATCAGCTTCAACGTTCTAGGTGCGCCAGAAAAGGCAAGCGAGCGGATTGCCAGAGGCGCGCTCGATGCGCATTCCTACGCCCTTTTCTATCTCAAGGACGATGTGCTGCGGGCGCTGTTCTCGATCGGCCGCCCGGCTGAAGAAACCAGAAAGGCCGAAGGACTTATAAGATACCGTGCCAATATTCTGCCGATCAAGGAACATCTGCACGATCAAGACTTCGCGCTTGACCGGATCCCGCCGCAGACCGTGCTGATCCTGCAAGGCGGCGGCGCGCTCGGGGCTTTCGAATGCGGAGTGGTGAAGGCGCTCGAAGAGGAGCGGATTTTTCCCGATATCGTCGCCGGCATTTCGATCGGCGCTTTGAACGGCGCGATCATCGCCGGCAATCCGCATCACGCAACGCAAGCTCTCGAAGCCTTCTGGGCGGAGCTCGCGGTCTCGACGCATTTCGGGCCGTTTCGTGAAGCGAACCGCGCCGCGACTTCGATGGAAATTCTCATGTTCGGTGTGCCGAATTTCTTCAAGCCGCGATGGTTGCCGTCATTCTTCGGCCCGGTGACCTCGCCGTCGAGCTGGACCAGCTATTACGACACCACGCCGATGAAGACGCTGATCTCAAAATATGTCGACTTCCCCAAATTGAAGGCGAGCCCCGTCCGCCTGCTGGTGGGTGCCGTCAATGTGACGACGGCCGAACTCGAAGTCTTCGACAGCTATGTCGATGATCTGACGCCCGACCATGTGCTCGCCAGCGGCAGTCTGCCGCCGGGTTTTCCGTGGACGATCATCGACGGAAAAGCCTATTGGGATGGCGGTATCATCAGCAATTCGCCGCTCGATATTGTCGTCGATCGCTGCGGGCCGGACGGAAAGCGCGTCTTCATCGTCGATCTCTTCGCCGGGCAGCGGCCATTGCCGACGAATATGATGGAGGTCATGGCGCGGCGTGACGAGATCGTTTACTCGGAACGCGTTCGAAGCGATCTTCGCTTTCGCGAGACGGTCAGAGCCTATCGCTGGCTGGTCGAAGGTCTGCTGAACTATGTCGATCCGGCGGAACTCGCGAAGATCAAGCAGCGCCCGTTGTTTATCGAACTGATGGGCGATGGCGTGGCGACGACGATCACGCGGTTCATCCGCGCCGGCACGACCGGTGAACCGTCCTCGCGCGACTACGACTTCTCGGACACGGCGATCAGGACCAATCAGTGCGACGGATATGAGCTCGTCAAGAAGACGCTCGCAGGCGAGTGACGGTCTTCGAGCCGGTCCGTCCTATCCTTTCGCCTCGGGCAGATTGAGCCTGATGTGCAGTTCGCGCAGCTGCTTCGGCGTCGCGTCCGAGGGCGCGCCCATCAGCAGATCTTCGGCGCGCTGATTCATCGGGAAAAGCGAGATTTCGCGCAGGTTTTGCACGCGCGCGAGCAGCATGATGATGCGATCGACGCCGGCCGCCATGCCGCCATGCGGCGGCGCGCCATATTGGAAGGCGCGATACATGCCGCCGAAGCGCTCGACGACCGTCTCTTCACTGTAGCCTGCGATCTCGAAGGCCTTCACCATGGCCTCGGGCACATGGTTGCGGATGCCGCCCGACGCGATCTCATAGCCATTGCAGGCGATGTCATATTGGAACGCCTTGATCGTCAGCGGGTCCTGCGTCGTCAGCGCATCAAGACCGCCTTGCGGCATCGAGAAGGGATTGTGCGAGAAATCGACTCTCTTGTCGTCCTCGTTCCATTCGTACATAGGGAAATCGACGATCCAGCAGAGCTCGATCCGCTCGAGATCTGTGAGCCCGAGGTCGAGACCGATCTTGAGACGCGCGGCGCCGGCGAGCTTCGCCGCCTTTTCTGCCTGATCGCAGGCAAAAAAAACGGCATCGCCCGGCTTCAGGCCGCATTTCTCGGCGATGAGTGCTTGCACGTTCGGCGGCAAAAATTTCGCGATGGGACCTTTGCCGGTCATCGCATCCGCTTCGCCTTCGAAGATGATATAGCCGAGACCGGCGGCGCCTTCGCCCTTGGCCCAATCGTTGAGCTTGTCGAAGAAGCTTCGCGGCTGCGCACCGGCATTGGTTGCCGGTATCGCGCGCACGACACCGCCTTGCGCGATGACGCCCTTGAAGGCTTTGAAGCTCACGTCGTCGCGTGAAAACTCTTCCGTCACATCGGCGATGATGAGCGGGTTGCGCAGATCGGGTTTGTCCGAGCCATATTTCAGCATGGACTCGGCATAGGGAATGCGCCGCCATTGCTGCGTCACCGGGCGGCCTTCGCCGAATTCCTCGAATATGCCGCGGATGACCGGCTCCATGGCGGCGAAGATGTCTTCCTGCGTGACGAAACTCATCTCGACGTCAAGCTGGTAGAATTCGCCCGGCAAACGGTCGGCGCGCGGATCTTCGTCACGAAAGCAAGGCGCGATCTGAAAATAGCGGTCGAAACCTGCCATCATCAAGAGCTGTTTATATTGCTGCGGCGCCTGCGGCAGCGCATAGAATTTGCCGGGATGAATGCGCGACGGCACAAGAAAATCGCGCGCGCCTTCCGGACTCGATGCCGTCAGGATGGGCGTCTGGAATTCGAAGAACCCCTGCTCTTTCATCCGGGCCCGCATGCTATCGACGACCTTGCCGCGAAGCATGATGTTCTTGTGCAGCTTCTCGCGACGCAGATCGAGAAAGCGATATTTGAGGCGGATATCCTCCGGATAATCGACATCGCCGAAGACCGGCATGGGCAATTCGGCCGCGGCGCCCAAAACCTCGATCTCGGTGACATAGACTTCGATCATGCCGGTCGGCATCTCGGGGTTTTCGGTCCCGGCCGGACGCAGGCGCACGGAGCCGTCGATCCGCACCACCCATTCGGAGCGCAGTTTCTCGGCCAGTTTGAAGGCGGGTGAATCCGGATCGACGACGCATTGCGTCATGCCGTAATGATCGCGCAGATCGATGAAGAGCACGCCGCCATGGTCGCGGATGCGATGGCACCAGCCAGACAAACGAGTGGTTTTGCCGGCTTCAGCTTCGCGCAGGGCGCCGCAGGTATGCGAACGGTAGCAGTGCGTCATATCTTCACAAATAAAAGAAGTGGGAGAAAAGTCTCGCATTCATCGTCGCGAGACCGGGCGGAGAACCGCATGAGGCGCAGCATCTTGTCAAGGCACAAGTCATGCCGTACGTGCGGCAGATGAAGCGCCTTAGGCCTTAGCTATTCCGATTGCTGTGACAAAGCATCGAGCGCCTGCGTCAATCCGTGGAAGGAAAAGCTGATCCCGACCTCGTTCGACGACGCATCCTTGAAGGTGATCTTGCCCGCACTGTCGAGCGCGCGCCAGCGGACCAGATCCGAATCCTTCAAGGCCGTCTCGGCGAAACAGGCACCCGGAATGCAGCGCTGCCAGGGAACGTCTATGGCCCAAATATCCTTGTCGTCGGATTTGATCTGGACGGAACTCGGAAACGAGACGTTGTTCGGCAGCAAAACGAGGAGATGGATGCCTTGGGCTGCGATTGGCCGTCCGAGCGCGATCTTGGCAATCGGCGCCGGCTGATCCTTCTGTTGGATCGTCAGCGAGACCTCGCAATTTTGATGGCTGCTTTCATTGATGCGCTGACAACGCAAAGCCCAATCCCCGAAAGACGTAGTCGTGATCTGGGACTCCGGATTGGGGCTGGGGCTCGGACTTGTGGCAGAGGGCTTGGGAGACGCGGGCGCCGGCGTGGATTTTTGCGGCGTGGACTTCTGCGCCAGCGCCGCCTGTGGGCTCGCAAGCAAAAGGCATAAAACGGCAAATCGGGACAAAGACATTGGGAAAAGCCGCTCTAGGCAGGGATGTGAAGCAAGAAGGCGATTCTGTTTAAACCAGAACCACCACGATCGAAAGCACGCCAATTGAGCGGAAAAGATGGCGCCCGAGGCTTCGGCAATTTCGATCAAATTATGGACATTTTTTGCCAAGGATTTTGAGCCGGCGCGGCTTCGGTTTTCTAACCACAAAATAGACTGCACAACAAAAATACAATAAATATAATATGTTACATTTATTTATTAATCTATCAATTTAAGACCTGCACCAATCCATTCATGGCAATTTCCTGTGCTTTTCAAGGGTATGGGCTGCATCGCGCTGCTAGCCGCTTGGCGCAGTTTCCTTTAATGACTGCGATATGGATCTTATTGCGACGACGCAGGACTTGGCAGATGTCTGCCATCGCCTTGCAAAACATCCCTATATTACGGTCGACACGGAGTTTTTGAGGGAGACAACGTTCTGGCCGAAGCTCTGCGTCGTGCAGCTTGCGTCGGAGGACGAAGCTGTCGCCGTCGATGCCCTGGCGGAGGGATTGGACTTAAGTCCGCTTTTCGCGTTGATGGCCGATCAGAGGATCGTCAAAGTCTTTCATGCGGCGCGCCAGGATGTCGAAATTTTCTGGCATCTCGCGAAATTGATCCCGGCGCCGCTTTTCGATACGCAAGTCGCGGCCATGGTCTGCGGTTTCGGCGATCAAGTCTCCTATAGCGAGCTGGTTCAAACGCTCACCAAAGTCGCGCTCGATAAATCGTCGCGCTTCACCGACTGGTCACGCCGCCCCCTCTCGGCCGCGCAGGTCGATTATGCCATCGCCGACGTCACCTATCTGCGTGATGTCTATGTGCTGCTGCGGCAAAAGCTTGAGCGGACCGGACGTCTGTCCTGGCTCGACGATGAATTGGCGCAGCTCACTTCGCCTTCGACCTATGAGCAGCATCCCGAAAATGCCTGGGAGCGATTCCGCCAGCGCGTAAGGAAGCCGCGCGATCTCGCCGTCCTGATGGAAATCGCGGCCTGGCGCGAGGCCGAGGCGCAAGGCCGCGACGTGCCGCGTTCGCGCGTGTTGAAGGACGATATTCTGGTCGAGATCGCCCTTGCTGCGCCGCGGTCTCCCGAGGCCTTGAGCAATCTGCGGAGTTTTCCGCGCGGCATGGAAAACTCGCGCTCGGGCGCGCAGATCCTAGCGGCGATCGAGCAAGGTCTCGCGCGCGATCCGGCGACGCTGCCAAAGCTCGAACGCGAGCGGCGCTCCAGCGGCGGCGCGACTGTCGAGCTTTTGAAAGTACTGCTGCGTCAAGTGAGCGAAGCGCATGGCGTCGCCGCGAAGATGATCGCAACCGTCGACGATCTCGATGCGATCGCTTGCGATGACCGCGCGCCTGTCGCAAGTCTCACGGGTTGGCGCCATGCCATTTTCGGTGAGAAGGCGCTGGAGCTGAAACACGGCCGGCTCGCGCTGACGATCGAGAAGGGCAAGGTCGTCACCCTCGAATGGCAAGAGGCAGAGGCGTCTGAGACGGCCACGGGCTAAGCAAGCTTGATCATGCGGTCTGCTGCTTTATCCCGCGGCGCTATCTGCCCATGATGGCGATGGCCGGCTCCCGGCCGATCTGCCGTGCCAATTGCTTCAAACGGTTCATCAGCCGGTCGCCGGCGAGATCGGCGAGATCGCTCGGCAAAGTGAGGACGAGCTTCGTCTTCTGACAGGCCAATGGCGTGCGCGGCAAAACACCAGGCATCGCCGCCGAGATGATAAAGGCCACCCGCGCGACCGCGCCGAAAATACGGGCGCGGTCGAGCATCCGGGCCGAAACGAGCGACCGCAATTGTGGGCTGATGTCTTCTTCCGCGCTCAAATGCCGGTAGGAGGTGGAGAGCGCCAGAAACGCGCGCGCGGCATGATCGATCCCCATGAAGGACGCATTGGCGACCATGTTGAGGCTCTGCTCGCCGCGATAGTCTGGATGCGCGCGCCAATTGACGTCGGCTAGAAGCGACGCCGCATGGCGCAACCGCTTCTCTTCCGGCGTCTCTTCGAGATGCGTCGATTTCATGAAGTGATCGGTCCAGACGCAAAGCTCCTCGCCTGCGGCCGGTGCGCGTGACAAGAGGTCGTTCAATTCGCGCGCGGTGACGAGCAAAGGATCGAGGCGCCGTTGGGCTTCATCGAGTTTTTCGTAGATCAGCCCTTCCCGCACGCCGGCGGTCGAAATGACGATCTCGCTCGGATGCGCGATCTGGATGATCTCTTCGAGAACGACGGCGCCATAAGCAAGCAGCGGCCGCCGCGCCGCATTGACGGAAGCGATCGAGTTCAAAGCCTCGGTGTTGACGCGCTCGACGAGACCAGCGAAGGCGGCTGCGTCCTGCGCCGGAATGACGTAGCCATGCATGACCGGCAGAGGATAGTTGCGCTGGTGCATGTGAAGCTTGGCCAGCGCACGCCACGTGCCGCCGACGGCATAGAAGGTGCGGCCCTGGAGCTTTTCGAGAATCTTGCAGCGGGACAGTGCGTCGCGCACGATCTTCACGGCGGCGCGGGGCGAGCGTTCTGACGCGTCCATCAAGGCAAGACCGCCCAGCGGCAGGGTCGCGCCCTTGCCGAGATGCGCGCCTTTCACATCGATCAATTCCAGCGAGCCGCCGCCAAGATCGCCGACAATGCCGTTCGGTTTATAAATTCCGGAGATGACGCCCAGCGCGGAAAGCTGCGCTTCGCGCTCGCCCGAAAGAAGCGCGATCGGCGCGCCGATCGCCTCTTCCGCGGCCTTCACGAATTCCGGCCCGTTCGAGGCATCCCGCGCGGCCGCTGTCGCGACGACATAGACGTCGTTTGCTTCCATCAGTTCGATGAGAACGCGAAAACGCCGCAGCGCCGTCAGCGCCTTTTCCATCCCCGACTTCGGCAATTTGCCGGTGGTAAAAACGCCGTGACCGAGTGCGCAAAGGGATTTTTCGTTGAAGATCTGATTCGGCGAACGCGACGGCCCCTCATAGGCGACCAGTCGCACCGAGTTGGATCCTATATCGACGATCGCAAGCGGACGATGTTCCGCCGGTAGGCGCGCTGACAATGCGTCTGAAACCTGCATCGATGGTTCAGCGGGCTTCCAAACGTTTGAGGAGCGTCTTGGGACTAGATTCCTTAAGGGATTTCCCACGGCCGGACAGACTCGGATTTGTCATGAAGTAAGAATGGGCGTTGAAAGGCTCTTCGCCCGGCTGCGTTGATATGCGCGCGCTCGAACCATCCGGCAAGACCCGGTAACTCTGTTGATTGTCGAGCATGTTGGCAAGAAGAATCTGATCGAGGACTTGCTCATGCACAGTCGGATTGAGGATCGGGCACAAAACTTCAACGCGACGGTCGAGGTTGCGCGGCATGAGGTCGGCCGAGGAAATATAGACATGGGCTTTCGGGTGCGGAAGATCGTGACCGCCGCCGAACGCATAGACGCGCGCATGTTCCAGAAAACGCCCGATGATCGATTTCACCCGAATGTTTTCGGACAGGCCGTTCACGCCCGGCCGCAGACAGCAAATGCCGCGGATAACGAGATCGATTTTCACGCCGGCCTGGCTTGCCTCGTAAAAAGCATCAATGATTTCCGGATCGACGAGAGCGTTGCATTTGCCCCAAATATTGGCCGGCTTGCCGGCTTTGGCAAAAGCGATTTCCTGGTGGATGTGCGCGAGAAGCTTCTTCTTGAGCGAGATCGGTGAGACGGCCATCCGCTCGAGCCCCGCCGGCTCGGCATAGCCCGTGATGTAATTGAAGATGCGCGACACATCCCGCCCGATGACCGGGTCGGCGGTGAAGAACGAAATATCCGTGTAGATCCGCGCCGTCACCGGATGATAATTGCCGGTGCCGACGTGGCAATAGGTGATCAAAGTGCCGGCTTCGCGGCGCACGACCATCGATAATTTGCCATGCGTCTTGAGCTCGATGAAGCCGAAGACGACTTGCGCGCCGGCACGTTCGAGATCGCGGGCCCAGCGGATATTGGCCTCTTCGTCGAAACGCGCCTTCAATTCGACGAGCGCCGTCACCGATTTGCCGGCCTCCGCCGCCTCGATCAAGGCGCGCACGATCGGACTGTCGGACGAGGTGCGATAAAGCGTCTGCTTGATTGCGACGACATTCGGATCGCGGGCCGCCTGATCCAGGAACTGGACCACGACGTCGAAGGATTCATACGGATGGTGGACGACCAGATCCTTCTGGCGGATCGCCAAAAAACAATCGCCGCCATTATCGCGCACACGTTCCGGAAAGCGCGGATTATAGGGCTTGAACTTCAGCTCCGGGCGGTCGAGCGCGACGACTTCGGTGAGATCGTTCAAGGCGAGCATGCCGTCGAGGACGAAGACCTCCTCCGGCGCGACGTCGAGTTCTTCGGCCACGAAGACCCGCAGCTCGTCCGGCATCATGCTGTCGAACTCGGCCCTGATGACGGAACCGCGCCGGCGCCGCTTCAAAGCGCTTTCGAAAAAGAGCACGAGGTCTTCGGCTTCTTCTTCGACTTCAAGATCACTGTCGCGAATGATCCGGAAGAGCCCCTGCCCGCGCACGAGATAGCCTGGAAACAGGCTCTGAGTGAAAATGCTGATGAGATTTTCAAGCGAGATGAAGCGCTGGCCGCGCTCACCGAGCCCGTCAGGAAGCCGGATGAAGCGGCTGATCTTGGCCGGCAGCCGGATCAAGGCGCGCAAGCTTTTATGTTCGCCCGGTTGCACCAATTCGAGCGCGATCGTCGCCCCGAGATTCGGGATGAAAGGGAAAGGATGCGCCGGATCGACGGCGAGCGGCGTCAAGACCGGAAAAATATAGGCAAGGAAATGCTGTTCGAGCCAAGCCGTCTCGGCCTCGCTGAGGTCCTTCGGGTCGACGATGACAATATTGGCGTCGTTCAGCTCCTGACGCAATTCGCGCCAGCGCCGCTGCTGTTCGGCAGCGAGCAATCCGACGCGGTCGCGGACTTTGGTCAATTGCTCCGGCGGTGTCAGGCCATCCTCGGAGGCCGTGCTGATTCCGGCAAGAACTTGCCCGCGGAGACCGGCCACACGCACCATGAAGAATTCATCGAGATTATTGGCGGAAATCGACAAAAACCGAAGCTGCTCGAGCAAAGGATGATTGCGATTGGACGCTTCTTCAAGGACGCGCCGATTGAATTCGAGCCAGGACAATTCGCGATTGATGAAGCGTTGCGGCGACTGGGCGAGCTCGGCCGGGCGTCCGGCGATATCGCCAAGGTCGTCCATGACCGGAATGGAGGCTGCGGGCGACCCCTCGGTCGAAAGGCCCTGCCCGTCCGCCGGGCGCGCTTCGAGCACAGCGCCCTCCATTTTTGCGTTCCGAGCGGCCTCGGCCAATTTGCGCTCTTCAGCTTGCGCGCTCACACTATGCCTCCTTCGAAATCTCTTGCCGACGCTCGTTGAATTTCGTGACGATAGCATGACTTCAACTCTTTCCCTGTGGCAAATCCGATTGAAATTTATCTGAAATGAAGCCGCTCGATTCTGTCCGGCCGCAATGGACGCAACGACATTCCCGGTGTGCGGCGAGCAGGTTCCAAGAGCACAAGCATGAAAGGGAGAACCGGATGAGGATCTCGCGCTATCTTTTGCCGATCTGTGCCGGTCTCGGCTTTTTTCTGGCCGTGGCGCAGACGGCGAATGCGGCTTCGCTCGAAAACCTCTACCGGACCCTAGCTTCGAAAAACTATGTCGATCTTACCCATAGTTTCGGACCGGATACGCCCGTCTGGGCAGGCTTTCCACAAGCCAAAATGAGCCCCGCCGCCGATCCTAAGACGAAACAGCCCTATACCATTCAAAAGGACGGCTTTCGCGCGACTTTCTACGAAATGGTCGGTCAATATGGCACACATGTCGATCCGCCGGCGCATTTTTCGGAAACTGGCGCCACGATGGACCAGATTCCCTTAAAGGACATGATTCTGCCACTCGTCGTTTTCGATGAGACGCCGCTGCTCGCTCGTGATCCGAACCATGCCTTTTCGCTCGAAGACTTGCGCGCCTGGGAGAAAAAACACGGCCGGGTGCCGAAGGGCGCCTTCGCCGCCTTGCGCACCGATATGTCGAAAGACTGGGACAAAGACCCAGAGCGCTTCAAGCGGTCTGCCTTCCCGGCGTGGTCGCTCGCAGCGGTCAAGTTTCTGGTCGAACAGCGCGGCGTCACGGCGATCGGCCATGAGTCGATGGACAGCGACACGACCGAGAAAATGGAGACCGAGACCTATATTCTGAAAACCGGCCATTACCAGATCGAGGTCATGGACAATCTCGACAAGGTTCCGGCCAAAGGCGCCTTGATCGTGGTGACCTGGCCGAAGGTCAGAAACGGCCTCGGCTTTCCCGCTCGGGCCTTCGCGATTCTGCCGTAAAATCGGTTGTAGGGAGCGCCTATTTTTGTGCCGGTTGGCTTTCGTAGCAGCTATGCGGCAGCGACGGGGCGTGAAACTGCACGGGATCGCCACATTTGTCGCAGGCCGCGACGAGCAGCGTCAGTCCGATCAAAGCGGTGACCCGCAACCCTAAGCTACGCATTGATCGCGTTCCCCGATACTGCTGCAACTTGTGAACGAGGAAATGCCCGCCCATAGATCCAAAACCATCTCGAACGAGGCTATTTTATTGAGCAATTCTTAATAATAATCCGTCACCTTCTCAAGCACCTTTTCTGCTTTCAGTTTTTAAGAGCGAGATCATGCCGGAAGCACGACGGGTCGAGAGGGTCAAAAGCTTTCTACGCGCCCAGATCATCTTCAATCAGCGCATGTCGACGATCGAATGCGTGGTGAAGAATTTTTCGCCGCAGGGCGCGAAGATAGCGCTCGGCGACTCGCTCTCGGTTCCGAGCGAGTTCGAACTCTACATTCCGCAAAAGGGCCGCAGCTATCGCGCGCGTCTGGCTTGGCGGGACGCCACTGCCATCGGTGTCGAATTCGTGAGCGCGGAAGCCCAGGCAGCGGAGGCGCGGGACGGAGCGGCGGACTCGCTCGAGACCCGCCTGCACACGCTTGAAAAGCAGAATGCCGAACTCAGAACCCGCATCCGCGAGCTCAGCAAACGCCTCGAGGATTTGGGCCAGGATCCAAATCTCGCCGCCTGATGGCGTTCAAGATCAGGCCAATTCGACGACGAGCCCGTCGCGCAAGGTGACGCGGCGATCCATTCTCTGCGCAAGATCCATATTGTGAGTTGCGATGAGGGCCGCGAGACCCGTCGCCTTGACGAGGCCATTCAGCGCCTCGAACACATGATCGGCGGTGTGCACATCGAGATTTCCCGTCGGCTCATCGGCCAATAGAACACCTGGGTTATTTGAAACGGCCCGTGCGATCGCGACGCGTTGTTGTTCGCCGCCGGACAGCTCCGACGGCCGATGCTTCAAGCGCGCCCCGAGGCCGAGATAATTGAGAAGATCGCTCGCCCGCTTTTGCGCTTCCTTGCGCTGCAATCCAGCGATCATTTGCGGCAAGACGACATTCTCGATGGCCGAGAACTCCGGCAGGAGATGATGGAATTGATAGACAAAGCCGATGCCGTTGCGGCGTAACGCTGTGCGTTCGTTATCGGCCATGTGAGTGGTGGCTCGGCCGCCGATAAAAACCTCGCCGGAGTCGGGCTTTTCAAGCAGCCCTGCGATATGCAGCAAAGTGGATTTGCCCGCCCCGGACGGCGCGACAAGCGCCACGGATTGGCCCGGCCAAAGGCCGAAATCGACCGCGCGCAGCACGTCAAGCGATGCGCCTGCCTGCTTATAGCTGCGGCCAACCTTGTCGAGATGAAGAGCCGGAGCAGTCATGATTATTCGTAACGCAGCGCCTCGACCGGATCGAGCCGCGCGGCGCGCCAGGACGGATAGATCGTCGCGAGAATGGAAAGAGCAAGCGTCATGGACACGACAGCGGCGACATCGCGCGGATCGACGATCGAGGGCAGCCGCGACAGAAAATAAAGCTCCGCCGGAAATAGATTGGCGTGAAAGGCATTATTGATGAGTTCTCGCATCGCTTCGAGATTGCTTGCGATGATAAGCCCGAGGCAAAATCCCGCCAAGGTTCCGGCGACACCGATCGAGGCGCCGGTGATCAGGAAAATCCGCATCACGGCGCCGCGTGTTGCGCCGATCGTGCGCAAAATCGCGATGTCGCTCGACTTGTCGTTCACGAGCATGATGAGGCCGGAGACGATGTTGAGCGCGGCGACCAGCACGATCAAGGTCAAGATGATGAACATCACATTGCTTTCGACCTTCAAGGCATCAAAGAAGGATTTGTTGCGTTCGCGCCAGTCGGTCATGATGATCGGCCGCGCGACCACAGCCTCGATCTTGTCGCGCATCGCATCGATCGCTTCGGGATTGCTCAGGAACAATTCGACGACGGTTGCTTCGCCTTCCTTGTTGAAGAAGGCCTGCGCTTCCGGCAGCGGCATATAGACGAAGAGATTGTCGAATTCCGCCATGCCAATCTGAAAGGTCGCGACGATCGGATAGGATTTGATGCGCGGGGCTATGCCGAACGGCGTCTGCGCGCCTTTTGCGGTGAGAATCGTGAGCTTGTCGCCGACCCGCAGGCTGAGGTTTTCGGCCATCCGCTGACCGATGGCAACGCCGCCACCCTGGTCGAATCCGTCGAGCGTGCCGACCCTGACGTTTCCGGCTATGCCCGGCAGCTTTTTAATGTCGGCTTCGCTGATGCCCCGCACCAGCGCGCCCGCCTGATTATAGGGCGAAGAGACGCCAGCCGCGCCCTCGATCAAAGGAATGGCCAGATTGACGCCCGGCACTTTCGCGACCGCGGCGGTGACGTCCTTATAGTCGGTCAGCGGCGTATCGGCCGCCTGCAGAAAAATATGGCCGTTGATGCCGACGATCTTGTCGAGCAATTCCTTATGGAACCCGTTCATCACCGACATCACGACGATCAATGTCGCGACGCCCAGCATGATTCCGATCAGCGAGAACCCGGCGATGACGGACACGAATCCGGTCTTCCGGCGCGAGCGCAGATAGCGCAGCGCAATCATCCATTCGAAGGGCGCGAAAGGGCTTGTGCCTTTGGGGCTCGTCATGCCGGTGATGTGCCTGTCCCCTTCACTCAATAAACCGCGCGATGACATCGGTGACAGGCAGATTTTCCCGCGCGCCTGTCGCCCTCACCTTCAGTTCCACCTTGCCTTCGGCGAGCCCTTTCGGGCCGACGATCACCTGATAAGGCAGGCCGATGAGATCGAGCCTGGCGAATTTCCCGCCCGGACGCTCATCCGTATCATCATATAAAACATCGACGCCCGCCTTTTCGAGCGCCGCATAGATTTGTGCGCAGGCTGTGTCCGTCGGACCGTCGCCGACCTTGAGATTGGCGATACCGACTTTAAAGGGCGCAACCGATTCGGGCCAGATGATGCCCGCATCGTCATGACAGGCCTCAATCAAGGCGCCGACAAGGCGCGAGACGCCGACGCCATAGGAGCCGCATTGGGCCGGACGCTCGACGCCGTCGGGGCCAGTGATAGGCGCCTTCATGGGCTTTGTGTATTTATCGCCGAAATAAAACACCTGGCCGACCTCGATGCCGCGTGTGTTGATGCGCTTTTCGGGCGGCGTCTCGGCCTCGAAACGCGCTGCGTCGTGCACATCCTCGGTCGCGGCATAAAGCGTCGTCCACTGCTCGATGATCGGCTTCAGATCGCCATCGTAATCGACGTCCACGCCCGGGATGGGAAGGTCGAGCACATCTGAATTGCAGAAGACGCCGGATTCGCCGGTCTCGGCGAGCACGATGAATTCATGCGAAAGATCGCCGCCGATCGGCCCGGTCTCGGCCCGCATCGGGATCGCCTTCAATCCCATGCGGCCGAAGATGCGCAGATAGGACACGAACATTCGATTATAGGAGAGCCGCGCCGCGGCTTCGTCGATGTCGAAGGAATAGGCATCCTTCATCAGAAATTCGCGCCCGCGCATGACGCCAAAGCGCGGTCTTTGCTCGTCGCGGAATTTCCATTGAATATGATAAAGGATTTTCGGCAAATCGCGGTAGGATCTGACGGTCGCGCGGAAAATCTCGGTGATCATTTCTTCATTGGTCGGACCATAGAGCAATTCCCGCTCATGCCGGTCCTTGATCCGCAGCATTTCCGGACCATAGGCGTCGTAGCGGCCGCTTTCGCGCCAGAGATCCGCCAATTGCAAAGTCGGCATCAGAAGTTCGACAGCCCCTGCCCGGTCCATTTCCTCGCGCACGATGGTCGAGACCTTTTGCAGCACGCGCAGGCCGAGCGGCAGCCAGGCATAAATGCCTGCCGCCTCCTGCCTGATCATGCCGGCACGCAGCATCAAGCGATGCGAAACGATCTCGGCTTCTTTGGGGGTCTCGCGCAGGACAGGCAGGAAATATTTGGAAAGTCGCATGTGCTTCTGGGGTGTCTCAAGAAAGGGAACTACCCTCTCCCTGAGGGAGAGGGTGGCTTGCGGAGCAAGCCGGGCGAGGGGTTACGACCTACGATTAAAAGATCGTAACCCCTCATCCGCCCCACTTCGTGGGGCACCTTCTCCCACAGGGAGAAGGTTCGCTCACAATCGATGTGTTTTGCCCGAATCCGGGCACACCCAAACGCAATCCTCTCCAAAACACAAGCAGGCTGTACCCTGCCCTCGGAAACCTGAGCCCGAGGGCAGGATCAAACTCAGCCTTTATTGGCCTTCAGGCATTCCTTCATGAGCGCCTTGCGCTCGCCCTTGGCCTTGCCCTTCATCTCCGGATCGGTGCGGCATTTTTCCCAGGCGACGAGATCCGGGCGCTGTTTGACGAAACACTCTTGCACAGCTGTTTTGCGGGCATCGCCTTTCAAGCCTTGCGACTTGGCCTCGTCGCGGCATGTGGCCAGAACCTCTTTGGGCTTGGGTTTGCCGCTTTGGGCGGCCGCCGCCGTTGTGGCTGGCGCGGCGGCATCTGCTGGCGCTGACGTGGCCGGCGGAGACGCCGTCTGTGCGAGCGCAGCGCCCGCGTAAAGGGCCGATGCGAGAACGATAAAGAGTGTTGTTTTCATGTACGTACCTCCTGCATCCCCAGCGGCAGGAGGTTAGAGGCGGCGATATGAACTCGCTCTGAACGCTCTATTCCGGCGCATCCTCGATCGGGTCAAACTGCTTCACGTCGAAGCCGAACAGATCCCAGGTCTTTTGCATATGTGGCGGCAGAGGCGCCGTGACGTCGATGACGCCGCCGCGCGGATGCGGCAACACGAGACGCCGCGCCAGGAGATGCAGCTTGCGTTCGACCGCTTCGGGAATCGCATGCATCGGATCGTGCTTCGAAAGCGCATGCTTGTCCGTGCCGCCATATTTCGGATCGCCGATGATAGGGTGGCCTATCGCTTCCGCATGGGCACGCAATTGATGCGTGCGGCCGGTGATCGGCTTCATCGACAGCCAGGCCAGGCGCGGCGCAACTTTATCGACCACCGCGTAATAGGTGACGGAATGCTGCGCGTCTTCATCGCCATGCTGGGCGATGCGCATTTTTTCCAAGCCCACGGGCGCGGCGTCTTTCGCGCGCTTCGATCGGACATCGCCCATGCCGTCACCCTTGGCGAGAAACAGCGAAATGCGGCCTTGCGCCGGTTTCGGCACGCCCTCGACCAGCGCCCAATAGACTTTCTTGGCTTGGCGCGAACGGAAGATTTCGCCGAGATCGGCCGCCATCCGGCGGGTCTTCGCAACGAGCAGCACGCCAGACGTATCGCGGTCGAGGCGATGCACGAGCACCGGGCGGTCGCCATTCTCATTCGCCATCGAGGCGAGCATGCCGTCGAGATGGCGCGTCATGCCGGAGCCGCCCTGCACCGCCAGCCCATAGGGCTTGTTCAAGACCATCAGGTCGCGATCCTCGAAGAGAGTCATTTCGCGCAGCGCGCGTAGATCTTCCGTCGAGGCCTTGTGGATGGCTGGACGCGGCACAGTGGCCGCGTCGAGCTTCAAGGGCGGCACGCGCACGGTCTGGCCGGCCTCTAGCCGTGTCGCCGTTTTCACGCGCGCACCGTCGACCCGGACCTGCCCGGTGCGCACGATCTTGTTCAGATGCGACAAGGACAATTCCGGCAGGCGCCGCTTGAACCAGCGGTCAAGCCGCATGCCAGCTTCGTCTTCTGTAACTTTCAGCGCGGAAACGCTCATGTCAAAGCCCGTATGAGCGCAAGGCCGGCGACAAGTCCGGCAAAGGCAAAGCCGACGGAGCCGAAAACATAAAAGGCCGCCGCCGCATATTCATTGCGCTCCCACAATAAGATTGTGTCGAGCGAAAAGGCTGAAAAGGTAGTGTAGCCGCCAAGAATGCCCGTGGTGAGGAAAAGCCTGACGTTCTGCGTCCAGTTTTCGCCCGCCTTAAAGGCAAGATAACCGGCCACGAGTCCCATGATGGTCGAGCCGGAAATATTGATGATGAAGGTCGCCCAAGGGAAATCGAGGCCGAAATAGCGGCCGCAGACCATATTGGCGGAGAGCCGCAGCACGCCGCCAAGGCCCGCGCCGACGAAAACCAGAAGATAGGGAAGCATGGGCAAGGCTATAGCCTGTTCGCGCGCGCTTGCACACTGGCCGCTTGGCTTACCCGCTGAAAAGTGGCTTGACTCATAGGTAAGTTTCTACTTACTGTAAGTAATGACTTACACAAATGCGCTCACCGTTCTCGCCGATCCGACACGTAGACAGGTGTTCGAGCGCTTGCGCGGCGGTCCTAGCCCGGTAAATGCCATCGCCGCCGGTCTGCCGGTCTCGCGCCCGGCTGTGTCGCAACATTTGAAAGCTCTGAAAGACGCGGGCCTCGTCGAAGAACGTAGCGAAGGCACGCGACGGATTTATTCGCTGCGTCTGGAGGGACTCATGGATTTGCGCGACTGGCTCGACAGTTTCTGGACCGATGCCCTCGAGGCGTTCAAAGCCGAAGCCGAAAAACCTCGAACCTAGAGCGGGATGAGGAAAAGTGTGGACGATTTTGCGTGGGCATCCCGCTCCAACTTCTGGATTGGCTCAATCCAAAATCATCGTGACCTAACGACAAGGAGGAGACGAATGACCGCAGCGACAACGGCGACAATCGTGATCGAACCCGTGCGCATAACGATCAAAGTGAAAGCGCCCATCGACCATGCCTTCGAGGTCTTTACTGCCGGCCTGACCCGCTGGTGGCCGGCCAATCACGGCATTGGCAACAGGCCGATCGAAAAAGTTCTGATGGAGCCGCGCCTCGGAGGACGCTGGCTGGAATTCGCCGAAGACGGCACCCAGACGGTTGTCGCCACCATCATTCATTGGGAGCCGCCGCATCGCGTGGTGCTGCTGTGGCAGGTGAACGCACAATGGAAGCCCGATGCGGCGATGAAATCCGAGGTCGACGTGCGCTTCACGCCGGACGGCGCGGATGTGACCAATGTCGAACTCGTGCATCACAAATTCGAAACCCTGGGCGCCGCAGACGGTGCTTCCATGCGCAAGGACGTCGATGGCGGCTGGCCGGGCCTGCTCGAAAAATTCGCGCTGGAAAGCGAACGCGACAAGGCCGGTGCCTGAGATCGCCATGTTCAATCTTTGAAGAAAGGAGCAGACCCATGCCGGATATTATGCATCACCTTAAGATCAGCGCCCTGCCCCAGGAGGTCTATGCGGCGCTCACGACGGCCGACGGCATTCGCAATTGGTGGACGCGCGACGCGGAGTTTGAGTCAAGGATCGATGGAACAGGCGAACTTCGCTTCTCGCAATGTAACAACGTGATCAAGCTGAGAGTCGACGAACTCGAGCCTCCGACTCGCGTGGGTTGGAAGGCAACCTCCTCTCTCAACCCGCAATGGGACGGTACGACGATTGCGTTTGATCTGCGCAAAGAGGGCGAGGCCACTGTCTTGTCCTTCGCGCATCGCGGTTTTGAAAAGGCCGATGATGTCTATGCGCGGACGACGACGGGTTGGGGCTATTTCCTCGTCAGTCTGCGGCAATATTTGGAGACGGGCAACGGCGGCCCGAGCCCCGATATAGATTTTGCGCGCTTCATGAGGTGAAGCTTCGCGGCGGCGTCGCTCTAATCGCCTCCGCCGCCACCTCCTCCACCGCCATCGCCGCCGCTGCTGTGGCCACCCGATCCGCCGTCGGCGCCACGCTTGCGAAACGCGGCGATAGACCGGCTAATCCAGCTCATCGCGCGCCTCTTGGCTCGCCGCTTCATAGACTTCGTGCGCAGCTCCTGCATTGAGCGCGGTGATGAGAAGTCCGATCGCCAAATCCGGCCAGGCTGAGTGCGTCCATGCAGTGAGGCCGCCGCCGAGGATGATCATCACGCTGGCGATCGTATCGTTGCGGGCCGAGAGAAAGGCCGCCTTGGTCAGGCTGCCGCTATGGCGGCGAAAGCGCGCCAGCAAGAAGGCGCAAGCGAGATTGACCGCGAGGGCGCCGAGGCCCGCGAGGGTCAGGATCAACGGCTCGGGCTCGACCTGATCCAGAAATTTCCGCCAAGCCATCCAAACTGCCGCGAGCGACGGCAGAAGGATGATGCCGGCCATCACCTTGCCCAAGAGAGCCCGGCGCCGCGGCTGCCAGTTCACGCCTGCGAGAATCAGACCGTTGATCGCGGCATCTTCGAGATAATCGGTCGAATCGGCAAAGAGCGAGACGGATCCTATCGCCAAGGCGGCGGCGATCTGCACGCAGAAATAGGCGAGATTGAGCGCGACGACGACAATCAGGGTACGGCGAAAACTAAAAGACATCGCGCGATCCATCGCCTTCCCCTTCTCCTTCGCCTTCGCCTTGCCCTTTTGCCTCGCCGCCGTCCGTCTCCAAAGCTTGCAGCACGTCGCTGGCCATAGACCGCGTGATCCGCTTTCCGCGCGACAACGCCTCACGATCGAGCGCCGCCACGAAGTCGCGCGCCGCATCGAGGCTGCGGTCGAGCCGCAAAGCCGCGTATTCAACCACATTCGTATCGACGATGAGTTGCCGGTCGACGAGCAATTTGACGAGCACGGCGCGCATCAAGGCATCATCGGGAGCCTCGATGGCGACGCGCGCGGCAAGCCGCAGCCGCGACATGAGATCGGCGGTGGCGAGCCCCCACAGTTCCGGCGCCTCGCGCGCGGTGATGAGCAGGCTTGCGCTTTCTGCACGCGTCAAATTCAAGAGATGAAAAAGGGCGGCTTCATTGCCACCGAGCCGGTCGCCGTCTTCGATCAGCAGCGCCTTGTGTTTGGTGACGCTCGGAAGATCGGCGGAGGCAAGAGCTTCGGCTTGCAGTGCGAAAGCCTCGGCACGCACCGCCCAGATCGCCGCCAGATGACTTTTGCCGGCGCCGGGAGGGCCTAGAAGCAGTAATACCGGGTCGGGCCAATCGGGCCAAAGCTCGATCATGCCATAGGCTTGCTCGTTGCTTTGCGAGACCAGAAAATCTTCCGCTCCGAAATGCGGATCGGACGCCAGCTCCAAGGTCAATTGATCGCTCGGCAGGCGCGGCCCTTTTGGCGGCATCTCTCACTGATCCCTATTGGGCTCGTGAGCAGAGGCGACGGCTTCGATCAGGATCGAGGCTTTTTCCGCCGTCGGCAAACTTGTATAAAGCGTACTCAAACGGTAGCGCCGCACCGCAAAGCGCAAGATGACCCCCGTCGCCGCTGCCAAAGGGACGGCGACGATGAGGCCGGTGAAGCCGAACAGGCTGCCAAAGGCGAGAAGCGCGAAGATCAGCCAGACCGGATGCAGCCCGACGGATTGCCCGACCAGTTTCGGCGACAGAATATTGCCTTCCAAAAACTGGCCGATCAGAAAGACGCCGACCGCCGCGGCGAGCAAATGCCAGTTTGGCCAGCCCTGAACGATCGCGACGATGCAGGAAACCACCAAAACCGTCAAAGACCCGACATAGGGAATGAAGCTCAAAACCCCGCCCGTAATGCCGATCAGCAGGCCGAAATTGAGCCCGATAACCGAGAGGCCAAGCCCGTACCAGAGGCCGAGAAAAAGACAGACGAGCGACTGCCCGCGCAGAAAGCCGGCCATGGCCGCGTCGACTTCGCGGGCAAGGCCGCGCACGACCTCGCGGTGGCGCAGCGGCACAAGACCGTCGATCGTCGCGATCATCTTGTCCCAGTCGAGCAGCATGTAAAAGGCGACGACAGGCGTCACGACAATGAGCGACAAGACGCTGACGAGCGCGGTGGTCCGGCTCCAAACCGAATTCAGGAAGGTCGCGGCCCAGGCCGCCGCCTGCGAGACCAAATCGCTGCTCGGCGCGCGGCTATCGCCGCCGGATGGAAGCGACAGGCCGAGTTTCTCCAGCAAAACCCCGCCATAGCCGTTCGTGAAATAGGCGCTTTGCTGCGCGAGGAGCTCCTGTATTTTTTTCACATAGTCCGGGAGGGATTGAATCAGGGCCGCGAGCTGATGCCCGAGGATCGGAACCAGCAATATGATGATCAAGGCGAGGATCAGCACAAAACCGGCGAGAATGATCAGCGTCGCGCCGAGGCGGTTCAACCCCAGCCGTTCAAGCCGGTCGGCAACAGGATCGAGCAGATAGCCAAGACAGAAGGCGGCGGCGAAAGGCAGAAGAACGCCACTGAAAATCCAAAGAAATAGAATCAGAAGTGCGAAGGCGGCGACCCAGAAACTGATCTGCCATTCGATCCGCATCTTGTGACCTTCCCGAACTCAAAGCTAAGCTGCAAATCTCTCTAGATCACGTTCATGACAAAGCCGGACCTGCTCCATCATGCTCTAAAGACCAATATGACGTATCCATCGCCACAAATACGCGGCGAGCGAAGCAAGCGTCAAAGTTGCGACGAGGTAAAGCAAAATCTCGAACCAGCCGTTCAAGCTGAAATCGAAGGCCTTGGCGGCGAGAACCAGAGCCGCGAAGCTGATCTGCACGGTCGTATTGAGTTTCGAGATCAGCAGCGGTTTGATTTCGACCGGTTTATCGACGAGCCAGGACATGACGATCGCGCCGATGATCATCAGGTCGCGGGCGACGACGATGATCGCCAGCGGCGCCGGGATCACCTGCACGATGGCAAGTGCCACATAGATCGAGACGAGGAGCGCCTTGTCGGCGACGGGATCGAGAAAAGCGCCGAGTTCCGTCGTCAGTTTGAATGTCTTGGCGAGCCAGCCGTCGACGGCGTCCGAAATACCGGCGATCACAAAAACCAGAAAGGCTTCGGGCCAGCGCTGCGTGGCGATCATGGCGATCACCACGGGCACGAGAAACAGCCTCGCGAGCGTAATCAGATTGGGCAGGCTGCCGAACCGCGACAAGCTCATCCGGTTGCACGATAAAAAGAGGGCAATCGATTCATCTGATGTGCCGGTCTCCGCCGTTCTCAGGGCTTGGCTATGGCGCGGGCGCGCTGTGCCCGACCACGGATTTACCCTTTATTGATTCATGCAAGCCTTGAACGGCGTGTCGTTGGTTTTGAGCGCTTTCATCGAATCGGTGCAGAGCTGGACGATCGAGGCGCGGGTCTCGGGGCTTTCGGCGCTCGCCCTCGCGGTCATGGTCGATTCCATGATCGTTTTCTCGAAAGCCAACTTTTCGGCCCCGGCCATAATTTGCAATCCACAGGCTTCATATCGGCTGAGAAAGGCGTCGCATTCGGGAATTCCGGTCGGATCGGCAGCGAAAGCCGGCAAGGAGACGCCGAGGCACAGCGGGATAGCAGCGATAATGTGCAGCAAACGCATTGAAACCACCTTGATATTTGATCAGGAGCCAAGGCATTAGGACGCAGGCACTCTTTTGGTCAAGTCTTGCGGCCAAGCCCATCTGTCTTGCCTTGGCGGGGCCAAGAGTCTAGAGCCTCTTTGGTCCGAAATCGCGGCTTTGGCCCAAGATCAAGACGCTTTTTGCGGGCTTAGCCCGCGATCTATGCTTAACGGCCAAACCGGACATGACGCCAGATAAGGGTCTTACCTACGCGGATGCCGGTGTCGACATCGATGCCGGCAATGCCATGGTCGACAAGATCAAGCCCCTCGTGCGCGCCACGCGGCGGCCTGGCGCCGACGCCGAGATCGGTGGCTTCGGCGGCTTGTTCGATCTCAAAGCCGCGGGCTTTAGCGATCCGATCCTGGTCGGCGCGAATGACGGCGTCGGCACAAAGGTCAAGATTGCGATCGAAAGCGGGCTGCACGCGACAATCGGGATCGATCTTGTCGCCATGTGCGTCAACGACCTCATCGTGCAAGGCGCCGAGCCGCTTTTCTTCCTCGACTATTACGCGACCGGCAAACTCGATCCCGCCGTCGGCGCCGAGATCGTCGCCGGCATAGCGCGCGGCTGTATCGAGGCCGGCGCCGCCTTGATCGGCGGCGAGACGGCGGAAATGCCGGGGCTTTATAGCGAAGGCGATTATGATCTCGCGGGCTTCGCGGTCGGCGCCGTCGAACGCGGCGCTCTGCTGCCGAAGGATGTGGCTCTTGGAGACGTGGTCTTCGGCCTGCCCGCCTCCGGCGTTCATTCGAATGGCTTTTCGCTGGTGCGCAAGATCGTCGCCGCGAGCACGCTCAAGTGGGCGGATGACGCGCCTTTCGCTGCCGGGCAGACGCTTGCGCAAGCTTTGCTGACACCAACGCGCATCTATGTGAAGCCGCTTCTGCAAGCCCTCAAAGACACGGCCTCGATCAAGGCGCTGGCGCATATTACCGGCGGCGGCTTCGTCGATAATCTGCCGCGCATTCTGCCGGACGGCCTTGGCATCTCGCTCGATCTTGGCAAGATCGCAGTGCCGCCAGTGTTTCGCTGGCTCGCCGCGAAAGGCAATATCGCGGAGGCCGAAATGCTGCGCACCTTCAATTGCGGGATCGGCATGGTCGTCGTCGCGGCGGCGAGCCAAAAGACCGAAGTCGAGGCGGCATTGCGCCGCGCAGGAGAAGATCCGATTTTATTTGGGGGGATCGTCCAAGCGCGCGATGATCGGCGCGTCTTCTTTTCAGGGCGGCTTGATCTTTGAACTTCAACCGCAAGCGCACGGCGATCCTGATTTCCGGCGGCGGATCGAATATGCGCAGCCTTGTCGAAAGCGCACGGGATGCGGCGCATCCGGCCGAAATCGTGCTCGTTTTGTCAAACCGGCCGGAGGCCGGCGGATTGAGTTTCGCCAAGGAGGCAGGCATCGCGACGGCGGCCGTCGATCATAAGATCTACGCTGGGCGCGAGGAATTCGAACGCTCCATGCAGATTCTGCTGGAGCTTCATCGCGTCGAACTCATCTGCCTTGCAGGCTTCATGCGCATGCTGACGCCGGGCTTCGTCAATGCCTGGAGCGGCAGGCTTCTCAACATCCACCCTGCCCTGTTGCCGTCTTATCGCGGTCTTCACACGCATCAGCGTGCGCTCGAAGATGGAGTCAAAATCCATGGCTGCACGGTGCATTTCGTGGCGCCTGCCATGGACGAGGGCCCGATTATTGCGCAGGCAGCCGTCGCCGTGCTCGACGATGATACCCCAGAGACGCTCGCCACCCGCGTGCTCGAACAGGAGCATCTGATCTATCCGCAAGCGCTGGCTCTGATCGCTTCCGGCCGCTATCGCATCGAGGGCAACCGCGTGATCTCGACGGATCATGCGCCGGAGCCGCAGCCGCTGCGCGTGCCGGGGTGAGCGACTGATCTTCCTAGATCTGTAAACGCATGATCTTATCCGAAAAGTCTGCAACTTTTCGAGATCATGCCCTACGACGCCGACACGCGTACCGGCGGCGTATAGCTATTTCCGACGACCTCGCCGAAGGGCCCGCGATTGGCGCTGGCCGTCTTCGGCGCATGGGTCGATGCGGCGAGTGGCAAAAGCGGCAGAACGAGTTCGGCGAAGCGATAGGCTTCCTCGAGATGCGGATAGCCGGACAGGATGAATGTATCGATGCCGAGGCTCATATATTCCTTCATGCGGGCCGCGACCGTCTCCGGATCGCCGACGAGCGCGGTTCCCGCCCCGCCCCGCGCGAGCCCGACGCCTGCCCAAAGATTGGGCGAGATCTCAAGCTTGTCGCGGCGTCCGCCATGCAACGCCGTCATGCGCTGCTGCCCGACGGAATCATAAGCGGAAAAGGCCTTCTGCGCGGAAGCGATCGTCTCGTCGTCGAGATGCTTGATGAGATCGTCGGCCGCGGCCCAGGCCTGCGCATTGGTTTCCCGCACGATCACATGCAGCCGGATGCCAAAGGTGAGCGAGCGGCCCTGTGCCGCCGCGAGCTTGCGCATGGTCTCGATCTTTTCGCCGACCTGTTGCGGCGGCTCGCCCCAGGTCAGATATTTGTCGATGGTGCGCGCCGCGATCGTCTGTGCCACATCGGACGAGCCGCCGAAATACAGCGGCGGCAGAGGCGTCTGATAGGGCGGATAGATCAAGCTGCCGTCTTCGACATGAAGATGCTTGCCCTTAGCGCTGACCGTCTCGCCTTTGAGCAAACGGATATAAATATCGAGAAATTCGTCGGTGATTTCGTAGCGTTCGGCATGATCGAGAAAAATGCCGTCGCCGCGATTTTCGACGGGATCGCCGCCCGTGACGACATTGATCAAAAGCCTGCCCTTGGACAAGCGATCGAGGGTCGCCGTCATCCGAGCAGCCAAAGTCGGCGACAGCAATCCCGGCCGCACGGCGACGAGAAATTTCAACCGCTCGGTCAAAGCGATGAGAGACGCCGCCACGACCCAGGAATCCTCGCAGGACCGGCCCGTCGGCAAAAGCACGCCGGCAAAGCCGAGTTCGTCGGCTGCTTGCGCGATCTGCGCGAGATAACGATGCGTGACCTCGCGTGCGCCATATCCGGTGCCGAGATAGCGGCCGTCGCCATGGGTGGGCAGGAACCAAAGAACATCGCAATTGGCGGCGGCGCGCGGAGCGGAAAAAGACATGGCTGATCTCCTTTGTGTGGAGAAGGATATGTCATAGCCGCATTAAGTTGACAATATCTATGAACTATAGGAATTTACTGGTCTGATGTGAAAATAGGTGTCTTTTCAATGCAGCGTCGGCAAGCTTTGCAATTATTCGGTGCGGTTCTGGCACTTGCCACATTTGGCAAGGCCGCCGCGGGCCGCGCCGCCGGCGGGGTCAAGGAAATCCGCATTGGCTATCAGAAAGCGGGCATTTCCACCGTTATTAAGCAGAGACAAACGTTGGAAGCCGCCTTCAGGCCCCAGGGCATAGGCATTCAATGGGTTGAATTCGCCTTCGGTCCGCCGATTCTCGAAGGAATCAATACGGGCAATCTCGACTTCGGATTCACTGGAGACACGCCACCGATTTTCGCACAGGCGGCGACGCCCAACCTCGTCTATGTCGCAACCCTGCCCGAGCATTACGCGGAAGGCATTGTCGTGCAGGACGCCTCGCCGATCAAATCTCTGGCTGACCTCAAAGGCAAGAAGATCGGCTTCGGCAAAGCCTCGAGCGCCCACGCGACATTGCTCTATGCCTTGGAAAAGGCAGGCCTCGCCTATTCCGATATCGAGCCCGTCTATCTCGCGCCCGCCGACGCGCTCGCGGCTTTCACCCGCGGCAGCATCGATGCCTGGTCGATTTGGGACCCTTATCTTTCGATCGCGCAAACTGGAAAAGTACGCGTGATCGCTTACGCGGCCGATGTCCGACAGGCGAACACCTACTTTCTCGCGAACAAGGATTTTGCCGCCAATAGCGCTGCAACCCTATCGAAGCTCCTCGACGCGATCGCCATCGACACGCGCTGGGCCGGCGAGCATCACGCGGAAGCGGCGCAAGCGATCCACGATGCAAGCGGCATCGATCTCCAAGCGATCCGCACCACGATCGATCGATCGAACTTCGTCGTGCGGCCGACGACGGATGCCGACGCTGCGATCCAGCAAGGTACGGCTGACCGCTTCCTGAAGATCGGCCTTTTGCCGAAGCCCATCAAGGTCAGCGAAATCGTCTGGAAGTGGACGCCTTCGACTTGAGTGATCATCGGCCATTGCTTTAATCGAATTCGCTTCGGCGACGGAAAGGTGCCTTTATGCAGCGTCGGCAAGCCTTGCAACTGATCCTATCCAGCCTTGCAGGCGTCTTGGCAAAAGCCGCCACGCCTGCCTTTGCCGGTGAGGTAAACGAAATCAGGATCGGATATCAAAAATCGGGTCTTCTCCCTGTTCTGAAACAGAGGCAAACACTCGATGCCGTGTTCAAACCGCAAGGCATCGCAATCAAATGGGTCGAGTTTTCCTTTGGGCCTCCGATCCTTGAAGGTATCAACACAGGCAATCTCGATTTTGGCTACACAGGCGATGCACCGCCTGTTTTCGCGCAGGCGGCTTCCGCCAATCTTGTCTACGCGGCAACGCTGCCGGGCAATTCGGCCAATGGCATTCTCGTCAAGGACGCAGCACCGCTCAAAAGGCTCGCCGACCTCAAGGGCAAAAGGGTCGGTTTTGGCAAAGCGTCGAGCGCTCATACGACTGTCCTTTACGCCCTCGACAAGGCAGGCCTTTCCTATTCCGATATAGAACCTGTCTATCTCTCGCCGCCCGATGGCGTGGCGGCCTTCGCGCGCGGTTCTATCGATGCCTGGGCGATTTGGGATCCCTATTACGCAATTTCTCAAGGCAGCGGTGCGCGAGTCCTCGCGGATGGAAACGAAGTTCATACACCGCAGTCCTTCTTTCTCGCTAATAAGGCTTTCGCTGCCAATCACGGCGACCTTCTAGCGAAGCTTCTGAACGCGATTGCGATCGATCTCGCATGGGCCGATACGCATCGCGATGCTGTCGCCCAGACGAATTATGAGGTGAGCGGCACCGACCTTGAAGCACTGCGTAAGGCCGTCGCCCGGACGCAATATACAATTCAGCCTTTCTCCGCGGCGGACGCTGAAAGTCAGCAAGACATTGCCAACCGCTTTCTCAAGATCGGGCTTTTGCCGAAGCCTGTCGACGTTCGTGACATCGTCTGGAAATGGACACCTGCGACCTAAGCGGTCACCACGCACAGGAGATGGGATAGAGAATGAGCGATACCCCTTGGATCGCTTCGGCCGAGATAGCGCCCGTGCGGCGCGCCGGCGGTTTGCGCTTTTCCTTCGGGCTGGGGCCTGGCTTCCTTGCCTGGATCGTGCCTGCGCTGCTGATCGGCTTTTGGCAGGTCGCCTCATCGGTCGGCTGGATCTCCGATACTGTTCTGCCCTCGCCGCTGAAGGTCGCGGCGGCCGGCTGGACGGTGGCTAAATCGGGTGCGCTTTTTAAGAATGTCGAAGTGAGCTTCTTGCGTGCCATGGCCGGCCTGCTCGTCGGAGGCGCTATCGGCTTTGCCTTCGGCCTCGCCAATGGCGTATCGAAACGCTCCGAACATCTGACCGATTCAACCCTTCAGATGCTGCGCAATATTCCGCATCTCTCCTTGATCCCGCTGGTCATCCTATGGTTCGGCATAGGCGAGGAAGCCAAGCTCTTTCTCGTCGCGCTCGGCGTCTTCTTTCCGATCTATCTGAACACTTTGCACGGCGTCAGGACGATCGACCCGCAGCTTCTCGAAATGGGAAAGAGCTACGGCATGACGAATTTCATGCTGTTTCGCCGGATCATTCTGCCGGGCGCCATGCCGTCGATCCTGGTCGGCTTGCGTTTCGCGCTCGGCATCATGTGGCTGACTTTGATCGTCGCCGAAACCATCGCCGCGCAATCGGGCATCGGCTATATGGCGATGCAGGCTCGCGAGTTCTTGCAGGTCGATCTCGTCGTCTTTGCCATTCTCATCTACGCGCTTCTCGGCAAGCTCGCGGATTCGGTCGCCCGTATTCTCGAGCACCGATGCCTGAAATGGCATCCGAGCTTTCAAAGCGAGCGCCGCGCATGAACTTCATTGATAAGACCACCGTGGAACTCAACGCGCAACCTGTCGCCCCACTTCCGGATTTCGAGGCGCAGTTCCGTCAGCCTCCCCCTTCAGGCATTTCACTCGCCTTGCGCGGCATCGTCAAAGCCTTCGGTCCGCGTACGATTCTGCGCGATCTCGATCTGCATGTACCGGCAGGGCAATTCGTGGCGATCGTCGGACGCAGCGGCTGCGGCAAGAGCACTTTGCTGCGGCTTGTCGGCGGTCTCGACCAGCCGACTCAAGGCCGCATTGCCTTCGGTGAAGACGAGCCGCGGACGGCCGGCGAAAGCCCCGTGCGCGTGATGTTTCAAGAGCCGCGGCTTTTGCCTTGGGCGAATATCCTGGCCAATGTGGAAATAGGCCTCGGCGCCCAACGCAAGACAAAGCTCGCGGGCGAGCGTGCGTGCGAAACGCTGCGTGCCGTCGGACTTGAGGACCGTGGCGCCGAATGGCCGTCCGTTCTCTCCGGCGGTCAGAAGCAGCGCGTAGCGCTGGCCCGCGCACTTGTCAGCCGGCCACGGCTTCTGGCTTTCGACGAACCGCTTGGCGCGCTCGATGCGTTGACGCGCATCGAGATGCAGCAATTTCTGGAACAGATCTGGCTGCGTGACCGCTTCACCGCTTTGCTGGTCACGCATGATGTCATGGAAGCGCTGACCCTTGCCGACCGGCTGCTGATGATCGAAAACGGATCGATCACGCTCGATCTCGCCATCGATCTGCCACGTCCGCGCCGACGCGGCTCCGTTGATCTCGCTTTGCTTGAAGAGCGGATCTTGAAGCGCCTGCTGCGCGAAGACGCAGCGCTGCCCGAATATGCGATCTAGGCCCTAACGTCGGATCTTAACGCGGGTTGCCGCTGCCCGCCGCAACCGGCTTCACAGAAGCCGCGATCGCACGAATCTCGTCTGCGGCGGCCGGATATTTCTTCGCCAGCACGTCGAGATCGCCGAGTTCGACATCCGCTGGAATGACACCCGGCCATTCCGTGCTCGCGCCCAGGAACCAGCGCTGCTGTCCGATCAACCGCGCCGTGTGGAACGTGTTGCCGGGAATCAGCAATTGCACATGATGCCCAGCGCGGAGGTCAGGTCCGACGATGACGCGTTCGCTCGTGCCGTCCCTATGCAAAAGGAACACCTCGAGCGGATCACCGAGATAATAATGATAGAGCTGATCGTTACGAATGCGGTGCAGACGCACCGGAGCGCTCGGCGTCACCAAGAAATAAAGTGCCGAGCCAAGAGGCCGCGCCTCCGCGAAAGGTGCTGGAAGTGTTCCCTGCGCGAGCTCGTGCTTGCTCGTAAAGGTCACCCGCACGAAGCCGCATGTTGCATTGGGCTCGAGTTTCAGCAAGCTGATGATCTCATCCGCAGTCAGCTCGCTGGTCATGGCCTTGCCTTTCGATGCTGCGAACGGCGCCGTTAATAAAGCGGCGACCGCAAGCGCTGCTTTCTGCAACATTCGTCGGCGGCCGGCAATCGAAGGGTCACGTTTCGACAAAGTTGGCTCCTCATTTGCTGCGACAGGGTCATCTTGCCGAAGAGGCCGGCGCGCTAGCTGTGCTCCGGCTGGCGTCTGCGCCTGAGCCAAGCCCAAATGCCGCCGCCGATCGGAATGAGGATCGTAACCCATATCCAGGATAAGTCTTCGCCATATTTTTTGATCGTTTCGAGCCAGTCTTCGATGGTTTCGGTCTTGCTCACATCGACGCTGATGGTCTTCTTGAATGTGTTGATGGTTCGCCGATCGTCCTTGCCGTCGATCGTCAATATGGCGTCGAAACTCAGAATGAGAATTTGAGCGCCCGCAGATTTTGGCGTGACCTCCCAGGTCCAGCCCGTCGTATCGCTCTTTGAAATCCATTGTTCCTGCGGACCGGAAGGTGAAATGTCGAATGCACTTCCGCCGCTGAGTGTCGCGGCCATCCTGTCGGCTATTTTAAGGCTTGCACCTTCGCTTGCCCCCGCCTCGTCGATCAGCTTTTTGAGCTGATCCTGATCGAGCTTGGTCGAAAGCTTCGCCTCGATGACGAGCGCTTTGTTGATGGCTGCATGGTCTGGAACATTGAAGGCGATATTCGCATCGACGAGATCGGCCAGCGCTTGATCGACCGCGTTTAATGCCGTGCTCGCACCCGGTGCGAGTGAGGGAGCTGCTTTGTGATAGGCATGCGTATGGCCAGGCGCCGGAAGCGGCGTGGGGTCCGGTGCCACGGCCGAGCCCGCTCTGATATCGTCGTGCCAGCCGCTTGAGGAAAACGTCGAGCGGTTCGAGGCGCCGATGGAGGCGAGAATCACGGTTATGAAAATCACCGCGACGAGACAAACGAGCGTTCCAGTCAGCAGCAACTTGTGCCTGATCGCATATGTCCGGAAATTTGTAATAAAAAACATGACGACCATCGCCGTCTCGAAAGCAATGGCCTTACCATAATACAGATGCGAAGCCGGTTCCAGTTCGATGAATGCAATTCATCGACTCGTACAGCGATACCGCGGCGGAAACTTCTAGGCCAAGCGGGGCTTCATGCGGCTGTTGAAATTATCCGCAACGATCGTCGTCCATTCATCGGCAAACAGATTGAGCGTTTGCAAAAACGGATTGTCGCTCAGCGGGAAAAATTGCTGGCGCGTCAGATCGACCATGTGGCTATCCGTCTGCACGACGAAATGAACCCAGCTCGCTTGATTGCCGAGATCGAGCCAGCGTTGATCGGCGGTCGGCGCATCGGTGAGAAGTCCCGAGCAGCGCATGACCGCAGCGTGAATGCCGTTCGACAGCAATTCGTCCGCGAGCTTGTGCGAAATCGAACGGCAATTGTTGAAGCTGACTTCAACCAGGGACGCATGTTTTTGAATGAGATCGGTTTCGGAAGAAAACCATGAAGATGCGTGATCCGCGGGACGCGGGTCATTCGAACCATTATTCATGTCGGCGCTTTCGGCTGCAGGCGAGAGCGGAAGTCTCTCAGCCACCGACGCCCGTAGAAAATGGCCGGTGATAAGTAAACTATGCGCGTGATTCAGACCAAAAGCCAGGAGCAATCTTGCCGCGGTTCCAAGGTTTTCAACGCAATACCGGCTCAGGCAAGGCTAGTTCGTCGGCAAATGCACTAGCAATCGGCAGAATATGCGTTATATTTAGATCAATCGACTCCTGCTGCGCTACGCTTACTAGGGCCGTCTCGCTCTACTGCGCGCGGATCCGACAAGCCGAACTTCTCAGACTCGATGGCCGCCGGGCTAATCCGGTAATCTTTTGCCAATGGAGGCTGATATGGCTAACGGCACAGTGAAATGGTTCAACACCGATAAGGGTTATGGGTTCATCAAGCCGCAAGATGGCAGCAAGGACGTATTCGTCCATATTTCCGCTGTTGAGCGCTCCGATCTGCGCACACTCACCGAAGGTCAGGTGATCGCTTATGAGCTCCAGCGCGATCAGCGTTCGGGCAAGGAAAGCGCCGTCAACCTGCGGTCGGCTTAAGTCCGGCTTCACCTCTCCGAAGCGCGCGGGTTTTCGCTTAAGGTTTACCCATCGCGATCGGAACCTGGCCGAATGGCCTTGATTTGGATGACGGGCTGGCGGATGCGCCGGCCCTGATTGCCCTCTCAAAGGCTTTATTCGCCTCATTAGTTAAGGACGCTCGGTTATGAGTATCACCGACATGATTCCCACCCTCGACGACGCGGCGCTCGCCAATCTGCGAAGCAATGCGTCGCGGCTCGAAGCGACAGGCGTCGGACCGCGCCAGAAAGAAGCAGCGCTTCTTTTGCCGTTGATCGACGCGGAACTTGCGACCCGTAAAGCCAATGGCGTGAAGACGATCCGCGCTGCGCGCGTGACCAAAGCAGGCACCAAAACGGCCGCGCCGAAAAAGGCTGCACCGAAAAAGGCTGCAAAGAAGGTCGTTGTCGCTGCCGAAGCAGACGCCGAGGCCGACGACGAGTAGTGGCGGGCGAGACAAGTCTCGCCATGCCTGCCAGCCGTCCATGCGTAATTGTGCTTATGAAAAATTAACTCAGAACTAGGATAGTTGAGCCTCGCCACTCGGAAACTAGGTGGCCGGTGTCAAACTCAACTCGTTCTCAATCAAAAATCTTTTCCGCCGCGATCTCCCGAGCCGCCATTTTTGCGGCGGCGCTTTGCATCGGTTGCGCAAATCAGGCGGCGGCCTCAGCCAAGATCTTGAGATTTGGTTATATTCTATCGCCCGACTCGCAGTTGGGTGAAGGCGAAAAGGTTTTCGCCGCCGAGGTCGCGGCGCGCACCGGCGGGCGCTTCATCATCGAAGATTATCCAAACGCCATGCTCGGCGGCGAAGTCGCCATGATGAATGACGTGAAGCTCGGCGCGCTCGATGTGGCTTTTATCACCGGCGCTCCGCTGCCCAAGCTCTTGCCCGAGGCGGGTGTCTTCAACATTCCGTTTCTGTTTCGCGATGCCGGCGAGGCGCGCGTCGTTCTCGACGGGCCGATCGGCAACGACTACCTCACGAAATTCAACCAGACCGGCCTCCACGCGTTAGCCTGGGGCGAGAACGGCATGCGCCACATCACGAATTCGAAACGGCCGATCCGCACGCCGGAGGATCTTGCCGGTTTGAAGCTGCGATTGCCGCAATCCGATGTGATGACGGCGGGGTTCAAGGCGCTCGGCGCCGACGTCCAGCAAATCCCCTTTCCGCGTGTTTATGGCACATTACGCGGCGGCAGCGTCGATGGCGAGGAGAACCCCATCGCGACAATCCTGTCGACCAAATTCTACGAGGTGCAAACCTATCTGACGCTCACAGGGCACGTCTACGATCCCGCCGTCATCATCATGTCGGCCGATGCATTCGATGCCCTATCCGAGGCCGACAAGCGCATTTTCAAGGAGGCTGCACGGCTCGCAGGCCGACAGTCGCGCAAGATCGCCTCGGAAGTCGAAAGAACGGGAGTAGCCACCCTGAAAGCCAATGGCATGGTGGTCATCGAAAAAGTCGATAAGCTCGCCTTCGCAGAACGCGTCGCCGCCGCGTCGCCCGAGTTCGAAAAGGAATTTGGCCGCGACGAGATCGAAAAGATCAAGAGCGCGGCCGCTGCGGCAAGCCAAATGGAAGGGCCAGCGGCGGAGGCAGCCGAACCCGGCCGGACGCCGCAATGACGATCAAGTTTCGCGTCGTCGGCGCCTTCGTCATCGTTCTGGTCCTCCTGATCGCGCTTGGCATGAACTCGCTCATTGCGATCATGGCGGTCCAAAAGGAGGCACAGCAGGTCAAGACGGGCGTGGTCTACACTGCCGATATCGCCGACTTCACGGCCCAGGTCCGCACGATGTTGGGACTGGCGACCCTATACGCGGCAAGCGAGAACGCCTCCGACTTGGAACTCCTGAACGCCACAGTGCAAAAACTCCAAACCGCCGCGGCGAAGCTCAACGATCGCCGGCAGGACGGGATTGACGGCGCGCTTGAGACGCTTCAGGTCGAAATGAAAGACTATTTCGGCAGCCTGAATACGATCACCGGTTTGGTTGGCGCGCGCCAAAGGCAGGCGATCAAGGCCAGCGAAGCAGCGACCGATATCGAGGTGATCGCCTCGGCCATCGCTCAACATGCGGGTGCGGACCCCGACATATCGCTCCAGGCGGTGCGGCTGCTGGACGGCGCCGAAGCGAGCGGTATTTCCGCCTTCCGCTATCGTTCGTCCCGCAATCCGGCCGACATCGAGGCGGCCAAGCGGTGGCTGGAAATTGCCAAATCGGCGCGTTCGGCCTTGCTGGCCAATCCGGCATTGGATCAGCGCTTGAAGAAATTCGCTATGGCCCTCGCAGAACCGATGGCCGCTTATGAAGATGCCATATTAGGCATCGAATCCGGCACGGCCGCCGTCGCGAAAGCTTCTGTTGATTGGAAAGCCTCGGGCGACAAATTGCTCGCAGACGGGGTGAGATCGCGGCGCGCCAGCGGCGACATGGAACACGATGCCATCATGCGCATGCTGCAGTCGATTTCGGTCGCACGCATCGTCGATCTAGCCGGAACCGCGCTTGCCCTTGGCATAGGCATTTTTCTGGCTTTCGCCCTCGTGCGCGATATCGCGCATCCTCTCATCAAGATCACCGAGGCAATGCGAAAGCTGGCCGCCGGTGCGCTTGAAACATGCATTCCGTTCGCGGGCCGGCACGACGAGGTGGGTGCGATGGCCAAGGCGGTCGCCGTGTTTCGAGACGGCCTGCTCCGCGTGCGGACGCTCGATGCGGAAAAAGACGACGAGCGGCTGTCGAAGCAGGTGCGCATTCAGCGGCTGGAGGCGTTGAACTCGGCTTTCGAAGCAGAGGTGGGCTCCTATACCTCGTCGCTATGCGATGCGGCGGCAAAAATGACCGGTGCGGCGAAGGCGTTGCTCGATATTGCCGCGCAGACCAACGATCGCTCCGCCAATGTCGCGGCGGCGGCGGAAGATGCGACCGCGCATGTCCGCCTCGTCGCGACAAGCACCGAAGAAGTGTCGACGACCGTCAACGAGATCGACCGGCAGGTCTCGACATCGACCGAAATGGCACGGCGCGCCGTCGCACGCGCGGAGGACGCCGACGTCAACGTCCGGGCCCTCCTCGCCGGTGCGCAAAAGATCGGCGACGTGGTCGTCTTGATCCAATCCATCGCGCAGGAAACCAACCTGCTCTCTCTGAATGCGACGATCGAAGCCGCCCGCGCCGGCGAGGCCGGTCGCGGATTTGCGGTCGTCGCAAGCGAAGTCAAGCAGCTTGCCGTCGCCACAGGGAGGGCAACCGACGAGATCAGGCGGCAAATCGGCCATATTCAGGAGGCAATGCAGGCCGCCGCCAATACCATCGAAGACATCAGGCTGGCGATCGGCGCGATGGACGATAATACGGTCAATATCGCCAAGGCCGTGGAAGACCAATCATCGGCGATAAGATTCATAACGTCGAGCGCCGCCAAAGCCGCTGCGGGTGCCGACGAAGTCACGTTCAATATAGCCGATGTGAGGAAGGCTTCCGGATCGACCGACGCTGCCGCGCGCCAGGTTCTCGCCGCGGCCGAAGGCATGGCGACGCGGGCCGAGGCAATGAATAAAAAGGTCGGCGATTTTCTGAAGCAGATGAGAAGCGCCTGATTGCGAGGATGCACAATTGACCGGACAGGCTTATGTCCTTAACTCTGGCGCCCGCGCAGTATCTGTCGAGGCGATCCAGCCATGAGAGACATCACCAAGCTTGCCGCAGAACAGCATCTCGAATATCTGCCGATCTCGCTCTTCGGTTCAGTCATGGGGCTGACCGGATTGAGCGTTGCCTGGCACCTTGCTCAAGCGCGCTATGGAACGCCTGAATGGATCACCGAAGTGATCGGCGCGATCGCTGTGATTGCCTTCATGGCAGTGTCCCTCGGCTATGCGGTCAAGCTCGTGACCGCCCCTGAGGCGGTTCAAGCCGAGTTCAATCATCCAATCGCCGGCAATCTGTTCGGGACATTTCTGATTAGCCTGCTCTTGCTGCCGATCGTCGTCGCGCCGGTCAGTCTGCTGCTGGCGCAAATGATCTGGAGCATCGGCACGCTCGGCATGCTGATCTTCGCCTGGATCATCGTCAGCCGCTGGATGAGCGAACGTCAACAGGTCGCGCATGCGACTCCCGCTTGGATCATCCCGGTGGTCGGGCTATCGGATCTGCCGCTCGCCGTGCCTTCGCTCAACTTGCCGCCGATGCTGCATGAGGTGATGGTGTTCGGCCTCGCGGTCGGGCTGTTCTTTGCCGTGCCGCTCTTCACGCTGATCTTTTCCCGCCTGGTCTTCGAGCCGCCGATTCCGGACGCGCTGCAGCCGACGCTGATGATCCTCGTCGCACCTTTTGCCGTCGGCGCTTCAAGCTATGTTGTGACCGTCGGACAGTTCGATCTTTTTGCGCAGTCGCTCTATATGATGACCCTGTTCATACTGGCGGTGCTGGTCGGAAGGCTTCGTTATCTCAGCGTCTGCTGCCCCTTCAGAGTCTCCTGGTGGGCCGTCAGCTTCCCGCTTGCGGCCTCGGCCATCGTCGCGCTTCGCTATGCGACCGCCGAGCGGAGCCTCTTCGCTGATGCAATTGCGTGGCTGCTTCTTGCCTTCGCGACCCTGATCATTTTGGCACTTCTGGTTCGCACGCTGGTCGGCGTCGCGCGGGGCGAGCTGCGAACACTCAGCAGCTAGATCAAGCTGCCTTCGCCACCTTGCTCAAAGGCAGTCTGGCCGGCTCCCATCCGGCGTCCGAAAGCGCATGCGCGGACGGCATGTCGCCGCCAAGGAAGAGCGCATGCAAGGCCGCTGTCTTGTCGCTCTCGCCCGCTCCGAGCCCCGCGACGATTTTATCGCCTTGGAGATAATAGGCCATGAAATTGCCGGAGGCGGGATCGCCCTCGATATGAACGGTGTCGAATGTCTTGGTGAGGCCGACAAGGCTCAGCATCCAATGTTGATGCGTCCAGAAGAAAGGAATGCCTGTAAAGGGCGCCATGTCGCCCAGCATGGCACGGGCCGCATGGCGGCCCAATTGCTCCGCGAGCCGCCAATGTTCGATGCGGATATGAGCGCCCGCTACGAAATGACTTGGGAAAGAGGCGACGTCACCCGCGACCCAGAGGCCATCGGCCGCCTTCAGCGTTTCATCCACCGTGATGCCGCCATCCTGTGAAAGGCTCGCGCCTTCGATCATCTCGACGCGCGGCTTTGCACCCGTCCCAAGCAAGACAAGATCGGCGGGAATAAGCTCGCCGGAGGCAAGCCGGACACCCGAGACCCTTCCGTCTTTTCCTTCGAGCGCCGTGACCGATGCTTCGAGCTTTATGTCCGTGCCGGCTGCGCGATGCGCCGCGATCAGAGCCTCGGCAATCTGGTCGCCAAACACGCGCGCGAAGGGCTTCGGGTCCGGCGTGACCACGGTCACCAGCTTCTTCGCGTCGGCGAAAACGGCGGCTGTTTCCATACCGATGAAGCCGCTGCCGACAATGACGATCGCCTTGGCTTCGGACGCCGCGAGCTTCAGGCGGAGCCCATCCGATTTGGAACGCAATGTGTAGACGCCCAAAAGATCCGTGCCTGCAATGTCGGGCACGCGCGCGGCACATCCGGGCGCCGCGAGGCAAGCTTCATAAGCAAACGCGCTGCCGTCTGCGAAAATGATCTTCTTGTTTGCCGCGTCGATTTTCGCGACCGTGCGATCAAGGATCAGTTCGATGCCTTTTTCCGCGAGCTTCTCTTTGCTGATGATTTCCAGCTCCTCCATCGAGGTTTCGCTGGCGAGGAAAGATTTGGACAAAGCCGTGCGGTCATAGGGTGCGTCCTTTTCCATCGAGATCAACAGAATGCGCCCGTCATAACCTTGACGGCGCAATTCCTCGGCGCCTGCGCGGCCGGCTGCGCCCGCACCGACGACGGCAAAGATTTTATCGCTCTTATGCGATGCGACATCGTCGATCTCGTCCCGGCTTTCCTTGGCCGTCTGATCGTCGAAAGACACGATGACGGCGCCGTTCTCGACCTTCGTGCTGAACGCGGTCAGGCGGCCCTCGCCCGGCGGTTCAAGATGCTCGCCCGACGCCAGATCGAACATGGCGTGATGCCATGGGCAGATCACGCAACCGCCGACGCGCACGCCATCGGCAAGCGGCGCGCCCTGATGCGTGCAATGGCCGCCGACCGCCGTCACTTCATTGCCGTTCCGTGACAAGAGAAGGCAAAGGCCCATGACATCAAAGGCGTGCATCCCGCCATCAGGAATGTCAGCCAATTCCGCGACGCGATGATCCATGTCCGCTCTCCCATTCAAGCGACTTCAAGCGACAAAGTTCGCCCGTGACAACGCTCGGTTCTTGCAGCGGTTCCTTGCTTGGAATCGCGCGTGAATTTGAAATCGCGGCATGGCCAGTGTGACGCTCGCGGTCTAAATAGGCTAGGATGCCTTTCTCAGAAAGGATCAGCGTCAGAGAGGATCAGCCGCCGATGGAAGCCAGCTTCGATGCGATCGTGATCGGCGCCGGTCAGGCCGGGCCATCGCTTACAGGAAGGCTCACCGCGGCTGGCATGACGGTCGCCATGGTCGAGCGCAAATTATTCGGCGGGACCTGCGTCAACACCGGCTGCACGCCGACAAAGACACTTGTCGCCAGCGCCTATGCAGCACATCTCGCGCGCCGCGCCGCCGACTACGGCGTGAATGCCGGTCCGGTCACGGTGGATATGGCCGCCGTAAAGGCCCGCAAAGACGCTGTCTCGAAAGCCTCGCGCGACGGCGTCGAAGGCTGGCTTCTCCATATGGAGCGCTGCAGAGTCTATCACGATCATGCCCGATTCATATCTCGGAATTCGGTGCGTGTCGGAGACGATACGCTTACCGCGCCGCGCATCTTCATCAATGTCGGCGGACGCGCCCGCGTTCCTGCGATGCCGGGTTTGGATCAAGTCAAGATCCTGACCAATACCAGCATTCTCGATCTCGACACCCTGCCCCGGCATCTTGTGATCGTCGGCGGCAGCTATATCGGGTTGGAGTTCGCGCAAATCTACCGGCGCCTTGGAAGCGAAGTGACGGTGATCGAAATGATGCCGCGCCTTATCGCGCGCGAGGACGAAGATGTGTCGGCGGCGGTGAAAGACATCCTCGAAGCCGAAGGCATATCGGTCCGGCTGGGTGCCGAATGCGTCCGTTTTGAAGCGCGCGGCAACGATATAGCCGCCGGCGTCAATTGCGGATCGGGCGAGCCGGAAGTCGTCGGCAGCCATCTCCTCATGGCCGTCGGCCGGCTGCCCAATACCGACGATCTCGGTCTTGAAGCCGCTGGCGTAGCGCTGGATCAGCGCGGCTATATCGTGACGGACGATCAGCTCCAGACCAACGTGCCGGGCATCTGGGCGCTCGGCGATTGCAACGGCCGCGGCGCCTTCACCCATACGGCCTATAATGATTTCGAGATCGTGGCCGCCAATCTGCTCGACGGCGAGACACGAAGGGTCAGCGACAGGATCTTGGGCTATGCGCTCTATATCGACCCACCGCTCGGCCGCGTCGGGCTGACCGAGACCGCGGCCCGTCACGCGGGACACAAGGTGCGTATCGGAATGCGGCCCATGACGCGCGTTGCGCGCGCGGTCGAGAAAGGCGAAACGCAAGGCTTCATGAAACTCGTCGTCGATGCCGGGAGCAATCAGATCCTCGGCGCGGCTATCCTCGGCGTCGGCGGTGACGAGGCCGTGCATGGCGTGATCGACATCATGAATGCCAAGGCGCCGTACACGGTTTTGCAACACGCCATGCCGATCCATCCGACCGTGTCCGAACTCATCCCGACTGTGCTTGGCGAGTTGAAACCATGACACGGCCAGCGTCGGCTCAGATCAATAGGCTTCCTGCTTCAGAACCTCAAAGGCGGTTTTCAATAGAATGAAGACATCAAGCCAAAGCGACCAATTGTTGATGTACCAAATGTCGAATTCGACGCGTCTTTGCATGCGCTCCAAATGCGCCGTCTCGCCGCGCAAGCCATTGATCTGAGCCCAGCCGGTGATGCCGGGTTTGACATGGTGCCGGAAGCAATAGGTTTCGATCACGGACTTATATTGATCGTCATGCGCAAGCGCGTGCGGGCGCGGGCCGACGAGCGACATATTTCCTTTCAGGACGTTGAACAGTTGCGGCAGCTCATCAATGCTGGCGCGCCGCAACAGACGTCCGACGCGCGTCACGCGCGGGTCTTGGCGCCTTGCCTGCGTGATCTCTTGACCGTCTTCGAGGACCCGCATGGTCCTGAATTTATAAATGCTGAATTGGTGCTGGTCGAAGCCGTTGCGTCGTTGCCGGAAGATGATGGGCCCGGCACTGTCGAGCTTGACCGCCAAGGCGGTGGCGGCGAAGACCGGCAACAGAATAAAAATGGCGAGGAACGCCAAAATCACATCGACGAAGCGTTTCGCCGCGCGTTCCGCCACGGTCATCGGCGCGCGCTGCATTTCAACGGTGATAGCCGAACTGATCGACGAATCCGTGCGCCGACCATCGATCGCAGAGCGTACCACGCGGTCTGGAAGAAGCCTTGCCGGCAATGGCGAGTTGCGCAAAGCATCGCCAATTTCGCCAAGCAAGCGGTTTTGACTCCATCCAACCGCGATCACGAATTCCTCGGCTTGCGATTGACGCGCGAGAGCCACCGCTTTTTCGAGCGCGAGGCGGCGTGAATCGTCCGCCATATTTGCTGCGTCGAGGACGATGCGGCCGACTTCCTTCAATCCGAACTGATGCAGAAGATTGGCCGCGTTGAGCTGTCCGAGCTCGTCGACATCGCCGATCACGACGGCGGCGCGGCCTGCGATCGATTGGTTCGCGATCTTCGAACGGACGACCACGGCCGCCATCGATCGCGTTGCAAGAAGAAGCGGCAATTCGAAAATCGAGAAGGTCAGAAACGACCCTCGCGAGAGATCGCCACCGATCTTGAGCAGGAAAAGAAGGGCCGTGAGCACCAGGAGTCCGAAAGCCCAGACCATGGCGATTTTTGTGAAATTGCGTGCGGGATCGAGAATTTGCGGCAGCCGGTAAAGCTCGGCCGAACGCGCCAGAGACAGATGGATAAGCGCAGCCATCAAGCCGATGCCGGTCGCGACGTCTATTGCGAAGATCCCGCCCAGCCAGAAGCGCTGATAGATGGCCTGGCCGATGATGCTTGCCGAGATAATGCCCAAGATCTCGGTCAGGCCCACGAGATGGCCTATGGTTTGATACGAGAAGCGAAGCGGAGGAACGAAGCCCCAAATCCGTTCCGGTGTTTCCAGCCCGCTAAAAGTTGATTGAACACCCATAAACGCAACTCATGGTTAACAAATTGTTAAGCATCGAGTTACCACTTCTGCTACGAAGCAACAAGGATTGCGGTGTCAATATACCGAGCCAGCCTAAACTGAACCATATTACGTGCAAATGGCACAAACATCCAATCAATACGGTATTTTGACCGAATGCACTTCGGGCCTTTCGAAGTTGACTAATTGAAGACAATAAGACGCAGTCATCATCGCTATTTTGTGATGATCAGGTCGCTCGCATCGAGAATGGAGGCGCAAACCGCGGCGCCGACACTATGGGCGTAGTCGACCTCCCCGGCGCCATACCCTGTGGTGACGAGAATGCCGCGGGCTCCGACCGCGGTGGCGAGATCGAGGTCCGCGCGTTTGTCGCCAATGACGAACGATTGGCGTGGATCGAGATCAAGATCGCGGCATGCGGCTTCGATCATCCCAGGCCGAGGCTTGCGGCAGTTGCAGGCCATGTCCGGGGTATGCGGGCAGACATACCAGCCCGAAATCTCGATCGCCTGCTCCTTTAAAAGCTCGTCGACGCGCGCATTGACGGCCTTGAGCCGGTCCATCGTGAAATAGCCGCGCCCCACGCCGGATTGATTGGAAACGACGACGAGCGGGAAACCTTGCTGCTGGAGAAGGCGCAAGCCTTCGGCGACGCCGTCCAGCAATTCGACTTGCGCCGGATCCGACAAATAGTTTTTTTCAACGATGATGGTGCCGTCGCGATCGAGGAAAACAGCGGGACGGCTCACCTGTAGCGATCCTCTTGAAGCAGGTGGCATTCGAGATAATCCTCGATGGCCTTTTCGAGAGTTAGGAACTCGAACTTCATGCCGACGGATCTTGCCTTCGTCATGTCGGCTTCGGTGAAATATTGATAGCGGTCGCGAATGAGCTCCGGCATCTCGATGAACTCGATGTCGACGCGCTTATTGAGCCGCGCGAGAAGGACTTGTGCAATATCGAGAAAGGAGCGTGCGGTCCCCGCGCCCAAATTAAAAATGCCGCTGACATTCGGGTTTTCCAGGAACCAGAGAACCGCGCGGGTGCAGTCCTTCACATAGACAAAATCCCGTCTTTGATCGCCATCCGCAATGTTCGCACGATAGGATTTGAACAGACGCAGGTGCTCGCCCGCCTGAACCGTGTCGAACAGCTTGACGACAACGCTGCGCATGTCGTCCTTGTGATATTCGTTCGGTCCGAAAACGTTGAAGAACTTCAGGCCCACCCATTGCGGCGGCTGAGGCGCGCCGGCGGCGACGCGGTTTGCGAAAATATCGTCGACGGCTTTCTTGCTCCAGCCATAGGCATTGAGCGGCCGCAAGGCTTTGAGCGAAGCCGGATCGTCGCGATCGAAAAACTCGGATTCCTTGCCGCCGTAAGTAGCGGCCGAGGATGCATAGATGAACGGGACTTGCGCCTCGGCGCACCAGTCCCATAAAGCGACGCTATAGCGGATATTCAGCGTAGCGAGCCTATCGACATCGCGCTCCGTCGTCGCAGATATGGCGCCCATGTGGATGATTGCTTCGATAGCGGAGCGATTGGCGTCGAGGAACTCGAGAGTCTTCTCCGGTTCGATGAAGGCGGCAATCGAGCGTTTGGCGAGATTGCGCCATTTCTCCCCGGTGCCGAACCAGTCGGCGACGGCGATGGGGCCCTTCCCGGCGGCTTCCAAATCGGCGACGATATTCGAGCCGATAAAGCCGGCTGCGCCCGTGACAATGATCATAATGCGCTCCCGCCACCAACTGAGGCAATCAGTTTCGTGGTGCTGCGGTCGGGGACCAGTTCGCATCGGAGCACGCAGCCGCCATGGCTTAAAACGAAGTCGGCGCCGACAATATCCTTCAGCTCGTAGTCGGCGCCCTTCACCAAGACATCCGGGATGATGTGCTCGATGATCTCTTGCGGCGTGTCTTGATCGAAGACGATGACCGCATCGACCATGTTAAGCGCGGCGATCAAATGCGCTCTGTCTGTTTCCGAATTGACCGGCCGCGTCGGACCTTTCAGCCGCCGTGTCGATGCATCGCTGTTCAAACCGACGATCAGGCGATCGCAATTGGATCTGGCGAAATTGAGCAGCCGGAGATGACCGACATGGAGGATATCGAAACAGCCATTCGTGAAGCCGATACGCAAGCCGTCGCGGCGCCATAATGCGACGCGCGAGCTTGCCTCGTCCCACGACAAAAGGCGCGTTTCGAAGCCCAATTCGTGAAACCGCTCCAGTTGAAAAAATTCGTCGAGAAGTTCGGTTCGCGTGACCGTCGCCGTACCGTGCTTTGCGACGGCGATCCCCGCTGCGGTATTGGCGAGAAAAGCAGCGTCTTCGAGACTCGTCGCCGCGCCGAGCGCGAGCGAGAGGGTTGCGATAACCGTATCGCCTGCGCCGACCACATCGGAGACTTCGCGGGCCGATGCTGCGATATGGACCGGGGGCGCTTTGCGGGTGATGAGCGTCATGCCCTTATCGCCCCTCGTGACCAAAATGCTTTCGATGGTCGTGCGCTGCAAAATGCTCTGCCCCGCGGCCACGGCCGATTCATCGTCGACGGCGGGATCGAGGCCGGTTGCCACCTGGACCTCTTTCGAATTCGGTGTGATCAGCGTCGCTCCGGAATAACGTTCGAGCCGCGCCGATTTCGGATCGACAATGACGGGCACGCCATGTTCGCGGGCAAAGCGGATGACGCCGCCGATCACGCGATCGCTCAGAACGCCCTTGGCATAATCCGATAGGATAACGACGTGGTGGTCCGGCAGAAGCGCCTGCGCGGCTGCGAGAAGCTCGTCTTCGAGTTCGGCCGGCACGCCATCGGCGCATTCGCGATCGGCGCGGATGATGTGCTGGCCTTGTGCGACATAGCGAATTTTTTCCGTCGTCGGACGATTGGCAGCCTCGATAAGCCTAATGGAAATCCGCGGATCCTCGCCCAAGGCGGCGAGGAGATCCTGCCCGGCCTCGTCTTTCCCGATCAAGCCCACAAGCGTGCATTGACCGCTCAAGGAACTGATGTTGCGCGCGACATTCGCTGCGCCGCCTGGAATTGCGGCCGTGGTGTTAATTGAAATCACCGGCACCGGACTTTCGGGCGAGATACGTTTCACGTCGCCGCCGATGAAACGGTCGAGCATGACATCGCCGATGCAGAGAATTTTGACCGAGCTGAACTTGTCTATCACTGACATTGCTGACCTTGGGCAATAGAGGCGGAACGCCCCAAAGGCTCGATTGCTAGCTGTTTAGCCTTGTCGCAACTTGATTGCAAAAATGCCAGCTCTTTGCTGTCGACTAAAAATACCGTTGTATATCAATGATTTAATTTTACATGCGCAGCGCGCCGATCGCTAATGAGCCTGCTTTTCAAGGCCGGATGGCACGCTCAGCGCGGTGCCGCAGCGCTGCGATAGATCTGTCCGCAATTTTGCGCGCTTGTCATCGTCGGCGACGGTCAATTTTTCGTTCGGTGCGATCCCCAGCGCCGTCGCTTGATCATAACCGAACAGCGAAACGCTGTAATGGGCGCAGAGGTAGTCGATGCCCGGTTCGGTCAAACTTGTGAGTTCGAGCACTTTGGGACGATTGCGCAGAAAGGGATCGTTGCGAACCAGGTCTTCCGCGAAGAACAATCTCGATTTGTCGACGACGACAATATCCGTCGGCGCCTGTCGGATCGCTTTCAGGGTGCGGATGTAAGGCGCTACATAGTCATGCGCCTGCTTCGCGTGGGCCGGCAGCAAAATGAACCAGGCGAAGGCGCTGCAGATGACGAGCATCGTCCGGCAGGCGCCGGTCTCGGCTTTGCCGGCACGATCCGTAAGTACAATCCAGCCATAGCCACCCAAAAGCGCCGCACTGCCAATCAATCCATGGATATACCTGTAACCCCAGCCGTAGGCTTGATTGGGCAGCAAAAAGAACATGGCCACCGTGGTCAGGAGCAATCCGGCCATCAAAGGCCCGGCAATACCGGTGCCGCGGCGGATCGCAGGATAGGCAAGACAGGCCAAGGGCAGAAGCGCCGGACTTTGCCATGACACAAAGCGCAAGATGTTCTTCAACATCAGATCCGCGCCGGCCCAATGAAAATCCGTCAGAAGCGCCAGGACCTTGATGACGAAATACATGGGTCCGGTGTCTTCGGTGACCTCCGGCGACAGGCCTCCCCAGGCGAGGACAATCTTCCAATAGGCAATCCAGAAGAGGCAGATGACCGCGTAGCTGAGAATATAAAACAAAGCCAGCTTACGCCGCTTCGTTTCCCAAAGCTGGACGATGAAGGGTAGCACGAACAAGGGGTGAAAAATGAGCTGATGCAGTCCCGCGGCGAGAAATCCCGTGGCGACGGCGGCCCCATGCCCGATCTTATCGTTGCGCAGAAAAAACCAAAGCCAGATCATGTTCAGCGCGAGATGCCCGGTCATCGCATAGCTGGTCATGGAGGTGACAAGCATCTGCGAGGATGTCGCGACGAGAAGCATGCTGACAAGCGCCGCGTCCGGCCGCGCCGGCCATAGGCGGCGGGCGACCCCGAATGTGGCGATGATGGCGCAAGCCGCCAAGAACGGGCTTGTCCAATTCGAGTCCCCGATCAAGCTTATAATGGCGCGAAAGCCTGCATTGACCGGCAGATAACCCGAGACCCAGCCTGCGCCGCCGTCGATCGGAAGCATCAGCCGGGGGGCGAGCGCATTTGCGAAAGCCTGCCAGTCCGGCGGAATCAGCGCAACCGGCCTGCCCGAGCGGAAAATGACGGCGTCGAATTCGGCGAGAATTTCATCGCGGGATAGATAATAGCTGTCGAAAACGAAATGCGTGCCAGCCACACCTAAGACGAATACGGAAGCCGTGAGGCCTATGGCGACAGCCCGGCGATGACGGAGCAAAAAGGCCCCGATATCGGGTCCCAGGATTGGCAGCGGCATGACCGCAAGCGCCCCGAGTAAAAGCGCCACCGCGGCCAGCCAAAAGGCATCCTGTGTCAGAAAGAGGAAGTCGGTCAGTCCGACATAATGGGGCCGGCCGAAGCTTTCGATATAGTCTTGCGTAAATGTGCAGGCGATCAGCGTGCCGACGCCGATCGCAAAGGCGCACGCGATCAGCGCAAGCCGCAATTCGCGCGGCAGCGGAACGGCGATCCTCCCCTTGCCGAAATCGATGCGCGTGGACGAAAAACTGAGCATATGATGATGACGGTGAGCTAAATCTTTTGAGGAAGAAGCGGCATTCGGGTCGTGGAACGGATGGGGTTGCGGCTCTTGCTGCTCAACCCGCGGCGGCCCTTGAATCCTTGTCTTTCGCATGTGCGAGTTGATCTTCCGGCAGCTTGTTTTGCGCCGGGTGATTTTGCCGGACCGCCGGTTGATATTTTTCTTCGTTCAAGAAATCCGCTTCGTGTCCATTGATGACGGCCAGCAAAAATCCGCCGAGCACGTTTTGCGCGCCAATGACCATCAGCGTCGTGCCGATGACGGCGGGCAGCATATTGCCTATCGCCATGAAATGATGTTGGGACCAATAGCCTAGAACGAGGACAAGCACACCGAAGCCGGTCATGAAGGCGACGCCGCCCGCGAGCAGCATGGTCTCCAGCGAGATCCAGCTTGCGACCCGCGCCTCCCATGGCGATGAATGCCTATAGCCCTGCCGCCGCCCATAAAGATGAACGGCAACGGCGAGCAAGCCCGCTATATGCGCGAGCCCCAGCATCGCACCCGCCAGGATCACCCAGTAATTTCCAATTGGTGTGGCACCGGCGAGCCCGCGCAGCGTCGCTATTGCGGCAAAGGACAAGATAGCCAGAGACATGACGGCCGCAAGCGCGGCCGGGGCCGCGAAGGCCCATGGGCTCAGCATCAAGAGATAGCGCAGATGGCGCCATCCGTCCCGCCATGGCCGCAGATGCGGCGGACGATCGCGCAAGTCGCACGAGAGCGTTGCCGGCACTTCGACGATCTTCAACTTCTTGAGCGCCGCCTTGATGATAAGCTCGCTCGCGAATTCCATTCCGCGTCCGGACAGGTCCAAGCGGTCGAAGCTCGATTTGGTCAAAGCGCGCAAACCGCAATGCGCATCGCTGACACCGGCGCGAAAGAAAAGGTTCAACACGAAGGTAAGCGCGGGATTGCCGATGTAGCGGTTCTTCCAAGGCATCGCGCCCGGCTCTATGCGCCCCTTGAAGCGCGAGCCCATGCACATGTCCGCGCCCTCCGTGAGACAGCGGACCATTGCGACACACTCACGGAAATCATAAGAGCCGTCGGCATCGCCCATCACGAGATAGGTTCCGTTGGCGGCCTCAAGGCCGCCGACAAGCGCCGCGCCATAGCCGCGCCGGCCAACCTCGACGACGCGCACGCCGAGCGCCCGCGCGATCAATTGGCTGCCATCCGTGCTGCCATTATCGGCGATGATGATCTCGCCATTGAGGCCGAGGTCATGGCGCAAGGCCTCGACTGCTTCCTTGGCATTCGCAATACAGGTGGGCAGCCATTTGGCTTCGTTGAGACACGGCATGACGATTGTCACATCGGGCTTTGCGAAGCCATCCGTCCCGATTGCCGCCAAGTTCGTCATTTTCGCCGTCTCAAAGAAGCCGAGCCGACGTTAGGCGCCATAGGGTTATATTTTCTTTAACTCTTGCGCTGCCAAACCGCTGAAATCACCGGCTTTGCCAAATCTTAATGAAAACGCAACCATAGAGCGGCCAAAGTCACGGCCTGCCCCATCAAGGTGCGGTGCCATCGTCATGAGCCTCTCCCCTACCGCATCTGCGCCTTGGCTAAGCGTTGTCATGCCGGTCTATTGCGGAGAGCGGTGGATCGACGTCGCACTCCAGTCTATCGCGGCAGAAGAGGCAGATGGCATAGAAGTGCTGCTCCTCGACGGCAGTCCCACCTCTGCTAGCCTCGACCTTGCCAGAAGCTATTCCGACCGCCTCCGGTTGCGGCTTTTCGAGCGGCCCGATCTTCTGACATGGCAGGCCAAGACAAATGTCGGCGTCGCCCTCGCTGAGGCGAAGCATGTTTGCTGGCTGCACCACGACGATAAGTGGATGCCAGGCCGTGTCGCAGCCATACGCTCCTGGCTCGACGCCGACAGTGAAGCCCCGCTGCACCTTGCCCCAAGCGTGCTCATCGACAAGGACGGTCGCGAACTCGGCGTCTGGCGCTGTCCCTTACCGAATGACACTACGCTTCCATCAACCCTTGTGATCGAGCGGTTGCTTGTACAGAATTTCATCTCGGCACCGGCCCCTGTCTTCCGCAAGGACTCTTGGCTAGCTTGCGGAGGTTTGGACGAGAGTCTCTGGTACACTGCGGATTGGGACATTTGGCTGAGACTCGCAGCCTGCGGTCCGGTTCGCTATCACGACAAGGTCACGACCAGCTTCCGCGTCCATGGCAGCTCCCTCACCGTGACCGGAAGCCGCGACACTGGCGAGTTCGCAAGCCAGATGCAAATCGTTCTCGATCGGCATTTGCCGGCCCTTTCCGGCCCCGCGAAAGGCGTCGAGCGCGCCGGGCGCGCTTCCATCAACGTCAACACCGCCCTCGCCGCTGCCTCTGCTGGCGATTACAGCCACCTTCTGCCCGCTCTTGCCAAGGTTTTAGGCCTCGGCCCGGCAGGCCTGCGGCGCTATCTGCGGGACTCGCGCATTTGGGATCGGCTGATGCCGCGCCTGAGGGCAAAGATCACCGGCGCGTTCTGAACATCGGCACGGACGAAGCCGCCTTCACAGTCATGTCATTATCTCAACCGGCCTAGGTTTGGGCTAAGTAGGATACCAAATCCTACCCTGAACTCCATTTCCAGACGACCGGAGCAACACACATGACCCTTGATACGATCATGTCCGATTTTATCGGCCTGAAGCAGATGTTTTCGGCCCTGTCACGCCGCCGCTTCATGACGGGCTCCGCCGCGGCCGCGGCAGGTTACACGCTTGCCGCTGGTCCTGTGCGCGCCGACGTGATCCATACCGTTACGCAGGGCCTCACGGCCAGCGATGCGCTCGTCAAGGTCGGCAATGCGGAGATGCCTGCCTATTTCGCCAAGCCGGCATCGGGCGGTCCCGCGCCAGTCATCCTTGTAGCGATGGAGGTCTTCGGCCTGCATGAACATATCAAGGATGTCGTGCGGCGGCTCGGCAAGCTTGGCGCCTTCGCAGTTGCGCCGGACTATTATTTCCGCATGGGCGATCTCACCAAGGTCACCGACATGCAGCGACTCTTTCCCTTGGTCAACAGCAAGCCCGATGGCGAACTTTTTTCCGATCTCGACGCCACGGTCGCCTGGGCCAAGTCTCAGGGCGGCAATACGGATCGTCTCGGAATCATCGGCTTTTGCCGTGGCGGCCGGACGGTCTGGCTTTATGCGACGCATAATGCGGCGTTGAAAGCAGGCGTCGCCTTCTACGGCAGTCTGATGGACCCTGCGAGCCCGGCCATGCCGAAGAATGCCTATCAGCTTGCGACCGAGGTGAAAGCGCCCGTGCTCGGGCTCTATGGCGCCGAGGATACCGGCATCACGCCAGAACAGGTCGAGCGCATGAAAGCCGCTTTGCAGGCGGCAGGCAAGACCGCCGAATTCAAAATCTATCCCGGTGCACCGCATGGATTTTATGCGGATTACCGGCCGAGCTATCGCAAGGACGCGGCCGAAGACGCCTGGAAAGAGATGCATGACTGGTTCAAGACTTATGGCGTCCTTGGTTGAGACTCAACGGCGTGGACGGCTGATGTAGTAGAGAGCCGCGCCGGAACCGGCAGCGACGGCCAGCCATACGGCGACGAGCAGGTCCGGTGAAAGGGGGATCATTGGACTTTACCTCGATTAAGTCTGGCTCGACACGCGAGTTTGAGACCGCGAATCAGCACAGAGCCTGCTTCGCGTCGCCCCTCATTTGGGGGAGGCAAAGCGGCTTTCGTTCGGCGTTACGACAAGGCCAAGGTCTTAGGTCACGAGATTGTAGAGCGGGATGCGGGCGGAAAACCGCTACACACTTTTCCTCATCCCGCTCGAGGATTGAGTTCAATCGCCGCAGCGCCCAGCGGAGCCGTGCAACGTCATCATCGCGTAACAGAAAGTCCCCTTTTAACGGAGCTGTTTCAGCACGAATTCTTTGCCGCCCGCGCCATCCGCGGGCGGCTTTTTAATGCCTGTCATAACGACGAAACACGAAGGGGGGATGAGACGAGAGGAACTCTGGCCAAGATGTCTTCGCGAACAGGGAAGAACGTTCGATGACCCATTCCGCCGAAACCGATCCCGTGATCTGCCTGATCGAAGCTTTCTGGTCGGCAGAAGACGAACGCATGAGGGCCAATCGCAAACAGAAGGAAGCGTTCTTCTCGACCCCGCTTCAGGAAGAATATTCCGAAGCCTTGCGCCGGAAGGAAGCCGTCTTTCAAGTGCTCTCGGCGGCCACGCCTTTGTCGCGGCGCGGCGCCATCGAGATGTTGAGTGTCGCGCTGTCGGAGGTGCATTCCCACCGCCTGCCGACGCAAGAGCACCACTCGCCCTCCGTCTGCCATCCCTATGCGATCGAGGTCCTGCACCGGGTGCGCGATTTTCTCGAAAGCAGCGGTGGCCGCGAGGCTTAGAGCATGGCTTGAATGCCAACTCGGCTTTTCCAATAAGAAATACGTTAAAACAATGGCTTAACACAGATCCCGCGCTTCGGCTTGAGACGAGCGCAGCAAAGATGGGCAATAGCGCCCAGCCTTAGGGCCTAGTTTCGCTTTTGAGCGATTTCTTATATCGTTGGCGCGACCCCTCCCCGCTGCAACCAAGCGTCAGGTCAAGGCGCGCTTTCCAAAGGAACGACAAAAATGAGCAAATTGGAAAGGCCTCGCGAAATTATCGAGTTTTGCCTGAAGCCCCTCAATGTGCCGACCACATCCGAGGAATATAAAGAGGTCTATCGGCGTCTCGAACATGTCATCAAGACATTCCAGCTCGCGGTGAAGAAAAGCGAGCCTATCGCCGTCGATTTTTCCGAGATGAAAACGATCACCATCAACGAAGCCGCGCATGGCGACGATTAAGCGGCGCTGAATGGCGCGCGGCCTTATGAAACCCGCCTGTCTCTTTCTTAGATAGGCTCCAAGTCACGGCCTTGTCATTGCGAGGAGCGGAGCGACGAAGCAATCCAGCGCAAAGGCTGGAACCGATGGTCCTGGATTGCTTCGCTACGCTCGCAATGACGTCCGATTAATTGAATATTCTGACCCTACGGAAATGGCTCCGGCCCATAGAAGCCCGGGGCGCCGTGGGTAACCGTCGCGGAAAAACCCACCTTCACTTTGTCGTTCACGACGTAATCGAAGCCGACGCCGACGGAGGCCGCCCCTCTCAGATCGGACGAACCGCTGAAGAGCCCGTTGACGGCATCGCTGGCTCCCGTGTAACCGGCGATACCTGTCGTTTGCGGTTTCGCGAGAATGCCGCCCACCGTCATGTAGGGCATGAACTGCCCCATGTCGTAGCCGACCATGACATTCGTCGCGGCGATATTGAAGCCGCTATAGCGGCTATTGCGGAAAACCGATGGCGTGTAGCCCGTTAAGCCCTGGACGCCCACCACCAGATTATTGCTGAATTCGTGATAATAGCCGAAGTTGGTGTCGCCGCCGACGCCGCCTTTCATGCCTCTGCCGGAGCCCGAAATGCCGAACACCTCGCTCCCGACGTAACCGCCGCTCCAAGAAGACGGCGCAGGCGCCAATGCGGGCGGGTTCAAGGCAAAGACCGGAAGGTTGGGCGCAGGCGCGAGTTCATCGGCATGCGCGGTCAAACCAAGACCACAGAGCAAGGCAAAAGCTGGAACCGGTTTCAGCAGCATGCGCGTCGATTGCCATCCGAATTGAATTCGCGGATGGAGTTTAACTGACAGAGCATCGCGGCGTCAAAAGGGCAAAGCTTCGTGCTTTTCCAAGCGCCGGACTGGATCTCCGGGCTCAACCACATGTGATTGACAGAAAAAAGGCCGCCTCGGCGAGACGGCCCTTTTTGAGCATTACGCCGACGATTTCTCAGAAGACGGCATCGGGATCGTAGGCGCAACTGTTATAGGGATAATAGGCATATCCATTATAGGTGTCGCAGCCATAATAGCCGTAGCCAAAGCGGCGGAAGTGGTCATGACCGAAGCGACCGGCGAAGCGGCTGCCGGCGAACGTACCGCCCATATGACTCGGCCCGAGGCCGCCGATATGGCCAGCGCCCAGGCTGCCAAAATGAGCTCCACCGAGGCCACCGAAACCACCACCAAAATGGCCGCCTCCCATACCCATTCCACCGCCGCCGAAGCTGCCGCCATGCCCGCCACCACCGCCACCCCCACGCGCGAAAGCGCTCGTCGTAGCCGGCACGCAACCGAGCGCGACCGTGGCGACAAAAGCGATAAGCGTTTTACGTAGCATTGGACTCTCCTTTAAGAACACCAATCCGTTCGTTGCGTTAACCCTCAGTTCTTGCAGAGTGTTCCGCGCCAGCGAACACGATTGCGTGTGTGCGAAGCGTTCAATATGCGAGCGTCAATGGAAGCACGCGGGACTGCGATAGTGCGAGCCCCAGCCGATCAATGTTCCCACCAGAACCATTCCGGATGTGAATGATACCACGCTTCCATCCGGTCGTGATTTTGCTGAATCATGCCGAGTTTGATGCAGGCTTTGCGATCGCCATGATCGCACAATTGATGCATGCTGATCATCTCGCTCTCACGAAGCACTCATGAGGGCTGAAGCGAGCAGCGACGGCGAACCATATCGTCACGGACTGCGAACTTTGCCTCAAAAGATTTAATTAACCTTCCTTTCGTACGCTGTTGATTGGCATACCGTCGGCCCAGACATTCATTGTGGTCTGGCGAAGACGCATCAGAGATGTCCCACATGGATCGCCTCAGCACATTATTTCGGAAGCGGGAACCAGACGCCCGGTCATTTGAAAATCCCAAATTCATTATGAGTTTCATCGAACAGATGGACGTGCCGATGTTCGCGCTCGATCGCACCGGCACGGTAATCATCTGGAACAAGGCGTGCGAAGACCTCACCGGCTTCGCGGCCTCGAAGGTTCTCGGCACACGAGACCATTGGAAGGGCTTCTACCCGGCCGCCCGGCCCTGCCTCCTCGATCTGGTGCTCTCCGGCGGTGGCGCAAACGCCGGCACGCTTTACGCGGCTCATGCCGATCAAGCCGCTGACAATGGTTGGATGAAGGCTCATAATTGGTGCGATCTTCCGCGCGGCGTGCGCCGCTATTTGGCGTTCAACGCGGGCCCGATCCGCGACGAACAAGGCGAACTCGTCGCGGTGCTCGAGACGGTCCAGGACCTCACCGCCATGAAGGAGATGGAAGAGGAGCGCCATCGCGCCGAAGAGGAGACGATCAAACGCGATCGCGACGTCGTCAATTCGATCGGCGCCGGTCTTTCGAAGCTCGCGGCCAAGGAACTGACCTTTCGCTTGTCTGCGAATATGCCCGAGGCCTATCGTCAGCTCCAGACGGACTTCAATGCTGCGATCATGCAGCTTGAAGACACCCTGCAGAGCGTTGCCGACAGCATAAGTGCGATTCATTCGGGGACGCAGGAAATATCGGCGGCCTCCGATGATCTATCGCGCCGGACCGAGCAGCAAGCGGCAAGTCTTGAAGAGACCGCGGCCGCGCTCGACGAGATCACTGCGACAGTCAAAAGATCGGCCGAGGGTGCAAACCATGCGCGTCAGGTCGTGAAGGCTGCGGATGAAGACGCTAAAAAAAGCGCGGTGGTCGTGCGCCAATCCTTCGAAGCCATGGACGGCATCGCCAAATCGGCGAAACAGATTAGCCAGATCATCGGCGTTATCGATGAGATCGCCTTTCAGACCAATCTACTCGCGCTGAACGCAGGTGTGGAAGCCGCGCGCGCAGGCGATGCCGGCCGCGGTTTCGCGGTCGTTGCTTCGGAAGTGCGCGCGCTCGCGCAGCGTTCGGCCGAGGCGGCGAAAGAAATCAAGAGCCTGATTTCGGCTTCAACCACGCAGGTCGATCATGGCGTGAAGCTCGTTGCCGAGACGGGCAAATCGCTCGAACGGATCATCGCCCAGGTGACCGAGATCAACCAGGTCGTCGCCGAGATCGCGACCGGGGCGAAAGAGCAAGCAACCGGGCTCACCGAAATCAACTCCGCCGTCAATCAGATGGATCAGGTGACGCAGCAGAATGCGGCTATGGTCGAGCAATCAACCGCGGCGAGCCATTCGCTGTCGCAGGAAGCCGAACGATTGGCGAGCCTGATCGGCCAGTTCCGGGTCGGCTCGGCTGAAGACGAGCACGCGATACGCCGCGAATTGCAGAAGGTCGCGCCGCACGCCTTCCGGCAACCGGCCACTCGTGGTATGCGCCCGGGACCTCGCAGGCTTTAGCCGGCGTGGCCGGGCGCGCCGAGCGCCGCAGGCCCATTACGGATGATTGCACGCTCGCATTGCAGGTCTAGATGGCCCGTCCCATCATTTACGACATCACTCGGCTCACGGCGCGATTGGTGACGCGGACGCCAAATGGAATCGATCGCATTGATTCCGCCTTTGCACGGCATTTCATCGATCCGGCACGCCCAGACAGCACAGGAATGATGCTGACGTTGCTGGGGCCGCGCCTCATATCTCCAGAGATAGCCAAGACGGTGGTTGATGCCGTTTGCAACCATTGGGGAGAAAATAATTCCCCAGACCATGATGAAGACTATCGGCAGATCCTCGACTGGATCAGCGGCCGCGCACCCAAATCGCTCACGGCACGGCGCATATCGGTCGGCCGGCGCCGGCGTGGCGGTCCAATCCTTCGGCTGATTGGCCGGCACGGCGTGCCGTTGGGCCGCTCTCCTGGCGCAAATGCCGGCAAGAGCGCGATTTATCTCAACACCAGTCAATTGCCACTCTGGAACAAGTCTTACTTCGGCTGGATGAAGAGCCGTTTGGATGTGAAACCCGTCTTCTTCATTCACGATCTTCTGCCGCTCGAATCCCCCGAGTTCTTCCCGCGAAGTGAATATGCAAGGCATCTGGCCCGCCTCCGAAATCTTGCCGAGTTCGGGGCCGGAGCGATCGTTGCGACGAAGACCGTGAAAGATGCACTCAGGAAGCATCTCGAATCTCTCGGCCGGTTTGAATTTCCGATCCTCGTTGCACCCGTGCCGGCCGATCCGATATTCGCACGCCGCGAGGCCCTGGATCCCGCGCTTCTCGGGCACCCCTATTTTGTCGTCTGCGGAACAATCGAGCCCCGCAAAAACCATCTGCTGCTCCTGCAGGTCTGGCGCGAACTGGTTCGGCGCGACGGCGCCGCCGCGCCGAAACTCGTCATCATCGGCAATCGGGGATGGGAGAATGAAAGCACGGTCAACATGCTCGAGCGCTGTCAGACGATCGGCAATCACGTGCTCGAAGTCTCCGGCCTTTCAACACCAGGCTTCAAGCGATTGCTTGACGGCGCCCGCGCGCTTCTCATGCCGACATTTGCCGAAGGATTTGGATTGCCGGTTGTCGAGGCTCTCGCAGCTTGTGCCCCGGTGATCGCGTCTAATCTCGAGGTCTTTGAGGATATCGGAGCCGGTCGGATCACAACCATCAGTCCCATTGATGGAGAGCGATGGCTTGAGACGATTCGCGGATCGGCGCGCGCTCAGCCAAATCATGCGGCGGCGGCAGGGCATGAAAACAAGCCCGCGCTGGATTGGGGGAATTATTTCAACGTGGTCGAAGAGTTCCTGTCGACGCTTTGAGCGGTTCGGCCCCGCTGAACCCCGTTTTGAACAGGTCGGACACGACAGAAGAATTCAAAGACATCTCCAAATGCCCCGGCACCGCGGGATCCTCCTGCTTCAGCTCCTTGAGGACTTTCGCCATGTTGGCGACAGCCAAAAAGATCGAAATCAGTCCGTCGCCTATCAAAATGAGGTCGAAACTCGATAAGTCCTGGCCGCCGAACGAAAACTTCGCGCTGAATCCGAAATACATGAGGGCGTTCAGTGCCAGGAGCCCGACACGGAGCTCGGTTGGTCCGAGTGAAAGAAAGGTAAGCTGGAAACGTCCTGTAACATGATTACATAGGAAGACGTAGATGCAGAGCATAAAGTAACCGAGCAGCGCGAACAGTGCCGCATCCATGCGAACATAGCCGGAAAGTCCGAGGCCAATCATGATTAAGAGGATCGCGATCGCATCCGCTGAATGATCGAGAAAATAGCCGTACCGCGGTCTTTCGATGCCCCGATATCGCGCCAGACTTCCGTCGAGCGAATCTCCAAACCAATTGATGAAATAGCCTAACGAAGCAAGCCAGAGATAGGCCGGGCTGTAACGGCTGCCAACATATCCGGCAAAGACGATAAAGGCCCCAAACACGCCGATCCAGGTAAGACGATCCGGTGTGATGGCGCTTGGCATATGCTCGCACAGCCAATCAAGCAGGGTTCGCTCGCGCCGCGCCAGCAGACTCGTTTGAATGCGTATTGGCGGTCGAAGCAAGGGGCTGCAGCGAGCGGTTTCATCGTGCGAAATCAAAATGGACAAGTAGGCCCCCATCTGAATCGCCGCCGTCCAGCAACTATTTTTGGCACCGTAACGGAATGCCGGCTAGTCCGCGGTTTAATAAAGAAATACATGTTGCAAAACAGCAACTATTACGATCGCTGCAACTTTTAAGGCATTATAGTCGCAAAGCCGTCGTTGGCTTCGATGAATTATAAGTTAGTGTAATTCATCGCGGCTTAGTCTGATAGCTGTTGTCACTCACATTATGCGTGATCAGTTCGAATATCTCTAGGGAAGATATTGGATGTCGCTACGGAAGCCTAAGCGCTACCTGCTGACGGTGGTCGCCGTTGGACCCTCACGATGGCAAGGGATTCCCGCAATGTGGGCGGCTTTTGCATGAATCAGTTTTGGAGAATTTGGGGGTGCGCATTTTGGCCCCTCGCCTTGCTTCCCATGGCTGGTTGTTCGGCTATCCCAACGTCCGGGCCGAGCGCGGACGACATTCTCTCGCAAGCCGGAAGCCCGCTCGCGCCGCGCTATGAGCTGATCGATGTCGATTCGGTGGTCGTTGACCTTTTGCGACGGCGTGGGCCTGATAGCTTCCAGGCCCGCTTCAGCGATTATCGCCACTCGGCCGAACCGAAAATCGGCGTTGGCGATGCCGTTTCAGTGACCATCTGGGAGGCGAGCGCGGGCGGCCTGTTTTCAGGACCACTCGTCGCCGATAAATTTACCACCGGCTCGAAGAGCGCCACCATTCCGGATCAAGTTGTCGGCGGCGATGGCGCGATCACGGTTCCCTATGCGGGCCGGGTTCGTGTCGCGGGGCGTACGACACGCGAGGTACAGGCGATCGTTGAAAAGGCGCTTGATGGCAAAGCGATTCAGCCACAGGTCCTGATCAACGTAACCAAGTCCGTCAGCAACACCGTTACCGTCACCGGCGAAGTCGTGAATGGTGCCAGAGTGCCCTTGAGTGTGAAGGGCGACCGGATCATGGATGTCGTCGCGGAGGCCGGCGGCATTCGCGCGCCCATAAACGAGACCTATGTTCAATTGTCTCGCGGCGCCACCACTGTCCGCGTCCCCATGAGCCGGGTGGCCTCCGATCCGCGCGAGAATATTTATCTGCGCCCGGATGATGTTTTGACCTTGATTCGCGACCCGCAGACTTTCATCGCTTATGGGGCGACCGGTCGGAACGCCGAAATTTCCTTCGATGCGGAAGGCATTTCGCTATCGCAGGCTTTGGCGAAGGCGGGTGGCCTCCTCGATCAACGATCCGATGCTTCGGGCGTGTTTGTCGTGCGTTATGAGCCGGCAAACGTCGTTCAGATCCTTCGTCCGGACAGCCCCTTCATCCAAGCGGATCGCATGATACCCGTGATCTACCGGTTAAACATGCATAACCCGAGCAGCCTATTCGCCGCGCAAAATTTCCGCATGATCAACCGGGACTTTCTCTATGTGTCGAATGCACCGCTCACCGACGTCGAGAAGGTTATTGGGATCTTCGACATGGCTGTGGCGCCGGCGGCCTCAGGCGCAAGTATAGCAACGGTGGTGAAGTGATGGCGAAGCCGGGAGACAGCGTGGTCGAGCGCATCCTCGCGAAGACAATCGAAACATGATGTAATTTCTTTCTGCAGCGTGAGTTGGACTATGTCGGACGTTATTATCGTCTTGGGCATGCATCGAAGCGGCACGAGCGCTGTCGCCGGCACTCTGACGAAATTGGGCGGCGCGGCGCCTAAACATTTGATGCCCGGCAGTCCTACAAACCCGGCCGGTTATTTCGAATCCCGTCCGATTATGGAACTTCACGACGAGCTTCTCGCCGCCGCCGGTTCCATCTGGCACGATTGGCGGAAATTCAATCCCCTTTGGTACGGATCTCCGGTCGCCGCCGGCTATAAGGAACGGGCCAAAGACCTGTTCCAGGCAGAATTCGACTCTGCGCCGCTGTCCGTTTTGAAAGATCCCCGCATCTGCCGCTTCGCGCCTTTCTGGCTCGATATTTTCAAGGAGATGGATGTCAATCCGAGAGTCGTGATTCCGATCCGCTCGCCTTTGGAGGTCGCGCAATCGCTCAAGGCACGAGACGGAATGCCGTTGACCAAGGGCTTGCTGCTGTGGCTACGCCATGTGCTCGACGCGGAATTAGAGTCCCGAAATGTTGCACGCTCGATTGTCACTTGGAACGACTTCATTTCGGATTGGCGACGGATTTCCGAAAAGATTTCCAACGACACGGGGCTGGCTTGGCCGCGCCTATCCGACCGCTCAGCCCATGACATAGAACATTTTCTCAAAACCGAGCTCGTTCACAACAGGGTTGATCATGCCGAGTTAAGCGCGCATTCCGACGTCCACGAATGGACGATCGCCGCTTACGAAGCTCTCCTCGAACTGGCGCATAATCCGTTCTCCAATTCGGCAGCGGAGAAATTGAACGAGATCCGGCACGTGGTCGAACAATCGAGCGCGATGTTCGGGCGGCTCTTGATGGATTATGAGATCGGCATCGAGGACTTGCAGACGCGCATAATAGCCGTTCAAAGCGAGCGCGACCTTCTGCATGCGCGGCAGGCAGATGCCCATGCCGGATTAATCTCGCTTCAGCAGGATCGCGACCGTCTATCCGCCGAATTGCAGGCCCGGGATGAGGCTCTAGGCGCGGCTGCGGCACGTCTCGCTGAGACCGAGGCCGGGGCGGCGCTTGCCGATATCGGCCGGGCGCAGTCCGAAGCCGCGCGTGTCCAGGCGAACGACGAGAATATCGAACTCAAGAGCCGCGTCGAAAGCCACACCGCACAGATCTCGGCGCTTCTCGCCGAAAAGGATCAGCTCGCCGTCACGATCGACGCCCAGCGCCGCGAAGCCGCCAAGACCATGGCGCTCCTTGCGAGCCGCAGCGCGCAATTGGAGCAGGGAGAAGCTGCCTTCGCCGCCGACCTTGAACGAGTACGGGCCGAGAAACAAAAGCTCGAGGCATTTCACCAGACAGCATTGGCCGAAGCCGAGAGAAACAATGCGGCAGTCGAAGCGGCGCTCGCTCAGATGGTTACTGAAAAAAACAGACTTGCCTCTGAGCATGCCGGACTATCAGTCGAGTTGCAGCGTCTGCAAAAGGCGTCCGTCACCGCGGCCGCGACGGCGGCTTCCGCGCGCTCGGAGCTGCACGACAGATACGAAGGTGAGATTCAAGTACTCCGAAGCCAGCTTGTCGATACCGAAGCCAGGCTAGCGAAACATCGCAATGGACGCGCTTGGATAAAAGGCCTCCCGTTATTCGCTCCAACCCATCGCGCCGAAGGCAGACTCCAGCGTAGCGGCCTCTTCGACGCGGACTGGTACAGGGCCGAATATAAGGATGCGGCCGAAAGCTGGCTCAGACCTGTCCGGCATTATCTGGAAGAAGGTTATTTGCGCGGCTATCGGCCGAATCCGTTTTTCGATACGCGCTGGTATCTCGATCGCTATGCGGATGTGCGCCACTCCGGCATGAATCCGCTTCTCCATTACATGCTGCATGGCTGGCGTGAAGGCCGCGATGCCGGCCCCGATTTCCATACGAATTTTTATCTTCTGACTCATCCGGACGTACGCGCGGCGGGCATGAATCCGCTCGCGCATTATCTGCGCCACGGACGTGCGGAGGGACGCGCGGCCGTTAGGCCGCAGGAGCTGTGACGTTCCAATATGTTTGAAGCCATTCGATTTCTTCCCCGGCACGCAAAAGCGAAATGGCACGCAGCCAAAGCCATGGCTGTGCTTCGATCTTCCGCTCTCATGGACCCCATTTGGTATAAGGAAAATTATCCGGACCTTCGCGGCACGCCGGTCGATGCCGTCCTGCATTATTTTGAAACGGGCGCGGGCGAAGGCCGCAATCCAGGTCCGCTCTTCGATACGAAATTCTATCTGAAGCAGAACCCGGACGTCGCCGCGTCAGGCATGAATCCGCTCGTGCATTTCATAATGCATGGCGCGAAAGAAGGGCGCGATCCGCATCTGCAGTTTGACTTAAAATATTATTTTGCCTTGACGTCGGCTCGAAGGCGAGATGAGACAAATTCTGTCCGATCTTCGGAAGCAGCTATGCCTAAATTGCAGACGAGGCTTGCAGAGAATGACGATGAAGACGTCAATAGTCCAAAACAGATTGACTTGGTGGTTCTGGCGCGCGGAGCGACTGACGACCTGCGGAGGGCAGACGTTGATCTGATAAGGCAATCAGACCTGTTTGATGAAAGCTTCTAT